>NZ_AVPI01000055.1 GCF_000768675.1 Knoellia flava TL1 | reverse complement strand
GGCTCGCCGCCGTGACCGTTCGGCGAGACCGCCGGGCGCGGGGCCGCGGGCGCGGCCGGCTGAGACTGCGGGGCCTGGGCCGCGGCCTGCTGTGCCTTGCTCGGACCCTGGATGCTCCCGATGCCGCGCTCGTCGGGGCGCTTGGCCGGGGTGCCCCCGTCGAACCCGGCCGCGATGACCGTGACCCGCACCTCGTCGCCGAGGGCGTCGTCGATGACCGCACCGAAGATGATGTTGGCCTCTGGGTGCGCGGCCTCCTGAACGAGGCGGGCGGCCTCGTTGATCTCGAAGAGGCCGAGGTCGCTGCCGCCCTGGATCGAGAGCAGCACCCCGTGGGCGCCGTCGATGCTCGCCTCGAGGAGCGGGCTCGAGATCGCCAGCTCGGCGGCCTGGACCGCGCGGTCCTCGCCGCGGGCCGAGCCGATGCCCATGAGCGCCGAGCCGGCGCCCTGCATGACGGACTTGACGTCGGCGAAGTCGAGGTTGATGAGGCCGGGCGTCGTGATGAGGTCGGTGATGCCCTGGACACCCGAGAGCAGGACCTGGTCGGCGCTGCGGAACGCGTCGAGCATCGAGACCGCGCGGTCGCTGATCGACAGCAGCCGGTCGTTGGGGATGACGATGAGGGTGTCGACCTCCTCGCGGAGGTTGCCGATGCCGGACTCGGCCTGGTTGGCGCGGCGGCGGCCCTCGAAGGTGAAGGGACGCGTGACGACACCGATCGTCAGGGCGCCGAGGCCCTTGGCGATGCGCGCGACGACGGGGGCGCCACCGGTGCCGGTGCCGCCACCTTCACCCGCGGTGACGAAGACCATGTCGGCGCCCTTGAGCACCTCCTCGATCTCCTCCGCGTGGTCCTCGGCAGCTTTCTTGCCGACCTCGGGGTCAGCGCCGGCGCCGAGACCGCGGGTCAGCTCGCGGCCGACGTCGAGCTTGACGTCGGCGTCGCTCATGAGCAGTGCCTGGGCGTCGGTGTTGATCGCGATGAACTCGACACCCTTGAGCCCGACCTCGATCATGCGGTTGATGGCGTTGACACCACCTCCACCGATGCCGACGACCTTGATGACGGCCAAGTAGTTCTGTGGTGTTGCCACGGTGTGGGCCTTCCCTGAGAGTGCTGAGTTCGTGCTGTCGTTCGATGGTGTCGACCCGCCCACCTGCGACGAAGCCTCGACGTGAGGTCAAGAGTCACGGTTTGGTCACGACCCGATGAAGCGACGCTAGGCGGCGAGGGGGCGTCATGCAACGAGCGCGCGGGCGTGTCGCGACCGTGTCCGAACCATTCTTGCCCACCCCCGTCACGACGGTCACACCACCCCCACCAGCCACAGGAGTCACGTGGCGTCGCGTCAACGCGACGGCGACGCGGACGGAGACGGACCGCCTCGGGTGACGGGCGTGTCCGGGGCGCTCACGTCGATGACCTCGGGCTTCGTCGGGAGCAGGGCACGCAGGATCGCGAGCTTGCGGGGCGCGTCGTCGGCGCCGCCCCACACGACCTCGGTGCCGCCGAGGGTGAAGGACACGAGGTTGGCCGTGCTCACCTCGATCGCGGACACCTGGCGCCCGAGGTCCGGGGGCAGGACCTGCACCATCGAGAGCGCAGCCTCGAGCGCCTCCTTGGTCGTGCCCTTCGAGGATGCCGCACGGACGAGAGGCACCCCGGGCGGCGGGGTCCGCACCGTCTCGTACGAGATGCCCGTCGCATCCACAACCTCGAGTTGACCCTGAGGGTTGCGGAGCACGAGCGCAGGCGCGCGGGACACGGTCCGCACCCGCAGGGTCGAGGGCCAACCACGCTCGACGGAGACCTCGGCGACCGTACTGCGGGTGCGCACCCGCTGCTCGACGGCCTCGACGTCGACTCGAGCCAGAGGCGTGCCCGAGGGAACGCGGACGAGGTCGGTCACGGCCGCCCGGTCGGCCCCGGAGACCCCGGTGACCTCCACCGACCGCACCGCGAGGACGGGGCTGAAGAGGACGACCCAGGCAAGGCCCGCCACGACGGCCACCGCGACGAAGGTCCACAGCACCCGCAGCCATGGCCGGCGACGGCGCTGGAGGGCGCGTTCGCGGAACCTCGGGTCGGCCTGCGGATGGCGCGTCGGGGCACTCACGCCGTTCACCCCTTCCCCAGCGCCGAGAGCACCTGGGCTGCGAGCTCGGTGACGTCACCCGCGCCGACGGTGAGGACGAGGTCGCCGGCCGCGGCCTGCGCCGCGATGGCTGACGCGACGTCCTCGAAGGTGCCCCCGACCCTCACCGTCCGCTGCCCGGGCAGCCCACGCAAGGGGCTGGCGACGAGCTCGCTGGTCACGCCTTCCATCGGCTGCTCGCGTGCACCGTAGACGTCGAGCAGGGCGACCGTGTCGGCCGGAGCCAGGCCGGCGGCGAAGCCCTCGGCGAAGTCGCGCGTGCGCGAGTAGAGGTGGGGCTGGAACGCGACGTGGAGGCGGCCGCCGCGGCGTGCGGCGATCTCGGCGGCGGTCGAGACGACGGCCGCGACCTTGCCGGGGTTGTGGGCGTAGTCGTCGACGACCGTGACCCCGCGGACCTCTCCGCGGACCTCGAACCTGCGGCGAGCACCGTCGAAGACGGCGAGCCCCTCGAGGACGAGCGCTCGGTCGGCAGCGAAGCCCTCGGTGGCGGCGAGCAGGGCCGCGGCCGCGTTGAGGGCGTTGTGCGCCCCGGGCGTGCGAAGTCGGAGTGTCTCCTCTCCCCCACCGGGCAGGTGCAGCGTCGTCGTCGTGCCGATGCCCTCGGCGTCGGGGCGGTGGTCGGACAGCCGGAGGTCCGCGGCCGGGGTGAAGCCATAGGTGAGCACCCGGGTGCCCGACGATGCGGCGCGGGCCGCCAGCCGGGCCGAGCCCGCGTCGTCGGCACACGCGACGAGGAGGCCGCCGGGACGCAGTGAGGCGACGAACTCTGCGTACGCCTCCTGGACGGCCTCGAACGTGCCGTAGAAGTCGAGGTGGTCGGGTTGGACGTTGGTGACGACCGCGACCTCGGGGCGGTAGACGAGGAACGACCCGTCGCTCTCGTCGGCCTCGACGACGAACACGTCTCCGTCGGTCCACTCGGCGTTGGTGCCCTGTCCGGTGAGCTCGCCGCCGGAGGCGAAGGACGGGTCGAGGCCGGCGTGCTGGAGCGCGACGGTGAGCATCGAGGTCGTCGTCGTCTTGCCGTTGGCGCCGGCGACCGCGGCCGGGCGCGCGTCCTTCATGGTCGCGGCGAGGCCTTGCGCGCGGTGCAGGACGAGGCACCCGGCGTCGCGGGCGGTGGCGAGCTCGACGTTGGACTCGGGGATGGCCGACGAGATGACGACGGTGTCGACGCCCTCGACGTTGGCCGGGTCGTGGCCGACGACGACATGGGCACCGAGCCCGCGCAGGGTGTCGAGGACCGGGCTGTCCTTGGCATCGGAGCCGCTCACCTCGACACCACGAGCGAGGAGGATCCGCGCCACCGCGGACATGCCGGCGCCGCCGATGGCGACGAGGTGGACCCGACCCAGCGTCTCGAGCCCGGGGACCTCGCTCGTGAAGTCGAACCGGGGGTTGCGCGCCACGGTCACGACCCCCCGGAGGCGGCGTCGGCCACGAGGTCGGCGAGGAGCTCGTCACCGTCGCGCTCGCCGACCGAGGCGGCGGCGGCAGCCATCTCGCCCAGCCGTGAGGCGTCGCGCAGCAGCGGCACGAGGGTCGACTCGATCCAGCCCGCGGTGAGGTCGGCGTCGTCGACGAGCAGGCCACCACCGGCGGAGACGACAGACTGCGCGTTGAGCCGCTGCTCGCCGTTGCCGACGGGCAGGGGGACGTAGGCCGCGGGAAGCCCGACGGCCGTGAGCTCGCAGACGGTGTTGGCCCCGGAGCGTGCGACGACGACGTCGGCCGCGGCGTAGGCGAGCTCCATGCGGTCGGCGTAGGGGACGACGACGTAGGGCGCGCCGGCGTCGCCCTCGTCGACGGGGAACTCCTTGCCCACACCCGTGACGTGGAGGACCTGGACCCCGGCGGCCCTCAGGGAGCCCATGGCGGTGCGGAACGCCTCGTTGATGCGCTGGGCGCCGAGGGACCCGCCCGTGACGAGGACGGTCGGCCACTGTGGGTCGAGCCCGAAGGCCGCAAGCGCCTCGGCGCGGCTGGCGCGCCGGTCGAGCAGCGCGATCTCCCGGCGCAACGGCATACCGGTCACGGTGGCCCCCGGCAGCGGCGTGCCGGCGAAGGTCACGGCGACGTGCTTCGCGAAGCGCGCGCCGAGCCTGTTGGCCAGGCCGGGTCGGGCGTTCTGCTCGTGGATGACGACGGGTATGCCGCGTCGTCGCGCCGCGAGGTAGGCGGGAGTCGCGACGTAGCCGCCGAAGCCGACGACGACGCGCGCACCCGATGACGTGATCGCTGCGTCGGCCGCGGCCACGGCTCGGCGCAGGGAGCCGGGCAGGCGGAGCAGGTCCGCCGACGGACGCCGGGGCATGGGCACCTTGGGGACGACCTCGAGGTCGTAGCCGCGAGCGGGGACGAGGCGTGCCTCGAGGCCCTCGGCCGTGCCGAGGGCGACGATGCGCACATCGGGCTCACGTCGGCGCAGGCAGTCGGCGAGCGCGAGGAGCGGCGAGACGTGCCCGGCGGTGCCGCCTCCCGCGAGCAGCACCGAGCCGACGGACGATGCCGGGCTCATCGGTTCGACCGCCGCTTCGGCAGGACGGCGAAGGAGCGCTTGACGAGCGAGGGGCGTCCGGCGAGGGCCTTGGCGCAGCCCGGTTCGGCGCGGGCGAACGAGAGCAGGATGCCGAGCGCGAGCATCGTCGTCACGAGGGAGCTGCCACCTGAGGAGACGAGGGGCAGCGGGACGCCGATGACCGGGAGCAGCCCGATGACGGCACCGACGTTGATCATCGCCTGGACGATGATCCAGCTCATGATGCCGGCGGTGGCCACGCGGACGAAGAAGTCGGAGGAGCGCATGACGAGCCGGTAGCAGGCGAGCGCGAGGACGACGAAGAGCGCGAGGACCATGATCGTGCCCGGAAGGCCGAGCTCCTCGCCGATGATCGCGAAGATGAAGTCGTTGTGCGGCTCGGAGAGCCACTCCCACTTCTCCCGCGACTGGCCGAGCCCCACGCCCGTCCACCCGCCGTCGGCGAGGGCATAGCGGCCGTGGATCGACTGGCGGGCCGGACCGAACTGGTCGGTGTCACGCCCGAGCCAGACGTCGAAGCGCCCGAGCCGGTTGGGGCTCGTGATGACGAACGTCACCGCGATGGCGGCGAACGCGCCCGCGGCGAGCGCGAACCAGCGCCCGGGCACACCGGCGGTGAAGAGCACGCCACCGACGACGGCCGACATGACGAGGACGGTGCCGAGGTCGTGACCGAGGAGGACGAGGCCGATGGCGAGCATCGCGATGGGCGCGACATAGGGCACGAGGGCGTGCGCGACGCTGCCGAGCTGCTTGCGCTTGGCCGAGAGGATGAGGCCACCGCTGAGGGCGAGCCCGACCTTGAGCAGCTCCGAGGGCTGCATCGAGAAGAAGCCGAAGTCGAGCCAGTTGCGGTTGCCCTTGACGTCGACGCCGAGCGGCGTGAAGACGAGGGCCTGGAGCACGAGGCCGGCGCCGAGGAGCGGCAGCGTGAGCCGCTTCCACGCCGTGACCGAGAGCCGCGAGGCGATGAGGAGCGCGACGCCGCCGATGAGCGCGAAGACCATCTGGCTGATGACGATGGAGTAGGCCGAGCCCGAGTCGGTCGCCTGGAGCGAGGACACCGTCGACGCGGACAGCACCATGATGAGGCCGAAGCCGACGAGCACCGAGGTGACGCCGACGAGGACGTAGTAGGTCGTCACCGGCCGGTCGAGTCGCTCGAGCCACGTGGGCACGGCGCCGAAGCCGCGCTCCGTGCTCGAACCGGTCGTGCTGCTCACTGACTCACTCCCCAGGGGCCGCGCGGCGGAGCACCGCCTCGGCGAAGGCGTCTCCACGTGCGCCGTAGTTGACGAACATGTCCATGGACGCGGCGGCGGGCGCGAGGAGCACGACGTCACCCGGCTGGGCGAGCGACGCGGCTTCGCTGACGACGCGGTCCATGGTCCCAGTGTCCGTGTCGGGGACGTCGACGACGGGGACATCGGGCGCGTGTCGGGCAAGCGCCTCGGCGATGACCGTGCGGTCGCGGCCGAGGAGCACGACGCCCCGCAGCCGGGTGGCCGCCGAGCGCACGAGGTCGTCGACCTCGGCCCCCTTGAGGAGGCCGCCCGCGACCCAGACGACGTGCTCGTACGCCGTGAGCGAGGCCGCGGCCGCGTGCGGGTTCGTGGCCTTGGAGTCGTCGACGAAGCGGACGTCGCCGATCGTCGCGACGTGGGCGATGCGGTGGGCCTCGGGCCTGAACGCGCGCAGCCCGGCACGCACCGCGCCCGGCTCGACGCCGTGGGCACGGGCGAGTGCGGCGGCCGCAAGGGCGTTGGCGACGAGGTGGGGCGGCACGTCCGGCGCGTCCCCGCGCAGGTCCTCCACCGAGGCGAGCTCCGCGGCGGCGTGACGGCGCTGCTCGACGAACGCGCGGTCGGCGAGGACGTCGCCGACGACGCCGAGCATCGACGGCGCGGGCGTGCCGAGGGTGAAGCCGATCGCCCGGCACCCCTCCTGCACGTCGGCCTCCTCGACGAGCCGCTCGGTCTGCGGGTCGTCGACGTTGTAGACGCAGGCGCGCTCGGTGCCCTCGTAGACCTTGCCCTTGGCGGCGAGGTAGGCGTCGTAGCCGCCGTGCCAGTCGACGTGGTCGGGCGCGACGTTGAGGCAGGCGGACGCCTGCGGCCGGATCGAGTCAGACCAGTGGAGCTGGAAGCTCGAGAGCTCGACGGCGATGGCGTCGAACGGCTGCGGGTCCATGACCGCCTCGAGGATCGGGGTGCCCACGTTGCCCGCGCTGATAGCGCGCTCGCCCGCGGCCCGCAGGATCGAGGTGAGCATCTGCACCGTCGTCGTCTTGCCGTTGGTCCCGGTGACGGTGAGCCACGGCGCGGCTCCCTCGCGCGGCCGCATGCGCCAGGCGAGCTCGACCTCGCCCCAGATGGCGACCCCGGCCTCGGCCGCCGCCGCGAGCAGCGGCTGCGTGGGCGCCCACCCCGGGGAGGTGACGACGAGGTCGACGGGGTCGGACGGCATCCGGGTCACGTGGTCGGGACCGAAGCGGAGCTCGGCGTCGAGGATCTCGAGGATGCGAGCCCGCTCCGACATCGCCGGGGTCGAGTCACGCTCGGCTCCCTCGACGACGACGACGTGCGCGCCACGCTCGAGGAGGGCGTCGGCGGCGGCGAAGCCGCTCACGCCGAGCCCGGCGACGAGGACGCGCAGACCCGCCCAGTCGGCCTCGCGGGAGGTGAGCCCCTCGAGCCGACGGTCGATGGACTCGCTCATGCCGCGCCCACGACCCACTCGGCGTAGAAGAGGCCGAGCCCGAACGCGACGAAGAGGCCGGCGATGATCCAGAAGCGGATGACGATCGTGACCTCCTGCCAGCCGAGGAGCTCGAAGTGGTGCTGGAGCGGCGCCATCCGGAAGACGCGCTTGCCGGTCGACTTGAAGGAGGCCACCTGGATGATGACCGAGAGCGTGATCGTGACGAAGAGGCCGCCGAGGATGACGACGAGGAACTCGGTGCGGGTGACGATCGCGAGGCCGGCGAGGAGGCCGCCGAGCGCGAGCGAGCCGGTGTCGCCCATGAAGATCTTGGCGGGCGAGCCGTTCCACCAGAGGAAGCCGAAGCACGCCCCCATCGCCGCCGCCGCGACGATGGCGAGGTCGAGCGGGTCGCGCACCTCGTAGCACTTGATGCCGGCGTTGGTCTGGCAGTTCTGGTTGAACTGCCAGATGCCGATGAGGACGTAGGCCGCGAAGGTCATCACCGAGGCGCCGGTGGCGAGGCCGTCGAGGCCGTCGGTGAGGTTCACCCCGTTGCTCGTGCCGGCGATGATGACGTTGGCGAAGAGGATGAAGAGCAGGACGCCGACGATCGTCCCGGCGAAGGCGAGGTCGAGGTTGGTGTCGCGGACGAACGAGATCTTCGTCGAGGCGGGCGTGCGTCCGGAGTCGTTGGGGAACTGCAGCGCGAGGATCGCGAAGACGACGCCGACGAGGCCCTGCCCGAAGAGCTTCTGCTTGGACCTGAGCCCGAGGCTGCGCTGCTTGCTGATCTTGATGTAGTCGTCGAGGAAGCCGACGAGGCCCAGCCCCGCCATGAGGAAGAGGACGAGCACCCCGCTCCAGCTCGGAGCCGTCCAGAACGCGAGGTGGGCCATCCCGTATGCCGTGATGGTCGCCGCGACGATGACCGCGCCGCCCATCGTCGGCGTGCCGCGCTTCGTGTGGTGGGACGTGGGTCCGTCGTCGCGGATGAACTGGCCGTAGCCGCGCCGGACGAGCACCTTGATGAACATCGGGGTGCCGAACAGCGCGACGACGAGGCTGACCACCGCAGCGACGAGCACGGCCTTCACGGGGTGTCCTCCAAGGTGGTGTCGTCGGTCGGGTCGGTGGTCGTGAGTCTGTCTCCGAGCCACCGTAGACCTGCGTCGCGGCTCGACTTGAACAACACGACGTCGGGCGGGGCGAGTTCGGCGCGAAGCAGCGCCTCGGCCGCGTCGGCGTCCTCGACCCAACGGATGCGGGTGCCGTCGACGGGCGCGATGTCGGCCATCGGGCGGGCGGTCTCGCCGACGACGACGAGCTCGTCGACACTGCGGCGCTGGGCCTCCTCGCCCACCTCGGCATGGTCGCTGTCGGACTCGTCGCCGAGCTCGAGCATGGAGCCCAGGACGGCCCACGTCCGGCGACCCTCCCCCATGACCTCGAGAGCGGCGAGGGCGGCGCGCATCGAGTCGGGGTTGGCGTTGTAGGCGTCGTTGACGACGGTGACGCCGTCGTCACGCTCGGTGACCTCCATGCGCCAGCGGCTCACGACACCGGCGCCGGCGACCGCGGCCGCGGCGTCGTCGAGCGCGAGCCCGCACTCGAGGGCGACGGCGAGGACGGCGAGCGCGTTGCCGACGTGGTGGCGGCCGACGAGCCGCAGCGCGACCTCGGCCTCTCCACCCGGCGTGACCGCGCGGAAGGTCGCCCGGCCGTCGGGGCCCACCCGGACGTCCTCGGCGCGCACGGTCGCGTCCGCCGCCTCGCCGACGAGGACGACGCGGGCGGACGTCACGTCGGCCATGCCGCGGACGACGGGGTCGTCGGCGTTGAGGACGGCCACGCCGTCCTCGGGCAGGGCCTGCACGAGCTCGGACTTGGCCCGGCCGATGGCCTCCCGCGAGCCGAACTCGCCGACGTGCGCGGTGCCGACGTTGAGGACGACGCCGATCCGCGGCGGCGCGATGCGGGTGAGGTAGTCGATGTGCCCGATCCCGCGGGCGCCCATCTCGACGACGAGGAAGCGGGTCTCGTCGGTGACGCGGGTGACGGTGAGCGGCACCCCGACCTCGGAGTTGTAGGAGCCGACGGGTGCGATCGTCGGGGCGGCGGAGGCGAGCACCGTGCCCAGGAGGTCCTTGGTGCTCGTCTTGCCCGACGACCCGGTGATGCCGATGACGGTGAGGTCGGTGGCACGGTCGATGACGGCGCGCGAGATGGCGACGAAGGCGGCCTGGACGTCGTCCACGACGACGCACGGCAGGTCGTCGACGGGACGGCTCGTCAGGGCGGCGACCGCGCCGTTGTCGCGAGCGGCCCCGACGAAGCGGTGGCCGTCCATCGACTCGCCGATGCGGGCGACGTAGAGGCTGCCCGGCTCGGCCTCCCGTGAGTCGGTGACGACCGACCCGCTGATGAGCGGTACCTGGTCCTCAGGGGCGAGCCCCGAGATCGTGCCACCGGTGATGGTCTCGATCTCGGTGAGCGACAGGGCGATCACGACGTCTCCTCGGAGATGGTCCCGGCGTCGGCAGGGCCGGGGGCGCTCACGTCGTCGGTGCCGGCGAGTGCGGCCCGGAGCTCGTCACGGTCGTCGAACGGGTGCACGACCCCCCCGACCTCCTGCCCGGTCTCGTGGCCCTTGCCGACGACGGCGACGGCCGACCCGGGCCCACCCTCGCGGGCGAGGCGCACGGCCTCGCGGATGGCGTCGCGCCGGCCACCGACCTCGACGAGCACGGCGTCGGACCCGACGGACCGTGCTCCCTCGATGACGGCGGCGCGGATCGAGGCGGGGTCCTCGCCGCGGGGGTTGTCGTCGGTGACGACGACGGCGTCGGCGATGCCCGCCGCGGCTCGTCCCATGCCGTGCCTCTTGCCGCGGTCGCGGTCGCCGCCGGCACCGAGGACGACGACGAGCCGGCCGGGCGTCGCGGGGCGGAGCGCGGCGAGCGCGGCCTCGACGGCGTCGGGGGTGTGGGCGTAGTCGACGACGGCGAGGAGGTCCTCCCCCTCGACCGGGGAGGCGACCCGCTCCATCCGTCCGGGTACGTGCGGGTCGGTGAGGATGGCGCGGCCGACCGCGTCGGTCTCCTCTCCGAGCAGGAGCAGCGCGACGGCCGCCATGGCCGTGTTGGCGACGTTGAAGTCGCCTGGCAGTGCGGAGCGCAGGTCGAGCTCGATCCCCTCGCCGCGCAGCACGAACCGCGACGGGTCCTCGGTGTCGACCGCGACCGTCCAGTCGGCCTCGCGGTCGGGCAGCGTCGTCAGCGTCGTCACCGGGACACCCGAACGCTCGACCAGCCGCAGGCCCCACACGTCGTCGACGCAGACGAGGCCGCGCAGGGCGTGCTCCGGGGTGAAGAGCAGCGCCTTGGCGCCGAAGTAGTCCTCCATGTCGGCGTGGAAGTCGAGGTGGTCCTGCGAGAGGTTGGTGAAGAGGGCAAGGTCGTAGACGACGCCGTCGACCCGGTGCTGGCTCAGCGCGTGGCTCGACACCTCCATGACGCAGGTGTCGGTGTCTCGCTCCTCCATGACCGCGAGGATCGCGTGCAGGTCGGTCGCCTCCGGCGTGGTGCGGACGCTCTTGACGTGCTCGTCCCCGATCCGCGTCTCGACGGTCCCGATGAGACCGGTGCGGTGCCCGAGGACTCCCAGCGCGCTCGCGACGAGGTATGCCGTCGTCGTCTTGCCGTTGGTCCCGGTGATGCCGACCATGGTCAGGGCCTGGTCGGTCGTGTCGTAGACCCGGGCCGAGATCGCTCCGAGCACGGCGCGGGGCGACTCGACGACGACCACCGGCAGGGACACACCGGCGTCGCGCATGCGCGCGACGCCGTCGGCGTCGGTGAGGACCGCCGCGGCACCCGCACCGGCGGCCTGCGCCGCGAAGTCGGCGCCGTGGACACGAGCCCCCGGCAGGGCGGCATACAGGTCACCGGGTTGGACGGCGCGCGAGTCGAGGGTCACTCCCGTGACGCCGACGTCGGCCGAGTTCTCCAGGGATGCGCCGACGAGCAGCGCGAGCTCACGAAGGCTTGCGCTGTCACGGGACGCGGGTCGGGGTGCGGGCACGACCAGTCAGACTACTTGGAGCCCCGACGTGCTCCGTCACGCAGCGTGTCCGGGTTGGCCGCAGCCTCCTCGGGGCTCACCGAGAGGGTGATCGCCTGCTTGGTCGTCCCCGTGGGCGGCACCTTGAGCTCCTGGAGTGCGTAGGTCATGACGTCGTGGAAGACCGGCGCCGCAACCGTGCCGCCGTAGATGCTCGCGCTCGGGCGCTGCAGGATGACGGCGACGACGAGCTCGGGGTCGTCGGCCGGCGCGTAGCCGATGAAGCTCGCGGTCTTGCCGCTGTACTTGCCGAGGCGGGAGTCGTAGAAGTCGGCGGTGCCGGTCTTGCCGGCGACGCGGTAGCCGGGGATCTGGGCCTGCGGCGCGGTGCCCTCCTTGGACACGACGCCCTCGAGCATCGCGTTGACCTTGGTCGCGGTGTCCTGCGACACGACGCGGGTGCCCGGCTTGACCCCGGCCTTGGTGAAGGTGCCGTCCTCGGCCGTCGTCCCCTCGACGAGCGAGGGCGTCATGCGCACGCCGCCGTTGGCGATCGTCTGGTAGACCGAGGCCGCCTGGATGGCTGTGACCGACAAACCCTGCCCGAACATCACCGTCGAGCGCTGGGTGCCGTTCCACTTCTCTGCCGGGGCGAGCAGACCGGCGGACTCACCGGGGAAGCCCATGCCCGACTTCGAGCCGAGGCCGAACTTGCGGTAGTACTCCTCGAGCTTCTTGGGCTCGAGGGTCTCGCCGATGAGGATCGTCCCGATGTTGCTCGACTCGGCGAGGGTGCCGGAGACCGTGCGGTAGAGGGTCGGGTGGTCGTGGCTGTCCTTGAAGCTCGCGTCGAAGCGCTGCATCCGGTTGGGGATGATGACCGGCTGGCCCGGCGTCACCGTCTTCTCCTCGAGCGCGGCGGCGACGGTCATGACCTTGGCGGTCGACCCGGGCTCGAAGACGTCGTTGAGCGCCTTGTTGACGAGGCTGCCCTTGGCGCTGCCGATGTCGTTGGGGTCGTAGGTCGGGTAGGACGCCAGCGCGAGGATCTTGGACGTCTTGGCGTTCATGACGACGGCCGTGCCGGACTGCGCTCCCATCTTGGCCATCTGCTGGGCGAGAGCGTTCTGGGCGTACCACTGGATGTTGGAGTTCACGGTGAGCGTGACGTCCTGGCCGTCGTCGGCCCTGACACCGCCCTGGCGGCCGCCGGGGATCTTCGAGCCGTCGGGCGCCTTCTCGAAGACGGAGTAGCCGGCCTTGCCCTTGAGCGCCTTGTCCATCATCGACTCGAGGCCGCCGCCGGCCGCACCGTCGTTGGTGACGAAGCCGACGAGCGAGGCGGAGTTCGGCCCCTGCGGGTAGACGCGCTCGGGCACCGCCTCGGCCGAGTCGCGGTAGATGCCGGGGATGCCGAGGTCGGCGATCTTGCGCCACGTCAGCGGGCTCACCTTGCGGTCGAGCACCTGGTAGCGGCCCGAGCCGGTGAGCTTGGCGCGCAGGTCCGAGGTCGTCCGGCCCAGCAGGGGCGCGAGGGCCGTGGCGGCGAGGTCGACGGCGGTGGAGCTCGTCGCCGGGTCGCAGGTCTTCTTGTTCTTCTGCTTGTAGGTGCAGACCGCGGTCGGGTCGGCGACGACGGTCTCGCGGGCCCGGCTCGACGCCAGCACGACGCCGTCGGAGGAGACGATCTTGCCGCGGAGCGCGGGGATGACGACCTTCTCCGTGCGCTGCTCGAGCGCCTGCGCGGCGACGGCCGAGGAGTCGAAGCCTTGGATGCGCAGCAGCTGGGCCGCGAAGATGCTGAAGACGAAGAGCACGCCCACCGTCATGCCACGCATCCGCCGGCGCGGGTTGCCCGGCGAACGGGGAGGCGTGCGCCGCGCCGGGGGACGGCGCGGCGGGCCAC
The DNA here is from genome assembly GCF_000768675.1 of Knoellia flava TL1. Lineage (GTDB taxonomy): Bacteria > Actinomycetota > Actinomycetes > Actinomycetales > Dermatophilaceae > Knoellia > Knoellia flava. The sequence goes on along the minus strand of NZ_AVPI01000055.1, from coordinate 11 downwards.
CCCTCGACCCG
>NZ_AVPI01000054.1 GCF_000768675.1 Knoellia flava TL1 | reverse complement strand
GCGCGTCCGCGAGCGCCTCGGTGTCGGCGTCGGCCTCGGCGACCGCGAGCCCTTCGGCGTCGGAGTCGAGTGACGTCGTGGCCGCAGCACCCGAGGGCACCGACGGTGGCTCCGGCGGCTCGTCGGCCGGCGCCACGGACGGCTCCTCCCTCGGCCGCCTCCTCGGTGGGGGCGCGCTCCTCGCCGGCCTTGCCTCGGCCGTCGCCGTCGTAGGTCTGCGCCGCCGTCAGGCCGCGGCGTCGGTGTGACGCCGGACGCCGATGCCGCCCCCTCTCCCCGAGAGGGCGGCGTCGGCGTGACCGCACCACGGGCGGGAGGCTCCGGTGCGACCAGGCCGCTCGCCCCTGCGTTGCCGAGGTCGCTCCACCCGGTGGCCTGGTGGCTCTGGGCCATCGGGCTCGCCGTCGCCGTGAGCAACGTGACGAACCCCTTCCTCCTGCTCACTGCGTTGTGCGTCGCCGCACTCGTCGTGCTGTCGCGGCGCGGGTCCTCGCCGTGGGCCGGCTCGTTCCGGCTCTACCTGTGGCTCGGCGGCTTCATCGTCCTCGTGCGGGCGGTGCTCCACGTGCTCGTCGGGCTCAAGTTCGGCGGCGCCGTCGTCCTCCCCCTGCCCGAGGTCTCGCTGCCCTCGTGGGCGGCAGGGATCAACCTCCTCGGCGACGTGCGGCTCGGCGGGCTCGTCGGCGCCGTGACCGAGGGTCTGCGCCTCGCCGTGATGATCGCGTGCATCGGCGCCGCGAACTCGCTCGCCAACCCCAAGCGCCTGCTGCGCACGCTGCCGGGGGCGCTGAGCGAGATCGGCTCGGCCGTCGTCGTGACGATCAGCGTCGCCCCCCAGCTCGCCGAGAGCGTGCAGCGGGTCATGCGGGCGCGCGCGCTGCGCGGCGACACCTCGCGCGGCATCCGGGCCGTGCCCCGGGTGGCCCTCCCCGTCCTCGAGGACACCCTCGACCGCTCGCTCATGCTCGCCTCTGCGATGGACTCGCGCGGCTACGGCCGCCGCCGTGAGGTGGGTGGCGCTCGCCGCGCCCTGACCGCGGCATGCACGCTCGGCGGCCTGCTCGCGAGCGCCGTCGGGATCTACGGCGTCCTCGACGCGACGACCCCAGGGTGGATGGGCCTGCCCGCGCTCTCCCTCGGCATCGGCCTCTCGCTCGCGGGCATCTGGCTCGGTGGCGCGGCCAACGCGCGCTCGACCTACCGGCCCGACCCGTGGCGCGGCGCGGAGTGGCTCACGGTCGCCTGCGGCGCCGCCGCGGCCGTCGCCGTGCAGTTCGTGCGCCGCACCGACGCCGCCTCGCTCGGCATCCCGCTCGACCCGCTCGGCGTGCCCGCCCTGCCCTTGCTGGCCCTGGCCGGGCTGCTCGTGGCCGCACTGCCCGCCTTCCTCACTCCCCCGCCGCCGCCCCCGTCCCCGCGTGGCGCCGCCGCGTCCCGACCCCTCCCCGCCGAGGTGCACCCGTGATCGAGCTCGACCGCGTGTCGGTGTCCTTCGAGGGCGAGAGCGAGCCCGTGCTCCGCGACGTGTCGCTGCGCCTCGAGGAGGGCGAGCTGGCCCTCGTCGTCGGCCGCACCGGGTCCGGCAAGTCCACCCTCCTCGGAGCCATCACGGGGCACGTGCCCCACTTCACCGGCGGGACGCTCGCCGGGTCCGTGCGGGTGTTCGGCCGCGACACACGGGAGCACCGCCCCCGCGACCTCGCCGACCTCGTCGGCGTCGTCGGGCAGGACCCGCTCGCGGGCTTCGTCACCGACACGGTCGAGGAGGAGCTCGCCTACGGCATGGAGCAGCTCGGCCTCGGCGCGTCGACGATGCGCAAGCGGGTCGAGGAGACGCTCGACGTCCTCGGCATCGCGGACCTGCGCGGCGCGGCCCTGCGCGAGCTCTCCGGGGGCCAGCAGCAGCGCGTCGCCATCGGCTCGGTCCTCACGACCCACCCGAAGGTCCTCGTCCTCGACGAGCCGACCTCGGCCCTCGACCCCACCGGCGCCGAGGACGTCCTCGCGACGATCACGCGGCTCGTGCACGACCTCGCGGTGACCGTCGTCGTCGCCGAGCACCGCATCGAGCGCGTCCTCCAGTACGCCGACACCCTCGTCCACGTCGGCGCCCACGGCGTCGTCACGCAGGGCGACCCCGCCGAGGTCATGCGCACGGCGGACGTCGCGCCCCCCGTCGTCGAGCTCGGCCGCTGGGCGGGCTGGGAGCCGCTGCCCCTGTCGGTGCGTGACGCCCGGCGCCGCGCCGCGCCGTGGCGCTCCCTGCCGGCGAGCCCGCGCGAGGTCGTCGCCGCGCCCGGACCCGTCCTGCTCGACGCCCGACGTGTCACCGTCACCCACGACGCCGTCGTCGCCGTCGCCGAGGTCGACGTCACCCTCCGCGCCGGCGAGGTCACCGCCCTCATGGGCCGCAACGGGGCCGGCAAGTCCTCCCTGCTCTGGGCGGTGCAGGGTTCCGGTCCCATGCGCTCGGGAACGGTGAGGCGCAGGCACGGCAGCTCCTCCGACGAGACCGACGTGCGCGCGCTCGACGCCGCCGAGCGCCGTCGTCACGTCGGCCTCGTGCCCCAGTCGGCCGCCGACCTGCTCTACCTCGACACGGTCGGCGCCGAGTGCACCCAGGCCGACTCCGAGAGCGGGCGCGAGCCCGGCACGTGCCGCAGCCTGCTCGACGACCTGGCACCCGGCATACCGGACGACCGTCATCCGCGGGACCTCTCCGAGGGTCAGCGGCTCGCGGTCGTGCTCGCGGTGCAGCTCACCGCCGACCCGCCCGTCCTCCTCCTCGACGAGCCCACCCGCGGCCTCGACTACGCGGGCAAGGGGGCGCTGCGCGCCGCCCTCCGACGGCTCGTCGCGCGCGGCCGCAGCGTCGTCGTCTCGACGCACGACGTCGAGTTCGTCGCCGAGTCCGCCGACCGTGTCGTCGTCATGGCCGCAGGCGAGGTCGTCGCCGACGGGCCGACGGCCGATGTCGTCGTCGCCAGCCCCGCCTTCGCGCCGCAGGTCGCCAAGATCACCTCACCGCAGCCGTGGCTCACCGTCGACGACGTCCGGTATGCCGTCCGGGAGCCGTCGTGACCACCCTCGCCCCCTCGGGCTCGTCCGGCGGACCCGGTGCCCCCGGTGCGGCGGGCGACCGCACCCGGGCGATCCGACTGCGACCGCGCTCGGTCGCGGCCATCGTCATCGTCAGCCTCGCGGGCGTCGTCGCCTTCGGGTGGCCGCTGCTCGTGGACCCCGGCACGGCCTTCGCGCACTCGACCGACGCCCCGCTCGTCTTCTCGCTGCTCATGCCCCTCCTCCTCGCCGTCGTCATGGCGGAGGTCTCCGAGGGCGGGCTCGACGTCAAGGCCATCGCCATGCTCGGCGTGCTGTCCGCCGTCGGCGCCGCGCTGCGCCCGCTGGGCGCCGGGACCGCCGGGCTGGAGACGGTCTTCTTCCTCCTCGTCCTCGGCGGGCGCGTCTTCGGCGCGGGCTTCGGGTTCGTCCTCGGGGCGACGACCCTCTTCGCCTCGGCGCTCATCACCGGAGGGGTCGGTCCGTGGCTGCCCTTCCAGATGCTTGGCGCCGCGTGGGTCGGGCTCGGCGGCGGGCTCCTCCCGCAGGTGCGGGGTCGCGCCGAGATCGTGCTGCTCGCGGCCTACGGTGCGGTGTCCGGGCTGCTCTACGGCCTGGCGCTCAACCTCATGTTCTGGCCGTTCGCGGCGGGCCTCGACACCGAGCTGTCCTTCGTCGCCGGGGCGCCGGTGCTCGAGAACCTGCACCGCTTCGGCATCTTCTCGCTCGCCACCTCGCTCGGCTGGGACCTCGGACGCGCGCTGACCAACGTCGTGCTCATCTCGCTCACCGGCGGCGTCGTGCTGCGCACGCTGCGCCGGGCGGCACGCAAGGCCGCCTTCGAGGCCCCCGTCGAGTTCTCCGAAGCACAACGTCCGGCAGGGTGACGATCTGACCCCCAGAGTTGCGGACGCAAGCGTCGGTGGGCGGACGGCATACCCCTTGCGTCCGGCACGGTGACGGCCTGACCCCCAGAGTTGCGGACGCAAGCGTGGGTGTGCGGCCGGCATACCCCTTGCGTCCGGCAACGTGACGGCCTGGCCCCCAGAGTTGCGGACGCAAGGGGGCAGGCCGGGCGTGGGCCGCGCGACCGTGCGTCGGCCGGAGTTGGCACAATCGCGGCCATGGGTCCTCTCGAGCTCGACAACACCCCCTCATGGCTGAGCCGGGAGGAGCTCGACAGCGCGCGTGAGCGGCTGCCCATCCTCTATGTCGACGCGGTGCCTGTCCGGGTCGACGAGCGCGGCGCCGTCACTGCCGTCGGCCTGCTCCTGCGGGCATCCGCCGACGGCGAGATCCTGCGCGAGGTCGTCTCGGGCCGAGTGCTCTACCACGAGCGGGTGCGCGACGCCCTGCTCCGGCACCTCGAGAAGGACCTCGGCCCGATGGCGCTGCCTCGCGTGCCCGCCTCCCCCGTGCCCTTCACCGTGGCCGAGTACTTCCCCACCCCCGGCGTCACGCCGTTCCACGACCCGCGCCAGCACGCGGTCTCCCTCGCCTTCGTCGTCCCGGTCTCCGGCGACTGCGCCCCGCAGCAGGACGCGCTCGACCTCGCTTGGCTCACGCCCGAGGAGGCCCTCGACCCGAGTGTGCTCGCCGAGATGGACCGCGGCCACGGAGTCCTCCTCCGCCAAGCCCTCAGCCACCTCGGCCACCCGGTCTGAGATTCCCGGGAGCGCGCACGGACCCGGTGCGCCGCTGGCTGGGTCTGGCGGGAGCGCGGAGCGCGCTTAGCGCGCGGAGTGCGGATGGACTGCGGCGCACCGGGTTCGTGCTCGCGACCAAAAGGTGAGAGCGAAACGACGCGAACCGAGATTCAACGCGACGTGCGCCGCTTGTTGAACTTGTCGACCGTGCGGGTCATGTCCGCGTTGTCCAGAGCGGCGGCGTCGTCGGGTGTCGGAGCCTTCCCGCCGAGCCGGGCCGGCTGGTAGACGAGGTCGTCGCCGGTGAGGGGCGGGTAGGCCGCCTGCTGGGCGTGGAGCTGGGCCTCCATGACGGCCTGGAGCCGGACGGTGGCCTCGTTGCGGTTGTCGTCGGGCGCGACGTGGAAGGGCTCACCGACGACGATGGAGATCGGGATGTTGTGACGGCCGAGGTGCTTGGGGAGGTCCTTGCTCCACACCCGCTGCGAGCCCCAGATCGTCGTCGGCAGGATCGGGACGCCCGCCTCCTGCGCCATCCGGACGGCGCCGGGCTTGAACTCCTTGAGCTCGAACGAGCGCGACATCGTCGCCTCGGGGAAGACGCCGACGATCTCGCCGTCGCGCACGGCCTCGACCGCCCGCATGAAGGAGGCGCGCCCGTCGCGGCGGTCGACCGGGATGTGGCGCATGCCGCGCATGAGCGGACCGGCGACGGGGTGGGCGAAGATCGACTTCTTCGCCATGAAGCGCACGAGGCGACCGGAACGACGAGCCGCGAGGCCGGCATACGTGAAGTCGAAGTAGCCCGTGTGGTTGATCGCCATGACGGCGCCTCCAGAGCGGGGCACGTTGTCCTCGCCCTCGATCCGGAACCGGATGCCCTGGGCCGCGAAGACGCCGCGGGCGGTGGTGATGACCGAGCTGTACACGGGTTCCATGGGTCGCAGCCTACGGCTCCGTAGGTTCGGCCCCGAGAGCGTGTCCGGGTGATGTTGGTTATCGTCGTGCCGGTGAGCCAGCCGACCCACGGGCCAGACGTCGCCACGGCCGAGAGGCCCCCCGACGAGGGCATGCGCCGTTCGCGTCGGGTCGTCCTCGTGGCCCTCACCGTGCTCGCCTTGCTCGCAACCCTGTGGACCTCGCTGCGGCCGAACCTCGACGACGGCTGGCTCGCGATCGGCCTGCCGAACCCGGTGGCCGCACTCGTCTGGTTCGTGCTCTTCGTCGGCCTGCTGCTCCAGATGAGCTCGCGGGTGCCGGCCTTCGCGATCGGCATCGCGTTCCTCTTCTTCTGGCCCACGCCCGTCTATGCCTCGATGGCCACGATGGCGCTGCACGGCCAGTTCGTCATGGAGCGGACCCGGGCGACCGTGACGGCCGCGGATGCACCGCGCGAGGGCGGCCCGGCCGCGGTGACGTTCACCTTCGAGGACGGCACCTCCGAGCGGGGCGTCTCTCTGCTCAGCGAGCGGTTCGGCTCCCGAACCGAGTACGTCGCGCCGGACGTCGGAACCCGCCTCGACGTGCTGCGCGACCCGACGGGCTGGCTGCCGCCGCGCACCGCCGGGAGCCGCGAGGGACTGCCCGAGGGAGTGGGTGGCACGCTCCTGATCGCCCTGCCGGGGCTGCTCGGCGTGGCGGTGCTCGCTGCCGCGTCGGTGTCCGCGCTGACCCGGCGGGAGAGCTTCATCATGGTCGCAGGCCGCCCGGCCACGCCCGACGAGGTCAGTCCAGGGGCGGCAGCGGCAGGTCCCTGATCTCGGCGAGCATGCGCATGATCTCGGCCTGCTCGGCGCGCACGGCGGCGAACGTCGACATGTTGAGCTCGAGGTCGCGCTCGGCCTCGGGCTCGACCTGGAGCTCGAGCAACCTGCCCGCCTTCTCCTCCGCGACACCGCGGACGAACTCCGCGTCGCTGCTCGTGTCGTCACCCGAGAACACCCTGTCGAGCGAGGTCTCGTCGAGGTCGACGCGACGCTGGAGCCGCTGCCACTCCGGCCCCAGCTCGCCGGCGCGGGCCTTGTCGCTCATCTCCTCGTAGTCGCCGCGGTGGTCGGTGCTCGGGTCGGAGACAAACTGCTCGACGAGCTCGTCGCGCTCGGCGTCGATCTCGTGCCGCAGCTCGAGCAGCTCGGCGAGGATCGCCTCGACCTCGCGGCTCGCCTCATCGAAGCCGGCGCCACCCGCGACTCCCGCGCCACCCGCGCCGCCCGCGCCACCCGCGCCGCCGGCGCTCATGCGGGCACCGCGCCCGGGTCGACGCCGAAGTTGTTGGCCTGCGCGTCGTCGATGTCGCGGCCGGTGCCGTAGTTCTGGAGCGCGATGAGCGTGTTGGACAGCACGGTGAGGACGCGCAGGACGTTGACGACGGCGTAGCAGCCCTTGACGAAGCTGTTGATCGCCATGAGGACCCGGCGGATCGCGTTGTAGCCGCGCTGGATGAGGTTCCAGTACTTCCGGATGCTCGTGGCGATCTTCGCGCCCCCGACGAGCCAGCCGGGGCCGGGGATCGACGCGCACGCCGCGAGGAAGGTGATCTCGTCGACGATGAAGCCGATGATCGTCGCGATCGTGCTCGCCACCGACTTCGTGATGTCGATGAGCGCCCCGACGAGGCGGCCGATCTGGTCGCAGCCGGTGCCGTACTTCGTGTAGTTGTCCTCGAGCTTGCCCATCCGCTCACGGAACGCGATGGCCGAGGGACCGGTCCACTCCGTCGTCGACGTCTTGAGTGCGCCGAAGTTCTTGCCCACGCCGTTGCACGCGATCTCCGTGCGTCCCCAGGCGTCCTTGGCCTTGCTCAGCTGGTTCCAGTCGCCGGCGATCGGCTTGACGAGCTCCTCGATGGGGCTCACCCCGAACGCCTTGCGGATGAACCACAGGATCGGTCGCAGCACGAGCCCCGAGCTCGCCTCGAGGTCCTCGACGAAGTTGCCCTCGTCGCTCGCCGGCGGCACGAGGGCGCTCGACGCGTCCACCTGCTCCGCGATGGTGCTCACCACTGTCCTCCGTTCCGGTTGGCCCAGCGAGCCGAGTCGTCGTTGGACGGCCCGTCGATGGAGTCGTTGACGTCGCCGCGCAGGTCGGCGGCTTCCTGGCCGTGCTGCCACGTGTTGACGAGGCCCTCGCCCGTGCTGATGAGTGCGCCGGGCAGGCCCACGGCCCGCTGCGCCGCACCGAAGGTCTGGTTGGCGTCCCACGTCGTGCCGCGGCTGTCGGTGGGCGCCGGGTTGCGGTACTGGCTCTCGCGCTCCCGGCGCATGTCGTCCGCCGTGAACGAGCTGTTGCCGGTCGTGTCGGCGCCGTTGCGCCGGTCGGCCTCGGCCCAGTCGACGCGCTCCCAGAAGTCCTCGCGCGCCTGCTTTCGGTCGCGGGTCCAGCCGTCCTCGCGGGCCCGCCGGGCGTCCTCCTCGGTCCACGAGTCGTTGCCGCCGGTGTTGCGCGCGTTGTGGTCGGCCGCGGCGCGGGTGTCCCAGCGGTTCGTCACGCTGTCGTAGAGGCGCTTGTTCATGGCGTACTCACGCCACTTGGCCGGGTTGAGGCTGTCGGGGTACTCGGGTGGCTTCGGCGCCTCGAGGCCGGGGCCGAACGGGCCCAGGCTCCGCACCTTGTCGGCGTAGCTCAGGACGTTCGTCGTCTCGGACAGGCCCTGCTTGGTGTACTTCCACCAGCTGTTGTCCCCCGACGGCGCGTTCGCGACCGAGGCGCCGGGGCGCGGCGCCGGCCCGTCACCCGGGGCCCGGTAGGGCGGCGGGGTCTCGCCCGCGTCGCGCATCTTCGCGGCCATGCGGTCGTATGCCGCCCGGTCCTGTCGGAGGTACTCCGCCTTGGTGCCGTTCATCGTCGTCGTGCAGTTCTCGGAGATCGCCTTGCCCTGACCGGTCCCGGTGTCGGCGATCGTGTAGGCCCGGTCGTAGTGGCCCTGCAGCGGCGCGACCGCGAGACCGGTGAAGCCGTTGCCGGCGTTGCAGTTGGTCTGGACGTAGCTCTGCACCTTGCCCAGGTGCCCGGTCTGGAGCCGGAACACCCCGTTCACCGTGTCGAGCTGGCTGATCTCCACCCTGAAGTCGTTCACGGTTCCCCCTCACCACGTCGTCGTTTCCTCCAACGTAGTGAGCAGGCGACCGCAGGGCGATGGGGAGGACTCCCCGGTGAGGGCCGCTGGAGGGGCCGTCGTCAGGGGGTGCTCAGCTGTGCTTGGCGGGATGCCAGGCGAGCTGCACGACTTGGTTGCCGTGGTCGCGCGTGACGAGTCGGCCACGGCCGGCCGGCTGCAGCGAGCCCCGGACGTTGCCGGCGAGGGCGCCCTCGTCCGGCGGGGTGCTCAGCTGGATGCCCGGGCTGGCGAGGTCGCGCAGCGCCTGCAGCACCGGCTCGTAGCTGGCCCTCGACGCACCACCGGAGCGGCGGGTCACGACGAGGTGGAGACCGACGTCCGTGGCCTGGGCGAGGAGCGGGACGAGCGGGCGCAGCGGCGAGCCCGACGACGTGACGACGAGGTCGTAGTCGTCGACGAGGATGAACGCCTCCGAGCCCGACCACCACGAGCGCGAGCGCAGCTGCTCGGGAGTGACGTCCGGCCCGGGCAGGCGGGTCCGCAGGAAGGCGGTGAGGCCCTCCATCTCGGCGGTGACCTGCTCCTCGGTCGTCATGTACTCGGCGAGGTGGTCCGGCGGCAGCTCGCCGAGCAGGGCCCGGCGGTAGTCGACGACGAAGAGCTTGGCCTGGTCCGGCGTGTAGAGGCGTGCGATCTCGCTGGCGTAGCCGCGCAGCATGGCCGACTTGCCCGAGTCCGAGTCGCCGAAGAGGTAGAGGTGCGACTCCTCCGAGACGTCGACGCCGACGGGCTCGAGGTTGTTCTCGTCGATGCCGAGGAGGACACGGCGGTCGCCCGGACCGGCCTGCTCGCGGATCGCCTCGAGGGTGATCTGCTCGGGCAGCAGCCGCAGCTTGGGGCCGCGGGGACCCTGCCACGCCGCCGACACCCTCGCCACCATGTCGTCGACGCCCTCGCCGAGGTCGTCGACGCGGCCGGAGTCGTCGATGCGCGGGATGCCCGACAGGAAGTGGTGCTTCGTCGTGGTGATGCCGCGCCCCGGGCGGCCCTTGGGCACGTTGGCCGCGACCCGGCGGTCGATCTCGGAGTCGCCGGGGTCACCGAGCCCGAGCTCCACGCGGGTGCCGAGGACGTCGCGGATCTGCATGCGGAAGTCCATCCAGCGCGACGTCGTGATGACGACGTGGATGCCGAACGTGAGACCGCGACCGGCGATGGCGCTGATCGACTGCTCGAGCTCGTCGAACTCGGCGCGGATCGTCGGCCACCCGTCGACGACGAGGAAGACGTCGCCGTAGCCGTCGTCGGCACGACCCTCCGCGCGACGACGCCGGTAGGTCTCGATCGAGTCGATGCCCTGCGAACGGAAGTAGGCCTCGCGCTTGTCGATGATGCCGCTGATCTCGGCGACCGTGCGGCGCACGACGTCGGGCTCGTTGCGGTTGGCCACACCGGCGACGTGCGGGAGCGCGGCGAACGGCGTGAACGTGCCACCGCCGAAGTCCAGGATGTAGAACTGCGTCTCGAGCGGCGTGGTCGTCAGCGCGATCGAGCTGACGAGCGTGCGGGCGAAGGTGCTGCGACCGGTGCGCGGGCCGCCGACGACGGCGACGTGACCCGCGGCCCCACCGAGGCTGAGCACGAAGATCTCGCGCCGCTGCTCCAGCGGCCGGTCGACGATGCCCATCGGGAAGACATAGCTACCGCGCTCGCGCCACCGCCGGCTGACGAGGCCGAGCTGCGGGTCCGGGGCGAGGTCGCCGAGGAGCTGGTCGAGCGAGTTCGGGACGTCGAGCGGCGGCAGCCACACCTGGTGGGCGGGGCGTCCCTTGCCCTTCATCCGCGAGACGGCGATGTCGAAGACCGCGCGGGTCTCCTCCGGCTCGTTGGCCGGCGTCGGCGCCTCCTCGACGCGCTGCACCGCCGACACCGCCCGGGTCGACGTGAAGGGCAGCACCTGCATGGCGGTGCCACCCGTCCCCGCGGCGGAGCGCCGACGACGGCCCTTCGGCGGGCCCGAGACGTAGGCCGCCTTGAACTTGAGCAGGGTCGTCTGGTCGGGCTTGAGGTAGCCCAGACCCGGGACCGGCGGCAGCTCGTAGGCGTCCGGGACGCCGATGACGGTGCGGGACTCCCCTGCCGAGAAGGTGCGCAGACCAATCCGGTAGGACAGGTGCGACTCGAGGCCGCGCAGGCGCCCCTCCTCGAGGCGCTGCGACGAGAGCAGCAGGTGCATCGAGAGCGAGCGGCCGAGGCGGCCGATGGCGACGAAGAGGTCGGCGAACTCGGGCTTTGCCGACAGCAGCTCGGAGAACTCGTCGGCGACGATGAGCAGGGCGGGCAGCGGCTCGAGGTCGGCGCCCGCGGCCCGCGCCTTCTCGTAGTCGGTGACGTTGGCGAAGTTGCCCGCCGACCGCAGCAGCTCCTGGCGTCGGGTCATCTCGCCCTGCAGCGCGTCCTGCATGCGCTCGACGAGGGTGAGCTCCTGCCCGAGGTTGGTGATGACCGCCGACACGTGCGGCATGTCGGCCATGCCGGCGAAGGTCGCACCACCCTTGAAGTCGACGAGGACGAAGTTGAGCTGCTCGGACGAGTGCGTCATCGCGAGGGCGAGGACGAGCGTGCGGAGGAGCTCGGACTTGCCGGAGCCGGTGGCACCGATGACGAGCCCGTGCGGGCCCATGCCCTGCTGGGCGGACTCCTTGATGTCGAGGGCGACAACCTGGCCGCTGCCGCCGACGCCGATCGGCACCCGGAGACGGTCGCGCTGCAGCCGGGGGCGCCACGCGGTCGCTGGGTCGAAGTCGCGGACGTCGCCGAGACCGAGGAGGTCGACGAGCTCGGTGCTGCTCGTCAGCGCGTCACGGACCTCGACCTCACCGCTGACGAACATGGGGGCGAGGCGGCGGGCCGTGGCCTCGGCCTCGGTGACGCTCATCTGGTCGGCGAGGCCCTTGGCGCCTCCACGGCTGAGGCTGAGGATCTCGAAGGGGACCTGGCCGGCCGGCATACCGGGTCGTGCAGCGTCGACCGCGAGCCGCAGGGTTGAGGTCGAGTCGAGCTCCCCCCACTGCTCCGGCAGGTCGAGCACGGTGACACCGAGGACACCGTCGTCGGTGACGAGCGGGTTGTGCCGCGGCAGGCGGGCACCGTCGACGACGACGAGGACGTGCGGCGCCGAGGGCTGGGCGCTCGGCCCGAACCTCGGCCGGTCGGTGATGTCGTCGGGGAGCAGCTCGATGAGCTCGTCGACGGACTCGGCGACGAGCCGCACCGGCCCCACGGCGTCGCGCTCGCGCGGGCTGAGGGCGTGCGGGAGCCACTTGAGCCAGTCCCACTCCTCGCGCGCGTCGGGTCCGACGAGGGCGGCGACGACGAGGGTCTCGGGCGAGTGCATGACGGCGGCGTTGACGACGAGGGCGCGGGCCAGCGCGCGGGCGGGCGCGGCCTCGCCGGTCACCTGGACGCGGGCCCACGCGGGGAGGGACACCGACGCGGGCAGGCCGTGCTGGACGCGGTGGGTCGTGAGGAGTCGGTGCAGCCCGGACGCCGCGACCGGGTCGAGCTGGGCCAGTGGCGGGGTCTCGGCGGGCTCGAGGGTGAGGCAGAGCGGCTGCGACGTCGTGCCCATGCGGACGTGCAGGAAGTCGTCGTCCTTGGGCAGCCGCTCCCACACGCGGCTCTTCTCCTCGGCGAGCAGCGGGAGCGACGCCGGGGCGGGGTAGTTCCACAGACCCGCCTCGCGCTGCTTCGACGCCGCGTCACGCACCGTGCCACGCACCTCGGCGAGGTAGGCGAGGTACTCGCGCCGGTTGGAGATGACCTCGGTCGTGTGCTGCTGGCGCTGGCGCACGCCGCTCGCGAAGACGAAGCCGAGCGAGGCCACGAGGAACATGCCGGCGCCGATGATGCCGCGAGGGCCGGGCTGCGAGAGGGCGACGAAGCCCATCGAGCCGACGCTGCCGAGCATGGGCACGGCCTGCATGAGGAGGTTGCTCAGCCCCTCGGCCGGGGTGATCTCGGGCGGCGGCTGCAGGACGATGCGTCCCGACGGGACGGGCGGCGCCTCCTGGCGCGTGCCTCCGACTGTCGCGGTCACGGATTCCCTCCCCGAATGTGCTGGTGCGGGGGCCAACCTATCCGGTGGACCGTGCCCGCGCGGAGGTGGCGCACCACCGCCGTCCGAAGCCGCCTATTCTTCGTGGTGACCGTGACGCAGGAGACGGAGGGGGACGGTATGCCGGGTACGGACACGTCCGCGGGGCTCCAGGTCAGCCTCAACGCCGGAGGACGGCGCTACGACCTCGTCGTGCCCCACGGCGCCCGCGTCACCGACGTCCTCTCCGTCCTCGGCATCGCCTCCCGCGCCAACCCGCACGCCATCGCGACCCCGAGCGGCCGGGTCCTCGGACCGCATGACTCCTTCGACGAGAGCGTGCCCACCGGGTCGATCCTCAGCGTCGTCCCGGTGACGACCCACGCCGTGACCCGCGACATCCTCAACCTCGACCGCGGGCGCAGCGCCGGCGGTGCCCGGTCGAGTGCACCCGGGGGCTCCGGTGGGCGCCACCGGCCCGAGCCCGAGGCCCCACCCACCTCTGACGTCGACGAGGCCACCCGCCGTCGCGGTGAGGCCCTGCTCTCCCCCGCCGTCGACGTCACCGGACCGCGGTCGGCCCTGACGACGGTCCGCGAGGTGCGCCGACGTCCGGTGACCGCCCCGGCACCCTCGGCGTCGTCCCAGCTCATCTGGCTCGCGGCGGCGCTCGGCGCCGTCATCAGCCTCGTCGCCGCCTGGAGTCTCGCGCTGGCTGCCCGAGGTGACGAGGGACTGCTCGTCTGGGGGGCGTCGACCTCGTGGATGCCCGCCGCCGCCGCTGCCCTGCTCGCCGTCGGCGCGGTGGGTCTGGCCGCCCTGGGCAACGACCGGGCTCACCGGTTCACGGCCGCTGCGACCGCGCCGGCGCTCGGCCTCGCCGCCGGGCTCTCCCTGCCCCTGCCGGACTCTCCCGGGCGGGAGTCGGTCGCCGTCGTCGTCGGCTGCGCCGTCGCCGTGCTCGCCCTGGCCGTGACTCGTTCGCGCGTGGCCGCCGAGTCACCGGGCGACCGCACGGTCATGGCCGCGATCGGTGGGATGGGCCTGCTCGTCGGTCTCGGAACACTGCTCGACTGGCCCGGCCCCGCGATCACGGCCGTCGTCACGGGCCTGGGCCCGCTCCTCATGCGGCTGCTGCCGACGACGAGCCTCACCGTGGACGCCAACCAGCTCGTCGACACCGAGCGCCTCTCCACGACGATCTGGTCCGTGCGCGAGCGCGGCCTCGGCCGGCGCCGGCGCGTCACCCGCGGGGACATGCGCGAGCGCTTCGACGCGGCGCGCGAGATCGTCGCGATCGGCACGGCATACCTCTCGCTCACCACCGCGGTGGGTGGCTGGCTTCTGGTGACGTCGCCGACCGGTGACGTCGTGACCCGCTGGGGGTCGGTCGCCGTGCTCGTCACCGCGGCACTGGCGTGCGGCTACCAGTCCCGGTCGGTGCGCGACCGGCTCCCCCGCTACAGCATGCTCGCCGCCTGCGGGTCCCTGTTGCTGTCGGCCGCGCTCGCCCTGCTGGCCACCGGCTGGTCCGGGGCGACCGTGCTGCTCTTCCTCGTCGCGACGGCCATCGCGTGGGTGAGCGTGATCAGCGCGACCGCGATCGTCCGTGGCTACCGCTCCACCCGGATGTCGCGCTTCGCCGACGCCATCGAGACCGCGACGGTCGCCCTCTCGCTGCCGCTCGGGATCGTCGCCGCCGGTGGCGTGGAAGCGATCCGGCGGATGACCTCGGGCTGAGGCCATCCGCCGGAGCGCGTCGTCGGGTCGAGGGCTACTCCCAGACCTGGGGGCTGGACTCCTCGGTCCCCTCGAACCAGGTCTCCTCGTCCTCGTGGGTGAGGTTGTCGGTCTCGTGGGCGCCCCTGCGCTCACCGCGCGAGCCACGCGAACCGGCAGTTCCAGACGTCCCTGCCACGCCGCCGCCACGTCCCGCGCCGCTGCCACCACGTGCCGCCGGGCCGTTGCGGCCGGCGGCTCCACTGCGTGCCCCGCCCTTGGCGGCCTGACCCGACCCGGGGACCACGCCGTTGGACCGTCCGTCGAGCTTGGGGACGCCGTAACGGCCGGAGCCGCTCGCGCCCTTGACGGCGGACCCGCGGGCCGACGTCGCCGCCCGACCCTGCCCACCGCCGGGGATGACCTGGGCACCACGTCCACCGACACCACCCGACCGGACGGCCGAGGAGCCAGTGCCCCCACGCCCGCCGGCGCCGGTCGCCCGGCCCTGTGCCCCGGCTGCGGGGACCACGCCCGCGCC
>NZ_AVPI01000053.1 GCF_000768675.1 Knoellia flava TL1 | reverse complement strand
CCTTGCGGGCGCGACGGGTCGTGCCACCGGCCTTGGGGCCGTAGCCGACGAGCGTCTTGACCGGCTCCTCCTCGGCGGCGCCGTCGCCGGCCTCGTCGAGCGTCGGGGCCGCACCCTCGGGCGCGGCCGTCTCGACGGGCGCAGCCGGGGCCGCGTCGCCCAAGCCACCCTGGCCGTCGTCGATGGTGATGATCGGCGTGCCGACCTCGACCTCGTCGCCGACGTTCACCAGGAGCGCGGAGACGGTTCCGGCCCACGGGATGGGCAGCTCGACGAGCGACTTGGCGGTCTCGATCTCGACGACGATGTCGTTGACCTTGACGGTGTCGCCGACGGCGACCTTCCACTCGACGATCTCGGCCTCGAGCAGGCCCTCACCGGGGTCGGGGAGGTTGAAGTGCTTCGCACCCATGGGTGTGGTCTCTCCTCAGCGTCGGGTCAGTGGGCGAGCGCGCGGTCGACGCCGTCGAGCACGCGGTCGAGGTCGGGCAGGTAGTGCTCCTCCAGCTTCGAGGCCGGGTAGGGCGTGTTCCAGCCCGCGACCCGGATGACCGGAGCCTCGAGCGAGTAGAAGCAGCGCTCGGTGACGAGCGCGGCGATCTCCGAGCCGACCGACACGAACGACGGCGCCTCCTGGGCGACGACGAGGCGGCCGGTCTTCTCGACCGAGCGGGTGATCGCGTCGATGTCGAGCGGGCTCACCGAGCGCAGGTCGATGACCTCGAGCGAGGTGCCCTCCTCGGCGGCCACCTTGGCGGCGTCGAGGCAGGTGCGGACCATCGGGCCCCAGCAGGCCACGGTGACGTCGGTGCCCTCGCGCACGGTGTGCGCCGAGAACAGGTCGCGCGGAGCGGCGGGGGCGTCGAAGTCGACCTCGCCCTTCTCGTGGTAGCGCCGCTTGGGCTCGTAGAAGATCACCGGGTCGTCGCATTCGACGGCCTGCTGGATCATCCAGTAGGCGTCCTCGGGGTTGGAGCAGAAGACGACGCGCAGCCCGAGGGTGTGCGCGAAGTAGGCCTCGTTGGACTCGCTGTGGTGCTCGACCGCGCCGATGCCACCACCCATGGGGATGCGGACGACGACGGGCACCTTGACGGCGCCGCGCGAGCGCGAGTGCAGCTTGGAGAGCTGGGAGACGATCTGGTCGAACGCCGGGTAGACGAACCCGTCGAACTGGATCTCGACGACCGGGCGGTAGCCGCGCAGCGCGAGGCCGATGCCGGTGCCCATGATCCCGGACTCGGCGAGCGGCGTGTCGATGACGCGGTCCTCGCCGAAGTCCTTCTGGAGGTGCTCGGTGATGCGGAAGACGCCGCCGAGCTTGCCAATGTCCTCGCCCTGGAGGATGACCTTGGGATCCTTCTCCATGGCCTTGCGCAGCCCGGCGTTGAGCGCCTTGGCGATGGTCGTCTTCTGCGTGGTCATGCCTGCGCTCCTTCCGTCTCGAACGACTCGTGGTAGGCCGTGAACGTCGCCTTGTCGTCCTGCACCTGGCGGTGCGGCTCGACGTAGACCTGGTCGAAGATGTCGGACACGTCGGGGTCCTGCATCGACACGGTCGCGGTGCGGACGTGCTCGCCGAGCTCGTCGGCCTCGCGGTCGACGCCGTCGAAGAAGTCGGCGTCGGCGATGCCCTCGGAGGTGAGCCAGCGGCGGTAGCGAGCGATCGGGTCGCGCAGCTTCCAGATCTCGACCTCGGCGGACACGCGGTACTTCGTCGGGTCGTCCGAGGTCGTGTGCGCGGCCATGCGGTAGGTGAACGCCTCGATGAGCGAGGGGCCCTGACCGGAGCGCGCGCGGTCGAGCATCACCGTCGTCACGGCATACACGGCGAGGACGTCGTTGCCGTCGACGCGGATGCCCGGGAAGCCGAAGCCGTCGGCGCGCTTGTAGATCGGGGCGCGGGTCTGGCGCTCGTTGGGCTCGGAGATGGCCCACTGGTTGTTCTGGCAGAAGAAGACGACCGGGCTGTTGTAGACGCCGGCGAAGACGAACGACTCGTTGTTGTCGCCCTGCGCGGTGGCACCGTCGCCCATGCAGGCGATGACGGCGGCGTCGCGGTCGGGGTCGTCGGTGCCAACGGCGCCGTCACGCTGGATGCCCATGGCATAGCCGGTGCCGAGCAGGCTCTGGTTGCCGATGACGATCGTGTAGGGGTGGAAGCCGAACTCGGCCGGGTCCCACGCGCCCTTGTCGACCCCGCGGTACATCGCGATGAGGCGCATCGGGTCGACGCCGCGGGCCCAGGCGATGCCGTGCTCGCGGTAGCCGGGGAAGCAGTGGTCCTGCTTGCGCATCGCGCGGCCGGCGCCGATCTGGGCGGCCTCCTGGCCGAGGAGCGAGGCCCAGAGGCCGAGCTCACCCTGGCGCTGGAGGGCGGTGGCCTCCTGGTCGACGCGGCGGATGAGGACGAGGTCGCGGTAGAGGCCGCGCAGGTCGTCGTGGCTCATCGCGTCGATGACGGCGTCGTAGTCCGCGTTGGCGAGGCGCTCACCCTCGGGGGTGAGCAGCTGGACCATGTCGGGGCCACCGTCGGCCGCCGCACGGGGCTCGGTCTGTGCTGCCGGGTCCACCGAGACGTGGTGGTCGATGCCGCCGGTCGGCGGCGTGGCAGCGACGTCGGTGTCGCTCACGGGGGCTCCTGTTCCCTGGGACGCCCGCTCGTGGCGGTCGTCCGGTTCGGGCCGCCGGCTCCCCGCGCTCGTGCGCGCGCGGCCCGGACGGCGGTGTCTGGGGAGGGGCGTTCGGGGTGTGAACGACGCTTCCCAAGCCTGCTGGGCCAAACGTACCGCGAGGGTGGCGAGACCTCCCAAACGTGCTGGCCGCCGCCGCACGGAACCGCGGGGCGCCCCCGCTGCGTCGTAGGTTCATGACCATGTCGCCGCGCCTGCCCCGCCCCACGATCCCGTATGCCGTGACCGCGGCCTGCGTGGTCGGCCTCCTCACGGCGTGCGGCTCGGGAGCCGGTGGCGACGGAGGGTCCGTGGGACCCTCGAGCATGCCCCCGTCGTCCCCGTCGTCCTCACCCTCGTCGTCCCAGTCCCCCGGTGGACCCGGGTCGACGACGCCGAGCATGCCGCCGTCCGGCCGCGCCCGCCCCACGACGATGAGCGGCCGGGTGACGAGCACGGCGGGCGGCTGCACCGTCTTCAAGAACGACCGGGACGCTACGGTGTGGGTCCTCATCGGTGAGACGGGCACGCTCCGGGCGGGGACGGCATACCGGGTCGAGGGGGTCGCGATGGACGCGATGGACCCCGCGTGCCCGCAGGGGCTGCCCTTCCAGGTGACCCGGGCGATCGAGGTCGGGTTCGCCGAGGACCTCCCCGTGCTGCCCCCGCCGCGGCCCTCCGGACAGACGGAGACGCTCACCGGCGTCGTGTCGGCGGGCGTCGAGGCCGGGTGCCGCGTGCTGCAGACCGACGGCGGCGCCTTCGTCCTCGTCGGGACGGTCAGGGTCCCCGAGGGCCGGCCCGTCAGCGTGCGCGGGGTGCGCCGGGACGACGTCATGACGACGTGCCAGCAGGGCCCGGTCTTCGAGGTGCAGACGGTCCTGCCCGTGCAGTGACCCGGCGTCGCCCGAGAGCCACGCGCCCGTGGTTCGCGCCGACGACGGCGGTGGGCGCGTGCGACGGCGAAGGACGCCGACGACGGCGAAGGGCCCCGCGGCGAAGTCTCGCCGCGGGGCCCTCTGCGTGGGGTCAGACCCGGGTCACGGGGTGACCGAGCCGATGAGGACCTGACCGGTGCCGAGCAGCGCGCCGGCGGCCGAGAGGACCTGCATCTCGCCGGAGACCTGGCGGCCCGAGGCGGGGACCGCCGCGACCGTCAGCTCGCCGGTGACCGGCATCGACGCACCCGTCGCCAGCTCGGTCGTCGTCGCGGGCACCGTGAGGGTGCCGAGACCGGCCGAGTAGAAGACGTCGAGGTAGTCGTACTGGGTCGAGCCGGCCGGGACCGCGTAGCCGTCAACCTCGATGGTGTAGGTGCCGGGGGCCGGGGCATTGATCGTCACGGCCTCCTCGCTGTCACCGTCGGCCTGCTGGGCCACGACCGCCCCCGCCGCGTTGCGGACGAAGAGGTCGAGGTCGGCACCCTTGTCGGACGTGTTGCCGATCTTGGCCACGAGCTTGGTGGCACCCGCGGGGATGGTGACCGTGAACTTCTGGAGCTCGTGGTTGGCGATCGTCTTGCGCTCCGACACGGCCGAGCCGAGCGGCCCGCCCTTCGGGGTGACGGTGACCGGCGCGAGGTCGTTCGTCACGGTCCACGAGACAGGTGAGGCCACGCCGACCTGGGCCGAAGCGACCGTCTGGGTCGCCGGGTTCACGGTGACGCCCTGGACGCCAGCCGTGATCTCGAACGGGTTCTTCAGGGTCGGCGTCGTGCGACGCGCCTCGACCTGGATCTCCCAGATGCCCGGGAGCGGGTTCGAGTAGGCACGCGACGTCGGGTTGCAGCCACCACCGTCGTTGAAGTTGGTGAAGCAGACGAGCGACGACGTCGACTCGACGGGGTTGCCGTAGGGGTTGTAGGCGATCCAGCGGACCTGCGACCCGTCGGCGTACTTGCCGAGGTTGACCTGAAGGGCCTTCGCGCCCGCCGGAACGGTGACGAAGAACTTCTCGAAGAGGTTGCGCTCCACCGTGGCGGTCTTGGACGCCGAGTAGGTCGGCGCCTTGACGTCCTGCGCGAGGACGACCGTGAGGAGGACGCGCTTGTCGACGACGGACGTGGTGTTGCTGTCGATCTCGAGGATCGCCGAGTGAACACCGGGCTTCGAGGTCTTGACCCTGACCGGGATGTCCACCGTGGCGCCGAGCGGAAGCTGCGCCGTGGTGGGAATGCCGGTGAAGGTGCCGTCATTGCCGACGAGACGAACCGTGTGCTTGCTCGTGCCCTTCGGTCCCGACGTTCGCGTCACCTTCACCGTGGAGACCTTCTCGACACCGGCGGTGAGGCCTCCGTTGGCGGCGTCGCAGCGGTTGTAGAGGCCTGTGCCCTGGTGGGGCGTCGAGAGGAAGCCCGAGAGAGGCGTGCAGACCGGAGCGGTCGCCGTGTAGTCCATCGACCTGGGGTTGCTCTTGAGAAGCGACCACGCGCCGGGAACGTCGACGAGACCGGCACCCTGGCCGATGGCCTCGACGTTGGCCTTGTAGTCCGCGCTCGTGTAGAGCGAGTCACGCAGCTGGCGCGGGGTGACCTTGACGTCCGTCGCCTTGGCGGCCGAGAGGAGCAGGGCCGCGGCGCCCGCGGTCTGCGGAGCGGCCATCGAGGTGCCGTTGAAGTGGGCGTAGCCCGCGGGCAGGGCGTACCCGGCCTCGGGGACCGGGCCACCGGGCTGCCACGTCGGGATCGACGAGACGGCCGAGCCGGGGGCCATGACGTTGGGCTTGAAGCCACCGTCCTCACGCGGTCCGCGCGAGGAGTAGTTGTGCAGCGCGATGTCCGAGGTGACGTCGGCGCCGTAGTTCGACTTCCACGTCTCCTTCGTGATCGAGGAAGCGACGGAGACGACGTCGGTGGCGACCGAGGGGTCACCGATCGAGTTGATGCCCGGGCCGCTGTTGCCGGCCGAGATGACGATCTGGACGCCGTACTCCTTGATGAGGGAGTCGTAGAGGCGGGCGCGGGCGTTGTTGCCGTCGTTAAGGGCCGGGAGGCCGCCGATCGACATGTTGACGACGTCGACACCGCGGTTGGCGACGAGGTCGACCATGCCGTCGGTCAGGGCGACCGCGGTGCAGCCACCGCCCCACGAGCAGGCGCGGGTCGAGACGAGCTTAGCGCCGGGCGCCTGGCCGTTCATCGTGCCGCCGAAGAGGCCGTTGGCCGCCGTGATGCCGGCGACGTGCGTGCCGTGCGCGGACTCGACGACGCCGATGTTGACGAAGTCGGCCTTCTGACCCGGCAGTCCGCCTGCGGTGAGGTCGACGTCCTCGCGGAACTCGACGACGAAGGGCATCGACTCGGAGATGTCGGTGGCCGGGTTGTCGACACCGAAGTGGCCGATGTCGAACTTCTCCTTGTAGGGACGCATCTTCTCGCTGTCGGAGAAGGTGCGGTCCTGGTTGGCGTCGACCCAGATGTCGTTGGTGGCCTCGTCGTAGAGGATGCCCCACGTGTCGGTCTTGTCGCCGTCGCGGTTGAAGTCACCCGCGGCGTCCGACGCGGCCGAGATGCTCTCGGACACGCGGTTGACCTTGTAGGTGCCGGCCGGCGCGGTCCAGGTGGCGCCGGCGTAGGTGAAGTTCGGGCCGGAGACGCTCGTGAGCATGGCGCGCCAGGAGCCGTCACCCTCGAGCAGCGGGTGGGTGCCGGTGACCCAGTCGACGATCTTGCGCTCGCCGGTCGAGGTCTTCTGCAGCGCCGGGTGGTCGAGGTCGACACCCGAGTCGATGATGCCGATCGTCGTGCCACGGCCGTCGAACGTCGGGTTCGCCTTCTTGAAGGCGATGGACCCGATGTCGCGGGTCGGCATGAACGGGTTGTCGTCGGGGGTGCCCGCACCGGGGGCGGCGACAGCGGCGGCCTCGGCGCCGGAGGCCGACTCGGCCTCGGGGCGCGGCAGCGCGATGCGCTCGTTGAGGTCGACCGCGACGATCGCGGCGTTCTTGGCGACGGCGTCGACCTTGCCCGTCGGGACGCTCGCGCTGATGTAGCCGACGCGGTCGTTGACCGTGGCCACCGTGCCGCCGCTCGCCTCGATGGCGTCGACCGCCGCAGCGGTCTCGCCCTTCTCGGTCGAGATCATGACGACGACACGCGCCGTCTTGTCCGTCTCGGCCTTCTCGAGGAGGTCACGGTCGTGACGTCCGAGCTTGTCGGCCGGCTTGGCCTTCTTGGGCTTGGTGTTCTGCGACTGCGTGGTGGGCGCCTTCGCAATGGTGATCTCGCGGTCGCTCGGCGCAGCCCCGGACTGGGGTGCGGCTGCCGTGGCGGCGAGCGCCGCGGCAGCGAGTCCGGCAACCGTCGTCAGGCCGCGGCGCAGGGGGCGTCGGGTCACGTCGGTGTCCTCTCGGGTTCGTTCGTGGACACCCCGATCGGCCCCCACGACGCGCCCGCGGTCGCGGGCAACTCTGAGAGTGTGACCGCTCGAGGCGCGACCCGCCAGAGGCTGGGCAAAGAAATCTGTGCGAAACAGGGCACCGTGCTCGATTTCACCCCTTGGGGTGGAAGCCCACCCCGGTCATGCGGACGCGCGGCGCCCCGTCTCCCTCAGGGCCGCCACCGTGCGGCGCACGACCGCCCGCTCGGCACGGTCCGGGCGCGACATCGCCACGACCCACCGCCGAGCATTGACCCCGCGCAGCGGCCGGAGCACGACCCCGTCGCGGGGGCGTGTCGTGAAGCGGGGCAGCAGGGCGAGCCCGGTCCCCGCCGCGACGAGGGCCTCGGCGATCCGGTTGTCGCGGATCCGCTGGGTCACCGTGACCGATCGGCCGGTCGCCCGCTCGACCGACTCGAGGACGGTCGAGAAGGGATAGCCGACCGGCACGCCGACCCAGGTCTCGTCGACGACGTCCCGTGGCGCGAGCACGTCCTTGGCCGCGAGTGGGTGGTCGGCCGGCACGGCGACGTCGAGCGGCTCGCGCAGGAGCACGGTCCGCACGAGGTGCTCGGCCCCCTGCGGCACCGGGCCAAGGAGGCTGTGGCCGATGACGACGTCGTGGTCGGCGACGAGACCGGCGTAGTCGGACTCGGACACGTCGGTGTCGGTGAGCTCGACCTCGATGCCTTCGTCCGACAGGGCCGTGATCGCTCCGGGGACGAGGACCTCCGCCGCGCTCGTCAGCGCAGCGATGCGCACCCGGCCGGTCGGCCTGCCGCGGAACTCGTCGAGCCGGGCCTCGACCCGCGCCAACGACGCCTCGACGTCGCCGGCGGCCTCGGCGAGCAGCCGCCCCGCGTCGGTGAGCCTCAGCCCGCGACCGGCGGGCTCGACGAGCCGGACGCCGAGGTCGCGCTCGGCGGTGCGCAGCTGCTGGGACACCGCCGAGCCCGTGCGGTGCGTCGCTGCGGCCACCGCGGTCACGCTGCCGCGCTCGGCGAGCTCGCGCAGCAGGCTGAGGTGGCGCACGTCCATGCAGCCAACCTAATGCTTTCCTTCACAAGGTTTCAGTAGACCGAAGGAGTCGTTCGAGCCACGCTGGACGGGTGCCCGTCCGTCACCGCCTCCTCGCCGTCCTCGTCGCCGTCCTCTGGGGCGTCAACTTCATCGCCATCCACGCCTCGCTCGAGCAGTTCCCGCCCTTCTTCACCGTGGCGGTCCGCTGGGCGCCGCTCGCGCTGGCCGCACTTCTCCTCGTCCCGAGGCCCGACGTGCCGTGGCGCTGGGTCCTTCTCTACGGCCTCGGCTTCGGCGTCCTCCAGTTCGCCTTCCTCTACTGGGGCATGTCCTCCGGCATGCCGGCCGGTCTCGCCTCGCTCGTGCTGCAGAGCTCCGCGCCCTTCACCGTCGTCCTCGGCGCCCTTCTCGGCGAGCACCTGTCGGCCCGCCGCGGGCTCGGTGTGCTCGTCGCCATGCTCGGGCTCGGGATCGTCGGCTCGCAGCGCGGCGACGTCTCGGCGGTCTGGCCGTTCGTCCTCACGGTCCTCGGCGGGCTCGGCTGGGCGCTCGGCAACCTCGCCGTCCGGCGCGCCCGGTCACACCACCCAGTGCGCCTCACGATGTGGATGAGCGTCGTGCCGCCGCTCCCGATGCTCGCGCTCAGCCTCGTCGTCGAGGGGCCTGATCGCATCGGCACCTCCCTCGCCACCGTCGTCTCGCCGGTCGGCGCCGCGGCCGTCGCGGGGCTGCTCTACACGAGTCTCGTCGCCACGGTCGTAGGGACGGGGATCTGGTCGTGGCTGATGGCCCGCCACCCCGCCGGCACGGTCGCGCCCTTCTCGATGCTCGTGCCCGTCACCGGGCTCACCGCGGCCTGGGTCGTCCTCGGCGAGCGCCCCTCAGGGGTGGAGTGGCTCGGCTGCGCGGTCGTCGTGGCGGGCGTCCTGCTCACGGCGGGCGCGGGTCCCACGAGTCGCGCGGGACGGCATACGCCACCGGTGGGCGACGCGAGCGACACCCCGGGTGAGGTGGCTCAGGGACGGGGGAAGGCCGCGGCGACCTCGAGCAGCCGGTCGTTGGCCTCGGGCTCGGCGATGGTGACCCGGACTCCGTCGGTGCCGTAGGGCCGCACGGTGAGGCCGGCCTCCTGGAAGGCGGCGGCGAGCTCGGGGGTGCGCTCGCCGACGCCGAACCACACGAAGTTGGCGTCGGTGTCGGGGATCTCCCAGCCCTGCTCCTCGAGCCCGGCCACGACGCGGGCGCGCTCGGCGACGAGCTCCTTGACCCGCACGTCGAGCTCGTCGTAGGCCTCGAGCGAGGCGATCGCCGCGGCCTGGGCGAGCGAGTTGACGCCGAAGGGGATGGCGGCCTTGCGCAGCGCCTCGGCGACCGGCTCGTGGGCCACGGCGTAGCCGACCCGCAGGCCGGCGAGGCCGTAGGCCTTGGAGAAGGTGCGCAGGACGGCGACGTTGGGCCGGGCCCGGTGGATGGCGAGGGCGTCGGGCGCCTCCTCGCTCGTCACGAACTCGAGGTAGGCCTCGTCGAGGACGACGAGGACGTCCTGCGGGACGCGGTCGAGGAACGCCTCGAGCTCGTCGGCCCGCACGCTCGGGCCGGTGGGGTTGTTGGGAGTGCACACGAGGACGACCTTGGTGCGGTCGGTGACCGCGGCCGCCATCGCGTCGAGGTCGTGGCGCGACTCCGCGGTGAGCGGCACCTGCACGGCGGTCGCGCCGGCGAGGGCGACGAGGATCGGGTAGGCCTCGAAGCTGCGCCACGCGAAGACGACCTCGTCACCGGGGTCGCACAGCGCGGTGATGATCTGGCCGAGGACGCCGACGCTTCCCGGACCGGTCGCGATCCGCGCGGGCGGCACGTCGAGCCGCTCCGCGAGCGCCGCGGTGAGGGCGGCGACGCCCATGTCCGGGTAGCGGTTGATCCGACCGGCGTGCTCGCGCACGACGTCGAGGACCGAGGGCAGCGGCGGGTAGGGGTTCTCGTTGGACGACATCTTGTATGCCGTGATCCCGGCCTGCGCGGCCGCCGGCTTGCCGGCGACGTAGGCCGGCACGGCGTCGAGCGCACCCCTCAGGCGCACGGTGCTGGTGGGGGTCGGAGTCGTGCCGTCGGTCATGACCGCCACTGTAGGGCCCGGTCGCGGGGGCGAGAGAGTCACCACATCCGGCGGTGAGGGTCTCCCGGGACGACGGCGGCTCGTGGGAGCATGACCGCGTGCAGAACTTCCTGATCCGGGTCCTCATCAACGCCGTCGCCCTGTGGGTGGCGGCCTGGCTCGTCGCCGGCATCAGCTTCGGCGACGACGACGCGTGGACGAGCAAGGTCGTCACCGTCGTCCTCGTCGCCCTGGTCTTCGGGCTCGTCAACGCCGTCATCAGGCCGATCGCCAAGGTGCTGTCGTTCCCGTTCATTGTGCTCACGCTCGGCCTGTTCACGTTCATCGTCAACGCGTTCATGCTGCAGATCACCGAGTGGATCGCCGAGCCGCTGGGCCTGGCCTTCACGATCGACGAGTTCTTCTGGGACGCCGTCATCGGCGCCATCATCATCACCGTCGTCTCCTGGCTGCTCAGCGTCGTCCTGCCCGACGGCGACGACGACTGAGCCCGGTCCCTCCCCGCCCCTCCTCCTGAACAGCGTCATCCCATGGGTCGTCATCACGCGCAGACCGCTGCGCCCAGCCAGCGCGGCGTCGTCGCCGCCCTCGTCGCCGGAGCACTCGTCATCGCCGGGGGTGCCTACGCCCTCGGGACCGGCACCGGCTCCTCGGACGAGGCGCCCGAGGGCAGCGGAGCCGTCTGCACCGCCGCGCCGCTGAGGGTCGAGGTGGCGACCGAGGTCGCCGACCTGGTCAAGACGCAGCTCGGCACGGCGACCAAGGCGAACCCCTGCCACCGCTTCGAGGTGACCGGCAGCCGGTCGTCGAGCGTCGCGAGCCGGATCCGCCAGGGCAAGGCCCCCGACGTGTGGGTGCCGGACTCGTCGGTCTGGCTCGACCAGACGACGGCGGGCAGCACCGGCTCGGCGGTCGAGGCCGACTGGGTCGCGGCCGCGTCGGTCGCGCACTCCCCGGTCGTGCTCGCCAACCCGGTGACGAGCCCCGACAGGCTGACGGGCGACTTCACGTCGTGGAACGACCTCGTCAACAGGAGCGGCGCGATCCACCTCGCCAACCCGCACCTCGACACGGCCAGCCGTCTCGCCTTCCTCGGCTCGCGCGCAGGCGCCGAGGCGACGACCAAGGACGTCACGGCGGGCCAGCGCATCATCCTGCTCTCCCGCTTCGCGGCGACCGGGATCAGTGACCTCCTCGCCGGCGCGAAGGACCCGTCCACGTCGACGACGACGCGCAGCGAGCCGTTCCCCATCAGCGAGCAGGCGCTCGCCGCCCACGCCGCGACGACACCGGGGCTGCTGCGGCCCCTGCTCCCGCAGGCGGGCACGTTCTCGATGGACTACCCCTGGGTGCCCGCACCCGACCTCACCCCCGCGCTCAAGGAGGTTGCCGACGCCGGCCTGCGTGCGGTGACGTCGCCGGCCGCGGTCGAGGCCTTCGCGAAGGCGGGCTTCCGCGGCACCGACGACTCCGGCGGCCCGACGATCGAGGGCGTCGAGGCTGCGAGCTTCACCGCGCTGGCCCAGCAGGCCGCGGCAGCGCGGCTCGCCGCCCTGCGGCAGTGGGACGTCCTCAAGGCCGACGCCCGCATGCTCGCCATCATCGACGTCTCCGGCTCGATGACGACCGTCGCCAAGGACACCGGCGGCAAGACCCGGGCCAAGGTCGCCGAGGAGTCGCTCGTCACCGCCGTGCAGCGCCTGCCCGACGGCAGCCAGGTGGGCGGCTGGATCTTCTCGACCGACAAGGGCGGCAAGGGCAAGGACTGGGCGCCGATCGCCCCCATCGCCCGGCTCGACGAGCCCGAGGGCGGCGGCACGCACCGCGACGCCATCGTCGGCGCGCTCAAGAAGTTCCCGAGCTACATCAGTGGCGACACCGGCCTCTACGACACGACGGCCGCGGCCTTCGAGGAGATGACCCGCACCTACGACCCGGAGTACTTCAACTCCGTCGTCATCATCACCGACGGCAAGAACGACGACCCGGGCGGCGGCCTCGAGCTCGACGAGCTGCTCGCGAAGATCAAGCAGGGCCACGACCCGACCAAGCCGGTGCGCATCATCACCATCGGCATGGGCGAGGCCGACCCCAAGGCGCTCAGGGCGATCGCCGGCGCGTCGGGTGGCGCCAGCTACAGCGCGAACACCTCCGACGACCTGCTCACCGTCTTCGTGCAGGCCCTTCTCGCGCGGGAGCCCTCACAGGCACAGTGAGCCTCGGCGCCGTCGTGCTCCCGCGGGGGCGCAGAGGGCGCAGGGTGGCCGGCGCCGCTGTGGCTACTTCGGTGACTTCGTCGCGCGTTTCGTGAAGCCGGGCGGCGTGGGCTTGGGCCGCTTGGTGGCGGCAGGTGTCCTGGACGGCGCCGGAGCGGTGGTCGTGGCCGGTGCGGGCTCCGCAGCCGAGGTCGGCTGGGTGCGCGAGGAGGTCGGGGCGACGGCCACGGTGCGCGGAGTCGAGTCCGTCGGCGAGGGGCCGGGGGACGTCGGGGTCGGCGTCGCCGATGTCGCGCCGGGCGGTGGCGTCGCGGTGCCCGTCGGAGAGGAGCGGTCGGACTGGCTGTTCGGGGCCGCGGCCGGACCTGCGGGGTGGTCGTCGCTCCCGGCCCGCAGCGCGAACGTGCCGGCGATCAGGAGGCTCGTGCCGGCGGCGGCGAGCAGCAGCCAGCTCCGCCGGGCGCCCG
>NZ_AVPI01000052.1 GCF_000768675.1 Knoellia flava TL1 | reverse complement strand
GCGGGGTGCGTGGCCACGGGTCATGTCGTCGCCACGCTCACGACGCCTCCGCCCAGATCCCAAGTCCTGAGCGCGGCTTCCACCGCACCTTCGCCCGGGTATGCCGCACAGGACGTGCCGCGAATCGCGACGCCCCACGCGAAGGGTGGCGGACGGCATACGGGCGGATTGGGTCTACTACGCGCCGTCGTATTACTATCGGGCGTAGTAGAGGGGCGGACCGCCCGCGCCAGGCACCGAGCACGGAGGAGACCGATGGAGCCCGTCGACCTGGCGAGGTGGCAGTTCGCCATCACGACCGTCTACCACTTCCTCTTCGTGCCGGTGACGATCGGGCTGTCGTTCGTCGTGGCCGTCACGCACGTCGCGTGGGTGCGCACCCGCAAGGAGGAGTGGCTCCGGCTGACGAAGTTCCTCGGCAAGCTCTTCACGATCAACTTCGCGCTCGGGCTCGTCACCGGCATCGTGCAGGAGTTCCAGTTCGGGATGAACTGGTCGGACTACTCGCGCTTCGTCGGCGACGTCTTCGGCGCACCGCTCGCCCTCGAGGCGCTGCTCGCCTTCTTCGTCGAGTCGACGTTCCTCGGGCTGTGGATCTTCGGCTGGGGGCGGATCCCCGAGAAGTTGCATGCCGCGACGATGTGGGTCGTCCACGTGGGCACGCTGCTCTCGGCCTACTTCATCCTCGCCGCGAACTCGTTCATGCAGAACCCGGTCGGCTTCCGCTACGACCCCGAGAACGGGCGCGCGGAGATGACCGACTTCGTCGCGATCCTCACCAACAAGGTGCAGCTCGTCGCTTTCCCGCACGTCATCACCTCGGCCTACATGGTCGGCGGCGCGACCGTCATGGGCGTCGGCATCTGGCTCTGGCGCCGGGCCGCCGCCCCGCGCGCCGCCGATGCGGCCGACGTCCCGATGTACCGGCGGGCCACCCGGCTCGGCGCCGTCATGACTCTCGTCGCGAGCCTCGGCGTCGTCGTCAGCGGAGACGTCCAGGGCAAGATCATGACCGAGGTCCAGCCGATGAAGATGGCCGCGGCCGAGGCGCTCTACGAGACCGAGGCCGGCGCCGGCTTCTCGATCCTCACCATCGGCTCGCTCGACGGCACCGAGGAGCACCTCGCGATCAAGGTGCCCAAGGTCCTCGCGTTCATGGCGACCGGCAACCCGAACGGCACTGTCGAGGGCATCAACGAGATCAAGGCGCGCAACGCCGAGCTCGTCGCGTCGATCGAGCGGACCTACGGCCCGGACGTCGCCGCGATCACGACCGACGCCGACTACACGCCCAACGTGCCGCTCGCCTACTGGACCTTCCGGCTCATGATGGGGCTCGGCTTCGCGTCGATGGCGCTCTCGGCGTTCCTGCTCTGGGTGACTCGGGGGACCAGGCGTCCGCCGGTGTCGCGCTGGTGGGTCTGGGCCGGCGTCGCCGCTCCCCTGCTGCCGATCTTCGGCAACAGCTTCGGCTGGATCTTCACCGAGACGGGCCGCCAGCCGTGGCTCGTCAACGGACTCATGACGACCTCGTTCGGCGTCTCGCCGTCGGTGTCGGCGACCGAGATCTGGATCTCGATGTCGGTCTACACCCTTCTGTATGCCGTCCTCGCGGTCGTCGAGGTCCGTCTCTTCCTGCGCTACGTCGCCCACGGCGCCGAGCCGTTCCACGAGCCGGAGCAGGTGCGCGAGGCCGACGCGCCACTCCAGTTCTCCTACTGACCACCCGCTGCTCGACACCGCTGCGAAAGAGGCGTTCTCGACATGGACTACCCCTTCATCTGGTTCCTCCTCATCGGGGTGCTGTGGACCGGCTACCTCGTCCTCGAGGGCTTCGACTTCGGGGTCGGTGCGCTGCTGCCGGTGCTCGGCGGTCGGGGCGCGCGCGTCGGCACGGCCGTCGACGAGTCCGACCGTCGTCGCCGCGTCATGCTCACCGCCATCGGCCCGCACTGGGACGGCAACGAGGTGTGGCTGCTCACCGCCGGCGGTGCGACGTTCGCGGCTTTCCCCCACTGGTATGCCTCGATGTTCTCCGCGTTCTACCTGCCGTTGCTGCTCCTCCTCGTCGCGCTCATCGTCCGCAACATGGGCCTGGAGTACCGCCACAAGCGCGACGACGACGAGTGGCGCCGCTGGTGGGACGCCGCGATCGTCGGCGGCTCGGTCCTTGCGCCCTTCCTCGTCGGCGTCGCCCTCACCAACGTCGTCCGGGGCATCCCGCTCGACGCCGACTTCGAGTACGTCGGGTCGCTGTGGACGCTGCTCAACCTGCCGAGCCTGCTCGGGGGCGTGACGTTCGTGGTCCTGTCGGTGACGCACGGTGCCGTCTTCCTCGCGCTCAAGACCGAGGGGCCGATCCGTGAGGACGCCCGCCGGGTGGCGACCCGGGCGGGGGTCGCGTCGGCGGCGCTCGCCGTCGCGCTGCTCGTCTGGCTCGTCGCGACCCGGGGCAGCGCCGGGGTGCTCGCCCTCTCGGCCGTGGCCGCGGTC
>NZ_AVPI01000051.1 GCF_000768675.1 Knoellia flava TL1 | reverse complement strand
CGGACCGCGTCGACCCGGCGCGTCCTCGGCGGCGACGATGCCCACCGACGGGCCCCACGTGAGCCGGTCGAGGACGGCCCGGGCGCGGGGCGGAGCCTCGGCGACGGCCGCCCGGATGGTCTCCTCGTCGAGGGCGTCGCCGCCCGGCAGGTCGTCTCCGCCGGGCCCGAGGCCGGCGACGTTGTCGCCGAGGACGTCCTTGGCGGTCCGCGTGACGACGGTCCCCTCCGGGGCTCGCCAGACGAGGGCGACGCGCCAGAGGTCGTCGAGCAGGCGGGTGGCCGTGGCCGTGTCGACCTCGCCGAGCGCGCGAGCGAGGTCGGCCGTGCTCACCGTCTCGCCGACGACCGCCGCGGCCTCGAGGGCGTTCAGGTGTGCGGTGTCCAGCCCGTCGACCGCACGCAGCGTGCTCGCGCGGGTCGAGCTGCGCGACGCCAGCGCGGTGAGGTCGCTCGGAGCCGGGCGTGCGAGGTCCGGGCGTGCGGCGAGCAGCGCGAGGAGCTCCTCGTCGGACCGCCCGCGGATGTCGTCGGCCAGCGAACGGCTCTGGCTGGGGGAGTCGGGCGGCACTGCACCACCGTAGTCCCGCGGAGCCCCGCGTAGATTCGCATCCATGACGACACAGGCGCCCTCACCCACCGGCGAGCAGTGGCACCTCTCGGTCGGCCGCGACGAGCTCGCCGTCGTCGAGGTCGGGGGCGGGCTGCGCTCGTGGACGCGCGACGGCGTCGACGTCCTCGCCGGCTACGACGCCGACGCGCCGTGCACGAGCGGCCGTGGGCAGCAGCTCATCCCGTGGCCCAACCGGATCCGCGACGGCCGCTACTCCTTGGACGGCGTCGACCACCAGCTGCCGCTCACCGAGGTCGAGTACGGCAACGCCAGCCACGGCCTCGTCCGCTGGGCGCCCTGGCGTCTCGTCGCGCGCACGGACTCCTCGCTCACCGTCGCGCACCGTCTCTTCCCACAGCCGGGCTGGGACTGGCACCTCGCGTCGACGACGACGTATGCCGTGTCGCCCGTCGGCCTCACCGTCACCGTGCACGTCGCGAACGTCGGGAAGGGCAACGCCCCCTTCGGCTTCGGCGCGCATCCCTACGTCGCCATCGGCGACATGCCGGTCGAGGACGTCGAGGTGAGCATTCCGGGCGCGAAGCGGGTCGAGGTCGACGACCGGATGCTGCCCCGCGCGACCTCACCGGTCGACGGCACGCCCTACGACTACCGGGCACCCAAGGCGATCGGGAAGCGGCGGCTCGACACGGCATACACGGATCTCGAGGTCGTCGACGGGCGGTGGACGGTCACCGTGACGACTCCCGACCGTGGGACCGTCGACGTCTGGGGCGACGCGGATGCACTGCCGTGGGTGCAGGTGTTCTCGGGCAAGGCCGAGGCGGACCAGCCCGGCGTCCACGGCATCGCCGTCGAGCCGATGACGTGCCCGCCCGACGCGTTCAACTCCCGCAACTCGCTGCTGCGGCTCGGCCCCGGGGAGGCGTGGACCGGCACGTGGGGGATCAGCCCGCGGTGACGCCGTTCTCGATGGGCGTGAGCTGACGCTCGAGGACGACGATCGCGGCGGCCATGACGACGAGGCCGCCCACCATCGCGCCGATGAACACCGCCGGGAGGTCGTGCTCGAGCAGGAGGCCGGAGACGATCGGCCCGAGGATGGCCCCGCCCTGGAAGGCGCCGGCGTTGACGGCGTTGGCGCGCCCGCGTACGTGGTCGTCGGCCATGTCGTTGGTGATGGCGGGGATGGCGATCTGCATGAAGATCTCGCCGAGCCCGAAGACGCCCATGAAGGCGACGACCGCGACCGCCGCGAGCATCGCCGGACCGAGGCCGGCCGACGAGAGCACGAGCCACGAGACGAGCCAGAGCACGACCATGACGAGCAGGCCGCGGGTGCGGCGGCGTCCTGTGACCGCCTTGAGCACGGTGAACTGGAGCGCCACGATGACGAGCGTGTTGATGGCGAACGCGAAGCCGATGACCTGGGTCGAGACCCCGCCGACCTGACGCGAGAAGGCCGGGAAGCCGGACTCGATCTGCCCGTAGCCGATGAAGGTGCAGAGGAAGGTGATGAAGGTGAGCCACAGGACCGGCGGCCGCCGCAGGATGTCGAGGTAGCCGACGGTCGGGGTGTCCTCGGTGCGCTCGGCTCGGCCGTGCACGTGGCGCAGGGGTCCGAGGAGGAGCCCCAGCGGCACGAGCATGCTCAGCGCGTCGGCGAGGAAGATCAGGGTGAAGGTCATCGGCTCGCGCACGTCGACGAAGAGGCCGCCGATGACGCCGCCGAGGCCGATGCCGAGGTTGACGAGGGCGAAGTTGACCCCGAAGTACTGCTGGCGGAGCGGGCCCGTGACCACCGAGGCGATGAGTGCGTTGAAGGCCGGCCACGAGACCCCGAAGTTGAAACCGAGGAGGACGAAGCCGACGACGAACGCCGGGACGGTGGTGGCGAAGGCGAGCACGACGCAGCCGACGAGCTGCGCGCTCGTGCCGGCGATGAGCATCCGGCGGGCGCCGAGGCGGTCGGTGAGCGACCCACCCGGACCGGTGACGCAGAGCGCGACGACGGCGATGAGGGCGAGGAGGGTGCCGGCCGTGCCGAGCCCGATGCCGCGCACCTCGTTGACGTAGATGACGGTGAACGGCAGCGTGAGGCCGCGGCCGAGGGTCTGCACCGCGACCGTCGACAGCAGCCAGCGCCCGGGGGTCGGGAGCTCGGCCCAGAACTGTCGCAGGCTCACCTTGCTGCGCGCGGTCTCGGTGCTCACCGGAGAACTCTCGCAGCCCGCACCGACACTCCCCAACCGACTTATTGCCGGTTCCAGCGCCCCGCCTCCGACTGACTGCGACGTCCAGCGGCGCTGGAACTGGCAATGAGTCGCGGACCGGGACCGGCGGGGTGTGCGGGAAAGGCGTGCGCGGGGCGGACATCCCGCCAGATACGCTGTGCGGGTACGCCCGGAGGTGCGAGCCACCGCACTCCGGACCCCACAGCAATCACATGAGGTGCCCCGTGCCGACTGGCAAGGTGAAGTTCTACGACTCCGACAAGGGCTTCGGGTTCGTCTCGACCGACGACCCGGCCGAGGGCGGCGACGTCTTCGTGCCCGCGAGCGCCCTGCCCGCGGGCGTGACGTCCCTCAAGAACGGTGCCCGCGTCGAGTTCGGCATCGTCGAGGGTCGCCGCGGCGCCCAGGCACTGTCGCTGCGCCTCCTCGAGCCCGCCGCGAGCGTCACGGCCAACCGCAAGGCCCGTGACCGCAAGCCGGCCGAGGAGATGGTCGTCATCGTCGAGGACCTCATCACCCTCCTCGACTCGGTGCAGAGCTCGCTGCGCCGCGGTCACTACCCCGACAAGGGCCACGGGTCCAAGGTCGCCCAGGTGCTGCGGGCCGTCGCCGACGACCTCGACGTCTGATGCCCGCCGTCAAGCCCGATCCCACCCTCAGGGGTGCGGTCGACCTCGCTCGCGAGGCCGCCGAGTCGATCGCGGAGGCCGGCACCGTCGGCGACCACCTCGGCATGGAGATGGTCGAGGACCGCGTCGGCACGCACTACTTCGCCTGCACCGCGGGCGCCTACCCCGGCTGGCGCTGGGCGATCACCGTCGCGCGCGTGCCGCGCTCCAAGGTGGTCACCGTCTCCGAGACCAACCTCGTCCCCGGTGACGGCGCGCTGCTGTCGCCCGAGTGGGTCCCGTATGCCGATCGGCTGGCTCCCGGGGACATCGGCCCCGGCGACGTCACGCCCAAGATCGACGACGACCCGCTGCTCGTGGCCGGCTTCGAGGCCACGGGCGACGAGGACGTCGACCGCGTCGCGCTCTACGAGCTCGGCCTCGGGCGCGAGCGGGTGCTGTCGGCCGAGGGCCGCGACGCCGCCGCCCAGCGCTGGTACGACGGCGACCATGGTCCCCACGCCCCCGTTGCCCAGAAGGCCCCGGCGCCGTGCTCCTCCTGCGGCTTCTTCATTCCGATGGCGGGTGCCCTTCGGTCTTTTTTCGGCGTGTGCGCCAACGCCTGGTCTCCCTCCGACGGCAGCGTCGTGAGCCTGGACCACGGCTGCGGCGCCCACTCCGAGGTCGACGTCGAGGCTCCTGAGCCCGAGGTCGTGGCGCCGCCGGTGCTCGACGACAACCAGCTCGAGCGGGTCTGAGACCGGCCGTGAGCGAGCCGCAGGGGGCGAGCGAGCCGGGAGTGGACGGCATACGGGCTTCTGACGTGCCCGAGGGCATGCCGGAGGGCGGGGTCGAGGTGCTGCGCGCGATGCAGGTCCCGACCCAGCGGATCATCGCCATCGGCCTCGTCCTGTGGGCCGTCGCGCTCGTCGTCACGCTGCTCGTGCCGGCGCTGCACGAGGGGGAGCGGTCGTGGTGGCCGTGGGGCTGCGTCGCCGGGTTCGTCCTCGGCACGATCGGCTTCGCCTACGTCCGCCGCGGTCGCGGCAACGCCCACGACGCCGGCTGAACGGCCCCGCGCCCCCGGCCCCGGCAGCCAAGCAGTCGAGAGTAGACAGAGTCCCGCCCTCGGAACTCGGGGCGGGACTCTGTCTACTCTCGACTCGGCGGGTCGGGCGCGGCGCGTCTCAGACGCCGAGGGCGGTCTTGATCGGGTCGATCGCGAAGTAGAGGACGAACAGCCCGGCGACGAGCCACATGAGCGGGTGGATCGCCGCGGCCTTGCCCCGGACGACCTTGATGAGGACGTAGGCGACGAAGCCGGCGCCGATGCCCGCGGTGATCGAGTAGGTGAACGGCATGAGGACGATCGTGAGGAAGGCCGGGATGGCGATCTCGACGTCGTCCCAGTCGATCTCCTTGACCTGCTGCATCATGAGGAAGCCGACGAGGACGAGCGCGGGGACCGCGGCCTCGGACGGGACGACCTTGATGAGCGGCGCGAAGACCATCGACAGCAGGAAGAGCAGCCCGGTGACGACCGAGGCGAGACCGGTGCGTGCGCCCTCGCCCACACCCGAGGCCGACTCGATGTAGCTCGTGTTCGACGAGACACCCGCGGCGCCACCGGCCGCGGCGGCCAGGGAGTCGACGACGAGGATGCGGTCGGTGTGCGGCGGCAGGCCGTCGTCGTCGAGCAGGTCGGCCTCGTGGCCGATCGCCGTCATCGTGCCCATGGTGTCGAAGAAGTCGGCGAGCATGAGGGTGAAGATGAGCAGTGCGGCCGAGACGATGCCGACCGACTGGAACGACCCGAGCAGCGAGAACTCGCCCACGGTCGAGAACGACGGGGTGTCGATGATCTCGTCGGGCAGCGTCGGGACGATGAGGCCCCAGCCGGTCGGGTTGACCTTGTCGCCCATGACCATCGGGCCGATCTTGGCGATGGCCTCGATGAGGATGGCGAGCACGGTCGTCGCTGCGATGGCGATGAGGATCGCACCCCGGACCTTGCGCACCCAGAGCACGATGATGAGGACGAGCCCGGCGACGAAGACGAAGGTCGGCCAGCCGCCGAGGAACCCGTCGACACCGAGCTGGACCGGCACCGTGCCCGAGGCCGTGCGGCGCACGAACCCCGCGTCGACGAAGCCGATGAGCGCGATGAAGAGGCCGATGCCGACCGAGATCGCGACCTTGAGCTGCTTGGGCACGGCGTGGAAGACCGCCTGCCGGAAGCCGGTGAGGACGAGTACGAGGATGATGAGGCCCTCGAGGACGACGAGGCCCATGGCGTCGGCCCACGTCATCTGCGACGCGACGGCGAACGCGACGAAGGCGTTGAGCCCGAGCCCGGTGGCGAGCGCGAGCGGGAAGTTCGCGACGACGCCCATGAGGATCGTGAGCAGCCCGGCGACGAGGGCGGTGCCCGCGGCGATGGCCGGGAGGTTGGACCCGTCGCCCGAGCCGCCGCCGAGGAAGTCGCCGTTGGCGTCCTGGGCGAAGCCGAGGATGAGCGGGTTGAGCACGACGATGTAGGCCATGGTGAAGAACGTGACGACGCCGCCACGCACCTCCCGGCCGATCGACGAGCCGCGCTCGGTGATCCTGAAGAAGCGGTCGATCGCGGAGGACCCGGTGCGCGGGTCGGCGCTGGTGGCAGTCGGCATGGGCGAACCATAGCGAGGGAGGCGGCGGACGGCATACGACGTCCCGCTGGACGATCTCGCGGACCGGAAGGGAAATACTTAGCAAACGTAATGAGTTAGGCTAAGTACCATGACGAACGACACCACGAGCCCGTATGCCGCCCTGCGGCCCGCCGCGGTGTCCGCCCTCGCCGGTGAGCTCCGCCTCGCCTGCATGCGCATCTCGCGGCGGGTCCGCTTCGAGAGCACCGACCTCATCGCCCCGCACCACTTCTCGGTGATGTGCCGGCTCGAGGAGTCGCCGCGCACGCCCGGCGAGCTCGCCGAGATCGAGAAGGTCAGCGCCCCGAGCATGACGCGCACCGTCGCCGGCCTCGTCGAGCGCGGCTGGGTCGAGCGGACGCCGGACCCCGACGACAAGCGCCAGGTCATCGTCTCGCTCACCGACGACGCGCGGAAGGTCCTCAAGGAGACCCGCCGCCGCCGCGACCAGTGGATGTCGGTCCGCGTCGGACACCTCGACCCCGAGGAGCAGGCGGTGCTCGTGCGCGCCACCGAGATCCTCCGGAAGGTGGCCAACGAGTGAGCCCGACCTTCACCTCCTTCAGCGAGCGCAACTACCGGATCTTCTACGCGGGCTCCTTCGTCTCCAACGTCGGGACGTGGATGGGCCGCGTCGCGCAGGACTGGCTCGTCCTCACCGAGCTCACCGACCACTCGAGCCAGGCCCTCGGCATCGTCACCGGCCTGCAGTTCCTGCCCTTCCTCCTGCTCGCCCCGTGGGCGGGCGCGATCGCCGACCGCTTCCACCGCCGCCGCATCCTCCTCGTCACCCAGAGCCTGCTGCTCGTGACGAGCCTCGTGCTCGCCGCCCTCGTGCTCCTCGACGTCGCCACCCTCTGGCAGGTCTATGCGATCGCCCTCGCCCAGGGCGTCGTCACCGCCATCGACAACCCGGCCCGCCAGTCCTTCGTCTCCGAGATGGTGCCGCGCGACAAGCTCGCCAACGCGGTCGCCCTCAACAGCGCGTCCTTCAACGCCGGACGGCTCATCGGGCCCGGCGTCGCCGGCCTCATGATCGCGGGCTACGGCACCGGCTGGACGCTGCTCGTCAACGTCGGCACGTTCGTCTTCGTCATCGTCGCGCTCGCCCTGCTGCGGACCGCCGACCTCATCCCGGCACCGCTGACGCGTGGCAAGGGAGCGATCCGCGAGGGCGTCCGCTACGTCCGCAACCGGCCGGACATCCAGGTTGTCATGCTCCTCGTCTTCGTCCTCGGCACCTTCGGCATGAACTTCCAGGTGACGACGGCGCTCATGGCCACCCAGGAGTTCGGCAAGGGCCCGACCGAGTACGGCGTGCTCGGCTCGATCATGGCCATCGGGTCGCTCACCGCCGCGCTGCTCAGCGCCCGTCGCGGCGAGCCCCGGCTGAGGGTGCTCCTGCTCTCGCTGGCCGGCTTCACGCTCTCGACGGCCGCGGCGGCCCTCGCCCCGACCTACGCGCTCTTCGCGGTCGCCCTTGTGCCCACCGGCCTGTCGGCGCTCACCGCGCTCACGACCGCCAACGCCATGGTGCAGCTCCGCACCGACCCGCTCGTCCGCGGCCGGGTCATGGCCCTCTACATGGCGATCTTCATGGGCGGCACCCCCATCGGCGCCCCGATCATCGGCTGGATCGGCGAGGTCTGGGGTGCGCGCTGGACGATCGCCATCGGCCCCATCGCCATCGGCATCACGCTGGTCGGCGTCATGTGGTGGATCGCCCGCCAGCAGAATGTCCGGGTGAGCTACGAGTCGCAGCGCTCCCCGCGCATCACCATCGAGGCCGTGCCGGTGCGTGACACCGTCACCGAGCCGGCGCCGGAGGCCGCGCGATGACGCCGACCTTCCGTCGCCGGATGACCCTCGGCGTCCTCGCGGTCCTCG
This sequence comes from Knoellia flava TL1, assembly GCF_000768675.1. GTDB lineage: Bacteria > Actinomycetota > Actinomycetes > Actinomycetales > Dermatophilaceae > Knoellia > Knoellia flava. The sequence continues at coordinate 7,409 of NZ_AVPI01000051.1, read as the reverse complement.
TCGTCGTGGCGATCGCGTATGCCGTCCTCACCTGACGCGTGTGCCGTCCTCACCTGACGCGTATGCCGTCCGCACCTGAGCCGACCCGACACCCCTCCTGCTGGTGCCGGGTCGGTCGTGGTGCGGGTCAGGGGACGAGCGTGACCGATCCGTAGGGCAGCACGACGGGCACCGTGAGCAGGCCCGTCTTGACGGAGACGGTGACGGTGTTCTTGACGGTGTCGACCTTGGCGACCTGCGCGGTGACGCCGAGGTACTGCCCCGCGGTGATCTTCACGGTGTCGCCGACCGAGAAGGGGTCGGGGTCGACCGCCACGGTCGTCGAGGGCAGCGGCGTCGCGGTCACCCTTGGCAGCGGGACGGCGGGCGGTTTGGGCAGCGGCGCCGGTGCCGACGGAGGCTTCGGCTGGGGGACCGGAGAGGTCGACGTGGGCTTCGGCTGGGGCGTGCTGCTCCCACTCGTGGGCTTCGGGGCCGGGGTGCTGCCGGTACCCGACGACGGCTCTCCCGTTGCCCCGGGCGTGGGGCTCGCCCCCGGACCGGGCTGGGCGCCGGCAGGGGGAAGGTAGGGCGAGCGCCCGGCATACCCGGGCGGGAGAGCCGTCGCGGGCACGACCGAGTGACCGGCGCGGTAGGACGCGGCGATGCTCGTCACCTTGGCGACGTAGTCCATCGAGTGGTTGTAGCGGAGCACGGCCCGGGTGAGGTCGGACGAGTCGGTGAGGTCGCCCGAGCCCGAGCAGAGGTAGACGCCGGCAGCGGTGGCCGCGTCGAACATGTTCTGGGGGTCGCGCCGGCCGTCGTCGTTGCCGTCGGCGCCGACCGACCTCCACGTGCCGGGGATGAACTGCATGGGGCCCACGGCGCGGTCGAAGACGACGTCGCGGTCGTAGCGACCGCCGTCGGTGTCGGTGATGCGGGCGACGCCGTCACCGGTGAGCGGGATGCCGAAGATGCCGGGCACCGCCGTGCCGCCGGCGTCGAGGAGGTTGCGGCCCCAGCGGCCGTGGTCGCTCTCGACCTTGCCGATGCCGGCGAGGAGAGCCCAGTCGATCCTGCAGCCGGGGTCGGCCTCGGCGAGGAGGCGCTGGGCTGCCTGATAGGCGGCGAGGGCCTGGGCGGGGATGCCACTGGCAGTGCTCGTGAGGCCCCATGTCTGCGGCTGCTCGGGGAGAAGCTCGGGCGGGATCGAGGCGTTGGGGTCGGGCAGCTCGAGCGGCGGGAGGGCGGGGAGTGCGGGGAGGCTGCTCACGCCACCGGCCTGCTCCACGGCCACGGGCGGGACGACGAGGCGCGGGCGCTCGGCACTGCCGGGCTCGGTCGCGGCGACGGCCGCAACGCCGGTCGTCGTCACGGCGAGGGCGACCACCGCGCCGGCCACACGTCGGCCGGTCGTGGTCCGCAGGGCGTCCAGAGCCCTCCGGGACGTGCTGACCCCCATGTCAGCCTCCTTCTCGTCACGACGTCGTGCAGTCCATCGCAAAGGTTACCCGGAAGAAACCCCGGCCGTGGGCTTGCGGGTGAGGCACTCCACACCCCAGGTCCCACCCGCACCAGCAGGACCACTGGACCGCCGCGTCCGTCGCCCAAACGCACCTACCGCGTAGGAGGTGCTGTGATCACAGCACTTCCTACGCGGTAGGTGCCGACTCGGCGGCGAGCACTCAGAGAGCGGCGACGACGTGCTCGATCGAGGCGATGAGCTTGCTGACGTCCTCGGGCTCGACGGCCGGGAAGGTCGCCACGCGCAGCTGGTTGCGCCCGAGCTTGCGGTAGGGCTCGACGTCGACGACGCCGTGCGCGCGGAGCGTCTTGGCGATGACGGACGCGTCGACCGCGTCGTCGAAGTCGATCGTCGCGACGACCTGGCTGCGGGCGGCGGGGTCGGCGACGAACGGGGTCGCGTAGTCGACCGACTCGGCCCACGTGTAGAGACGGTCGGACGAGTCCTTGGTCCGGGCCGTGGCCCAGTCGAGGCCGCCCTGCTGGTTGAGCCAGCGCACCTGCTCGTCGAGCAGCGCGAGCGTGCCGACGGCCGGCGTGTTGTAGGTCTGGTCCTTGCGGCTGTTGTCGATCGCCGTCGGGAGGCTGAAGAAGTCCGGCACCCAGCGCCCGGTCGCCGCGATCTCGTCGACGCGGGCCAGCGCGGCGGGGGAGAAGAGCGCGAGCCACAGGCCACCGTCGGCGGCGAAGCACTTCTGCGGGCCGAAGTAGTAGACGTCGCTCTCGGCGACGTCGACGGGCAGGCCGCCGGCGCCCGAGGTGGCGTCGACGAGGACGAGTGCGTCGTCGGCAGCGCCCTCGACCCGGCGCACGTCGGTCATGACGCCCGTGCTCGTCTCGTTGTGCGCCCACGCGTAGACGTCGATGCCGTCCTCGGCGACCGCCGTGGGGCGCGTGCCCGGGTCGCTCTTGAGAATCGAGGACTCGCCAAGGAAGGGGGCGGCCGAGGTCACGGCGCCGAACTTGCTCGAGAACTCACCGAAGGCGAGGTGCTGGGCGCGCTCGCGCACGAGTCCGAAGGCGGCGATGTCCCAGAAGGCGGTGGCGCCACCGTTGCCGAGCACGACCTCGTAGCCCTCGGGCAGCGAGAAGAGGTCGGAGAGGCCGGAGCGCACCGACTTCACGAGGTTCTTGACGGGGGCCTGGCGGTGGGAGGTCCCGAGCACGGTCGTGCCGAGGGAGGCGAGGAACTCGACCTGCTCGGGGCGGACCTTGGAGGGGCCGGACCCGAAGCGTCCGTCGGTGGGGAGGAGGTCGGCGGGGATGGTGATGGCTGCGTCAGTCACCGGCCCATCCTCCCGCACGGCCGGAGTGCCCCCTGTGTGAGTTCACCCACCGGACGTCGTGAGACGCGTCGTCGTGCGCGTGACATGCCGTCGTGGCAGGAGCCGCGAACGGCGACGGGACGGCATACCGACTGCTCGGTATGCCGTCCCGTCACGGGACGTGGGGCGCTCAGGCCTCGCGCCAGCCGGCCACCGACTCGATGCCGCGGCTCGGCTCGCCGATGTAGCGCGAGCTCGGGCGGATGAGGCGGCCGGTCTTCTTCTGTTCGAGGATGTGCGCGGCCCAGCCGGCCGTGCGGGCCGAGACGAAGAGCGGCGTCATCATGTTGCCGGGGACCTCGGCGAAGTCGAGGAGCACCGCGGCCCAGTAGTCGACGTTGGTCTCCATCCGCCGTTCAGGGTGGCGCTCGGCGAGGGCCGCGATGGCGGCCTTCTCGAGCTCGGCGGCGACCTCGTAGCGCGGGGCGCCGAGGCGCTTGCACGTGTCGCGCAGGACGGCGGCGCGCGGGTCGTAGGCCCGGTAGACGCGGTGCCCGAAGCCCATGAGCCGCTCACCGCGGTCGAGGACCCCCTTGACGTATGCCGTCGCGTCACCGGTGCGCTCGACGCCCTCGATCATGTGCTGGGCGCGCGAGGGTGCGCCGCCGTGCAGCGGGCCCGACAGGGCGCCGATGGCGCCGGACATGCAGGCTGCGACGTCGGCGCCGGTGGAGGCGATGACGCGGGCGGTGAACGTCGAGGCGTTCATGCCGTGCTCGGCGGCGGAGATGAAGTAGGCGTCGATGGCCTCGACGTGCTTGGGGTCGGGCTCGCCGCGCCAGCGGATCATGAAGCGCTCGACGATCGTCTTGCCCTCGTCGACCCGGCTCTGCGGCACCATCGGCTTGTCCTGGCCGTGCGCCGACTGGGCGATGAAGGACAGCGCCATGACCGAGGCGCGGGCGAGGTTGTCGCGTGCCTCGGCGTCGTCGATGTCGAGCAGCGGCTTGAAGCCCCAGACGGGCGCGAGCTGCGCGAGGGCCGACTGGACGTCGACGCGGATGTCACCGGTGTGCACCGGCAGCGGGAACGGCTCGGCCGGCGGCAGGCCGGGGTCGAACTCGTTGTCGACGAGCAGCCCCCACACCTGGCCGAAGCTCACCCGGCCGACGAGGTCCTTGATGTCGACGCCGCGGTAGCGCAGCGCGCCACCCTCCTTGTCGGGTTCGGCGATCGTCGACTCGAAGGCGATGACGCCCTCGAGGCCCGGCCGGAAGTCGGGGTCGGGCGCCGCCTTCGCAGGTGCGGCGGCGGTGGTGTCGGTCTCGGACTTCGCTGTCACAAGTTCCCTCGTCTCGGCTTCTTCCGGTGTCGGGCAGCAACATTGTGCACGCCGACGATCCGGGCGGGTGGGTCAATCGGTGGGTGGTTCAGGTGCCGGACCGCTCGACGGCGATCCATGTCTGGTCGGCCCGGGCCAGCAGGCGCCCACCGGCCGTGAAGAGGGCCGATCCTGCGTGCCGCTTGCGCCCGTCGTCGCCGCGCGACCACGACAGGACGACGTGCTCCTCGCCGAGCGTCGGCGGGGTGGTGATGCGGGCGGTCATCGTGCCGAGCACCATGACCGTCGCCGGGAAGCCGGCCGCCTTGCCGCCCGGGCAGTCGAGCGCGGCCCACACCTCGGGAGGCGAGTCGTCGCGCGGGGTCCAGGTCGCGGCATACGCACCGCTGTCGCCGGGGAGGCGTCCGGAACGCATGTGGAGGCCGCTCGGGTGGTCGGGGCCGCAGCCGTAGCAGGTCGGGAACGGGTGCTCCTGCGCCGTGATCGCGAACGCCTCGGCGGCACGGGCCTGGTCGACCGTGACCGGGTCGGGGAGGGGGCCGTCCGGCGCGGGGGCGGCGGTGGCCGTCGCGACCACCGCGTCGCCGTCACGCAGGGTCGTCGGGGTCGCCTCGCCGCCGACGTCGAGGGTGAGCTCGCGGTCGAGCGGTGGGGGGAGGCGCAGCCGCACCGAGACCGCTGGGGCGTCCTCGGTGGTCGGGGTGTGGCTCGCGACGAGCCCGCTCACCCAGCCGCCGTTGCCCGACGTCGGAGGGCCGTTGTATCGACCGGGGATCACCACGTGCACGGCCCCAACCTACGTGTCAGGGTTACGGGCGTGGCCACCGCCGAGGAGTTCTCGCTGCGGAGCATCGCGTTGCCGGCGTTCGGGCCGACGGCGGTGTGGTCGGTCGGGGTCGGCGCCGCGGTGCCGGTCGTCGCGCTCAGTGCGCGCGACCTCGGCGCCAGCGTGGCGCTCGCGGCGGCCTTCGTCCTCATCGAGGGCATGTCGGCCTTCGTGTCGTCCCTGCCCGCCGGCTCGCTCGTCGCCCGGATCGGCGAGCGGCGCGCCCTCGCCGGGGCCGCGGTCGTCGACGCGCTCGGCGCCCTGCTCGCCGTTGTCGCGCAGAACCTCTGGACGCTCGGCATCGCCATCGGGCTCATGGGCACGACGGGGTCGGTCTTCCTCCTCGCACGCCAGTCGTGGCTCACCGCCCGGGCACCGGTGCGGAGCCGGGCCCGCGCCATGTCGACGATGGGCGGGGTCCAGCGCGTCGGCCTCTTCGTGGGGCCCTTCGTCTCGGCGCCGATCATCGCGTTGTGGGGCACGAGAGCCGCGTATGCCGTGGCGGTCGTCGCGGGCCTGCTCGCCGCGGTGTGGGCGTGGACGGGCCTGCGCGGTCCGCTGGGTGACGAGGGCGACGCGTCTTCGCGTGGTTCGCGTGGTCGGCGTGGTTCGCGGACGGGTCGGTCGGGCCCGGGTCGGCCGGTGGTGCGCGAGCGGGTGGGGCTGCGCGACGTCGTGCGCAGCCACCAGAGGGTGCTCATGACGATCGGGCTCGGGGTCGTCGTCATCGGTGCGGCGCGCCAAGGGCGGTTCGTCATCGTGCCGCTCTGGTCGGAGTCGGTCGGCATCACCGACAGCCAGGTCGCCCTCGTCTTCGGCATCGCCGGCGCCGCTGAGGTCCTCCTCTTCTACCCCGCCGGCTCGGTCATGGACCGCTTCGGACGGGTCTGGGTCGCCGTGCCGTTCCTCCTCGTCCTCGGGCTGGGCATGGTGCTGCTGCCGCTCGCCCACGGGTTCGCGGCCGTCGCCGCGTTCTCGACGCTCATGGGGGTCGGCAACGGGCTGGGGTCGGGCATCGTCCAGACCCTCGGGGCGGACGTGGCGCCGGTCGCCGGCCGCGCCCAGTTCCTCTCCGCGTGGCGGTTCCTCTCGCTGCTCGGGCAGAACGGCGCACCCCTGCTCGTCAGCGGGGTGACGGTCCTCGCCGGGCTCGGACCCGCGTGCGTCGTCCTCGGACTCGTCGTGCTGGGTGGCGCCCCGATGCTGGGACGGTGGCTGCCGGCATACGACCCTCGCGGTGGAGGCGTCCCGACCGCCGCGAGGTGAATGCGAGAATGTGCAGGTGACCGACCTCATCGACACCACGGAGATGTACCTCCGCACCGTCTTCGAGCTCGAGGAGGAGGGCATCACCCCCCTGCGAGCCCGCATCGCCGAGCGCCTCGGCCACTCCGGCCCCACCGTGTCGCAGACGGTCGCCCGCATGGAGCGCGACGGCCTGCTCTCGGTCGCGGGGGACCGCCACATCGAGCTGTCCGAGGAGGGCCGCCGCCTCGCCACGCGGGTCATGCGCAAGCACCGCATCGCCGAGCGACTCCTCGTCGACGTCATCGGGCTCGAGTGGGAGTATGTCCACGACGAGGCGTGCCGGTGGGAGCACGTCATGTCGGACCGCGTCGAGCGCAAGATCCTCGCGCTCCTCGCCGACCACACCGAGTCGCCCTACGGCAACCCCATCCCGGGGCTGGAGGAGTTCGGCGAGGCGCTCGCGGAGGACTTCCGCACCGGCCTGTCGACGCTGTCCGAGGTCGCGGACACCGCGCCCGTCACGGTGACCGTGCGCCGCATCGGCGAGCCCGCGCAGAACGACCACGAGGCGCTCGGGCTGCTCACGGCTGCGGGCCTGCTTCCGGGCCAGCTCGCCACCGTGCGGCGCGAGAACGGCCGCGTCATCGCTGCCCTCGAGGGCGCCGACGAGACGACCGGGGTCTCCCTGCCCGACGACATCGCGACGCACGTCTTCGTCGCACGTGCGGCACGTCACACCTGACCTGCTCGAGACGCCCGGCGCGCCCGGCGGGTCGTGCGTGGCCGAGCACGCGAGGATGCGGGCGGACGACGGCGTCTCACGGGGTGGTCCCCGACTTGGCCGTTACCGGAATGTGACTTCGGGTCCCAGCGCCGCTACGGTGGGTCCACCCCTGATCCACCGAGAGGTTCTCTTTCGTGCTTTCCCCTGACACGCGCGCCGGTCGTCGCCGCGCGCAGACGCGCCGTCGTCTGCCCGACGTGACCGCCGCTTTCTCCTCCCTGTCCCGCCCGACCCTCGTCAAGGGCCTCGTCGGCCTCGGCCTCGCCACGAGCGTCGCCGCAGCCGTCGCGATCCCGGTCCAGGCCGACCCCGGCCAGATCGAGCTCGGCTCGCAGACGAACGCCTTCGTGGCACGTGACCGCGCCGCCGCGACCGAGGGAACGACCTCGCGCAGCAGCGCCCGCGCGTCGGTCGCCGGCTCGCGCGCGGCCCTCACGGCCC
>NZ_AVPI01000050.1 GCF_000768675.1 Knoellia flava TL1 | reverse complement strand
CCGCCGCCCGGACCGCGTCCGCGGCCGGGACCGCGACCGGGCATGCCGCGGCGGGCGCCGCGCTCGGTGGGACGGGGGTCGTCACTGCCGACGTGTGGGTGGGGGTGGGACCTCATGACAGGTCTCCTTCCTGCTGCTGTGGCACTACGTCTTGCAGTGCTTACACCATTACACAACTACAGGATGGAGCCACGCATTCCCGACGGCAACGACGTCGACGCACCACCTCGGGTGTCAACCGGTCATGCCGCGGGCGAGCCGGCCCAGGGCGTCCTCCCAGTGCTGGAGGTCGCCACGCGGGTCGCCGGCGATGCCGTGGCCCTCGTGGTAGAGGTCGACCTTGGTCCCGTCACCGTCCGCGTGCAGCTGGACGTCGAGCAGGCTGAGGGGGCCGTCCTCGTGCGGGTGCCACGTGACCCGGACCTGCTCGAGGGGGTGGAAGCTGCGGACCACGCCGTAGGTGCCGTCCGCCGCCTTCCACGGCTCGCCCTTACTGCCGAGGCGGGCGCCCTCGCCGAGGATGGCCTCGGTGCCCTCCGGGCTCACGAGGTGGCGCCACACCTCGTCGGCCGACGCCGGGACGGTGGCGGTGGCGTGCACGCCCATCGGCGGATCCGTCTCGGAGAGGGCCTCCCTGCTGTCGTCGGGAAGTGCGTCGACCTCACTGCTCATGCCAGACCTCCGTCGCCGTGGCCGGCCCCGGATGGGCGGGCCCCACGGGACAAGTCGACCGCGAGAACGCCTTCGTGGCAACAGTCCGCGAGGAGGAGATCCGGTCGGAGGTCGGAGGGCGCGGGCAGAATGCCGCTCATGACGACCGAGCCCGTGTGGGAGACGCACCCCGTGACACCGTCGCGGTTCGACGACTTCGCCACGGTCGTCAACCCGAACCGTCGCGCCACCCACTGCTGGTGCCTCTCCCACCGACTCACAGCCGCAGAGATCACGGAGCTCGGCGGCGAGGGTGCCGACCAGCGCGAGCAGGCCGCCCGCGCGCTCGGCCGCCGCACGCACCCGCCGGGCGTCGTCACCTACCTCGACGGTGAGCCGGTGGGTTGGTGCAGCATCAGCCCGCGATCGGAGATCACGCGCCTCGACCGCTCGAAGCTCATGCCGCCCACCGACGACGTCCCCGTCTGGAGCATCATCTGCGTCGTCGTGCGCAGCGGCTTCCGCAAGCGCGGCGTCACCGGTCACCTCCTCGATGGCGCCGTCGACTGGGCGAGGTCGCAGGGCGCACCGGCGGTCGAGGCCCACCCGGTCGACCCGAAGGGCCGGATGGACCTCACGATGGCCTTCGTCGGTACGCGCTCGATGTTCGAGAAGGCCGGCTTCGAGGTGGTCGGCACGACCGACGCGGTGGCGAGCAAGATGCCCCGACTCACGATGCGTCGCACCCTCACGACCTGAGGACGCCTGTCGGCGATCCCGTATGCCGGCCCGCCCCCGTTCCCCCGCCGCACCACGGCGCAAGTCGCGGCGTCAGACCGTGCCCTCGCACCTCGCCTTGAGCCCGGCGGCCTCGGTCGCGAGGTAGCGGTCGGTGAGCCTCGTGAAGAAGAGCCGGCCCATGAGAGCCCCGACCGGGCCGGCCTGCTCGACCGACAGGCGCACCCTCGAGCCGTAACCGGTGGCGGAGATGCGGTGCCGTGCGGTCGTGCGGACGCCGGGGCCCGTCGCCACCCACGTGAACCCGGCGCCGGGGTCGAGCTCGGTGACGACGTACTCCGTCGGTGGCAGTTTCGGCTGCTCCACGCGCACCCGCGACCCGAGCCCGAGGCTGTCCGCGTCGAGCCTCGTCACGGAGGTGACCGTCTCGGTCCACTCCGGCCAGCGCTCGACGTCGCTCATGACCTCCCAGACCCGGGCGGGTGGGGCGTCGATGTCGATCTCCCTGCTCTGCTCCATCCCGCCATCCTCGCGCGTGTCGGCCCTGCACGACAGGATGTCGCCATGACTCGCAGCGAGAGCCCGCGCGCGCCCCGCTCCGTCAGCCGCGACTGGGTGCTGCGCCGCCGCCTCGCCGTCCAGCGCCTCGCCTCGGCACCCCTGCCCCGTCCGGCCGACGTCGTGCGCCTGCTCACCTGCGTCCAGAGCCAAGACGCGCCCCTCGCTGCACACTCCCTCGCGATGCGGTCGCGCACGACGACGTATGCCGGCGTGCTGGCCGCGCAGGCGAGCGGCGCCTTCGTGCGCACCCACATCCTGAGGCCGACGTGGCACCACGTCGCACCCGAGGACCTGCGCTGGATCCAGGCGCTCACCGGCGGCAAGGTCGAGTCCTCGGACGCCGCCCGCCAACGTCAGCTCGGCATCACGCCCGACGTCATCGAGCGCGGGCTCGACCTGCTGCAAGAGCTCCTCGCGGGAGGGCGCGCCATGACCCGCAAGGAGCTCGGCCCGCACTTCGCCGAGCGGGGCCTCCCCGGGCCCGGGGAAGCGATGGCCCACCAGCTCATCTGTGCAGAGGTGCGCTCGGTCATCTGCTCCGGGCCACCACGTGGGACCGAGCACACCTACGTCCTCGTCGACGACGTCGTGCCCCCGGCGCCGTCGGACCAGTGGTCTCGCGAGCAGTCGGTCGTCGAGTTGACGCACCGCTTCTACGCCGGGCACGGACCCGCCTCCGAGCGCGACCTCCAGCGGTGGAGCGGGCTCACCCTCACCGAGATCCGCACAGCCACCGCCGAGCTCACGACCTCGCGGGGCCTGCGCGACTCACACCCGCTCGAGGCGGTCGAGTGCGCGGGCGAGACGTTGTGGTTCGACCCGTCGGTGTCGGCGCGCACGACACGTGAGCACACGGCATACCTGCTGTCGACGTTCGACGAAGCGGCGCTGATCTACCCGACCACGGGCTTCCCGCGCCGCAACCACGACGCCGACCGGACCCGGCTCGTGTCGGAGGCCGGCGGCGGGGTCGTCGTCGTCGACGGTCGCGACATCGGGACGTTCAAGCGGAAGGTCGAGGCGAAGCGCGTCGTCGTCACCGTCCGGCCCGAGGTCGACCTCACCTCTCCGGAACGGGACGGGGTCGCCGAGGCAGCGGCGTTCCTCGCGAGCTTCCACGAGCTCCCGCTCGAGCTCGTCATCGCCTGACGAGCGACCCGCTCAGGCGTCGTTGACTCCAAACCCCTCGCGCTGCGCGCGCTCGTGGGAGTCCTCGGTCTCCTCGAAGAGCGTGACCGTGAGACCCGCCGGTGCGTCGAGGCGCGAGTTGAGCGACAGCCACGGCGTGAGGACGGGCTCGGCGACCACGCGTGCTCCCGCCTCGGCGGCCTCGCGCGTGGCACTCGCCGAGTCGTCGACCTCGAAGGCGATCCGGATCTTCGGGCTCGGAGTGCCGGCGGCCTCGACCCGGTCGATCGCCACCTTGTGCCCGGGGCTCGCGATCTCGAACGTCGCGCGTCCGGCCTCGAGGATCGCCACGCGATCGTCACCTCCCTCGGAGAACGCCGCGATCTCGTCCATGCCGAGGACGTCGCGGTAGAACCGCACCGCCTCGTCGTAGTCCTCGGCCTCGACGACCACCCGAAGCTGCCGAACCCTCTGCACGCGCCCACCACTGGATTCCGTCATGCACCGTCCAAGCGTTCCCCACCCCGACTTATTGCCCAGAAGCGACATCCAGGCCCGCACTTCGGCCGTCCGGATGTCGCGTCTGGGCAATAAGTCGGGGGCAGGCGCTGCTGACGGAGCGAACGTCTGCCGCCGCCCGGGCGCGCAAAGGGCGCCCCGCGAAAGATGGCGGGGCGCCCTCCGTGCTGAGCCGGCGAGGGGTCGAAGCTCGCCCTGGGACTCAGGTCCGAGCCGGGGTCGAAGCGGCTCGGAGTGCGTGGGTCGTCAGTGCACGGCGGTCAGCCCTGCGGGATGACGACGGTCTGGCCGGCGCGCACCTGGGCGCTGCTCAGCCCGTTGGCGAGCTGGATCTCGGCGACCGCGGTCGCGAGCGAGGTGCCGCTCATGTGCTCGGCGGCGACCTGCGACAGCGTCTGGCCTTGCTCGACGGTGACGGTGACCGGGGCTCCCGAGGCTGACGCCCCACCGGTGAGCCCGACGAGCGCCGCGACGAGGGCGACGAGCAGGACGGTCGTCGTGATGGCGAGTCGGCCCGCGCGCGTCAGTCGCAGCGCCGGAGCCGGCGTGCGACGGACGGCGTCACCGGTCGGGACGAGAACGAGCCGCGGACGCTCCGGGCGACGCGTCGGGAGCGGGACGGCATACCCGGCTGCCCTGTCGTCGTAGGCGACTGCACTCATGGGGTCCTCCTGGGTCGAAAGGACGTTCGATAGAACGCCTGTACGATTTCTAGCACGGATGTTCGAGGACTTCAAGACACGCGTCGAACAGATGTTTGAAACACCTGCTCGAACTCCGTACGCTGAAGCCATGTCAGGAAGCCAATCAGGCACCACTGACAACGCCCTTTCGCAAGGAGAACGAGCATGAGCGACAAGCGCCGCCAGGCCGCCGACGACGTGGTCCACGAGCTGCCCGACCGCGACCCCGGCGACGGCACGCTCACCGTGCGTCAGCGCAAGGTCCTCGACGTCATCCGCAACTCCGTCGACCGCCGCGGCTATCCGCCGAGCATGCGCGAGATCGGGCAGGCGGTCGGCCTCACCTCCCCCAGCTCGGTGTCGCACCAGCTCAACGCCCTCGAGAAGAAGGGCTACCTGCGGCGCGACCCCAACCGCCCGCGCGCCCTCGAGGTCGTCTCCCCCGACACCCCGAGCGACATCCGCGGCTACCGCGGCGGGGCGACCCCCAACGACCTGGACGCGGACCTCGACCCGACCGGGTCCGGCGACGTCCGTCCCGAGGCGAGCTACGTCCCGGTCCTCGGCCAGATCGCGGCCGGCGTGCCGATCCTCGCGGAGGAGACCGTCGACGAGGTCTTCCCGCTGCCGAAGCAGATCGTCGGCGAGGGCTCGCTCTTCCTCCTCAAGGTCGTCGGCGAGTCGATGATCGACGCCGCCATCTGCGACGGCGACTGGGTCGTCGTCCGCCAGCAGCCGACGGCCGACAACGGCGACATCGTCGCGGCGATGCTCGACAACGAGGCGACCGTCAAGACCTTCAAGCGCAAGGACGGCAAGGTGTGGCTGCTGCCGCACAACCCGGCCTTCGACCCGATCGACGGGGACCACGCGACGATCCTCGGCAAGGTGACCGCGGTCCTGCGCCGCGTCTGACCCTCAGCCCGCCCGGTCGGCCCGCTCCCCCACCTCGCGGGCCAGCGCCGACAACGTGACGCCGAGCGACGCATCGATCCGATGCGTCGTCTCGGCGTCCCCGCGCGTGGGACCCCGCGTGATGACGACGACCGGTATGCCGTGTGCGGCCGCCCGCCGCACGAACCGGTAGCCGCTCATCACCTTGAGCGAGGAGCCGAGGACGACGAGCACCGGAGCCTCGTCGGTGAGCGAGAAGCAGAGGTCGACCCGGTCACGCGGGACGGCGCCACCGAAGAAGACGACGTCCGGCTTGAGGGTGTCGTCGCCGCACACGAGGCACCGTGGCGCGAGGAATGACCGGACCGCCTCGTCGGCGAGCACGATGTCGCCGTCCGGGCGGATCTGGCTGCTCACCTGCGAGCCGTCGGGGACCGACCCGAGGGCTCGGGAGGCAAAGCCCGGGTTCGCATCGTCCATGAAGGCCTGGACGAGGTCGCGGTCCACCCGCTCGCCGCACGTGAGGCAGACGACCTCGGCGAGCGACCCGTGGAGCTCGGTGACCTCGCGCGTGCCTGCCTCCTGGTGGAGACCGTCGACGTTCTGCGTGATGACGGGTCCGAAGACACCGGCGGCCTGGAGGTCGGTCACGGCGAGGTGCCCGGCGTTGGGCTCGGCCGCGGTGAACCGCTGCCAGCCGATGAAGCTGCGCGCCCAGTAGCGCTGGCGCGCCTCGCTCGTCGCCGTGAACTCCTGGTGCGACATCGGCGTCACCCGGCGGTTGCCGTCGGGTCCGCGGTAGTCCGGGATGCCGCTCTCGGTCGACATCCCCGCGCCCGTGAGGACGAGCGCCGGTCCGTGAGCGCGCAGCAGTGCCGCCACCTCGGCGACCGTCGCGGTCACGGGTCCGTCGGCTGTCACCGACTCATCGTAGGCAGGTCGCGCCGACAGGACCTCGGCCCCGCTCGCTCCCGCGGCCACCGCACTGCCTGCGCCCGGCTCCTCCACGGGGCCGGGGCCACCCACGCCCCTGCCGAGGGTCACGCGTCGGGACGCGCCGCCTCGTGCAGGACGGCGGCGGCCGACATCCACTGGTGGTCCGTGCGCGTGCGCCCCGCGTGGGCGCCCGCTCCGCACCGGCACGACCAGCACCAGTTCCCGGTGGCGGCGCGGAACACGTCGGCCCGGTGGTGGGCCCGCACGTGGGTCCGGGCACGGGTCGCCGTGCGCACGCTCCGCAGGAACTCCGGAGTCGTCATCGCCCTCACCTCACTCGTCACTCGCCGGGACAGCAGCTCTGGTGCACGAGTGCCGACGTCACCATCGAGCGCCAGTCCACTGTCGATCGTCCCGCGTGCCCGCCCGCGCCGCACCCGCATTTCCAGCGCCAGCACCTCAGCGCATCGCACACGACGCTGGGGTGGTGGGAGCGTCGGACGGTCCGACGGCGGGGGTGGGTGCTCATGCAAGGAAGGAGGCCACGTCCCGACCCGAGATACACCATCACCCCGCGACGCGAGGACTGGAGTTTCGATAACCGTGCGTTATAGGATTCATCCATGATCGACGCCGCAGGTCTCCGTGTCATGCGCGCCATCGCCGACGAAGGCAGCTTCACGGCGGCGGCCCTCTCCCTCGGCTACTCGCAGCCGGCCATCTCGCAGATGGTCCGTCGCCTCGAGACCCGCACCGGGACGACCCTCGTCGAGCGGGTCGGCCGCAGCGTCCGGCTCACCGAGGCCGGTGCCGTCCTCGCCCGCCACGCAGGACCGGTCCTCTCGGCCCTCGACGCCGCCGAGGAGGAGGTCGCCGCGATCGCCGGTCTGCGCTCCGGCCGCGTCCGGCTCATGGCCTTCCCCAGCGCCTCGGCCACCCTCGTGCCCAAGGCTCTCGCCAAGGTCAAGGCCGAGCACCCGGGGGTGACCATCACCTTCAGCGAGGCCGAGCCGCGCGAGTCCCTCGCCGCGCTGCGTGCGGGCGAGTGCGACCTCGCCGTTGCCTTCGTCTACGAGGGCACCGACCTCGGGCGAGGCGAGGAGGACCTCGACGCCTTCGTCACCACGCCCCTGCTCGACGACGAGGTGCTGCTCGCCGTCCCGCACGACCACGAGCTCGCGAGCGCCAAGAAGGCCGACATGGCCGCGCTCCAGGACGAGACGTGGATCGCGGGCTGCCCGCGCTGCCGCGGCCACCTCCTCCAGCTCGCGAGCACCGCGGGCTACGTCCCCGACATCGCCTACGAGACCGAGGACTACGTCGCGGTCATGGGCCTCATCGCCGAGGGTCTCGGGGTCGCGGTGATCCCCGACCTCATCCTCAAGACGGTCCACCACGAGGACGTCGTCGCCCTGCCCATGACCCCGGCGTCGCGCCGGCACATCGTCGCGGTGACGACACCGGACCTCCAGCGGGTGCCCGCCGTCAAGGCCACGCTCGACGCCCTCGTCGACAGCGCGCGCAGCTCGAGGGCGAAGCCCTCCCGCGCCTCCCGCTGACCTCCCTGGTCCACCCCCGCCCGAGCCGCCGTCCGCCCTCGCCGGTGGTCAGCGTGCGGTGACCACGGTGAGCCGCCCGCGGCCGTCCTCGACGACGGCGACGTGGCCGTCGCGGTCGGTGCGGTGGACGGCATACCCGTTGCGCGCGAGCATCGTGAGGTGCGCCGAGGTCGGGTGTCCGTAGTCGTTGTCCTTCCCCACCGACACCACAGCGACCGGTGCGCGCACCGCTGCCATGAGCCCCGCGTCGAGGTTCGCGCTGCCGTGGTGCGGGGTCTTGACGACGTCGAACCGCTCGGCGGCGCCGGCCATCGAGCCGTCGCGCCGCAGCCGTAGCAGGAGGTCGTGGGCCGCCTCGCGCTCGACGTCACCGAGGAGGAGGGCGTCGACCTCACCCACGTGCACGGCGAGGACGACGCTCGCGTTGTTGGGCACCGACCCCGCGTCGATCCGGCGGACCGGCGCCCACACCTCCGCGCGCACCTCCCCGAACGTCAGCCGGTCGCCTGCCGCCAGGGCGGACGTCGGTATGCCGTCCGCCCGCGTCCACGACTCCACCTCCCGCACCTGCCAGGCGGGTTCGGCAACCGGCGAGGTGAGCACCTGGCCGACCGAGCGGCCGTCGAGCACGCCCGGCAGGCCCTCGACATGGTCGGCGTGGAAGTGGGTGAGGACGACCGCGTCGACGACGTCGACCCCGAGCGAGTCGAGGCACCCGTCCACGGCGGGCGGGTCCGGACCGGCGTCGACGACGAGGGCCCGGCTGGGTCCGGTGCGCACCACGGCGGCGTCACCCTGCCCGACATCGCAGAAGACGATCCGCCACCCGGTCGGCGGCCACGTGACGACACGCGTCGGCAGCACCCCGGCGACGAGGACCCCGACCACGCCGAGAGCCATCGTCGGCCGGAGCAGCGCGAACCGCGCCAGCCACCGGGCGGTGAGAACGACGAGCACCGTGACCGCGGCGAGGAGGAGTGCGCCGAGACCGCCGTCGGGCCAGGGCATCGTCCCTCCCGGCACGTCGGACATGACCCGCGCGATCCGCGCGATGCCGAGTGTCGGCACGGCCCCGAGCCACCCCACGAGCCGTGCCGGTCCGTCGGCGACGACCGACACGACGGCGGCGACGACGCCGGCGACTGTCGCGGGTGCGACGAGCGGCGCGGCCAGCAGGTTCGCGAGGACGCCGATGACGCTCACCGACCCCTGCAGCAGCACGACGAGCGGAGCGCACATACCCTGGGCCGCGACCGGGATCGCGACGGCCGGTCCGAGGAACGCCAGCCGCGCGGGCAGGTGGCGGGCGATGGCGTCACCCCACGGCCGCGTGAAGAGCAGCAGCCCCAGCGTCGCAAGGGCGGACAGGGCGAACCCGAACGAGCGAGCCATCCACGGGTCGACGACGAGGACGACGACGAGGGCCCCGGCGAGGACGGGGAGACCGGTGCTGCGACGTGACCGGCTCACGCCGATGAGCCCGATGAGCCCCATCGCGGCCGCGCGCACGACACTCGGCTCGGGACGCGCGAGCACGACGAACCCGACGATCGCGAGCGCCACCACCCACGGCCGGCACCGTCGTGGCATCCCCACGAGCACGCAGAGCCCGAGCACCATCCCGCCGACGACGGCGATGTTGGAGCCGGACACGGCGGTGAGGTGGGTCATCCCGGTCGCCTGCATGGCCTCGGTGAGGTCGGGAGGCGTGCGACTCGTGTCTCCGATGACGAGTCCCGGCAGCAGCCCACGCGCGTCGGCGGGCGTGCCGTCCACCGACCGACGCAGCCCTGCGCGCAGGTGCTCCGCGACCCGCGCCGCCCGGCCCGCAGGAGCCACGACGTCGTGCGAGGCGACGCTGACGACGGCGAGCTCGGCACGGCCCGGATCGGGCGGGGCCAGTCGTCCGCGCACCCTCACTCGCTCGTGCCACCTCACCTCGAGCAGGTCCGTCTCCCCCCGCAGCAGCACCGGTGCGTGAGCGCGCGTCAGCCGCCCCCGCCCCTCGACCTCGTATGCCGTCGCTCTCGCGAGAACGACCGGCTCACGACCCGCGCGGCTCGCCGGTGTGAAGGGGTCGGAGGTGATCGTCACCTCGACCGTGACGACAGCCCTGGCCTCGGTGAGGGTGTCGAGGTCACCGACCGAACGCAACACGTGTTGTCCGTTGGCTGCGACCTGGAGCAGCAACGCGACCGACACGACGAGCAAGGCACTGGGCCAGCGCCCGCGCCACACGCACAGCACGACGGCCGCCACGACCAGAGCGGCCGTGAGGACCCATCGGCCCGTCGGCCCCCACGTGATCGTCGCGGACAGGAGCGCCCATCCGACGAGCGCGGGCAGGAGCATCCGGAGGTCACTGAACCTCACGACGTCGCGCTGCCACTCCCACTCGAGGTCGCCACTCCGGTCGCCAGGCGTCCCTTCTCGACCGGGTGACGCAGCCGCCACAAGTGGTACGTGCTGCCCGTCGCGTCCGGTCGACGACCGCGACGGCGCCGTCACAACGTCACCTTCGGAGTCAGCTGCGCGAGCAGCTTCTCACCGATGCCGCTCACCTCGCCGAGCTCCTCGATGCTCGTGAACCTGCCGTGCTCGGTGCGCCAGTCGAGGATCCGCTGCGCGAGGACGGGACCGACACCCGGCAACGTGTCGAGGGCCGCAAGGTCTGCGCTGTTGAGCGACACCGTGCCGCCCGAACCCCCGGACGCCCCCGACCCGCCACCGCTGCCTCCACTGCTGCCACCTCCGCCACTGCTGCCGTCCGGACCACCTGCGGCGCCGGCGGCCGGCACGCTCTCCCCCGGTCGGGGCACGTGCACCTGTTCACCGTCGACGAGCACGCGGGCGAGGTTGACCGCCGCGAGGTCCGCGGTCGGAGTCGCTCCCCCGGCCGCCGTCACGGCGTCACCGACCCGCGCGCCCGTGGGCATGCGGTAGACGCCGGGACGGCGCACCTGCCCGACCACGTGCACGACGAGCACGGCCGCGGCACTCGCGCTTGCCGCCCGTGCGTCCGTGGCGCCTCCCGAAGTCGCGCTGCCCGTCGGTGACGCGCGCGAGAGCGTCGACGTCCCCCGGCTCACGCCCGCCGGTCCAGCATCGGGGCGGGCGCCCACCGGAGCGCCAGCACCTCCGCCGGCGAACCAGACCCGCACACCGAAGACGAGGACCACGAGAACGATGACGACGAGCACTGCGACGGCGGCGGAGCGGCTGGGTGCCCAACGCGCGCCGCGCAGGCTCGACGGCAGCTCGAAGACCGGTGGCCGGCCGACCTCGACCGGTCGGTGCCTTCCGCGGGTCACACCCTGGTCGAGGGCCTCGCCGTCGTGGTCGCCGGAGTCCGGGAAGGGAGTCGGTGTCGCGCCAGGGAGAACAGGGCCACCGCTCGAGGTGCCACCACTCGAGGCTCCACCACTCGAGGTGTCGCCCCCTGGTCTCGGCCCGGCCGCGCGCACCCGCGCCCGCGCGCGAGGTGAGACGGCCTCGGGGCGGCGGCGGGACGGCATACGGCGACGCTAGGGAGAGCGTGACGATGACCCAACCCGTCGGGCGTCGACCTGTGGACGACGACCACCGAGCGTCCCGCCTGTGGACGAGTCAGCCCGCGAGCCGGCCCGCCCAGATCTGGATGTTGCGGCGATGCCGCAGCAGGACGAGCAGGGCCACGAGCGCGAGCCACACCCCGACACCGCGGTCCACGCCACTGGTGGCGCGCACGGCCAGAACCACCCCGGCCCCGAGGAGGAACGTCGTCGCCACGACCGACGCGTCACCGAGACGCTTGACGAACAGCAGGCACAGGACGAAGACGACGAGCGCGGCCAGTGCCACCCAAGGCACGACCGCGAGCATCGCGCCGAGCGACGTCGCGACCCCCTTGCCACCGCGTCCACCAAGGCAGGGGCTGTAGATGTGGCCGAGCACGCAGGCCACCCCTGCGACGAGCGCGACCCAGGTCCCCAGGGTCCGCAGCACGACGAACGTCGGCAGGAACCCCTTGAGCACGTCGAGCAGGCCGACGACGATGCCCCACTTGCGGCCGATGACCCGCCCGAGGTTCGTCGCTCCTGGGTTGCCCGAACCGACGCTCGAGACCTCGATGCCGCGCCGGCGGCCGACGATGGTCGCCGGGTTGATGCCACCGATCGCGAAGCACACCGTCGCCACGACGAGGACCAGGAGCACCTGGGCCGGGACGGCGAGACTCACGAGGCGCCCCGGTCAGGCTCGCGGGCTCACCGCGATGGCGAGCGTGCCCGGGCCGACGTGGGCCCCGACGACGGCGCCGAGCTCCACGACGACGAGCTCACCAAGCGCGTCGACGCGTGACCGCAGTCGCTCGGCGAGCTTCTCAGCGCGCTCGAGCGAGTCGAGGTGGTGCACCGCGACGTCGACCTCCCCCGCACGCATTGCCGCCTCGACCGCAAGCTCCTCGAGCCGGGCGATGGCACGCGAGGAGGTCCGGACCCGTTCGAGCGGCACGATCGCCCCGTCGACGAGCCCGAGGATCGGCTTGATCGCCAGCGCCGAGCCGAGGAGCGCGTTGGCCTTGCCGATCCGGCCGCCGCGGCGCAGGTGCTCGAGGGTGTCGACGTAAAAGACGACCGTCGCGCCCTCGCACCGCGCCCTCACGACGTCGGCCACCTCCTCCGCGGAAGCCCCGCCGGAGGCGAGGTCGGCGCCCGCGAGGACGGCATACCCCATCGCCATGCCCATGGACCGGCTGTCGACGACGGTCACGGGCACGGGCGACTGGTTCGCCGCGAGCTGGGCCGAGCCGAGGGTGCTCGACATGTCGGAGGAGATGTGGACCGACACGATGGCGTCGGCGCCCTTGTCGGCGAGCTGACGGTAGACGTCGAGGAACGCCTGCGGCGACGGCCGGCTCGTCGACACCGGCCGGAACCGGCGCAGCGCCTCGGCCACCTCGTCGGGCCCGACGTCGACGCCTTCACGGCGTTCCTGCCCACCGACGACGACGTGGAGGGGCACGACCCCGATCCCGCGCGCCGTCACGACCTCCGGGGACAGGTAGGCCGTCGAGTCGGTGACGAGAGCGGTGGTCACGCTCCGAGGCTAGTGGTCAGGACGCCCCCGAAGGTGCCGCGCGCCGCGACGCGGTCACCACGGCAGGTCGACGAGCGTCTCGCGCTGGTCCCCCACGGGAACCCAGCCGCGCCCCTCGACCTGCTCGTATGCCGTCCCCGGCCCGTCCGCGGCCAAGCTCGCCACGGCGGCGAGGAGGCGCTCGACGTGCTCGTGCGTCGTCGCCAGCCCGGCGCTGACCCGGACGGCGGTCGTCACGCTCGCCTCCTCGTCGGAGAGGAGGGTGTCGACGAGGAGGTGCGCGCAGAACTTGCCGTCACGCACGCCGATGCCGTGCTCGGCGGACAGCGCCGCGGACACGAGGCTCGACTCGATGCCGTCGACCGTGAACGTCACGACCGGCGCGCGGTCGGCGTCGTCGCCGAAGATGCTGAACGTCTCGACGCCCTCGATGGCGCGCAGCCCGTCGACGAGGCGCTCGGTGACAGCGCGCTCGTGCGACTCGATGGCGCCGCGGTGCTCGCGGATCGTCGCGCAGGCGGCGGCGAGGGCGACCGCGCCGAGCACGTTGGGGGTGCCACCCTCGTGCCGGGCCGGGCCGGTCTTCCATGTCGTCGACAGCGCACCGACGGCGGCGGTGGCGCCGCCTCCGGCGAGGTAGGGCGCAGCCTTGTCGAGCCAGTCGGCGCGACCGACGAGCACGCCGGCGCCGTAGGGCGCATAGATCTTGTGGCCGCTGAACGCGACGTAGTCGACGCCGAGGGTCTCGAGGTCGACGCGGCGGTGGCCGACGAGCTGGGCGGCGTCGAGCGCCACGCGGGCTCCCCGGGCCCGGGCGATCGCGGCGAGCCGGCCGACCCGCCAGTACTCACCCGTGACGTTGGAGGCCCCGCTGAGGACGACGAGGATCGACGAGCTCGTGCTCCGCTTGAGCGCGTCGCGCAGGAGCGCCTCGGCGTCCGTGTGCGTGAGCGGCACGGGGAGGCGCGTCGTCCGGCGCTCCTCCCACGGCAGCAGGGTGGCGTGGTGCTCGGTCGCGAAGACGATGACCTGCGTCCGACGCGGGAGCGCGCGAGCGAGCATGTTGAAGGAGTCCGTGGTGTTGCGGGTGAAGACGACCTCGTCGCCCTCGCGGGCACCGACGAAGCGGGCCACCTCCTCGCGCGCCGCCTCGTAGTAGTGGCTCGAGACCTGGCTCGTCCACCCCTGGCCACGGTGAACGCTCGAGTAGGTCGCCGTTGCGCGCTCCACCGCGCTCACGACGTGGGCGAGTGCCGGGGTTGAGGCACCGTGGTCGAAGTTGGCGTACTCGACGCGGCGGCCGTCACACGTCGGCACGAGAGGCGTCGCGACGACCTCCGGCAGGCCGGCCGGGACGACCCCGTATGCCGTCCGCTCCCCTTCGTCGGTGGCGGGGACTGCCGTCACGGGGGCGGCAGTCGCGGGCGCGGCCGGGGACGGCGTGAGCGGGGCGGGGACGGAGCGCAGCCACGGCTGGCGGCGCTCACGGGTGACGGTGTGCGGAATCGAGCTGGCGATGGACATCTGCTGCTCCCTGGAGAGTCGTTGGACTCTCGAGGTAACTCGGAAGTCCGCGCTTGCCGACTGCGTTGCTGCAGCCGACCAGGTCGTCACCCGGAGCACCCCACCGCGGAGGAGGGTTGCCGACCAGCAAGCCGGGGCTATGCGCTGGTACTCATGACCTTGGGTCAGGACTCTATCGACGGGTCGGGATGGGCGTCACCCGTCGTCCACGATCCGATATCCACCTCCGCCCGACACGCGCCGGCGTTCTCGACACCGGGTGGCGGAGAGCTCACGACATGCCGTTGACGCGGAAAAGAGCGTG
>NZ_AVPI01000049.1 GCF_000768675.1 Knoellia flava TL1 | reverse complement strand
GCGACGCGGGCCGGCGCCACCGCGACGCTCGTCGCGCTGGGGACGACCCGCACCACGCGGTCCGCGACCGCTGGCGTCCCGGCCCCGCGACGCCCCACCGCGGCCGGAGCTGCCGCGACGTGACTCGTCACGACCGCCCTCACGTCGGGGTCCACGGTTCTCGTCGGTCATCGGAAGCCTCCAGGAAGGACTGAGGTGGCACCGCGTGCCACAGGAGCAAGGGAAGTCTAGGGCCAGCTCGAGAAGCCGCTCGATCGTCATGGCCCACCGGCCCTGAATGGGGCCGGAAATGAGAAATGGCCCGCCGGGTGGGCGGGCCATTTCTTTGAATGTTTGTCCGGCTGCGTCCTACTCTCCCACACCGTCACCAGTGCAGTACCATCGGCGCTGAAGGGCTTAGCTTCCGGGTTCGGAATGGGACCGGGCGTTTCCCCTTCGCTATGACAGCCGAAACTCTATGGAGATATTCGGGTACCCACCGGGCACGCACCCGTTGCGGGGTGGTGTGGGGGTGTCGTTCCGTATCTCGGGAACTGCACAGTGGACGCGAACACGCATGAATCTTTTGAGTGTGTATCAAGTTGTCGGCTTATTAGTACCAGTCAGCTACATGCATTACTGCACTTCCACGTCTGGCCTATCAACCCAGTAGTCTAGCTGGGAGCCTCTCGGACACGAGGTCCATGGAAATCTCATCTTGAAGCGTGCTTCCCGCTTAGATGCTTTCAGCGGTTATCACTTCCGAACGTAGCTAATCAGCGGTGCTCTTGGCAGAACAACTGACACACCAGAGGTTCGTCCATCCCGGTCCTCTCGTACTAGGGACAGCCCTTCTCAAATTTCCTACGCGCACAGCGGATAGGGACCGAACTGTCTCACGACGTTCTAAACCCAGCTCGCGTACCGCTTTAATGGGCGAACAGCCCAACCCTTGGGAGAGACTCCACCCCCAGGATGCGACGAGCCGACATCGAGGTGCCAAACCATGCCGTCGATATGGACTCTTGGGCAAGATCAGCCTGTTATCCCCGGGGTACCTTTTATCCGTTGAGCGACGGCGCTTCCACAAGCCACCGCCGGGTCACTAGTTCCGACTTTCGTCCCTGCTCGACATGTCTGTCTCGCAGTCAAGCTCCCTTGTGCACTTACACTCAAAACCTGATTGCCAACCAGGCTGAGGGAACCTTTGAGCGCCTCCGTTACCTTTTAGGAGGCAACCGCCCCAGTTAAACTACCCACCAGGCAATGTCCCTGATCCGGATCACGGACCGAGGTTAGATATCCAGAACGACCAGAGTGGTATTTCAACGTTGACTCCACCGACACTGGCGTGCCGGCTTCACAGTCTCCCACCTATCCTACACAAGCCGTACCGAACACCAATACCAAGCTATAGTAAAGGTCCCGGGGTCTTTCCGTCCTGCTGCGCGTAACGAGCATCTTTACTCGTAGTGCAATTTCGCCGAGTTCATGGTTGAGACAGTGGAGAAGTCGTTACGCCATTCGTGCAGGTCGGAACTTACCCGACAAGGAATTTCGCTACCTTAGGATGGTTATAGTTACCACCGCCGTTTACTGGGGCTTAAATTCTGAGCTTCGACCCCAAAGGATCTAACCCGTCCTCTTAACCTTCCAGCACCGGGCAGGCGTCAGTCCGTATACATCGTCTTGCGACTTAGCACGGACCTGTGTTTTTAGTAAACAGTCGCTTCTCCCTGGTCTCTGCGGCCGTTCAGGCTAGTCCGTGAAGGACTTCACCCTCTGGGCCCCCCTTCTCCCGAAGTTACGGGGGTATTTTGCCGAATTCCTTAACCATGATTCACTCGATCGCCTTGGTATTCTCTACCTAACCACCTGAGTCGGTTTGGGGTACGGGCGGCTCGAACCTCGCTAGAAGATTTTCTTGGCAGCATAGGATCACCCTGCTTCCCGCATTCGCGGTCACTATCAGGTCTCAGGACATGTGTGAGACGGATTTGCCTATCTCACTCCCTACACCCTTGGACGTGGACAACCATCGCCACGCGGAGGCTACCTTCCTGCGTCTCTCCATTGCTTGACTACTACCTGCTCGGGTCGCGCGCTCCACCCGCGTCGGTCCGAAGACGTCAGCGGGTTTCAGGCGCTTAGCATCACAAGGTTCGTCATGGGCGGTTCTTCGCCGGTTCCGGAATATCAACCGGATGTCCATCGACTACGCCTGTCGGCCTCGCCTTAGGTCCCGACTTACCCAGGGCAGATTAGCTTGACCCTGGAACCCTTGGTTATTCGGCGGACGGGTTTCTCGCCCGTCATTCGCTACTCATGCCTGCATTCTCACTCGTGTGGCCTCCACGGCTGGATCACTCCGCCGCTTCCCTGGCCACACGACGCTCCCCTACCCATCAACACGCTTGGACCACCAACCCGCAGGTGTGGTGGCCGGGCAGAAGTGTCAATGCCACAGCTTCGGTGGTGTGCTTGAGCCCCGCTACATTGTCGGCGCGGAATCACTTGACCAGTGAGCTATTACGCACTCTTTAAAGGGTGGCTGCTTCTAAGCCAACCTCCTGGTTGTCAATGCAACTCCACATCCTTTCCCACTTAGCACACGCTTAGGGACCTTAGCTGGTGGTCTGGGCTGTTTCCCTCTCGACTACGGAGCTTATCCCCCGCAGTCTCACTGCCACGCTCTCACTTACCGGCATTCGGAGTTTGGCTAACGTCAGTAACCTGGTGAGGCCCATCGGCTATCCAGTAGCTCTACCTCCGGTAAGAAACACGTGACGCTGCACCTAAATGCATTTCGGGGAGAACCAGCTATCACGGAGTTTGATTGGCCTTTCACCCCTACCCACAGCTCATCCCCTCAGTTTTCAACCTAAGTGGGTTCGGTCCTCCACGACGTCTTACCGTCGCTTCAACCTGGCCATGGGTAGATCACTCCGCTTCGGGTCTAGACCCAGCGACTCATACGCCCTGTTCGGACTCGCTTTCGCTACGGCTTCCCCACACGGGTTAACCTCGCCACTGAGCACTAACTCGCAGGCTCATTCTTCAAAAGGCACGCTGTCACCCCACAAGGAGGCTCCAACGGATTGTAGGCACACGGTTTCAGGATCTATTTCACTCCCCTCCCGGGGTACTTTTCACCTTTCCCTCACGGTACTTGTCCGCTATCGGTCACCAGGGAATATTTAGGCTTAGCGGGTGGTCCCGCCAGATTCACACGGGATTTCTCGGGCCCCGTGTTACTTGGGATGACTCTCTGGAGTTCACGATGTTTCGTCTACGGGGGTCGCACCCTCTGTGCCGGGCCTTTCAATGCCCTTCGACTACAACGCGAATTTTTGACTCCATGCCGGGATGTCAGTCCCGGCCAAGAGGTCCCACGACCCCGTACCTGCAACGCCTGACAGCTATCACACAGATACGGTTTAGCCTCTTCCGCTTTCGCTCGCCACTACTCACGGAATCGCGGTTGCTTTCTCTTCCTGTGGGTACTGAGATGTTTCACTTCCCCACGTTCCCTCTCCTCACCCTATGTGTTCAGGTGAGAGTGACTGGACTTGCCTCCAGCCGGGTTTCCCCATTCGGAAATCCACGGATCACAGTCTGGTTATCGACTCCCCGTGGCTTATCGCAGATTCCTACGTCCTTCTTCGGTTCCTGGTGCCAAGGCATCCACCGTGCGCCCTTAAAAACTTGATACGCAAAGATCAGATGCTCGCGTCCACTGTGTAGTTCTCAACATACGGGCGACCCTCCCACGTCACCGCCACCAGACCCGAACACCCCCCCTCGAAGAAGGAGACTGTTCGTCGATGTGACGCACAGGAGGCCCAGCCAGCTCAATCGCCGGCCCGAAGAAACGGACATGACTGCCCGAGCCCTCAGGACCCAACAACGTGTCAGGCGCCGACCCCACCCCACTGCTGTTCCG
>NZ_AVPI01000048.1 GCF_000768675.1 Knoellia flava TL1 | reverse complement strand
CAAGGCGAGACGATGCCGGTCGTGCCGCTCGCCGACGCAGCCCGGGCCGGCTTCGCCGCACGCGAGCTGTCGGCCGACGAGGCCCGCACCATCGGCTACGGCCAGCGCCTGCCGTCCGCCGAGCCGGGTCGCACCGAGCCGGTCGCGGCCTTCGGGCCGGACGGCTCGCTCGTCGCCATGCTCGACGAGAGCAGGCCCACGGCCCGGAGCCACGTCGTCTTCGCCCCGGCGAGTTCGTAGAGTGTCCACCGTGCACCGGTTCACCGACCCCGCAGCCACGCCCGACGAGCTGCGACCCTGCGTCGTCACCCTCGGCAACTTCGACGGCGTCCACCGGGGCCACCGGGCGGTGCTCACCCAGCTCGTCGAGACCGGGCACGAGCTCGGGCTGCCCGCCGTCGCCGTGACCTTCGAGCCGCACCCGGTCGCCGTGCTGCACCCCGAGCGCGCCCCCGAGCTCATCTCGCCCGGGTCGATCCGCGACGACCTGCTCGAGACGACCGGCATCGACGGTCTCCTCGTCCTGCCCTTCACCGCGGAGTTCGCCCAGCAGTCGCCGGAGGAGTTCGTCCTGCGGACCTTCGTCGAGGGCCTCGGCGCCAAGGCCGTCGTCGTCGGCGTCGACACGAAGTTCGGCTACCGCAACTCCGGCAACGTCGACACCCTGCGCGAGCTCGGCGCCCGACACGGCTTCGAGGTCGTCGCGATCGAGGACGTCGGCGAGGACCACCGCTGGTCGTCGACGTCGGTGCGCCAGGCCCTCTCCGTCGGTGACGTCGCGGCCGCAGCCCGCACCCTCGGCCGACCCCACCGCGTCATCGGCACCGTCGTCCACGGCCACCACCGCGGCCGTGAGCTCGGCTACCCCACGGCCAACCTGTCGCCGGACGCGATGGGCCTCGTCCCCGCCGAGGGCGTCTACGCCGGCTGGCTCACCCGCCTCGACCTCGAGCAGGGCGAGCCCGACCGCACCATGCCCGCGGCCATCTCGATCGGCACGAACCCGACCTTCGACACCGAGGACCGCCGCACCGTCGAGGCCTACGTGCTCGACCGCGACGACCTCGACCTCTACGACGAGCGGGTCATGGTCGAGTTCGTCGAGCACATCCGCCCGACTCTGCGCTTCGAGAGCATCGACGACCTCCTCGTCGCCATGGCCAAGGACGTCGAGCAGTGCCGCGCGGTGCTCACCCAGATCGTCCACTCCTGAGCCGCTGGCTCCGGCAGGACCTCGGCCTCCTCGTCGGTGCCGCCGGGACGTCGGTGGTTGGTGCGCTCCTCGTGTGGTCGGCGACCCACGAGGCCGCGGGGACGGCATACCTCGTCCGTCACCTCCTCAACACCGCGATCGGAATCGGGCTCGCCCTCGGCGTGGCTCGGCTGGGGCACCACGGGCTGCGGCTCGTCGCACCGTTGATCTATGGCCTCTCGCTGCTCGGGCTCGTCGCCGTGCTCACCCCGCTCGGGGTGACGATCAACGGGTCGCGATCGTGGATCCCCATCGCCGCCGGGTTCACGGTGCAGCCCTCGGAGTTCGCCAAGCTCGGGCTCGCGCTCGTGCTCGCCTTCGTCCTCGCCGACCGGTGGGAGCGACGGGTCGCCCCCGGCAACCGTGACGTCGCTCTGGGGTGGCTGCTCGCCGCCATCCCGGTCGCGCTCATCATGCTCCAGCCCGACCTCGGTTCGGCCGTCGTCCTCGGCGCGCTGGCGTTCGTCGTCATCGCCGTCGCCGGGGCGCCGCGCCGCTGGGTCGTGGGGATCGGGGTGGCCGCCGTCGGGCTCGTCGTCGCCGCGCTCACCACGCCGCTGCTCAGCGACTACCAGCGCGACCGCCTCCTCGCCTTCGCCGACCCGAGCGCCGACCCGCAGGGCATCGGCTACCAGACGCGGCAGGTCCGGCTCGCCATCGGCTCGGGTGGGTGGACCGGCCAGGGCTTCATGGAGGGGCGCCAGACGCAAGGCGGCTTCGTGCCCTACCAGCTCAACGACTTCGTCTTCTCGGTCGCGGGGGAGGAGCTGGGGTTCGTCGGTGCGGCCGGGCTCCTCGTGCTCCTCGCCTTCCTCGTCATCCGGGTCTTCGTCGTCGCCGGGCGCTCGGGTGACGCCTTCGGACGGTTCCTGGGCGTCGGGGTCGGGACGTGGCTCGCGTTCCAGGTCTTCCAGAACGTCGGGATGAACCTCGGCGTCATGCCGGTGACAGGCCTACCGCTGCCCTTCGTGTCCTACGGCGGGTCCTCGATGTTCGCCTCGTGGCTCGCGATCGGTGTCGTCAACGCCGCGTATGCCGCCGCGCATCGCGACCGCGTCTGACACCGCGCCGCGACGGCATACGGGACCGCGTCCGGACCGCCTCGATTACTCGTCGGTCACATTTGCCGCAAGCCGGGTCCGTCGCCGTGTGTCGTGTGGGAGCATTCCGGCCACGAGCTCCCCAATGACGAGGAACCCAGATGCTTGCAGCGACTCCGCAGATCCACTCGCCGGCCGACGAGGCAGTCGACCACCACCTGATCGAGGAGCGCGCCGCGAGCGTCGGCCACCTCTTCCGACAGCGCGTCGAGAAGACGCCCGACTCACCGGCGTTCATGTATGCCAAGGTCACCGAGAGCGGTGACGAGTGGCTCACCGTGACGTGGGCCGAGGCGAAGTCGCGTGTCGACGCCATCGGCGCCGGGCTCGTCGCTCTCGGTGTGGCCCCGGAGGAGCGCGTGGCCCTCGCCTCGGCGACCCGCTACGAGTGGGCCCTCGCCGACCTGGCCGTCATGGTCGCCGGTGGAGTGACGACGACGATCTACCCCACGACGATCGACGACGACGTCGCCTTCATCCTCGCCGACTCGCAGAGCAAGGTCGTCTTCGCCGAGGATGCCGAGCAGGTCGCCAAGCTGCGCCGCATCGCCGGCTCGGTGCCCGGCGTCTCCAAGGTCGTGACCTTCGACCCCGCGGCCGCCGCGGGGGAGGACGACTGGGTCATCAGCCTCGACGACCTCGCCGAGATGGGCCGCGCCGAGCTCGAGCGCATGCCGGGCCTCATCGACGAGCGCATCGACGCGCTGACCCCGGACCGTCTCGCGACGATCATCTACACGTCGGGCACCACCGGCCGGCCCAAGGGCGTGCGCCTGCTGCACCGCGCGTGGACCTACGAGGCCGCAGCGACCGACTCGATCGGCATCCTGCGCGACGACGACCTCCAGTACCTCTGGCTGCCGCTGGCCCACGTCTTCGGCAAGCTGCTCCTCACGCTGCCGCTGCAGATCGGCTTCTGCACGGCCATCGACGGACGCATCGACAAGATCGTCGACAACCTCGCGGTCGTGAGGCCGACGTTCATGGGCGCCGCGCCCCGCATCTTCGAGAAGGCCTACAACCGGGTCCAGATGATGATGGAGTCCGACGGTGGCGTGAAGCTCAAGCTCTTCCGCTGGGCCGAGGGTGTCGGCCGCGAGGTGAGCGACCTGCGCGCGCAGGGCAAGGAGCCGAGCGGCATGCTCGCCCGCAAGCACGCGCTCGCCGACAAGCTCGTCCTCAGCAAGGTGCGCGGGCGCTTCGGTGGTCGGGTCCGCCTCTTCATCTCGGGCTCTGCGGCCCTCAACCAGGACGTCGGCCGCTGGTTCGACTCGATGGGCATGCTCGTCGGCGAGGGTTACGGCCTCACCGAGTCCTGCGCCGCGACGACGGTCAACCGCACCGCCGCGTACCGCTACGGCACGGTCGGGTGGCCGCTGCCCGGCACGGAGGTCCGGATCGCCGAGGACGGCGAGGTCCTGCTCCGCGGCGAGGGGATCATGGACGGGTATCACAACAACCCGGAGGCGACGGCGGAGGTCATCGACGCCGACGGCTGGTTCCACACCGGCGACATCGGCGAGCTCGACGACCGCGGCTTCCTCAAGATCACCGACCGCAAGAAGGACCTCTTCAAGACCTCCGGCGGCAAGTATGTCGCGCCCTCGATGATCGAGTCACAGTTCAAGGGCATGTGCCCGTTCGTGAGCCAGTTCATCGTCCACGGCGCCGACCGCAACTTCGTCTCCGCGCTCGTCACGCTCGACCCCGACGCCATCGAGGGTTGGGCGGCCGACAACGGCCTCGGCGGCAAGAGCTATGCCGAGATCGTCACGTCGCCGCAGGCGCACGAGATGGTCCAGGGCTACGTCGACGAGCTCAATGCCGGCCTCAACCGGTGGGAGACGGTCAAGAAGTTCACCATCCTCGACCACGACCTCACCGTCGACAGCGGCGAGCTCACGCCGAGCCTCAAGCTCAAGCGCAAGGTCGTCTCCGAGCGCTACAAGGACGCGCTCGACGCCCACTACGCCGGGGCCTGACGCCTATCTCCGACTGATTGCGACTTCCAGCGGTGAGGAGCGCAGCGACGAGCTGCTGGAAGTCGCAAGAAGTCGTTCCCCGTATGCCGTCGCGCTCAGTCCTCGACGAGCGGCACGAACCGGTAAGCGCCGTGGACCTCGACGTGCGCGTCCCCGGTCGGGGACCCGTCGGCGTCGAACCCGGGGTCCCGCACGACCCGGTGCATCCACCCCCGCACCGGCACGACCATGACCCCGCCGGGCACGAGCTGGCCGAGCAGCGCCCGGGGCAGCGACTCCGCCTCGGCGGAGACGAGGATCCGGTCGAACGGCCCCTCGCCCGGCGCCCCGAGCACGCCGGGGGAGGCGAGCACGAGGCGAGCCCACGGCATACCCGTGCGTTGGAGGTTCGCCGCTCCGGCCAGCGCGATGTCCTCGATCCGCTCGACCCCGACCACCGACCCACCCGGGCCTGTGAGGTGCGCGAGCAGGGCGGTCGTCCACCCCGAGCCTGCACCGATGTCGAGCACCCGGTCCCCGGGCCGGGCGTCGAGCAGCTCGAGCATCGCCACGACCGTCCGCGGCTGGGAGTTCGTCTGGCCGTGCCCGATCGGCAGCGGCACGTCCCGCCCGGCGTGCCGTCGCTCGCGTCGAGGCAGGAACCCCTGGCGCGGCCACGCGGCCATCGCCTCCGCCACCCGAGCCGCCGTATCCATCCCTCCAGTGTGCGCCGGGTCAGCTCGGTGCAGGGCTCGACTGCAGCTCGGCCGGGACGTCCCGTTGCGGCAACGCGTCGTATGCCGTGGGCCCCGTCATGCGGCCGTCCGCGAGTGTGAGCGTCATCCGCACCGTCGACATCGGGTCGACGTCCAGCGGGTCCGCGCTCGGCCAGGACGCGGCGAACCAGCCGTGGGTCACGCTCGCGGTGACGCGTCCGGCCGGGGTGTCGAGCTCGACCCCGGTGACGTCGGCACCCACGCGGCCGTAGGCGATGTTCGCGGTCTCACGGCGGAAACGCCCGTCGACGAGGCCCTCCTTCGACGTGGCGTCGGAACCCACCGAGGCGCTGTCCCGTGCCGGGGCCACGAGCGGGAACTGGCTGCCGCTCACGGTCGGCCCCCACCCGTCCGTCGCGAAGGTGAGGCAGGTGAGGTTGAAGCCCGCCGCGTTGCCGAGGACGACGGCGTCGTAGGGCCCGCGTCGCTCGGCGACGACGACCCGCATCGCCCGGCGCTGCTCCGGGTCGAACGACCCCTCGGCCGTGCTGTGCGGCCGGCTCATCAGCGTCTGGGTCGTGTCGAGGCAGGCCTCGCCGAGCTCGCGGGCGTCGTCGCGCGACAGGGCGGTCGGGGTGGCCGACCACGCCGTCGGGCGGGTTGCCTCGTCGCCGAGCTGGGGCACGATGACGAGCGCTGCCGTCGTCGCGGCGACGGCACCACCGGCGAGGACCCACCGGGTGCGGCGACGGCGAGCAGCCGACGGCGGCAGCGGGACCGGTGGCCGGCCGAGGACGTTGGCGTCCGGCGCCGAGGCGAGGATGCGTGCCCGGAGGTCGTCGGCGTGGTGCTGCTCGGAGGCGGTCAGGGTGGGTGACGAGGGGTCGAGCCGGGCGACGGCGGCGTCGAGGCGCTCGTCGGTGAGGTCGAGGGTCATGTCGTGCTCCTCTGCTGGAGGGTCGCTGGCGAGCCGCCGCGTGCCGGGGCCGGGCTCGAGAGGTGGTGCCGCAGGGCGCGTCGAGCCCGGCTGAGCCGCAGCCGGAACGCCACCGGTGAGATGCCGAGCACCTCCGCGGCCTGCGGTGAGCTGAGGTCGTCCCAGACGACGAGGGCGAGCGACTCCTGGTGCACCGGGCTGAGCCGGCGCCACGCCCGGGCGAGGTCGACGTGGTGCAGGACGACATCGGCGTCGATGCCCGAGCCGAGGCGCCCGGTCACCTGGTCGTCGGCGACCCGGACGGTGAGGGCGGCCCGACGCTGCTCGGCCCGCTGGCTCGCCATGAGCACGCGCCGGGCCACGCCGAAGAGCCACGCCCGGGCCTCGTCCGGTTCGACCGGCACGTCGTCGAGCCGCCGCCACGCGACGACGAAGACGTCGGCGGCCACGTCCTCGGCATGCGACGGGTGGACGCGGCGCTGCGCGAACCGCAGCACCGCGGCATACGTCGCGTCGTAGACCGTCTCGAAGCGGTTCCGGCGCGCCTCACGCTCGTCCGGCGGCCCGGTGTCGTCCATGCCCATGCCCCCTACATGTCGCCCCGGCCCGCAGGTGTGTCGCACGACTTTGGGGCAGGGGGCGCCCCGAACGTACCCTTGACGGATGCACACCCGTACCGCCGGCGCCTCGCTCTTCCCTGACCTCGAGCCCCTGCTCGAACAGGTGAGCAAGCCGATCCAGTACGTCGGCGGCGAGCTCAACTCGACCGTCAAGGACTGGCACGTCGGCGGCGACGCGACAGTCCGCTGGGCGCTCATGTACCCCGACGCCTACGAGGTGGGCGTGCCCAACCAGGGCTCGATGATCCTCTACGAGGTCCTCAACGAGGTCCCGGACGCGCTCGCGGAGCGCACCTATGCCGTGTGGCCCGACATGGAGGCGCTCATGCGCTCGGCCGGGGTGCCGCAGTTCACCGTCGACGGCCACCGCGCGGTCGGCGACTTCGACGTCCTCGGTGTCTCCTTCTCCACCGAGCTCGGCTACACCAACCTCCTCACCGCGCTCGACCTCGCGGGCATTCCGCTGCACGCCCGCGACCGCGTCGACGGCGACACCATCGTCATCGCCGGTGGTCACGCCGCCTTCAACCCCGAGACGATCGCCGACTTCGTCGACGCCGCGATCATCGGCGACGGCGAGGAGGCGGTCCTCATGGTCACCGACCTCATCCGTGCCTGGAAGAGCGAGGGTATGCCGGGAGGCCGGCGCGAGCTGCTGCTGCGCCTCGCGAGGACCGGCGGCGTCTACGTGCCCGCGTTCTACGAGGTGACCTACCTGCCCGACGGGCGCATCCAGCGCATCGCGCCGACCGAGCCCGGCGTGCCGTGGCGCGTCTCGAAGCACACCGTCATGGACCTCGACGCCTGGCCCTACCCGAAGCAGCCGCTCGTGCCGCTCGCCGAGTCGGTGCACGAGCGCATGTCCGTCGAGATCTTCCGCGGGTGCACCCGTGGCTGCCGCTTCTGCCAAGCCGGCATGATCACCCGTCCGGTGCGCGAGCGGTCGATCACCGGCATCGGCGAGATGGTCGAGAAGGGCCTCGCAGCCACCGGGTTCGAGGAGGTCGGACTGCTCTCGCTGTCGAGTGCCGACCACTCCGAGATCGCCGACATCACCAAGGGCCTCGCCGACCGCTACGAGGGCACCAACACCGGCCTCTCGCTGCCGTCGACCCGCGTCGACGCCTTCAACATCGACCTCGCCAACGAGCTCACCCGCAACGGGCGTCGCTCCGGACTGACGTTCGCGCCCGAGGGTGGCAGCGAGCGGATCCGCAAGGTCATCAACAAGATGGTCACCGAGGACGACCTCATCAAGACGGTCTCGGCGGCCTACGGCGCGGGCTGGCGCAACGTCAAGCTCTACTTCATGTGCGGGCTCCCGACCGAGACCGACGAGGACGTGCTGCAGATCGCCGAGCTCGCCAAGCGGGTCATCGAGACCGGCCGCCAGGTGAGCGGGCGCAAGGACATCCGCTGCACGGTGTCGATCGGCGGGTTCGTGCCCAAGCCGCACACCCCGTTCCAGTGGGTCGGGCAGCTCTCCGCCGACGAGACCGACGCGCGGCTCGAGAAGCTGCGCGACGCGATCCGCTCGGACCGCCGCCTGGGCTCGTCCATCGGCTTCCGCTACCACGACGGCAAGCCCGGCATCGTGGAGGGACTGCTCTCGCGCGGTGACCGCCGTGTCGGCGCCGTCATCGAGCAGGTCTGGCGCGACGGCGGCCGGTTCGACGGCTGGAGCGAGCACTTCTCCTACGACCTGTGGATGGCCTCGGCCGAGAAGGCCTTCGCCGCGAGCCCGTGGCCAATCGACGTCGACTGGTACACCACCCGCGAGCGCGACGAGTCCGAGTTCCTGCCCTGGGACGTCGTCGACTCGGGCCTCGACAAGGAGTGGCTCTGGCAGGACTGGCTCGACGCCATCGACGAGACTGAGGTCGACGACTGCCGCTGGACGCCGTGCTTCGACTGCGGTGTGTGCCCCCAGATGGGGACCGAGATCGAGATCGGGCCCACCGGCAAGGTCCTCCTGCCGCTCACCGTCCTCGGTGCCGGCAAGGCCGCGATGGCCGAGCACTCCCACGCCTGACCCGCTTGCGTCCGGCACTGTGGTGGGTATGCCGTCAACTTGCCGGACGTTGCACCGCCCCCTCCCCCTTGCGTCCGGCACTGTGGTGGGTATGCCGTCACGTTGCCGGACGTTGCACCGCATCTCTCCCTTGCGTCCGGCACGATGACGCCCTAGCGACCACTTTGCCGGACGCAACGGCAGGCCGGCTGTCGGGGGTCGGTGCCACGCTGGCTCGCATGAGCCGCACGATCCAGGTGACGTTCGACGCCCACGACCCGCGGGCCCAGTCGAGGTTCTGGGCTGCCGCGCTCGGCTACGCCATCCCCGGCCCGCCGGGCGTCGAGGTGCCCGAGGGCGGCGACCCGCTCGCCGCCTGGGACGAGTTCCTCACCCGGATCGGCGTCCCCGAGGACCAGCACAACTCGCGCTCGGCGATCGAAGATCCCGACGGTGACGGGCCACGCGTCTTCTTCCAGCAGGTGCCCGAGGACAAGGTCGCCAAGAACCGGGTCCACCTCGACGTGCGCGCCGCTCCGGGGCTCGAGGGCGACGACCGGATGGCGGCCCTCGAGGCCGAGTGCGAGCGGCTCGTCGGCCTCGGCGCCCGACGGCTGCGGCGGGTCGAGCCCGAGCCGCCGATAGAGGCCGGGTTCATCGTCATGGCCGACCCCGAGGACAACGAGTTCTGCCTCGACTGAGGGGCGGCTCAGGGCCCGAACCCAGAACGGCTGAGGTCGAGAGTGCACGACACGCCGTGCGGCCACCTCGTCGACGGCGTGTCGTGCACTCTCGACCCGGACGGAGCCCATGTCGCCCGGCGGGCCACCGGGAGGCGGGCGGACGGCATACGGGGTCGCGGAGCGTTCACCTGCGAGGGGACATCCCGACGCCGTCCGTGGCTAGGTTGTGGGACACCCCCGCACACCGACCAAGGACCGCACGATGAACCTCGCCCGAGCCGCCATGACCTGCGCCGCCGCGCTCCTCGCCCTCGCTCCCGCCGCCGGAGCCCAGGCCGCGCCCACCGACCCACCCGCCGACGCGCGCGGCGAGTCGCTGCGGGTCGCGACCTACAACCTCTCGCTCAACCGCAACACCGCCGGGCAGCTCGTCACCGACCTGTCGACGCCGGACAACGCCCAGGCCAAGGCGGTCGCCGAGGTCATCCAGCGCGCCAACCCCGACATCGTCCTGCTCAACGAGTTCGACTACGTCGAGGGTGGTCGAGCGGTCGACCTCTTCCGCGACAACTACCTCGAGGTCGGCCAGAGCGGCGCCTCGCCGGTCGACTACCCCTACTCCTTCGTCGCGCCGTCCAACACCGGCGTCCCGACCGGGTTCGACCTCAACAACGACGGCACCGTCGGCGGGGGCGACGACGCCTTCGGCTTCGGTCTCTTCCCGGGCCAGTACGGCATGGTCGTCCTGTCCAAGTACCCGATCCGCACCGACGAGGTCCGCACCTTCCAGCACTTCCTCTGGAAGGACATGCCCGGCAACGTCCTGCCCACCGACTGGTACTCGCCGGAGGAGCAGGCGATCCTCCGCCTGTCGAGCAAGTCGCACTGGGACGTCCCGGTGACCGTCGGCAAGCGCACCGTCCACGTCCTTGCCGCCCACCCGACGCCGCCGAGCTTCGACGGTCCCGAGGACCGCAACGGACGTCGCAACCACGACGAGATCCGCTTCTGGGCCGACTACGTCACGCCGGGCCAGGGCTCCTACATCTACGACGACGCCGGCGCCCGAGGCGGGCTCAACCCGAGCGAGAGCTTCGTCATCCTCGGCGACTACAACGCCGACCCGTTCGACGGCGACTCCTACGACAACGCGATCCACCAGCTGCTCGGCAACAAGCGGATCGTCGACCCGCAGGCCACTTCCGAGGGCGCGGTCGAGGCGGCCCGGCTCCAGGGCGGCGCCAACCTCACCCACCGCGGCGACCCGAAGTACGACACCGCCGACTTCTCCGACAGCGCCCCCGGCAACCTGCGCGTCGACTACACGCTGCTGTCGCGCCACTTCACGGTCCAGGACTCCGGCGTCTTCTGGCCCGTCCAGAGCGACCCACTCTTCCGCCTCACCGGCGTCTTCCCCTTCCCGACGAGTGACCACCGACTCGTCTGGGCGGACGTCACCCTGCGCTGACCTCACCCACCACGAACGACGCCGTATGCCGTGGCACCCGCGGGTGCCACGGCATACGTGCGTCGTGACGTGGGGGAGTGCTCCCCATCGTCAGGAGGGTTCCCGAACGCCTAGCGTGTCCGCGAACGGGTGCGACGGGGGACGTCGCCCCACGGGCGGAGGGAGGCGACGCATGGGCGACGAACGGATCAGGGTGGTCCCGGCCGACATGGGCTCGGACGCGACGCAGTGGAGTGCGGCGTCGGAGTCGTTGGGGCAGGCGCACCGCGC
Organism: Knoellia flava TL1; assembly: GCF_000768675.1. GTDB lineage: Bacteria > Actinomycetota > Actinomycetes > Actinomycetales > Dermatophilaceae > Knoellia > Knoellia flava. Next base: position 7,620 of record NZ_AVPI01000048.1, on the reverse strand, counting down.
GGTCCCGGCACTGGGGGTCTCGTTCGGCGGGTTCCAGTCCGTCGTCGGCGAGAAGTACTCCGCCGCCGACCTTGCCGTGCAGAACATGCTCGAGCTGGGCGCGTCGCGGCTCAGGGCGACGGCGACCAACGTCACGAGCAACAACGCCCAGACGACCGGGGACGACGACGACGCGGACTCCCGGGTGCGCACGGCCGCCGCCGCCGGCGGCGGTGGTGGCAGTGGCGGCGGCTCGGGTGGCAGCGCCGGCACGGGCGGCGGTGGTGACCACGGAGGCAAGGGTGAGGGTCACTACACCGACCTGCTCGGTCCGCAGCAGTCCACCGACCCCATGCCCACCGACCCCAAGGACCCCGACATCACCTTCGACCGCACGGTCGACCCGGAGACCGGCGAGGTCTCGTGGTCCCCGCGAGTCATGGAGCCGGGGGAGGGCCGTGCCGTCGACGGCCGCGACGTCGAGCGCATTCCCGAGCGGGCCGACCGCATCGTCGTGACGATGGTCGACGGCGAGCCGCGCATCACCTACGTCGACACCGACGCCGAGCCGCGCGACGGTGCCACTTGGCAGTCCCACGGGGGACGACCGGTCGCGTTCGCGGAGCAGGTCGACCTCGCGCAGGACCCGGAGGCACGGGTCGTCGCAGGCAGCGGTGCCACGGAGCCGACGGCTCAGCCGGCCCGCACCGAGTGGAGCCGGGCGCTGCCCGAGGGCGCCGACTACGCGGTCGTCGAGCTGCGCGACGGCGAGCCCCACCTCGTCTTCCTCGACGTCGACGGCAAGGACGTCACGCAGGTGGCCGACGACCGGCTGCCGACGGGCCGGGTTCGTCCCGAACCGAACGGAGTCCAGGCATGAGCACGGTGAGCGCGTCGGTGAGCACCCTCCGCACGAGCCTCGGCACGCTGCGGACCTACGTCAAGGACATCGACAGCGAGTACCTCACCTACGTCAACAGCCACAACCTCCACACCTGCGCCCTCGACCAGGTCCAGTACGTCGACGGGGCGAGGCCGTCGTCGGGTCACTCCTGGATGGAGTACCGCGACAAGGTGTCCGCCGTCGTCACGTGGGCTGAGAAGTACGTCGACGACTCAGCATGGGTCGGAGCCCTCGACACCCGGGCGACGAAGTGGCAGACGGCGATGGGGCACGCGTCCGACGCCTACGACGACGTCGACTCCAAGAACCTCCCGGCGGTCGAGAGTTGGCGCGGTCCCGCCGGTCGCGCCTACCGCGAGGTCGTCCCGAAGATGCAGGCCGGCACGTCCGCCGCCTACTTCGGCGCGATGCACATGAAGGGCGCGACCGCGACGGTCTCGACCGCGGGGGAGACCTTCTTCGAGGAGGTCGCGGAGGCCGTGTCCACCCTCGCGAGCAGCCTCACCCACTACACGCCGGCGCCGCCGCCGCGTCAGGAGGGCGACCCGCCCTCCGTGAGCGCGCAGGGGTCCTACAGCTGCGGGCTCCTGCACGACACCGACGACGCCGGCAGCCATCCGTGGACGGCCATGACCGCCTGCGAGAAGGCCCTGACGACGCTCGAGTCGGAGGTGGAGGAGGCGCTGCGGGTGCCCAAGCCGGGTGGTCCGGCCGTGGGGTTCGACTCCCTTCCCGACTACTTCGCCGACGTCTGGCCCCCCGCACCGGGCCGCGGCTGACCCACCCCTTCCTGCCGGGGCACGCCGACCCAGGCGACGTATGCCGTCCGCCGCGCCACGCCATACGCGCCAGAGGGCGGCACTCCGCTGACGCGGTGCGCCGCCCTCGCGACGGGACCAGGTCAGCTCGCGGGGGTCTCGACCCGCTCGCGCTCCTCCTCGCGCCGCGCGGCGATGAGGCTCGTCGTCGTCGCGGTCGCGAGGATGGCGAGGATGACGCCGAGCGAGAACAGCGTCGGCACCTCCGGCACCCACGTCCACACGCCGTGCGCCCAGTGCAGGACGAGCTTGACGCCGATGAACGCGAGGATGGCGGCGAGCCCGTGGCCGAGGTGCTTGAGCGAGCCGAGCGCGCCCTGGAGGACGAAGTAGAGCGCGCGCAGGCCGAGCAGGGCGAAGGCGTTCGTCGCGAAGACGAGGTAGGGGTCCTCGGTGATGCCGTAGACCGCGGGAACCGAGTCGATGGCGAAGACGATGTCGGTGCCGAGGATCGCGACGACGACGAGCGCCATCGGGGTGAGCATCCGGCGCCCGGCCTCGGTGACCGTCATCCGCGTGCCGCGGTAGTCGTCGGTCACCGGCCAGAAGCGGCGCAGGAGTCGGACCGAGCGCAGCGACGCGATGTCGACCTCGTGGTCGGCCTCGGAGAGCGCGTCGCGCAGCACCTTGACGGCGGTGGCGAGCAGGATGACGCCGAAGAGCAGGAAGGCCCACGAGAACGTCGCGATGAGCTGGGCGCCGAGGGCGATGAAGATGCCCCGGAGCACGATCGCGCCGGCGACGCCGATGAGCAGCACGCGCTGCTGGTACTGCTTCGGCACCGCGAAGGCGGTGAGCAACAGCATGAAGACGAAGAGGTTGTCGACCGAGAGCGACTTCTCGACGAGGTAGCCGGTGTAGTACTCGACACCGGTCTGGCTGCCGTGCGCGGTCCACAGCCAGACGCCGAAGCCCACGGGGATGGCGACGTAGAACGCCGACCAGGCGACGGCCTCCTTCATCGACACCTCGTGCGGCCGCCTCGTGACGAGGAAGTCGAGCACGAGCAGCCCGATGACGGCGCCGATGGTCAGGAGCCAGAGGGTGGGGGTGCCGACTGCGTCCGACGCGGCGGCAGGGGCGAGAGAGAGCATGAGCGGTCCTCACGACGTGGTGTCATGAGGTCTCCTTCACCTGCGGCGAACCGCCGGTGTCGTGCCGGAGCCACCGTCTGGGTGACCGAACTGACCGACACGAGCTCGAGAAGTACTCCCCTCGTGGACAGATTGTAGGGAATCCTCGCGTCGCGTGGCAAAACACCCGCGGCCCTCTCGCTTCGTCGCTGGTCCCTGCGGGTAGAACCGAGGGGATGCAGACCTTCCTGCCGTATGCCGACCCCCGCGAGAGCGCGGCCGCCCTCGACGACCGCCGGCTCGGCAAGCAGCGGGTCGAGACCTTCCAGGTGCTGCGTGCCCTCACCTGGCCGACCTACGGGTGGAAGAACCACCCGGCCACCCGCATGTGGCGTGGCTTCGTGCCGGGCCTCGTGGCCTACGGGCTCGCCTGCGTTGACGAGTGGCGCGCCCGCGGCCGCGCGGACGCCACCCGCGCCGCGCTCCTCGAGTTCACGGGCGGGCAGGAGCCCGACTGGGACTCGCTGCACGACTCCGGCCGCCTCCCGCCCTGGGTCGGTGACGAGGCGCTGCACCTCAGCCACCGGTCGGCGCTCGTCCGCAAGGACCCCGAGCACTACCGGCCGCTCTTCGGCGACGTCCCCGACGACCTGCCCTACGTCTGGCCCGACCCGACCTACCCGCGGTGGCCGCTGCCCTCGACCGCGGACGAGCCCCTGGCGCTCGCCGACGCGGCCGCCCACCTCGGGCTGGACGCGGCCCCACCGGGCGCCGAGGAGGTCGTGGTTCGACTGTCCGCCGGCGACGACGTGGTGCTCGAGGACGCGGACGCGGAGGATGCGCCCACCTTCGGTCTGCTCGCCGGGCTGTGCACACCGGGGACGACGCTCTGGGTCGTCGACCGGCCTCCGCTGCCTGCCCTTGCCGCAGCCCCTCCGGCGCGTGAGAGCACCGGGGCGGTGAGCTCCTCGATCGCGCGCGAGCCCACCGAGGCGGACCGCCTGGCCATGACGGAGGAGGCGGCGCACCGCCCCGAGTTCCGCTTCGTACGGCGAGGGCTCGTGACCCGCGAGCTGGCCGACGACCTCGGTGCCGGACTCGTCGTCACGCCGAGGGCGGTGGACCCGGGGCACGAGCCGGGTCGGCCGCGGCTCGTCCTGCCCTGAACGCACGGCGCTCGCGTCCAGGACGGGGGAGCGGACGGCATACGGGCGTGCGAGGGGGAGGCTGGACCTGAAATAGGCTGGGCGGACCATGGCACGTCGCACTCCCGAAGGTCCTCCGCCGCCCCCGGCGGTCCAGAAGCTCCGCATCCGCTACGAGAAGCGCGGACGGCTCCGCTTCTCCTCGACCCGGGACTTCGCCCGGGCGCTCGAGCGCGCGCTGCGTCGCGCGGGTGTGCCGATGGCGTTCTCGGCCGGGTTCCACCCGCACCCCAAGATCAGCTACGCCAACGCCGCGCCCACCGGCACGGCCTCCGAGGCCGAGTACTTCGAGATCTCGGTGACCGAGCGCGTCGACCCGGAGGCGCTGCGCGTCGCGCTCGACGCCGCGCTGCCACCGGACCTCGACGTCCTCGAGGTCGTCGAGGCCGGCCCGGGAAGCCTCGCCGAGCGTCTGGAGGCCAGCGTCTGGCGCCTCGAGATGCGCGGCGTCCCCACCGAGACCCTCTCGTATGCCGTCGAGCGGTTCCTCGCGACCGATGTCGCGGAGGTGACCCGGACGTTCAAGACGGGGCCCAAGACGTTCGACGTGAGATCGGCCGTCGTGTCGATGGTCGTCACCGGGACCGGCGACCCGTCGTGTGCGATACTGCAGATGGTCGTTCGGCACACCACACCGTCCGTTCGCCCCGATGACATCCTGACCGCACTGCATGCCGTCTCCGAGCTCGAGCCTCCGGTGCCACCCCTGGTGACACGACTGGCGCAGGGCCCGCTGCGCACCGCAGAGGCCGGGGTGGCCGATCCACTGGCCGCCGACAAGGACGCCGTCGGTTCCTGAAGCGGTGCCGCAGCGGAGTTGACTCGCCGCGCGAACTGCCTTGAGGGACAGCACATCTGACTTCCGTGGTGGGGACCTCCTCGCACACGATCGCTACTCCGAGCCCCACGGGGCCGGCAGGTCCGGACCTCCGGACGGTGTGGCTGACGGCTACGTGGCGCCAGAAGGGCCACCCACATGGCTTCCCACGACGAACCCACCACGTCCTCCGACGGTGAGGTCCCCACGCTCGACGTCCCCGGCGCCGAGGCCGGCGCGGACGCCGCGCCCAAGGCCGCACCCCGCCGTCGCCGCGCGACGAAGAAGGCCGCCGCTCCCGCGGTGAGCGCGGACGCCACCGTTTCCGCGACGACCTCGGACGAGACTCCTGCGGAGGTCGTGGCCGAGCCCGCTCCGAAGAAGCGGGCGCCCCGCAAGACCGCCAAGAAGGCCGCCAAGGCCGCGACGACCGACGAGGCCGCGGCCGAGGTCGAGGCGCCCACCACGGAGGCGGCCAGCGCCGAGGCGGCCAGCACGGAGGCGGCCCCGTCCGACGAGCAGCCCGAGAAGCCGAAGAAGGCCGGCAGGACCGCCAGGGCGAAGAAGGGCACGAAGGCCGAGGGCGAGAGCGCCGACGAGGCCGCGCCCAAGAAGCGCTCGCGCAGCCGCAAGGCCGCCGCCGTCGAGCCCGAGCCGCTTCCCGAGCCCGTGGTGGACGAGCAGACGGACGACGAGGACGTGGCCACCGAGGGCGAGACCGAGATCCTCCCCGAGGAGGTGCCGGCTGCCCCAGCACCGATGTCGTCGTTCGGTCTCCTCTTCCAGGCGCCCGACGTGACCGCCGCTCCCCGCCGGCGCCGCGCCACCTCGCCCGCGCAGGCCCCGGCCGAGCGCCCCGCCGAGCCTGCGGTGCAGGACGAGCCGACCGATGAGACCGAGGACCAGTCGCGAGAGACCCGGGACGAGGCCGCCGAGGAGTCGAGCGAGGGCGGCCGCCGCCGTCGTCGCGGCGGCCGTGGGCGTCGTGGTCGCGGCGCGTCCGACCGCTCCGAGCAGGCCGAGGGCAAGGGCGACTCGGCGACCGGCGCGTCCAGCACGCCCGACGCGAAGGACAAGGCTGCGGGTGCGTCGGCCGACGCCGACGCCGACGAGAGCGGGACGGGCCCCGCCGACGACTCCGCCGACGCCGACCAGGGCGAGGGCGGCTCGAGCCGTCGCCGCCGCCGTCGTCGCCGCTCCGGCTCCTCCGGTGACAGCGACGACCCGCCCGGCACCGTCACCAAGGTCCGCGAGCCGCGCAAGGACCGCGACGAGCCGACCGCCGTCAAGGGCTCGACCCGGCTCGAGGCCAAGAAGCAGCGCCGTCGCGAGGGCCGCGAGGCCGGCCGACGCCGCACGATCATCACCGAGGCCGAGTTCCTGGCCCGTCGCGAGTCGGTCGAGCGCGTCATGGCCGTGCGCGGCAAGGGCGACAAGACCCAGATCGGCGTCCTCGAGGACGGCGTCCTCGTCGAGCACTACGTGTCACGCGAGTCGAACGCCTCCATGGCCGGCAACGTCTACCTCGGCCGCGTCCAGAACGTCCTGCCCTCGATGGAGGCCGCCTTCGTCGACATCGGCAAGGGCCGCAACGCCGTTCTCTACGCCGGCGAGGTCAACTGGGACGCCGCGGGCCTCGAGCAGAACCAGGCCAAGCGCATCGAGAACGCGCTCGGCTCCGGCGACACCGTCCTCGTCCAGGTGACCAAGGACCCGATCGGGCACAAGGGCGCCCGGCTCACGAGCCAGATCTCGCTGCCCGGCCGCTACCTCGTCTACGTGCCCGAGGGCTCGATGACCGGGATCTCGCGCAAGCTGCCCGACACCGAGCGCGCCCGCCTCAAGGCCATCCTCAAGGAGGTCGTCCCCGACTCCGCCGGCGTCATCGTGCGCACTGCGGCCGAGGGCGCCTCCGAGGAGGAGCTGCGGGCCGACGTCGAGCGGCTCACCAAGGCCTGGGACAACATCCAGAAGAAGGCCAAGGCCGCCGCGTCCAAGAAGGCGAGCAACGGCGGGGCCCCAGTCCTGCTGCACGGAGAGGCCGACCTCACGGTCCGCGTCATCCGCGACGTCTTCACCGAGGACTTCAGTGAGCTCGTCGTCTCCGGCGACCAGGCGTGGTCGGAGGTGAGCGGCTACGTCGAGGACGTCGCCCCTGACCTCGCCGCACGCCTCACCCACTGGACGTCCGAGAACGACCTCTTCGCGCACTACCGCGTCGACGAGCAGATCGCCAAGGCGATGGACCGCAAGGTCTGGCTGCCCTCGGGTGGCTCGCTCGTCATCGACCGCACCGAGGCGATGACCGTCGTCGACGTCAACACCGGCAAGTTCGTCGGCTCCGGCGGCAACCTCGAGGAGACCGTCACCAAGAACAACATCGAGGCAGCCGAGGAGATCGTCCGCCAGCTCCGCCTGCGCGACATCGGCGGCATCATCGTCATCGACTTCATCGACATGGTGCTCGAGTCCAACCGCGACCTCGTCGTCCGCCGCCTCCTCGAGTGCCTCGGGCGCGACCGCACGAAGCACCAGGTCGCCGAGGTCACCTCGCTCGGCCTCGTCCAGATGACCCGCAAGCGGGTCGGCTCCGGCCTCATCGAGGTCTTCTCCGAGCCCTGCGAGCACTGCGCCGGCCGCGGCATTATCGTCCAGGCCGAGCCGATCGACCGCTCGAGCTCGGGCGCCGACCAGGGCCACTCGCACGGCAACGGCGGCGGCAGCAGCGACAAGGGGTCGGGTCGTGGACGCGGCCGCCGCGGCGGCAAGGGCGGCGACGCCGGCCACGCGCAGACCGAGCCCGCACCGGAGGCGGCTCCGGCAC
>NZ_AVPI01000047.1 GCF_000768675.1 Knoellia flava TL1 | reverse complement strand
GCCAGGGCGGGCGAGGAGCCGACGACGGCCGCGACCGCGAACGTCGCGGCCGTGGCGGCGAGCGCACCGCTGCGCATCCCGGCCTCCTCTCGACCCGCCCGCTTCGGGCGAAACGGGCCGCAAGGGACCTTACGCGACCACGCGGGAGCGGGAGGCCCGGGCGGTGTCGTAGTGCCCGACGAGCCGAGCGGTCAGCGCCTCCCACGATCGGCCGCGCACGGCGCGCTCGGCCTCGTCGCCGAGCCGCTCGCGCCAGCCCCGGTCACCGACGAGGGCGTCGACGTGGTCATGGAGCGAGCCCGGCCGGTCCGGGTCGAAGAGCAGCCCCCTGCGGCCGTGGTCGACGAGGTCGAGCGGCCCGCCGCGCGCCGGCGCCACCACGGGCAAACCCGTCGCCGCGGCCTCCTGGAGGGTCTGGCCGAACGTCTCGCGAGTGCCGGTGTGCACGAAGACGTCGAGGACGGCATACGCGCGTGCCAGGTCGTCTCCGGAGCGGCGGCCGAGGAAGACGGGGGAGCGGTTGGGGCGCCCCGGCATCGAGGCGACCGCCTCGGTGAGCCGGGCACCGACCAGCGCCCGGGCCGGGCCGTCGCCGACGACGACGAGGCGGGTCCCCGGGATCGTCGCGACCTCGGCGAGGCGCCACACCTCCTTCTCGGGGGCGAGGCGGCCGACGTAGCCGAGGAGCACCTCGCCGCCGGGGGCGAGGGCGCGACGGAGCTCCGCGGTGCGGGGATCGTCGCGCCACCGCCGCGAGAACTGGCCGGTGTCGACGCCCCGGGCCCACAGGTCGGTGCGTGGGATCCCGTGGCTGCGGAGCTCCTCGAGGGTGGGCAGCGACGGAGCGAGCGTCAGGTCGGCGTGCGCGTGCATCCTGCGGATCCAGCGCCACGCGGCACTCGCAGCGCCGGCGCCGAGCGGCCCGGGGCCGTGCTGGCGCAGGTAGCTCGGCATGTCCGTCTGGTAGATCGCGACGGCGGGCGTCCCACCACGGTCGGCGAGCTGGAGCGCTCGTGCGCCGAGGACGAAGGGCGACGCCGCGTGGACGACGTCCGGTGCGAACTCGTCGAGTGCCCGCCGCAGTGCCGGGGTCGGCACCCCGGTCGGGAACTGGCGCACCGTCACCGAGGGCAGCCCGCGGACGGCGACGCCCTCGAATGTCGCCGGCGCCGGTCCGGGGGCGAGGATCACCGCCTCGTGGCCGAGAGCGCGCAGCGACTGGGCCACCCGGCATACGCTCGTCGTCACGCCGTTGAGGGTCGGCAGGAAGGACTCGGTCACCATGGCGACTCGCACGGTCTCCACGCTCGCGTGTGCACGTGGCACCCCGGGAGAGTGCCGTGGGACACCGGGTGAGCAGTGCGTGAACGGTCAGGTCGAGGGCAGGGTGACGAGGTAGACCTCGCCGCTGCCCGTCACCCTCACGCCGGAGTCGCGCGCCGAGAGGTAGGCCGCGCGCACGGGTCCCAGCGTGAGTGACGACCCGGGGCCCTCGTCGGGGGTCGTGAGGATGACCTCGCCGTGCAGGCAGAAGACGATGCGCGGGGTGCCGTCGCCGGGGAGAAGGAGCCCGGCCGGGTCGTGGATCCGGCGCAGGGCGAAGCGGTCCGACGAGCTGGGGAAGCGGACCGTCGCGGGAAGGTCGGGGTCGGGCTCGGCCCGTCCGGCGTTGCCGTCCGCCTCGGGGTCGACGATCCGCAGGAGCTCGGGGACGTTCTTCTCCTTGCCGGTGAGCCCGGCGCGGACGACGTTGTCGGAGTTCGCGAGCACCTCGATGCCCAACCCGCTGACGTAGGAGTGCAGCACCCCGGCCGGCACGTCGATGAAGTCGCCCGGCTCGAGCACGCGGTGGTGCATGAGCAGGAGCACGGCGAGCCCGATGTCGTCGGGGTGGTCCTCGGCCACGCGGACGACGGCGGCGCAGTGGTGTCCCTCGGCGTCCGGGCTCGAGGACACGCGGACGCAGGCGGCGACGAGCTCGCGCACGAAGCCGGCGTGCTCGCCTTCGGGGATCGCGAGCACGGCGGCGAGCATGGCGTGAGCCGGGTCGGGAGCCGACGAGGTGTCCTCGACGAGGGCGGAGAACCGCGGCACGCCGAGCCGCTTGGCGAGCGCGGCCGTCTCCGCCGCGGTGCGCATGCCGACGAAGACGCGGAACGGTGAGATCGCGACGAGCATCTCGGGCTTGGCCCAGTCGTCGACGTAGGTCGCGTCGGCGTCGCCCGCCTCGCGGTCACGTCGGCGGACCTCGCTCGCCTGCTCCGCCGTGGGGTGCGCCTGGATCGAGATGGCGCGACCGGGAGCGAGCACCTTGAGCAGGAAGGGCAACCGCCCCTCGTATGCCGTGCAGCACTCCGCGCCCATCTCACCTTCGGGGTCCGCGCGGATGACGTCTGCGAGCGTGGTGGCGACGCCGTCGCGGGTGATGCCGCAGGGGCCGCTCTCGTGGGCGCCCATCCAGAGCTCGGACTCGGGCTCGGCGCTCGGGATCGGGCGTCCCTGGAGGCTCGCGATGGACACGTGGGAGCCCCACGCGTCGGTGAAGAGCACCGGCTCCAGCAGGTCCACCGCCCGCACCTCCCCATGTCTCGTCGTGGCCGCCGCGTCGGCGACCTGCCAGAGAATCCTAAGAGGGTGCCACGTGCTTGGTTAGCCTGACGCCATGTCTGACATTCCCGGCTTCTGGGCGGTCATCCCTGCGGGGGGCGCCGGCACGCGCCTGTGGCCCCTGTCCCGGGCAGGTCATCCCAAGTTCCTCCATGACCTCACCGGGTCGGGGAGGAGCCTGCTCCAGGAGACGCTCGACCGTGTCGAGCCGCTGGCGGCCGGGCGAGTCGTCGTCGTCACCGGGGCTGCCCACGCCGACGCCGTGCGCGAGCAGCTGCCGTCGCTCGGCGCGCAGTCGGTCGTCGCCGAACCCTCCCCGCGTGACTCGATGGCGGCGATCGGACTCGCCGCCGCGTTCGTCGAGGCCCGCGACCCCGAGGCGGTCATCGGCTCGTTCGCCGCCGACCACGTCATCCCCGACGCCGAGGCCTTCCGCTCGTGCGTCGCCGAGGCCGTCGAGGTGGCCCGCGACGGGCAGGTCGTCACCATCGGCATCGAGCCGACGCACCCGTCGACGGGCTTCGGCTACATCCAGATGGGCCGGGCGATCCCCGGTGCGCCGAGCGCCCGACGGGTGCGGCAGTTCGTCGAGAAGCCGGACGAGCGCCGGGCGACGGCCTACCTCTCCACGGGTGAGTTCCGGTGGAACGCAGGGATGTTCGTCGTCCGGGCCACCACGCTGCTCGACCTCCTGCACCGCTGGCACCCCGAGCTCGCCGGCGGCCTGCGCGCGATCGCCGCCGACCCGTCGCGGCTCGACGAGGTGTGGCCGACGCTCGAGAAGATCGCCATCGACCACGCCGTGGCCGAGCCCGCGGCCGACATCGGCGTCGTCGCCGTCGTGCCCGGGGACTTCGCGTGGGACGACATCGGCGACTTCGCCAGTCTGTCGGCCCTGCTGCCCGAGCCCGCTGCGGGGGAGGGTCCGCGGGTGCTCGGCGACGCGTCCCTCGTGCACTCTGTCGACTCGACCGGTCTGGTCTCGCCCCGAGGTGGACGCCCGGTCGCGGTCGTCGGCCTCGAGGACGTCGTCGTCATCGACTCCGGCGACGCCGTCCTCGTCACGAGGCTCGACCGGGCGCAGGACGTCAAGAAGGTCGTGGAGCGGCTCAAGGAGCAGGGCCGCACCGACCTCACCTGAGCGCAACCCCGGTCGCGCTGGAAGCGTGTGGTCGTGTCGCATGCGGGCAAGAAGTGCAGAGCGGCCCGACTTCTTGCCCAGACGCGCCACACGCACCCGCCGCGGCCGTGTCGCATCTGGGCAAGAAGTGGAGCAGGCACGACTTCTTGCCCAGACGCGCCATACGCACCCGCCGCTGCCGTGTCGCATCCGGGCAAGAAGTCGTGCAGGTGGGCGGGAGGTCAGGCGCTGTCGAGGTCGCGGCGGCGGTAGCCCCAGAGCCCGACGGCGACGAGCGCCGCCGCGACGACGAGCTCGACGAGCCCCGGGCCCGCTGCGAGGTCCTCCTCGGGCACCCCCGGCAGGTGCCAGAACGGTGACAGCCCGCTCACGACGTCGGGCAGGCGAAGGATCGCGCCGAGCATGACCTGGAGCCCGACGAACGCGACGACCGCCCACGCCACGAGCGCCAGGCGCGGCGCCAGCCCGACCGCGGCGACGGCGACGGCGGCGACGACGAGCGCGGCCGGGGCGTAGGTCACCTGCTCGCCGGCCATGGCGACCGCGTCGGACCACCCGCCACCGGCCAGCCCGCGACCGACGGCGAGGCCGACGCCGGCGAGGACGAGCACGGCGAGGGTGCCGCCCGTCGCCGTGACGACGGTGGCAGCCAGCCAGCGGACCCGCGGCGTCCCCGTCGCGAGGACGTTCTCGGACCGGCCCGCCTCCTCCTCGGAACGCATCCGCAGGACGCTCGACACGGCATACCCGGTCGAGGCGACGGCCATGAAGAGGAGGACGTAGCGGAGGAAGGCGTCGGTGACCGCGTCCTCGGCCACACCTCCGGCGCCGATGTAGTCGGCGATGTCGGGGTTGGACGCGAGCAGGTCCGGGACGGTCGAGAGGACCGCGCCGTAGACGAGGCCGAGCAGGAACATCCCGACGGACCAGCCGACGATCGTCCCGCGCTGGAGCCGCAGGGTGAGACCGAGGGGCGTGCCGAGCCGGCTGCTCGCGCGTGGGGCTCCCGGGCGGGGCTGCACGAGCCCGCTGCCGAGGTCGCGGTGGGCAGTGAGCCGGGCCGCGACGACGAGCAGCCCGGCGGTGGCCGCGACGAGGAACTGTGCCGGCCACCAGCGCTCGTCCCCGAAGGCGTTCATCGACTGGGCCCAGCCGAAGGGGGAGAGCCACACGAGCGCGTTGTCCTGCATGGCGCCGACGCCACGCACGAGGTAGCCGAGCGCCACGAGCGAGCCACCGATGCCGAGGGCACCGCGCGCGCTCCCCGAGACCTGCGCCGCCACCAGGGCCACGGCGGCGTAGCACGTGCCGAGCAGTGCCAGGCCGAGGCCGTAGGTCACGCTGCCCGTGGGGTCGAGGTCAGCGGCGAGCATCGTGCCGGTCGTCAGGGCGCCGATGACGAGTGCGGCGGCGACGGCGTAGCCGAGCCCGGCGAGGGTTGCCGCGTGCCGCCCGAGGACGGTCGAGCGCAGCAGCTCGGCGCGCCCCGACTCCTCCTCGGCGCGGGTGTGCCGCACGACGAGGAAGAGCACCATGAGGCACACGCCCAGCTGCGCCACCTGCGAGATCTCGTTGGCCGTGATCCCGCCGATGGTGTCGATCCCCGGCTGGCGACCTGACATGAGGTAGCTGACGGGGCTCGCGCCGACCGTGGCGGCGTAGCCCGCGACCTTCTCGGGGGTGTCGTAGACGGCCGGCACGGCGAGGGCGCTCCAGGCGATGGTGCCCCCAAGGCCGATGAGCCAGAGCGGCAGCCGGACCCGGTCGCGGCGGAGGACGAGCCGCACGAGGTGGCGGCTGCCGGTGAGGGCGCCGCTCACCGCGACCCGACCTCGGCCTTGTCGCGCGTCGTCTCCCCGTAGTGGCGCAGGAAGAGCTCCTCTAGCGTCGGCGGGTGGGCAGTGAGCGACCGGATGCCGAGGCGCGACAGGGCGGCCACGGCGCCGTCGAGGTGGTCGGAGTCGACGTCGAAGGCGATGCGCCCGTCGGACACCCGCGCCTCGTGGACCCCCGGCAGGTCGGCGAGGCCGGCGGGTGGCGACACCGTCTCGGCGGTGACCGTCGTCCGGGTGAGGTGACGGAGCTCGGCGAGCGTGCCCGACTCGACCGCGCGACCGCCCTTGATGATCGTCACGCGGTCGCTCAGCGCCTCGGCCTCGGCGAGGATGTGGCTGCTCAGCAGCACCGTCGCGCCCTCGGCCCTGGCCTCGTGGACGCACCGCCGGAACTCCTCCTCCATGAGCGGGTCGAGGCCGGACGTCGGCTCGTCGAGGAGGAGCAGGTCCACCCGTGAGGCGAAGGCGGCGACGACGGCGACCTTCTGCCGGTTGCCCTTGGAGTAGGTGCGCGCCTTCTTCGTCGGGTCGAGGTCGAAGCGCTCGAGCAGCTCGGCCCGTCGGCTCTCGTCGAGTCCTCCGCGCATCCGCCCGAGGAGGTCGACGACCTCGCCGCCGGTGAGGTTGGGCCACAGGCTGACGTCGCCGGGCACGTAGGCGATGCGCCGGTGCAGGTCGGCCGCCTCGGCCCACGGGTCGCCGCCGAGGACACGGACCTCGCCCGAGTCACGGCGCAGCAGGCCGAGGAGGATCCGGATGGTCGTCGACTTGCCGGCGCCGTTGGGGCCGAGGAAGCCGTGCACCTCGCCCCGCCCGACGGTGAGGTCGAGGCCGTCGAGGGCGACGGTCGGTCCGAAGGTCTTGCGCAGGTCCCGGATCTCGATGACGTTCTCCACGCCTTCGAGCGTACTCTTCTTTCACAATTGCGTGAATGCTCTAAAATCATCGTATGCCGTCCCGCCGCACTCCTGCCGCCGCCTCCACCGCGGTCGGTCACGACGCGTCGCATGCCGTCGTCGAGCGGCTGGGAGCCGCGCTCGCCACCGCCGGCTTCCCGCCCATGCCGGCCCGGGTCTTCGCCGCGCTCCTCGTCGACGAGGACGGACGGATGACCTCCGCCGAGATCACTGAGGAGCTCTCGGTCAGCCCGGCCGCCGTCTCCGGGGCCGTCCGCTACCTCACCCACGTCGGCCTCCTCCGGCGCGAGCGCGAGCGTGGTGGGCGCCGCGACGTCTTCGTCGTCCTCGACGACGCCTTCCACGGCGCGCTCACCAACACCGACCAGGTCTATGCCGGGTTGATCCGGGCGCTCGCCGACGGCGTCGACCACCTCGGTGCGGGGTCGCAGGCGGGCCGGCGCCTCCAGCTCTCCCGCGAGTTCCTCGAGTTCGTCACCGACGAGATGGGCGGCATCATCGACCGATGGGAGGCGCGCAAGGCAACGCGCTGAGGGGTGGCGCGGGCGCAAGTAGCATGGGTGTCCTCATGACTGACACCCTTTCCGCGCTCGGCGCCAGCGTCGCCTCCTCGCTGCCCGAGCTCCTCGAGATCCGCAGGGACCTGCACGCCCACCCCGAGCTTTCCCGCCAGGAGACCCGCACGACCGGCCTCGTCGCCGCCCGCCTCGAGCAGGCGGGCATCCGCGTCCGGAGGCTCTCGGGCACGGGACTCGTCGCCGACCTCGGAGCCGACCAGCCGGCATACCGGGTCGCCCTGCGCGCCGACATGGACGCGCTGCCCGTCCAGGAGAGCACGGGGCTGCCGTTCGCCTCGGTCACCGACGGCGTCACCCACGCCTGTGGGCACGACGTGCACGTCACCGCCCTCATCGGTGCGATGCTCGCCCTCAAGGAGCACGAGCAGGTGCTGCTCGAGCGGGGGACCGCGGTCCGCGCCGTCTTCCAGGCCGCCGAGGAGGTCATCCCCGGCGGCGCGCTCGAGGCCATCGCCGAGGGCGTCATGGAAGGTGTCGACGCGATCTTCGCGGTCCACTGCGACCCCTCCCTCGACGTCGGCCAGATCGGGCTGCGCGAAGGCCCGATCACGGCGGCGTGCGACCACATCCGCGTCCACCTCACCGGACGCGGCGGCCACACCTCGCGGCCCCAGCTCACCGAGGACCTCACCTACGCCCTCGCCAAGGTCGTCACCGACGTGCCCGCCGCCCTGTCACGCCGGCTCGACCCGCGTGCCGGCGCCGCCCTCGTGTGGGGCGTCGTCCGCTCGGGCACGGCGAGCAACGTCATCCCGAGCACGGGGGAGTGCAGCGGCACCCTGCGCATGCTCGACGCCAACGCCTGGCTGTCCGTCGGGCCGGTCCTCGACGAGATCGTCCAGGGCGTCGTCGCGCCCTACGGCGTCGAGGCCCGGCTCGAGCGGGTCAAGGGCGTCCCCCCGGTCGTCAACCAGGCCGACGCCATCGACGCGCTCCGGTTCGCGTGCCTCGGCACGGGTCTGCAGATCGCGCCGACGATCCAGTCGCTCGGCGGTGAGGACTACTCCTGGTACCTCGCCCACGCCCCCGGCGCGATGGCGCGACTCGGCACCCGCACGCCTGGCGGCCGGACCTACGACCTGCACCAGGGAGACGTCGTCGTCGACGAGGACGCGATCGGCTGCGGTGCCCGCCTCCTCGCCTCCGTCGTCGTCGCCCACACCGTCAAGGCCGGCGGGGACACCATCGACATCGAGACGGGTGCTCATGAGTGACATCGACTGGGACGCGTTGCGCGAGAGGGCCATCGAGATGACGACGCGCGCCTACGCGCCGTACTCGAACTACCGCGTCGGCGTCGCCGGCCTCACCGACGACGGCCGCGTCGTCGCCGGCTGCAACGTCGAGAACGCCGCCTACGGCGTGACGCTCTGCGCCGAGTGCGGCATGGTCTCCGAGCTGCACGCCACGGGCGGGGGCCGGCTCGTCGCGGTGTGGTGCGTCGACGGCCGTGGTGAGGCGCTCATGCCGTGCGGTCGCTGCCGCCAGCTGCTCTGGGAGAACGGTGGGGCCGAGTGCCTCCTCATGACCCCCGAGGGCGTGCAGACGATGGAGCAGGTGCTGCCCCAGGCGTTCGGTCCGGACAACCTCGCCCAGCGTCCCTGAGCCCGGCCGCAGGCCGGTCGGCGCCCTTCGGACGGGTGACATGATGACGCCATGAGCGAGAGCCACGACGCCGTCGACGTCATCACCACCAAGCGCGACAAGCGAGAGCTGAGCGACGACCAGATCCGGTGGGTCATCGACGCCTACACCCGGGGGGTCGTCGCGGACGAGCAGATGAGCGCCCTCGCGATGGCCGTCCTGCTCAACGGCATGAACCGGCGTGAGATCGCGACGTGGACCTCGGCGATGATCGCCAGCGGTGAGCGCATGGACTTCTCCTCGCTCTCGCGCCCGACCGCCGACAAGCACTCGACCGGCGGTGTCGGCGACAAGATCACCCTCCCGCTCGCGCCGCTCGTCGCCGTCTTCGACGTCGCCGTGCCCCAGCTGTCGGGGCGGGGCCTCGGGCACACCGGCGGCACGCTCGACAAGCTCGAGTCCGTCCCCGGCTGGCGCGCCGACCTCACCAACGAGGCGATGCTCGCCCAGCTCGACGACGTCGGCGCCGTCATCTGCGCCGCCGGCTCGGGCCTCGCCCCCGCCGACAAGAAGCTCTATGCCCTGCGCGACGTCACCGGCACGGTCGAGGCGATCCCGCTCATCGCGAGCTCGATCATGAGCAAGAAGATCGCCGAGGGCACCGGCGCGCTCGTCCTCGACGTCAAGGTCGGCTCCGGCGCGTTCATGAAGAACCGCGAGGACGCCACCGAGCTGGCCCGCACGATGGTCGAGCTCGGCACCGACGCAGGCGTCCGGACCGTCGCGCTGCTCACCAACATGCAGACGCCGCTCGGCCTCACCGCCGGCAACGCCCTCGAGGTGCGCGAGTCGGTCGAGGTGCTCGCCGGCGGCGGTCCGGAGGACGTCGTCGAGCTCACCGTCGCCCTCGCGCAGGAGATGCTCGACGCCGCCGGTCGTGGCGGTGAGGACGTGGGTTCCGCGCTCAAGGACGGGCGCGCGATGGACGCGTGGCGCCGGATGATCGCGGCCCAGGGAGGCGACCCCGACGCAGAGCTGCCGACGGCACGGCATACGGAGGAGGTCCTCGCACCGGCGGACGGTGTCCTCACCGAGCTCGACGCCTACGCCGTGGGCGTCGCCGCGTGGCGCCTCGGCGCCGGCCGCGCCCGCAAGGAGGACCCGGTGCAGGCCGGCGCCGGCATCGAGCTGCACGCCAAGCCGGGTGCGGTCGTTCGTGGTGGCGAGCGGCTCATGACGCTTCACACCGATACCCCGGAGAAGTTCGAGCGGGCCAAGGAGGCGCTCGAGGGCGGCTTCACCATCGCCCCCGAGGGCTCGCGCCCCGACCTCCTGCCGCTCGTCATCGACCGGATCTCCTGACGCGCGGTCGCGCTCAGGCGCGGCTCGCGCGGACCTACGCGCGGCTCGCGCGAGCCGCCTCGGCTCGTATGCCGTCCGCGGCCGATGCCGCGAACTCCGTCACCTGCTTGACGACCGTCGGGTCCCACAGGAGCCGGCGGTGGCCGAGCCCACGGGTGACGACGAGGCGTGAGTCGTGCCAGGCGTTCGAGACGTCGAGCGCACCGTCGAAGGGCGCCTTCGGGTCGTCCTCGTCGTGGACGAGGAGCAGCCGGGGGAGTCGTGGGTGGGCCGAGGCGAGTGAGAGCAGGTCGAACTCGCCCATCCGGCGCCCGATCCGGCGCTCGACGAGGGTGCGCATCACCGCGGTCGAGCGCGGCCCGATGCCGAGCGCGCGCACGAAGGTCGAGACCATCGCGTCGATCGTCGCCGGGACCGCGACGAAGACGAGGGCCTCCGGGTGGGGGAGCGGCGGGTGGCCCTGCGCGGGCTCGTCGAGGTCGGCCATCGCGACCATCGTCGCGAGGGCTCCGGCCGAGTGGGCGACGACGACGGTCGGTCGCCCGAACTCGCGCTCGACGGCACCGAGCGCAGCAGCCATCTCGAGGAAGGTCGTCGTCCGGCGGCCGCCGCGACCCCGGTCCGACCCGCCGTGTCCCGGGGCGTCGAAGGCGACGACGCAGAGCCCCTCGTCGACGAGCGGCTGGACGAGGGCGCCGAGCTGCTGCCACCAGCCGCCCCAGCCGTGGACGAGGTAGGCCGTCGGTCGGCCCCAGTCGCCGTAGACGCGACCGCGGACGGTGCCGTGCTCGCCGACCCTCACCTCGAAGGGCTCGCCGCAGGCGGGAGTGCGCCGGGCGCGGGTGGCCGCCGACGGGCGGGCGGGCAGGCGGAACCACAGCCGGTTGGCGAGGCGGCCGCCGAGGGCGGGGGACCGGTGCTCGAGGGTGGCGAGGGCCGTGAAAAGAAGATGAACGTTCGTGCTTTTCTGAGGTGACACGTCGGGCTCCTGCGAAGGTGGTGCGGGTGTGGTCGTCCCGGTCAGGCCGGGGCGGGAGTGCCGGCGCCGGGGGAGGCGGCGGCGACGAGCCGGTCGAGCGCGGTGTGGGCGCGCTCGCGGGCGGCGGGGTCGCGCAGCAGGCGGCTGGCGACGTGGTGGCCGAGCATGAGGCCGTAGAGCTCGTGGGCGAACTGGAGGGTGTCGAGGTCCTCGCGCAGCTGGCCCTCGCGGACAGCGCCGCGGATCACGGTCTCGAGCGAGTCGAACCACTGCTGCTGCTGGGCGACGAGGCGGTCACGGACGGGGCCGTCGGGTTCGTCGTCGAACTCCATCGTCGCGGAGATGAAGATGCACCCGCCGGGCATCGCCCAGTCGGCGTAGCCGTCCCATCCGAGCCAGAGGTCGACGAGGGCGCGCAGCCGCTCGAGGCCGCGCGGCTCCTTGAGGGCGGGCTGGATGACGGTGCGCGTGAAGAGGTCGGCGGCGTGGTCGAGGACGTCGACCTGGAGCTGCTCCTTGGAGCGGAAGTGGGCGAAGAGGCCGCTCTTCGACATCGACAGGGAGTCGGCGAGGGTGCCGATGGTGATGTTCTTGAGGCCCACGTGGCTCGCCTGCGCGAGCGCCTCGCGCAGCGCCGTGTCCCGCGTCTGCAGCCCCTTCGACATGCGACCATAAAAGCACGGTCGTTCGATTCTGACAAGGGACGTGCGGCGAACGGCTAGGGTGAGCGCGTGCCGGCCTCAGCAGACCTCGTCAAGCGCGCTCCCAAGGCGCTCCTCCACGACCACCTCGACGGCGGCCTGCGGCCGCAGACGATCCTGGAGCTCGCTGGCGAGTCCGGCTACGACGCGCTTCCGGCGGACGACGCCGAGTCGCTGGGCGCGTGGTTCCGCGACAGCGCCGACTCGGGCTCGCTCGTGCGCTACCTCGAGACGTTCAGCCACACCGTCGCCGTGATGCAGACCCCCGACCAGCTGCGCCGTGTCGCCCGCGAGTGCGCGCTCGACCTCGCCGCCGACGGTGTCGTCTATGCCGAGTCCCGCTTCGCACCGGAGCTGCACGTCGAGGGTGGGCTCGACCTGCCCGAGGTCGTCGAGGCCGTCCTCGCCGGTCTGCGGGAGGGTGAGGAGGAGGCCGCGGCCGCCGGGACGCCGATCCGGATGGTCTCGCTGCTCACCGCCATGCGCCACGCCGCCAAGAGCGACGAGATCGCCGCGCTCGCCGTGCGCTACCGCGACCAGGGCGTCGGCGGGTTCGACATCGCCGGCGCCGAGGCGGGCTTCCCGCCGAGCCGGCACCTGTCCGCGTTCGAGTACCTCCGCCGCGAGAACGCCCACTTCACGATCCACGCCGGCGAGGCCTTCGGGCTCCCGAGCATCTGGGAGGCGATCCAGTGGTGCGGCGCCGACCGGCTCGGCCACGGTGTCCGCATCGTCGACGACATCACGAGCGAGGGTGGCACGCACACACTCGGCCGCCTCGCGGCATACGTGCGCGACTGCCGCATCCCGCTCGAGATGTGCCCGACCTCCAACCTCCAGACGGGCGCGGCCGAGTCGATCGCCGAGCACCCGATCACGATGCTCAAGGACCTGCGCTTCCGGGTGACCGTCAACACCGACAACCGGCTCATGTCGGGCACGTCGATGTCGCGCGAGATGCAGCTCCTCGTCGACGACGCCGGGTGGACCCTCGACGACCTGCGCTGGGCGACGATCAACGCGATGAAGTCGGCGTTCATCCCCTTCGACGAGCGGCTCGCGATCATCGAGCGCGTCGTCAAGCCGGGGTATGCCGCCCTGTCCGCTGCGACCTGACCCGCCCCACCCGCCCCGACTTCCCCGCCCGAAGTGGGTTGCTCGGACCTCACACGGGTTCCTTGGTGCTGCGGAGTCCGAGGTTCCCACCGGGAGTGCGCGTCACTGCCGCGTATGCCGTGTCGTCCGCCGCGACCTGAGGCTCACCGTCGGCGGTCGGTCACCCCAGGGGGTCGGGCGGGAGCAGGCGACGGGCCCGGTCGGACTCGGCGCCGAGCCGGTCGAGGTCGCGGCGACGGCGCTCGGCGAGGACGGCCCGCAGCACCCACTCGGGGTGGATGCCGGCCGGCGGCGGGGGCGACACGTGGCGCAGCACCTGCGCGGCGAGGTCGTGGCCGAGGTGGGCACGGGCCTGTGGCGTGAGCCCGCCGGTGCGGGTGAGGAACTGCCTCACGCCGATCGAGAGCGAGGCCGGCATGGGACCGAGGTCGGTGCCGCGGACCCAGTGCTCGAGGGCCGGCGGCGCCTCCGGGGGAGCGGTGACCTGGAGCTTGTGGCGCAGCGACATCGCATAGGTCCCGGCGGCCATGTCACCCAGCCGCTTGGCGCGCGGGTGGACGACCGCGGCGACGACGGCCGGCGCGCCCTGGAGGAGATAGAACTCGACGAAGCCCACAAGGTGGCGGATCACGCTGTGCCGCACCGTGATCGGGCCCCCGTCGTCACGCACGACGCAGAGACCCAGTGCGTACTTGCCCGGGCTGCGGCCCTTCGTCAGGACCTCGAAGAGCACGGGCAGGATCACCGTGACTCCGACGAGAAGCACGATGACGGCGGCCTGTCCGACCGCGTCCGACATCGAGCCGACGAGCATGCCGACGACGAAGACGCCGCCGACGGCGAGGGCGAAGGTGATGAGGAGGTCGATGAGGCGCGCGGCCACGCGGCTCACGACGCTCGCGACGGGGACCTCGACGCTCACCCCCTCGCCGGTGACGACGTCGTCGCCGGCATAGGTGCGGTAGCCCCCGTCGATGCTCATGGACCGAGGCTAGCGTCGAGCTCGGCGACATAGAGTGGCGCCGTGGACCTCGACGCCTTCATCGCCACCCACGTGGGCCAGTGGCGTCGTCTCGAGGACCTCGTCGGTCGACGCCGGCTCACCGGTGCCGAGTCGGACGAGCTGCTCGACCTCTACCAGCGCGTGTCGACCCACCTCTCGCTCGTGCGCTCGGCGAGCCCGGACCCCTCGCTCGTCAGCTACCTGTCCGCCGTCCTCGCCCGGGCTCGGCACACGGCGACGGGATCGCGCGCCACGACGTGGCGGGACGGGGCCCGCTTCTTCACCGAGACCTTCCCGGCCGCGCTCTACCGCACCCGGGCCTGGTGGCTCGCGACGACGTTCGGCAGCGTGCTGCTCGCCCTCGTCGTCGGCGCGTGGGCGGTGCGTCACCCCGAGGTCTTCACCCAGCAGATGACGCGGGCCGAGATCGACGCCTATGTCGGCACCGACTTCGAGAACTACTACTCCGAGTACCCGCACCACGAGTTCGCCACCCTCGTCTGGACCAACAACGCCTGGGTGGCCGCGCAGTGCATCGCGCTCGGCGTGCTCGGCCTGCCGGTGCTCTGGGTGCTCGCCCAGAACGTCGTCAACGTCGGTCTGGCCGGTGCGCTCATGGTGAGCCACGACCGCGGGTCGCTCTTCTTCGGGCTCATCCTCCCGCACGGCCTGCTCGAGCTCACCGCGATCTTCGTCGCGGCGGCCGTCGGGCTGCGGCTCTTCTGGTCGTGGATCGAGCCCGGAGCGCGCAGCCGGCTCGACTCGCTCGCGGCCGAGGGCCGCACCGCCGCCGCGGTCGCGCTCGGCCTCGTCGCCGTCCTCTTCGTCAGCGGTGGCATCGAGGGGTTCGTCACCCCGTCGGGCCTGCCGACGTGGGCGCGCATCCTCATCGGCGTCGTGGCCGAGTCTGTCTTCCTCGTCTACGTCCTCGTCATCGGCCGGCGCGCCGCCCGTCGCGGCGTCACCGGGGACGTCGACGAGAGCCAGCAGGCCGCCACCGCGCCCACCGCCGCCTGACCGCTCAGCCTTCGCGCAACGTCAGTGGCCACGGCTGCAAGGACGACCCTTCACGCTGACGTCGTGGGGTTCCAGCCGCGGGCTCGGAGTGCGCGCGCGAGCGCCTCGAAGAGGGGCTCAGGATCGCATCGGAGCGTGAGCACCGACATCGGGAACACGACGTCGCCCTGCAGCTGCAGATCAGCGATGCGAATCTCGTCGCGCATGGCGATGTCCAGCGCGTGGTGGCCCGCGCCATTGATCTCGACGACGACGCCGTACTCCTCCCAGCGTGCGTCGAGGACGGCGCGACCGCCTGCCAGCTGTCTTCTCACCTGTCGCGTCGGCTCCGGCAGCCCGCGTCGTCGGCATGCCGACGCGAAATCCAGCTCGTTGAGCGACTCGGCTCCGAGCGCGATGTCGCGTATGCCGGCCTGCAGCGCCTTGCGGAACCGGTGCCTCTTGACCCGCGACAGTTCGACCGCAACGTCCTCGGCACGGACCAGTCGCTGCTGGACCGGCATCACCAGGCACAGCATGGCCTGACGCAGCGACACGGCCCAAAGCGCGGCCTGCACCGTGGCGACGGCCGGCGTGGACCGTGGCACTCCACAGTCGACCGCGTCGTCACGACCCCATCTGCGAGTCTCGTGCAGCGCGACGCCGAGGGCCGAGCCCTTCTCGTCTCCTCGGCGGACCCAGACGTGGATGCGCGGTTCGTCATAGCCGACGAGCCCGGCCGCCTGCAGCGCAGTGATGCCACCGAGTCGTGCGCTCGGACCAACGCGGAGAAGGGCCTCTCGCCACATGGCCTCCCGGGCGCTGACCTCGTCTGCAGCCCGGGGCGATCCGAGCACGATGCCTTTGCGGCGGACGGCGCGCCATCGACCCGACGTCACCATGGCTCGTCGGTGCCCGCGGGTCACCCCGGCTTCTCGGAGCACGTCGAACGGCAGGACGCCGCGACGCTCCTCGTCCTGGATCGTGAGGTCGGGGCGGGCTGATCGCGCTGGCATGACGCCGAGCCTGCGCTCCGGGCTGGCCCAGCGAGACCCCTCCTTGGGAGGCTGTGGACGGGCGTGGCGCACGCGTTCGCCTGTGGACAGTGGACGGCATAGCGACAACGTCAGCGTCAACGGCTGCTGGAGCGACCCTTCGCACTGACGTTGCCAAGGCGCGCGCCACAACGTCAGCGTCAACGGCTGCTGGAGCGGCCCTTCACGCTGACGTTGCCAAGGTGCGTGCGGCGGTGGCGAGGGGTCAGAGTAGGCCCTGGCGCTTGAGCGCCAGGTAGTGGTCGACGAGGGCCAGCGGCAGCCGCGAGGGCACCTCGTCGAGGACCTCGACACCGAGCGAGCGGAACGCCCCGGCGGTTCGCTCGCGCAGCGAGACGGTGCGCTCGGCCGCTGCCGCGGCATACACCTCCGTGGCGGATCCGCGACCACGGCGCATCCGGTCGACGGCGGGGTCGGCGACCGAGGCGACGACGACCCGGTGCCGCGCCGCGAGGGCGGGCAGCACGGGCAGCAGGCCCTCCTCGAGGGCCGACGACTCGAGCGGCGTGACGAGGACGACGAGGGCCCGCTGCGTCCCGACCCGCGCGACCTCGGAGGCGAGCAGCCGCCAGTCGGCCTCGACGAGCCGGGCGTCGACGGGGGCGAGCTCGGAGATGGCGTCGTGGAGGACGCCGACGCGGTCGTGCCCGGAGACGTGTGCGCGCACCTCGCGGTCGCCGGCGATGACGTGGACGCGGTCGCGCGCGTGACCGGCGATGGCCGTGAGGAAGAGCGCGGCGTCCATGCCGGAGTCGAGGCGCGGCGCGTCGTCGATCCGTCCGGCGCTCGTGCGCGAGGTGTCGAGGACGATGACGATGCGCCGGTGCTGCTCCGGCTGCCAGGTCCGCACGACGAGGTCGCGGCGCCGCGCGGTCGCCCGCCAGTCGATCGAGCGCACGTCGTCGCCCTCGACGTAGTCGCGCAGCGAGTCGAACTCGGTGCCCTGACCTCGGGTGCGCATGGCCGCCCGCCCGTCGAGCTGGCGCAGCACGGCCAGCCGGCTCGGGATGTGCCTGCGCGACGGGAACTCGTGGAGGACCCGCAGGCTGCCCGGCAGCTCGACCGACGCCTGCCGGGCCGCGACGCCGAGGGGGCCGCGCAGCCTCAGGGTGACCCGGTCTGCGACCCGGTCGCCGCGTCGGGTCGGCGTGAGGAGCGTCGTGAGCCGCGTGCGCTCCCCGCCGGGAAGCCGGAGCGTATGCCGTGTGCTCCCGGCTCCGGCCGACGGCGGCCACGCGTCGCGCAGTAGTCCGCGGACGACGCGCGTGCCCGGGTTCGTCACGAGGACGAACGTCCGCACGCTGTCACCGAGGCGCACCGACGTCGGCAGCTCCCGCTCGAGGTGCAGCGACCCCGGCCGTGGCGCCAGCAGCACGTCCACGGTGACGACCACCGCGCAGAGCAGCAGCCACAGCCACACGGTCGACGCGGCGGGCTGGAGCACCACCGGGACGATGCCGAGGAGGACGAGCCACAGGGCTCTCGGGGTCAGGGCCATGACGTGGGGTCGGGCCTCAGCGGGGGACGGGGACGGCGCCGAGCGCGCTGTCGAGGACCGCGGAGACGTCGACGCCCTCGAGCTCGGCCTCGGGACGCAGGGCGAGCCGGTGGGCGAGGGTCGCGTGGGCGAGGGACTTGACGTCGTCGGGGGTGACGAAGCCGCGGCCGTTGAGCCATGCCCAGGCTCGCGCGGTCGACATGAGCGCGGTCGCCCCGCGCGGGCTGACACCGAGCGAGAGCGACGGCGAGGTCCGGGTGGCGCGGGCGATGTCGACGACGTAGGCCGCGACGTCGTCGCCGACCTCGACCTGGCGCACCGCCCGGGCGCCGGCCTCGAGGTCCGCGCCCGAGGCCACGGGGCGCAGCCCGGCCGCGGCGAGGTCGCGCGGGTCGAAGCCCTCGGCGTGGCGGCGCAGCACGGCCACCTCGTCGGCGCGCGGTGGCAGCGGCAGGGTGACCTTGAGC
>NZ_AVPI01000046.1 GCF_000768675.1 Knoellia flava TL1 | reverse complement strand
TCGAGCTGGGCCTCGGGCAGGGGGTAGGTGCCTTCGTACTCCACCGGGTTCTGCGTCGCCGCGACCATGAACGGGGAGGGCAGCGCGTGCGGCTGCCCGTCGACGCTCACCTGCCGCTCCTCCATCGCCTCGAGCAGCGCGGACTGGGTCTTCGGTGGCGTCCGGTTGATCTCATCCGCGAGGAGGATGTTGGTGAAGACCGGTCCCTGCCGGAAGGTGAAGTCGCTCGTGCGCGCGTCGAAGACGAGCGAGCCGGTGAGGTCGCCGGGCATGAGGTCGGGCGTGAACTGGACCCGCTTGGTCTGCACGTCGAGCGCCTGCGAGAGCGAGCGGACGAGGAGCGTCTTCGCGACACCGGGCACGCCCTCGAGGAGGATGTGGCCACGGCAGAGCAGGGCGACGAGCAGGCCGGTGACGGCGGCGTCCTGCCCGACGACGGCCTTGGCCACCTCGGCCCGCACGCGCAGCAGCGCGTGGCGAGCCTCGGGAGCGGCGGCCTGCGGCGCCGGGGTCCGGGTGCTGGGTGTCTCGGTCATGGGCGGTGTGCCTTCTCCTCGAGGTCGGACAGGTCCTGGGCGAGCCGCACGAGGGCGGCGTCGTCGTGGGGTGGGGGGCCGGCGACGAGGTCGAGGACCTCGGACACCGGACGGCCGCTGGCGGCGGAGATGGCGCGCGCCACGGTCTCGGTCGAGTCGCCGCGCCGCAGGCCGAGCCTGCCACGCAGCCGGTCGAGCGTCGCGAGGCGCATCACCGCGGCGGCACGTGGGCGGTCCTGAGCGCGCCGATAGAGCCGGCCCCGGCTCTCGGTCGTCTCGACGGCTCGCACGACGACCGGCAGCGGCTCGCGCACGAG
>NZ_AVPI01000045.1 GCF_000768675.1 Knoellia flava TL1 | reverse complement strand
CGACTGGTCGCCCTTCCCCTGGTACTTCTGAGCCGTCTCGTCCAGCGGCGCGGCCGCGAACGCTGTGCGGCGCCGAGCGAGCCAGAAGTGACCGGGCGAGCCAGCCACGGCTGACTCGTCCGCCAACGTCTGCATCGGTCGCCGACGGCGTGCCCGACACCGGGCTGTTACCGGTCCGGAGGTGACCCGACACCGTGCCGATGTCCCCTGACACCGACGGTCCCGACGAGCGGGACCGACGACGAAGGGAACGGGACCATGCGACCGACCACCACACCGCTGACAGCCGTCGCCGCACTCCTCGCACTCGCAGCGCTCACCGCCTGCTCCGACGGCCCGGTCGACGCGGCGACGGCCGCCGACACCACGCCGAGCCCACGCCGCAGCTCGAGCCCCAGCGTCACCGCCGCCCCGGACTACACGCTCGTCCAGGAGACGCACCTCGACGGGCCCGGTCGTTGGGCGCTGCCCGCGGTCGGAGCCGCCAAGGCACCCCTCGCGGTCTTCACCGTCCCGGCCGGCTACCAGGCACGCTCCGACTACATCTGGACCCACGACGAGGCCGGTCTCGAGGACTTCCCGGGGCAGGTGCTGTACCGGTCGCCGACGCGGGTCTTCTCCGACCCGTGCGACACCGCGGCACCCACGCAGGCCCTCGGGCCGAGCGTCCAGGACCTCGTCCACGCCCTGACTGCGCAGCAGCGCACCACCACGACGCGCCCCGTCGCCGTCACCCTCGGCGGCCACAAAGGGCTCTACGTCGAGCTGACCTCGGACGCCGGAGTGGACTTCGCGCGCTGCGGGTCCGGCGACGGGATGTCGCTCTGGGACTCCGGCGGTGGCGACACAGCGCGAGTCCTCGAGGTGGCGGCGACCGACCGCTACTGGATCCTCGACGTCGAGGGCTCGCGCGTCGTCGTCACCGCGACGACCCCCTCGGCAGCCACCGGCGCATCGGTCAAGCGCGTCACCGACGTCGCCATGTCGGTCACCTTCGTCAGGCCCTAGCCCTGGCCGCCGATGTCGACCTCGTAGGCCTCGTAGATGAGGTCGGCGCCACGCTGGCGGTGCCGGATGATCCGACCGACGAGCTCGGTGGCCGCCTCCCGGTGTGCCGCAACGGCGTCCGGGCTACGGAGGCCCTCGTCGCGTTCCCCGAGGAGTCGCTGCACGACCTCGATGAAGTCGAGGTGGTCCTCCATCTGGAGCTTCGCGAGCGAGGCCAGCCGCGGCGCCCGCGCCACCGCGCCGGCGTAGAGACCACCGGGCTCCTCGGTGATCGCGCGGTGGTCGCGCAGGTCGTGCTCGAGCTCGGTGAGGGCGGCCCGCACCCGGCGCCGCCACAGCGGGCCGAGCCCGATCGGCAGGGCCAGCGCGGCGTCGAGGGCCGCCATCGACTCCCCGAGCTCGGCCCGGTGGGCGCGAACCCGATCGAGGTATGCCGCGAACTCGGGGTCCATGCGCCCATCATCCTCACGCTGCACCCGCCTGCCTAGAGTTGTCCCATGAGGATCGAGCCGCTCGCCGTCCCACCCGGCGCGGCCGCCCTCGACCTCCTCCCCCGCTTGGCACTCGCCCTCGAGGGCGGTCACCCCATCGCCCCGTATGCCGTCGGCTCACCTCCCCCGGACCTCGCACCGCACTCTGATGCGGACCTTCCGGTCGACCTCGCCGTCGTCATCGGCACGTCCGGCTCGACCGGCGTCCCGAAGCGAGCCCTGCTCACGGCCGCCAACCTCCGCAGCAGCATCGACGCGACGGCGGCCCGACTCGGCGGGCACGGGCAGTGGCTGCTCACGGTGCCCGCCCACCACATCGCCGGCCTGCAGGTGCTGCTCCGCTCGGTCGTCGCCGGCACGACCCCCGACGTCCTCGACCCGGCCTCCGGATTCACCGCTTCCACCTGGACCGCCGCCGTCGACGCGATGACGCCGACCGACCAGCCGACCGTGGTGTCACTCGTCCCGACCCAGCTGAGCCGCCTGCTCGCCGACGACGCCGCCACCGATCGGCTCGCCCGGTTCAGCGCGGTCCTCGTCGGCGGTGCGGCCACCCACCCCGACCTGCTCGTGCGCGCCGGGGAGGCCGGCGTCACCGCCGTGACGACCTACGGCATGAGCGAGACCGCGGGCGGCTGCGTCTATGACGGCCGCCCGCTCGACGGGACGTCGGTCGAGCTCGACCCCGACGGCCGCATCTCCCTCGTCGGCCCCACCGTCGCCGCCGGCTACCTCGGCGACCCCGACCGCACCCGCGACGCCTTCCCCCGCCCGAAGACCTTCCGCACCGACGACGTCGGGCACCTCGACGGCGACGGACGCCTCCACGTCGACGGACGGGTCGACGACCTCGTCAACACCGGCGGCCTCAAGGTCGCACCGAGACTCGTCGAGGAGGCTGTCGCGCGTCTCGACGGCATCCGCGAGGCCGTCGCCGTCGGCGTCCCCGACCCGGAGTGGGGCGAGGTGCTCGCCGTCGCCGTCGTGACGACACCCGGCTCCGCGGCGCCCACGGTGGGCGGGCTGCGCGAGCAGCTCCGCGGCATACTCGCCGACGCCGCCCTGCCCCGAGCGGTCCGGGAGGTCGACGCCATCCCCGCGCGGGGCCCCGGCAAGCCCGACCGGGCGGCCATCCGGGAGCTCTTCACGACCGTGGGAGAATGAGGACGTGCTCCGCTTCCTGCCCTTCCTCATCGCTCTGGCGCTGTCGATCTACTGCGTCGTCGACTGCGTCCAGACCGACGAGAGCCGGGTGCGGGGCCTGCCCAAGCTCATCTGGGTGTTCGTCATCCTGCTCTTCCCGTTCGCCGGGTCGGTCGCGTGGCTGCTCGCCGGGCGCCCCAAGGCGAGCCCGCCGCCACCGCGCCGGCCGATGCCGCGCGGCCCGGACGACGACCCCGACTTCCTCAAAGGACTCTAGGCACCACCCCTCATGGCCACACTCGGACAGTGGGTCGCCGGCGCGCGCCCCCGCACCCTCTTCGCTGCCATCGCCCCGGTCGTCATCGGGACGGCCGCGGCCGCGCAGCACTCGGACCCCGACTACGGGATCGCGCTCCTCGCGGCCGTCGTCGCCCTCGCCCTCCAGGTCGGCGTCAACTACGCCAACGACTACTCCGACGGCATCCGTGGCACCGACGACTCGCGCGTCGGCCCGGTGCGGCTCGTCGGCCAGAGGCTGGCCCGGCCCGAGAGCGTGAAGATGGCCGCTTTCCTCACCTTCGGGTTCGCCGCGGTCGCCGGCCTCGCCCTCGTCGCCCTCTCCGAGGCGTGGCTGCTGCTGCCTCTCGGCATCCTGTCGATCGTCGCCGGCTGGAAGTACACCGGGGGCGAGAACCCCTACGGCTACATGGGTCTCGGCGAGGTCTTCGTCTTCGTCTTCTTCGGCCTCGTCGCGACCCTCGGCACGCTCTACGCGCAGGTCGGCACGATCACGTGGTTCGGCGTCGCGGCGGCCGTCGGCGTCGGCGCGATCGCCTCGGCGATCCTCGTCATCAACAACCTGCGCGACATCCCCACCGACTCGCAGACCGGCAAGCACACGCTCGCCGTGCGGCTCGGGGACGCGGGCACCCGCCGCTTCTGGCTCGCGCTCGTCGTCGTGAGCATCCTCATGGTCGGCGTCATGGCGATCTGGGACCCCTTCGCGCTGCTCGGCCTGCTCTCGATCGCCGCCATCTGGCGCGCCGTACAGGTCGTCATGCACGGCGCCGAGGGTCGCCGGCTCGTGCCCGTCCTCGGCTCCACGGGCAAGTACGAGCTCGTGTATGCCGTGACGGTCTTCGCGGGCATCCTCACCTCCCGCGCCCTCGGCTGACCCGAAACCTCGTGTGTCCAGCAGGACGAGGGTCCTAGGCCGCACGCGGCAGGACATAACGCTCCACTGCCCGTGCGACCTGGGCCATGAAGAGGTCAGGCCGCAGTCGCAGCCCGAGCACGGGGAGTCGCAGCACCGGCGTCCCGTCGAGGACGACCTCGTTGGCGCGGAACGCATCATCCATCGGGTTGAGCCCGGCGAAGTGGTGTCCGCCGTCGATCTCGACGACCAGGCCCTCCCACTCGACGTCGAGGTAGACGCGGCCGCTGGGTGACGAGCGCACGCTCTGCCGCACAGGTGGGGGCAGCCCGCGCGCCCGGCACAACCTCGTGAAGTCCAGCTCGCCGAGCGAGTGCGCACCGTCGCACACGTCCGCAATGACCGAGCCGATGAGCGCCCGTCGTGGTGACCGAGCGATCAAGGCCCAAGCGCTCACGACGGACTCAGGCCGCACGAGTCGCTGTTGCACCGGCAAGCAGATGAGCAGAGCCGCCTGACGGTCCGTCCGGGCCCACTGGGCGGCCCGGACGAGGGCATGCTCGGGTCGGGTGCGCGGGAGGCCTGAGCCCACGACCGGGCCGACCTCACGCCGTTCGTGCGTGGTGACACCCTCCACGCGGCGCTTCGTCGACCCCTTCGGGAGCGCCACGTCGATCGTGGACGGGGCGAACCCGACCATGCCCTGCGCCACGAGTGCGGCGGCTCCGTCGAGCACCGCACCCCATCCGCTCTCCCACACGGCGGTCCACAGGTCTGCCCGCGCGGAGGTCTCGACGGACAGGACCCGGATGGTGTGGCGGCCCCTGCTGGCCCAGCGCCCTGCCTCGAGCTCTGCCCTCACGTCATGCCGTGTCACACCCATCCGGCGCAGGTCGGCGCGGTGCACGACGCCGTCATGATCGGCTGCCAACGCGGCAGCTGCCTGACGTCGTCGCTCAGCGTTGGTCCTGACCCGCATGCCGTTGAGCCTCGCGGACCATGTCGTGGGGGCACCACGTGCATCCGCTTCGTCTGTGGACGGTCAGGCGGACTTCCTCGCGCTGTGGACGACCGTCTGCCGGCCTGTGTCCAGCAGTGCGCGGGCTCTACCCCACCCCTGGCAGGACACAGGAGCGAGCTCGAGGACCACCCTGCAGGGTCAGCGGAAGTCGGAGTCGCTGCCGCCCTCGTCGACGTCACCGGCCGGGCGACGCAGCTCGGCGTCCTCCACGGCCTCGTCGCTGCGAGCAGCCTT
This sequence comes from Knoellia flava TL1, assembly GCF_000768675.1. Classification (GTDB taxonomy): domain Bacteria; phylum Actinomycetota; class Actinomycetes; order Actinomycetales; family Dermatophilaceae; genus Knoellia; species Knoellia flava. The sequence goes on along the minus strand of NZ_AVPI01000045.1, from coordinate 156,615 downwards.
CTCGCGCTTGCGCTCCACCCGCCGGTCGACGCGCTCGGCGATGTCGGCCGACGCCTGCTGACGGAACGGCTTGAGCACGACCGCCGAGATGACGAGCGAGGCGACGGCGGCGATGACGACCGCGAGCAGCTGCTCCTCACGGTCCCGCAGGCCGAGGAGCCAGGTGAGGGCGAGGCAGCCGACGAAGATCAGCGTGCGCAGGATGAGGTAGCGGACCATCGACATGGGTTCAGAGCCCCGAGTAGGAGTGCTGGCCGACGAAGTAGACGTTGACGACGGCGTAGTTGACGATGATGCAGACGAACCCCGCGACGGCCACCCACGTGGCCGACTGGCGGCGCCAGCCCCGGGTCACCCGGGCGTGCAGGTAGGCCGCGTAGACGACCCAGATGATGAACGTCCACACCTCCTTGGGGTCCCAGTTCCAGTAGGACCCCCATGCCTGGCGCGCCCAGATGGCGCCGGCGATGAGGGTGAAGGTCCACAGCGGGAACGCGACGATGTGCAGCCCGTAGGTCAGCCGCTCGAGCGTCCGCCCCGCCGGCAGGGCGCGGAGCACACCGCGGTCGGCGCCGAACCGGTCCTGCGCGAGGTAGAGCAGCGCGACGACGAACCCGACGGCGAAGAGCCCGACCGAGATCGTCGCGACGGTGACGTGGATGACGAGCCAGACGCTTTTGAGCGACGGCATGAGCTCGGCGGCCTCGGTGTACCAGACCGTGTTGGCGAGCCCGAGGAGGATGAGCACGGGCGCGACGACGAAGAGCCCGAGCCACTTGAGGTCGCGGCGCATGCCCCACGCGACGAAGACGACCATCGTGAAGAGCGCCGACGCCACGCCGAACTCGAACATGTTGCCCAGCGGCCAGCGCTGCACCGACGCCCCACGCAGACTCGCCGAGACGAGGAGCAGCAGCGTGCCGAGGATGGCGAGCGTCTGGGCGACGCCGCCGGCCTTGCGGGCGCGCACCGGCACACCGGTCCCGTCGGCCTCCGACGCCGCAGCCGACGCACCGCCGGACCCGGCACCCGACGCACCCACGCCACCGGCAGCGACGAGCTCGCGCTCCCGCGCCCCCTCCGCGGACTCGGCCCGCGCCTCACGCGCCGGGAGCAGCCCGGCGAGGTACGCGGCATAGGCGAGCATCGAGAGGGTGAGGACCGCCATGGCGGAGTAGAGGCTGAGGTTCGCGTAGGTCGCGAGGTTCTCGTTGGTCACGATCGTTCCTTCAGTCGGGTGAGGACGTCCTCGAGCTGCTCGCCCATGCCCTCGTCGTCGTCCTTGGCCAGGCCGCCGATGCTCACCACGGTACGGCCCTGCTCGTCCGCCGGTGAAACCCGCACGAACACCCGTCGCCTGCGGATGGTGAGCGACAGGATGAGCCCGAGCAGGGCCACGAGCGAGGAGACGAGCGTGAGCTCCTTGCCGGGGTCGTTGCGCACCGAGATGCCCGCGAACCGCTGCACGCCGTCGAAGGTGATCGACCCCTGTCCGCCCGGCAGCGTGTACGTCTGCCCGGGGGTGAGCCAGATGCGCAGGAGGTCGGTGCCCTCCTTGTTCTCGAGCTGGGTCATCTCGGCGGTGTCGAGCGAGTAGACCGACTGCGGCCGCCCGCCCGGGAAGAGCGTCCCCTCGAAGGCCGACAGCGCGAGCGCCGGCTCGAGCGCGTCGGGGAAGACCGAGCGCGGGCCCTGGTCGTCGAGGACCGCCGTCGGCAGGAAGAGCCCGGCGAAGCCCAGCTGCTTGCCCTCGGGCCCGGCGCCGGCGACCTTGACCGCGCCGACGGAGGTGTAGTTGTTGTCCTGGGCGAGGAACGGCGTCGCGTCGGAGTAGGTGACGTTGCCCTGCGCGTCCTTGACGGTGATCTTCGGCGCGTAGCCGTTGCCGAGGAGGAAGGCCGTGCCGCCGCCGGTCTCGAGGGGGCCGTTGACCCGGATGACCTTCTTCTCCACCTTCGCGCCGGGAGACTTCGTGAAGTCGACGTATGCCGTGAAGTCCCGGGGCGAGCCGAACTGCCCCTTGCCCTGGACGTCGGTCTCGAACTCCGCGTCGAAGCGCGTGAGCGTCATCTGGAACGGCTCGAAGTCGGCGGGGTCAACGAGCGGGCCGGTGCTCAGCGTGTCGTAGCGGGCGGCGACGTTGGCCATCGACTCGCCGACGGGCAGGATGATGTCGGCCTTCCAGCCGAGCAGGTGGCCCCACGCCATGCCGACGATGACGCCGATGAGGGCGAGGTGGAAGGCGAGGTTGCCCGTCTCCTTGAGGTAGCCCTTCTCCGCGGAGACGGTCGTCGCGTCGTGCGAGTGCGTTCGGAAGCGGCCGGCCCGGAGGGCCCCGCGCACCTGCTCGAGCACCTCGTCGGGCGCGCCGTCGACGGTCACCGTGTCGTGCGCGGCGAGCCGTTCGAGGCGCTTGGGGGCGCGCGGCGGCTGGGACCGCATCGCCTTCCAGTGGACCTTGGAGCGCGGCAGGACGCAGCCGACGAGCGAGACGAAGAGGAGGAGGTAGATCGCGGCGAACCACGGCGACGCATAGACCTCGAAGAACCCGAGCCGGTCGAGCCACGGCCCGGCCGTCTCGTGCCGGGCGATCCAGTCGGCGGTCCGCACGGCGTCGATCGAGCGCTGCGGGAAGATCGAGCCGGGCAGGGCCGCCACCGCGAGCAGCAGCAGGAGGAAGAGCGCGGTCCGCATCGACGTGAGCTGCCGCCAGGCGAAGCGCAGCAGCCCCAGCGGCCCGAGGGTGGGCTGGGTGACGTCGTCGCGCTCGGTGCGCGGGTCGGTGGGCTGCGTCGACAGGCTCATCAGATCGCCACCTCGAACCCGTTGATGAGCTCGGTCTGGACCCAGCGCATGAGGTCCTCCCAGACACCGGTGACGAGCAGGACGCCGATGGCGACGAGGAAGCCCCCGCCGACGACCTGGACCACGCGGTGGTGCCGTCGGACGAAGCGCGAGACCCGCTCGAACCTCTCGATCCCGGCCGCCGCGAGGACGAACGGCAGTCCCAGACCGAAGGCGTATGCCGTCGCAAGCGTCACGGCGCGGCCCTGGCTCGGGTCGGTGACCGAGGCCGACATGGCCAGCACCGCGCCGAGCGTCGGGCTCGTGCACGGCGCCCAGCCGAGCGCGAACACCGCGCCGAGGACCGGCGCGCCGAGGAGGCCGGCCCGCGGACGCCAGGTCGGCCCGAACTGCCGCTGTGACCCCATCCCGAGGAAGACGAGCCCCATGAGGATGACGAGCACCCCGCCGACCCGCATGAGCAGCTCGCGGTGCTCGGTGAGCGACCGGCCGAGGGTGGCGACGAAGAGGAACATGAGGATGAACACGACGGCGAAGCCGAGGACGAAGAGCAGTGCCCCGAGCACCATCCGACCGCGTGAGCGCTGCTCGAGCGCGGTGTCGCTCAGCCCCGTGACGTAGCCGAGGAAGCCCGGCACGAGGGGCAGCACGCACGGCGAGGCGAAGGACACGAGGCCCGCGAGCGCGGCCACGAGGACGGCGAGGGGCAGCGCTCCGGAAGCGATCTGGTCGGACATCGGCGGCAGGAGATCAGGACTCGAGGACGTCGTCGATGAGGCCCTGCAGCGTCGCCGCCGACACGGCGCCGTTGGCGCGGGCGGCGACCCGGCCCTCCTTGTCGAGCACGAGCGTCGACGGCGGGCTCGTCGGGGCCTGCCGACCGAAGGCGAGGATGAGCACGCCGGACTCGTCGATGAGGCTCGGGTAGGTCATCTTCTGCGTCTTGACGAAGGCGGCGCCGCGCTGCGGGTCCTCGCGGAAGTCGATGCCCATGAACTGCACCGGCTTCCCGGCGGCCTGGACGTCGGTCCACACCTTCTCGAGGTCGGGGATCTCCTCGATGCACGGCGGGCACCACGACCCCCAGAGGTTGACGACGACGACCTGCTTGCCGCGCTCGCTGGTGCTCGACCACTGCCGGCCGTCGAGAGTCGTCCCCTCGAGGGTCACCGGGTCGAGCCGCTTCTCGGCCGGGATCTGCTCGATCGCGCCGTTGCCGGCGATGTAGCCCTTCTGGTCGCCCTTCTTGGCCTGCTCGGCGATCGAGTTCGGGTCCGACGAGCACGCACCGAGGGCGAGGAGGGAGGCCACGGAGGCGACGGCGAGGGCGCGACGGCGCCACCCGGCATACGGGGTCGGTCGAGGGGTCATGCACCTGCTCCGGAGTGGGCGAGCGGCAGCAGCGCGGCGGCCGGCTCGCTGTAGGCGAGGGACTCGAGGTCGTCCCCGCGGTAGGTGAGGGACGTCAGCGACGCGAGGGTGCACTGGCGCTTGCGGGGGTCGTGAACGAAGCGGCGGCCCTCGATCGCGAGGCGCAGCATCCAGATCGGCGCCTGGTGCGACACGATGACGGCCTCGTGGCCGCGCGCGCGGTCGCGGGCGTCGTCGACGGCGGCCTGCATGCGGCTCGCGAGGTCGGCGTAGGGCTCGCCCCACGACGGGCGCATCGGGTTGACCATGAGCCGCCACATCTTCGGGTCTCGGAAGATCCCCTTGCCCCCGGCGACGGCGCGTCCCTCGAAGGCGTTCTCGGCCTCGAGCGCACGCTCGTCGAGCTCGACCTCGAGCCCGTGCGCGGCCGCGATGGGCGCCGCCGTCTCGCGCGCGCGCTCGAGCGGGCTCGACACGATGTGGGTGACGTCGTGGTCGGCGAGGTGGCTCGCGACGAGGTCGGCCATCTGGCGGCCGAGCTCGGAGAGGTGGAACTCGGGGAGCCGGCCATAGAGGATGCGGTCGGGGTTGTCGACCTCGCCGTGCCGCACGAGGTGCACGACCGTTCGGTCGTCGTTCGGGGCGGGCGCGGTCATGCGTGGATTCTCTCAAACCAACCTGAGAGGTTCCTCAGGCCCCGGAGGCGGCGGCGCGGGCCGCTGCCGGAAGGGCATCGACGACCTGCGAGACGGCCTCGTCGTCGTGCGCACCGCTGACGAACCACGCCTCGAACGCGCTCGGGGGCAGGTGCACTCCCGACTCGAGCATCGAGTGGAAGAACCGCCCGTATGCCGTCGTGTCCTGGTCACGCGCCTCGTCGTAGTTCGTGACCGGCTGGTCGCGGAAGAAGACCGAGAACATCGAGCCGGCCCACTGGACGGTGTGTGCGACACCCTCGGCGGACAGCGCCGCGCTGGCGGCGTCGGCGATGGTGCGGGCGGTGGCCTCGAGGCGCGGGTAGAGGTCGTCGGTGCAGCCCTTGAGCGTCGCGAGGCCGGCGGCGGTGGCGACGGGGTTCCCGCTGAGCGTGCCTGCCTGGTAGACGGGTCCGGTCGGGGCGAGGTGGGCCATGACCTTGGCCGTCCCCCCGAAGGCCGCCGCCGGGAAGCCGCCACCCATGACCTTGCCGAAGGTGAAGAGGTCGGGTGCGCCACCGGCATACGGGCCCTCGAGGCCGTACCAGCCCGAGGGGCTGCAGCGGAAGCCCGTCATGACCTCGTCGGAGATGAGCAGGGCTCCGTGGATGCGGGTCACGCGGCGCAGCGCCTCGTTGAAGCCCGGCGCCGGCGGCACGACGCCCATGTTGCCCGCGGCGGCCTCGGTGATGACGGCGGCGATCTCGGAGCCGCGCGCGGCGAAGGTGGCCTCGAGGGTGGCGACGTCGTTGTAGGGCAGGACGATCGTGTCGGCCGTCATCTCGGCGGGGACACCGGCGGAGTCGGGCAGGGCGAGCGTGGCGACGCCGGAGCCCGCAGCGGCGAGGAGGGCGTCGACGTGGCCGTGGTAGCAGCCCGCGAACTTGACGATGACGGCACGGCCGGTGACGCCGCGGGCGAGGCGGACCGCGCTCATCGTCGCCTCGGTGCCCGACGACACGAGGCGCACCTGCTCGAGCGGCTCGACCCGGCGGACGATCTCCTCGGCGAGGAGCACCTCGTTCTCGCTCGGGGTGCCGAACGAGAAGCCCCTGGCGGCGGCGGTGCGGACGGCCTCGAGGACGTCGGGGTGTGCGTGCCCGAGGATCATCGGGCCCCACGAGCAGAGCAGGTCGACGTAGCGGCGACCGTCGGCGTCGGTGAGCCACGGCCCCTTCGCCTCCGCGACGAAGCGAGGGGTCCCGCCGACCGCCCGGAAGGCCCGCACCGGCGAGTTGACCCCTCCCGGGATGACGCGGGTCGCGCGCTCGAGCAGCGCGGCGGACGCGGGGGCGTCGGAGGAGGTGGACGTGGCGGGGGTGGGGCGGGACGTCATGACCCCATTGTCGCGTGCGCGGCGCCGTGCCCCGAACCCGCCGTCACCGCCCAGCCGGCGACGTGGACGTCGGTGACGGTCGGGCGACGTCGGTCAGGCGATCTCGTCCTCCGGCTGCACGCCCGGCACGAGGTGGGAGCGCACCTGCGAGAAGGCATCGCGAAGCACGCACAGCTGGTCGGGGGTGAGCAGGTCGATGAAGTGGTCCCTCACGGAGTGGACGTGGGTGGGGGCCGCGCTCTCGATGAGCCGGCGCCCGGCGGGCGTGAGCGCAAGGGCGACACCACGACCGTCCTCGGGGGTCGGCTCACGGCGGACCCAGCCGCGCGCCTCGAGCCGCTTGGCGGTGTGGGTCACCCGGCTGCGGCTCTGGACGACGAGGTCGGCGAGGACCGACATGCGCGCCCGGTCGCCCTCCTGCTCGGAGAGCATCGAGAGCAGCTCGTACTCGGGGAGGCTGATGTCGAAGCAGTGGAGGTCGCGGTCGAGGGCGACCTGGAGCTCGCGGTGCGCGCGAAGGTAGGCCCGCCACGCCTGCTGCTCGTCGTGAGAGAGCCAGCGAGTGCTCGTTCCCTGCTCCCCTGCCATGCCTCGCATGCTAGCGAATCACCTCACGCCTGCAGGCACGACCGGTCGGACCCGGTGTGACCCAGATCACAATGGCTTATCGAGAAGGTTGAAATATCTACTAATACGGTGCTGTTGGAAGGGCCTGAAAGGCATCACCCACCGTCGCAAGGAGATTCCCCATCATGACCGCCACCGCCAGCCAGCTCCAGATCCCCACCGGCACGTGGGCCGTCGACGCCGCCCACACCGAGGTGGGCTTCGTCGCCCGCCACCTCATGGTGAGCAAGGTCCGCGGCTACTTCAAGGACGTCGAGGGCACCGTTGAGGTCGCCGAGGACATCACCCAGTCCCGCGTCGACGTCACCGCGAAGATCGCCTCCGTCGAGACCGGCAGCGCCGACCGCGACGCCCACCTCAAGAGCGAGGACTTCTTCGACGCGGAGAAGTTCCCGACGATGCGCTTCGTCTCCACCTCCTTCGACGGCTCGACCCTCACCGGCGACCTCACCATCAAGGACGTCACCAAGTCCGTCGAGTTCGACGTCGACTTCGGTGGCGTGGGCCAGGACCCGTGGGGCAACACCAAGGCCGGCTTCGAGGCCACCGCGACCGTCAACCGCAAGGACTGGGGCCTCACCTGGAACGCCGCGGTCGAGGGCGGCGGCGTGCTCGTCTCCGACAAGATCACCATCAACATCGACGTGCAGCTCGCCAAGCAGGCCTGAGCGCACCTCGCACCGACAGCGCCCGCGCCGTCGACCTCCGGGTCGACCGCGCGGGCGCTGTCATGTGCACACCCTCCCCTTGCGTCCGCAACTCTGGGGGCCAGGCCGTCACCCTGCCGGACGTTGCGTATGCCGTCCCCACCGACCGCTTGCGTCCGCAACTCTGGTGGTCCTGCCGTCAGGTTGCCGGACGTTGTGTATGCCGTCCGCCCACCGACCGCTTGCGTCCGCAACTCTGGGGGCCAGGCCGTCACCCTGCCGGACGCAACGGGTCTCTAGAGGTGGGGCGCGACGTCGAGGGCGCTGTAGGTGAGGATCATCTGCGCGCCGGCCCGGCGGATGTGCATGAGCGACTCCATGACGGCCCGGTCGCCGTCGATCCAGCCGCGCTCGGCGGCCGCCTTGATCTGGGCGTACTCCCCCGAGATCTGGTAGGCCGCGACCGGCACCGGCGACACCTCGGCCGCCATCGCGATGACGTCGAGGTGCGGCTGGGCCGGCTTGACCATGACGATGTCGGCGCCCTCGGCGAGGTCGAGCTCGAGCTCGCGCAGCGACTCCCTCGCGTTGGCAGGGTCCTGCTGGTAGGTCGCCCGGTCCCCGACGAGCGAGGACTGCACCGCCTCGCGGAAGGGGCCGTAGAGCGCCGAGGTGTACTTCGCGGCATACGCGAGCAGGATCGTGTCGGTGAACCCCGCCTCGTCGAGCGCCTCGCGCACGAACCCGACCTGGCCGTCCATCATCCCGCTGAGGCCGAGCACGTGGGCACCGGCGCGGGCCTGGGCGAGCCCCATCGCGGCATAGCGCTCGAGCGTCGCGTCGTTGTCGACCCGGCCCTCGTCGTCGAGGACGCCGCAGTGGCCGTGGTCGGTGAACTCGTCGAGGCAGAGGTCGGCCATGACGACAAGGTCCTCACCGACGGCGTCACGCACGGCCCTCAGGGCGACGTTGAGGATGCCGTCCTCGGCATCGGCCCCCGAGCCGGTCGCGTCCTTCTCCAGCGGCACTCCGAAGAGCATGATCCCGCCGAGCCCGGCGTCGACGCAGCGCCGCGCCTCGGCGACGAGCGACTCGACCGTGTGCTGGACGACGCCCGGCATGGCCTCGATCGGCTGCGGCTCGTCGATGCCCTCGCGGACGAAGACCGGCAGCACGAGGTCCGCCGGGTGGAGGCGGTGCTCGGCCACGAGCCTGCGCACCGCCGGCGACTGGCGGAGGCGGCGCGGTCGCTGCGGCAGGACTGGGCTCACGCGCTCGCCCCGCTCACTTGGCGCGACGACGTGCGGTGGGCCGCTTCTGGCTCGGGCGCACCGTGGCCTCGCCGGCCTCGGCAGCCGTGAGCGCGAGCGAACGGCCGTGGTCGGCGAGCGCGTCGACGAGCTCCTCCGCGGACGGCTCCGGCGCGAGGACGTCGACGCGCAGGCCGCACTCCTCGGCCGTCTTGGCCGTGGCCGGGCCGATGCACGCGATGACCGTCGACGGGTGCGGCTTGCCGGCGATGCCGACGAGGTTGCGCACCGTCGAGCTCGACGTGAAGACGACCGCGTCGAAGCTCCCGCTCTTGATCGCGTCGCGGATCTCGGCCGCGGGCGGAGCCGCACGCACGGTCCTGTATGCCGTGACGTCGTCCACCTCCCAGCCCATCTCATGGAGCCCGGCGACGAGCGTCTCGGTGGCGATGTCCGCACGCGGGAGGAAGACCCGGTTGATCGGGTCGAGGAGCTCGTCGAAGGGCGGCCACTCCTCGAGCAGGCCCTTGGCCGACTGCTCGCCCTCGGGGACGAGGTCGGGGTTGATGCCCCAGTCGCGCAGTGCGTCGGCGGTCACGCCACCGACGGCGGCGACCTTGAGCCCGGCGAACGAGCGCGCGTCGAGCCCGAACTCCTCGAACTTCTCGCGGATCGCCTTGACTGCGTTGACCGAAGTGAAGCCGACCCATTCGTAGCGGCCGGTGACGAGCCCCTTGACGGCGCGCTCGATCTGCTGCGGCGTGCGCGGCGGCTCGACCGAGATCGTCGGGACGCTCGTGGCCTCGGCACCGTAGCGCTCGAGGCGGCGCATCATCGGACCGGCCTGGTCCTTGGTGCGCGGCACGAGGACGTTCCAGCCGAAGAGCGGCTTGGTCTCGAACCAGGAGAGGGTCTCGCGCAGGTTGACGTTGTCGCCGACGACGGCGAGGGCGGGGAACTGCATCGCCTTCGCGGCCTTGGCGACCTCGCCGAGGGTCGTGGCGACCGTCGCCTGCTGGACGGTGGTGCCGCGCTCGGTGATCGCGACTGGCGTGTCCTCGGAACGACCGGCGTCGCGCAGCGCCTCGAGCGTGCCGACGAGGGTGTCGGGCTGGCCGAGGACGACGACGGTGACCGACGGGTCGGTCGCGACCGAGACGTCCTTGATCTTCTGGCCCGCGGTGATGACGTGGAGGCCGCGCGAGCTCGACGTGGTGAGCGGCACGCCGGCGTAGGTCGGGACCGCGGTGACCGAGCTGACGCCGGGGACGACCTCGAAGGGCACGCCGGCCTTGACGCAGGCGGCGGCCTCCTCGGCGAGGCCGTTGAAGGTCGCCGGGTCCCCGTCCATGAGCCGCACGACGAGACCGCGCGGGTGCGCCTTGGCCGCCTTGACGACGAGCTTGGCGCGCGAGGCGTGGGTGAGCGGCTGGCCGTGCTCCCCGTGTCCGGCGTCGACGATGTCGACCTCGGGGCGCGCGTGGCGCTCCACGACCTGTTCGCGGGCGACCTGGTCGATGACGACGGCGTCCGCCTCGGCGAGGTACTCGAGGGCGCGCACCGTCATCAGCCCGGCGTCACCCGGACCGGCGCCGACGAAGGCGACGCGCGCGGGCGTGCGTGCGGGAGTGGTGGGTCGGTTCGAGCGGGTGGTGCTCACTGGTCACGCTCCGGGACGTTCGGTGTGGACGGTGGGACGGGGTGAGAGCGGGGCGAGGTCGGCGGCGCCGTCCTCGAGGAGGAGTCGGGCGAGGGCGCGGCCGAGCCCGTCGGCGTCGGCCGGGGAGCCGGCGGCCGAGCGGCGCACGTCGCCGGCTCCGTCGATGCTCGCGACGACCGCGCGCAGCGAGAGCTCGTCGCCGTCGTCGCCGAGGACGACCTCGGCGAGCGCCCCGATGGGTGCGGAGCAGCCGGCCTCGAGCTCGGCGAGGACCGCGCGCTCGGCGACGACGCACGCGCGGGTGTCGGCGTCGTCGAGGGCGGCGACCACGTCACGGGTGGCGGAGTCGTCGGCGCGGACCTCGACCGCGAGCGCGCCCTGGCCGGGCGCGGGAAGCATCTGGATGGGGTCGAGCACCTCGGTGACGACGTCCGCGCGACCGATCCGTCGCAGGCCGGCGTGCGCGAGCACGACCGCGTCGAGCTCGCCGCCGCTGACCTTGCCGAGCCTGGTCTCGACGTTGCCGCGCAGCTCGCGCAGCTCGAGCCCGAGGCCGAGCGCCTCGAGCTGTGCACGACGCCGCGGGGAGCCGGTGCCGACGGTCGAGCCGGCAGGAAGCTCGCCCAGGGTGAGGCCGTCGCGGGCGACGAGGGCGTCGCGCGGGTCCTCCCGCGAGGGGATGGCCGCGACGACGAGGTCGTCCTCGGGGGTGGTCGGCAGGTCCTTGAGGGAGTGCACCGCGAGGTCGACGGTGCCGTCGCGCAGCGCCTCGCGCAGGGCGGAGACGAAGACGCCGGTGCCGCCCATGCTCGCGAGGGGGGTCGTGCGGTCGCGGTCGCCCTCGGTCGTGATCTCGACGAGCTCGACGTCGTGCCCGAGGTCGCGCAGGCGGTCGGCGACCCATGAGGACTGCGTGGTCGCGAGGGTGGAGCGGCGGGTGCCGAGGCGCAGGGTCATCGCCCGACCTCCTCGTCGTCGGTGGCCGGGATGACCGGCGGCGTCGAGACGACCGACACCTCGCGCGGGTCGAGGTCGAACAGCTCGCTCAGGGCCTTGGCATAGCTGCCACCCTGCCCGTTCTGCGCCATCTCCTTGACCCGGACGGTGGGCGCGTGGAGGAGCTTCTCGACGATGCGGTGCACGGTGCGCTGGACCTCGGCGCGGTGGGCGTCGGCGAGGTCGGGGGTGCGCCGCTCGAGCCGGGCCATCTCATCGTCGACGACGGACTGTGCGCGCGACCGGAGGGCGGCGACTGTCGGGGCGACGGCCTCGGAGGAGCGCTCGGTGAGGAAGGCGGCGACCTCGCCGGTGACGATGTCGCGGGCCTCGCGGACCTGTGGGACGTCACCGGCGGAGCTGAGGGCCTCACCGAGCTCGGCGAGCCCGATGCGGGTCACGCCGTCGAGGTCGGCGACGGAGAGGTCGATGTCGTGGGGCAGAGCGAGGTCGACATAGAGCTGCGGGCGGCCGTCGCGCTCGGCGAGGGCAGCGGCGACGTCGTCCGAGGTGACGACGACACCGGTCGCGCCGGTGCTCGAGATGACGATGTCGGCGCCGGCCAGGGCCTCGGTGCGCTCGGCCCACGGTCGGGCGCTGCCACCGACACGCTCTGCGAGCCGCTCGGCGCGGGCGAGCCCGCGGTTGACGACGGTCACCGACGCGGCGCCGGCCTGGCTCACCGTGGTCGCCGCGAGGGCGCCCATGCCGCCCGCGCCGATGACGAGGACGTGGGCACCGTCGACCGGACCGACGGACCCGTCGGCCAGCCCAAGCCCGGCGCCGACGAGCGAGCGGCTCACGTCGTCGATGCCCGTCTCGGTGTGGACCCGCTTGCCGACCCGGAGGGCCTGCTGCAGAAGGGTGTTGAGCGCCGGACCGACGTGGCCGCGGCGCTGGGCGCGGGTCAGGGCCTCACGGAGCTGGCCGAGGATCTGCGCCTCCCCGACGGCCATCGAGTCCAGCCCGGCGGCCACCGAGAAGGCGTGCGCGATGCCGCGGTCCTCGTAGTGGACGTAGAGGTGGGGCTGGAGGTCGGCGAGCGGCACACCGGTCGCGGCGGCGAGCGCCTCGGAGACGTCGGTGAGCGCGCCGTGGAAGGTCAGCCCCTCGGCATAAACCTCGGTGCGGTTGCACGTCGAGACGACGACGGCCTCGACGACGTGCTCGGAGCCGACGATCGAGGCCTCGAGACGACCGCGAGCAGCAGGGTCGAGTGCGGCGGCCTCGAGAAGGCCGATGGGGGCGCCGTGGTGCGACAGCCCGAGGACGAGCAGGCTCACAACGCCACCTCTCCGACGTCGGCGGTCCGGCCGAGGTCGAGCTCACCGGTGCGGCGCTGCTCGTGGAAGGCGAGGATCTGCAGCTCGGTCGACATGTCGACCTTGCGGACCATGACGTCGTCCGGCACGTCGAGCACGCACGGCGCGAAGTTGAGGATCGACCGCACGCCGGCCTCGACCAGCCGGTCGGCGACGTCCTGCGCGGAGTCCGCGGGCGTGGCGATCACCCCGATGGCGAGCCGGTCGTCGCGGACGAGCGCGTCGAGGTCGCCCATGGGCCGGACCGTCCGGTCGCCCACAGGCGCGCCGACGATCGCCTCGTCGCGGTCGAGCAGCGCGATGACGTTGAAGCCGCGCGTCGTGAACCCGCTGTATGCCGCGAGCGCGCGGCCGAGGTTGCCCATCCCGACGATGGCCACCGGCCAGTCCTGGGTGAGCCCGAGCGCGGTCGAGATCTCGTAGGCGAGCCGGTCGACCTCGTAGCCGACGCCCCGCACGCCGTAGGAGCCGAGGTGGGAGAGGTCCTTGCGCAGCTTGGCCGAGCTGACACCGGCGGCGGCCGCGAGCTCCTCGGAGCTCACCGACGAGATGCCGCGCTCGGCGAGGTTCGTGAGGGCCTGGAGGTATCCGGGGAGTCGCGCCACGGACGCATCGGGGATACCCCGGCGGGCTGCGACGTCGGCGGACACGAGGCCTTCGACTCCTCTTCTTCACAGGTGGTGGTGCCCTGTCAGCGTACGCACTTGTGAAGGGATGCACAAAGTCACGAGCGGACCCCGAGACGGAGCACGGAGCGGGCTCTGGTACAAGCACCGTGCGTAACCGCTCCCGCACCCGACGCCCGCCCGTGCCTCCGCACCTGTGGGGGCCTGGGCGTCATCTCGCTGGACGCAAAGACCACCAGCCCCGTATGCCGTCCCTTGCGTCCGCGGGTGTGGTGGCCCAGCCGTCACCGTGCCGGACGCAAGACCCCCGTCAGTGGGGCGGCCGGGACAGCGCGTCGCGCAGCCGGTCGGGGTCGACCCTCCAGAAGTCGTGCTGCCGGCCGTCGACGAGCGTCACGGGAATCTCCTCGGCGTAGCGCGCCATCAGCTCGGGCTCCTCGAGGACCGAGCGCTCGACGAACGACTCCCCCAGCTCGGCGGTCACTGCCGCGACGACCGCCCGGGCGTCGTCGCACAGGTGGCACCCCGGCTTGCCGATGAGGGTGACGCGCGGCTGCGGGTCGGGGGCGGACGGCATACGGCGGCTCAGAAGAAGACGGACCGGCGCTGCATGAGCAGCGAGTAGAGGGTCTGCTGGATCGTCTCGCGCACCTGGTCGGTGAGGTCGAAGACGAGCATCGGGTCGTCGGCCGCGCCGGTGCCGTGGCTCGCCGTCTCGATCGGGGCGCCGAACTCGATGATCCACTTGCTCGGCAGCGGGATGAGCCCGAGCGGTCCGAGGAGCGGGAACGTCGGCGTGATCGGGGCGTAGGGCACGCCGAGCAGCCGCGCCACGGTCTTCATGTTGCCGATGATGGGGGCGATCTCCTCGGCGCCGACGACCGACGTCGGGATGATCGGCACGCCCGCCTTGAGCGCAGCCGAGACGAAGCCGCCGCGGCCGAAGCGCTGCAGCTTGTAGCGCTCCTTGAACGGCTTGCCGACGCCCTTGAAGCCCTCGGGGAAGACGCCGACGAGCTCGCCCTTGGCGAAGAGCCGGTCGACGTCGTCGCCGGTCGCGAGGGTCGAGCCGCCGCGGCGCGCGAACGACCCGATGACCGGGGTCTGGAAGACGAGGTCGGCGCCGAGCGCACGCATGACCCGGTGCTTCGGGTGCTCGTCGTGGATGGCCTGGGCGACCATGAGCGAGTCGATGGCGATGGTCCCGGAGTGGTTGCTCACGATGAGCGCGCCGCCCTCGTCGGGGATGTTCTCGAGCCCGCGGACCTCGACCCGGAACCAGTTCCGGTAGATCGGTCGGAGCATCGGGAAGATGACGTGCTCGGCGAAGTGCTCGTCGTAGCCGAACTCGTCGACCGAGTAGTCGCCCTCGAGGCGGCGCCGCACGAACGCGAGCGTCGCCGCGATGCGCCGCTCGATCTCCTCGGGCGAGATGCCGGCACCCTGGGCGGCCATGCGCATGGCCGCGATCGACGCGCTGAGCAGCTCCTCGATGCCGGGCACGGGCAGCGACATGTCGGTCTGCGTGGCCGTGGGGTCCGGCGACGCGGGTCGGGCCGGCTTCGGCTTCGGCTCGGGCACGGTCGCGACGCGCAGGTGTCGTCGTGCCGCCTCGTCCGCTGCGCGCTTGGCCCGCGGGCTCTGCGGTCGTATGCCGGCCTGCTTGGTCGCCTTGGCCGAGGCCTTCGCGCGGACCGTGGGGTGCGGACGGTGGGCCGATCGCCGGCCAGTCGGCGAGGTGGCCGAGGGGTTCGCCGCGGCCTGCGCGGCGGCGGCGGACTTCGCCGGTGTCGTGGGCTCGGGGACCGTGGACGACGTCGGGGTGGCCGTGGCGGGCGCTGCGGTCTCGACTGGGGGCGCCGAGAGCAGCGGGGTCGACCGGCGACGGGCGCGCTCGCCGGAGGCGCGGGCCGCGCCAGCAGCGACGGACGAGGTGCGACGGACCGGCGTCTTCGTGGTCGTCCCCTTCTTCTCCGTCGCCGGCGTCGCCTTCTTCGAGGTCGCAGACGGCTTCTTCGAGGTCGCAGACGGCTTCTTCGAGGACGCGGGCGCCTTCGGCGTCGTCGTGGCCTTCTCGGCCGCGGCCCTCTTCGCGGCCGACGCCTTCTTGGTGGCCGGCGCCTTCTTGGTGGCCGGCGCCTTCTTGGTGGCCGGCGCCTTCTTGGTGGCCGGCGCCTTCTTGGCAGCGGCCTTGGCCGCCGTCGGCTTCGTCGCCATCAGAGCCGACCTCCCGTTGCGCGACCGAGGACCTGTTGTGCCACACCGGCGAGGCCGCCGACGGCCCCCGTCACCGCGTCGAACGACGGCACGACCGGGGTGACGGTCCGGGCGAAGTCCTCGAAGGCGGCGCGCGTCGAGAACGTCGGGTTGAACCCGAAGGTCGTCCGCATCACCGTCGTGTCCATGCCGCGGCCGAACGCGAGGAACGACATCTGGTCGGGGCTGAAGTCGACGAGCCCGAACCGCTTGCCGAGGCCACCGAGCGGGCCCGCCGCGGCCATCGGGACCATGACGAACGGGCGGCGCGCGATCGCGGCCGCCTGCACCACGGTGAGGACGCCGTCGCCGGCGAGGTTGACGACCCCGGTCGTCGAGCCCGTCACGCCCCGCACAAGGGCCGCGATGGCGTCGTCCTCGTGGAAGAACTGCAGCCGCGCGTCGTAGCCGAACGGGATCGGGATGACCGGCAGGTTGAAGTAGTCGGTGATCGAGGTGCGGATCCGCGGACCGATGATGTTGGCGAACCGCAGGGTGAGGATCTCGGCGTCGGGTCGGCGGCGGGCGAACCCGCGCACGTAGCCCTCGACCTCGATCGAGTCCTTGCCGAAGCCGGACGACGGAAGCCGCTTGGCCGTCATCTCCTCGGTGAACATCGCCGGGTCGCGCGGCGTGGAGCCGTAGACCGCTGCGGTGGACTTCACGACGAGCCGCTTGACCGTCGACGCCTTCTGGCAGGCGGCGAGCAGCTGCATCGTGCCGATGACGTTGATCTCCTTCTGCGGGGTGCGCCCCCCGGCGAAGGTCGGTGTCGCGATGACGTTGGCGTGCACGACCGTGTCGACGTCACCCTGGGCGATGACCTTGCCGATCATCGGGTTGCGGATGTCCGCGCGCACGAACTCGGCCCCGCCGAGGTCGCGCGGCGGAGGGATGACGTCGACGCCGATGACCTTGTCGACGCCGGGGTCGGCCGCGAGCCGTCGGGCGAGGACGCCACCGATGTAGCGCGAGACCCCCGTCACGAGTACCACTTGGCCCACGGGTCCTGCCCTCCCTCGCGTCGACGTCGTCGTGCCCGACCCTACTTCGTCGTCACCGCGCGACGGCAGTGTTGTCCGGGAGAGCCCGATCACCCGGACCGGCGGCGCACGGCCACGGTCGTCGAAGGTGGACCCGCGCACGGAGGCGAGCGAACGGCATACGGGTCGAGGATGCAGAACGGCCCCCGCCGGAGGGCGAGGGCCGATCGATCGCGTCAGCGACGCGTCACTTCTTGTTGCGACGCTGGTGGCGGGTCTTGCGAAGCAGCTTGCGGTGCTTCTTCTTCGCCATGCGCTTGCGACGCTTCTTGATCACTGAACCCATGTGCAGTCCTTGCTGGTTGAGAGATGCGAACGACGGTGGACCAGCAGCTGCTGGTCGGCCTGCGCGGCCGACCGGCGCGCGTGTGTCAGGGGGCAACCCTACCGGCGCGGCGCCGAGCGCCCAAACGGGCCCGGACACGGGAAGGGCCGGACCAACGATGGTCCGGCCCTTCCCGTGGAGCTCGGCTCGTCAGGCGGTGCCCATGTAGGACTCCCGGAGGTACTTCTGCACCTCGTCCTCGGGAACCCTGAAGGACCGACCGACGCGGACAGCCGGAAGCTCACCTCCGTGGACCATGCGATAGACGGTCATCTTCGACACGCGCATGATCGAGGCGACCTCGGCGACGGTGAGAAACCGCACCTCGGCAAGACGTTCCTGGGACATGGCCACCTCAACTTCTGCACGCGCGCATCGCCGGCTTCCCCACCGGCGGTCATCTACGGGCGTGCAAGAAGCAACCATAGGGGCTGGTGTGACACTTGGGGAAGCGGTTGGAGGGATATCTTTGAGAAGTCCAGCCGACACGCTGCCCAGTGGGGAGATTTCCTCCACTAGTCGAACCACGGGTCGAGCCCGTGGAGCGGGAAGACGGCTTGACGGGTGGCGAGGATCGCGGCGTCGACGGGGCGGTCGGGGTTGTGCCCCATGCCCCACGAACGCACCCAGATCGGGAGGTCGTCGGGGGGAAGGTCGCCCATCGTCGCCGGGCCGTCGCGGCCGATGAGCTCGCGCACGTGGTCGTGCCACTCGTCGGGGATCTCCGTGGCGGCCGGGATGGGCGCATGGGCCGCGATGGCAGCCAGGTGGGTCCACGACCGGGGCACGACGTCGACGAGCTCGTAGCCACCTCCGCCGAGGGCGACCCAGCGCCCGTCGGCGACGTCGTGGGCCAGCCGGTGGAGGCACTCGTGCGCTCTCCGTTGGGCGTCGACCGACACGGCGAGGTGCGCGAGCGGGTCCTGGCTGTGGGTGTCGCACCCGTGCTGGGTGACGAGGACGTCGGGCTTGAACGCCTCGACGAGCTGGGGAACGACCGACTCGATGGCGCGCAGCCACTCGGAGTCGCCGGTGCCGGGCGGCAGCGCGACGTTGGCGGCGCTCCCCCGCGCGTCCGGGCCGCCGATGTCGCCGGGGTAGCCCGTCCCCGGGAAGAGCGCACGCCCGGACTCGTGGACCGAGATCGTGAGGACGCGAGG
The DNA here is from genome assembly GCF_000768675.1 of Knoellia flava TL1. Lineage (GTDB taxonomy): Bacteria > Actinomycetota > Actinomycetes > Actinomycetales > Dermatophilaceae > Knoellia > Knoellia flava. The sequence goes on along the minus strand of NZ_AVPI01000045.1, from coordinate 138,496 downwards.
GTCGTGCCAGAAGATCCGCTCCACGCCGTCACCGTGGTGGACGTCGATGTCGACGTAGGCGACGCGCTTGGCCCCGCTGTCGAGAAGGTGCTGGATCCCGACGGCCGCGTCGTTGTAGATGCAGAAGCCGGCGGCGTGGGTGGCCATCGCGTGGTGGAGCCCGCCGCAGTAGTTGACGCCGTGGTCGATCTCGCCACGCCAGACCGCGTCGCAGAGGTCGACCGTGCCCTGGACGATGCGGGCGCTCGCCTCGTGCATCCCCGCGAAGGCCGGGTCGTCCTCCGTCCCCAGACCGCGTCGCGCCTCGGCGACGCTCGGGTCGGCGGAGGCGGCCCGCACTGCGGCGACGTAGCCGGGGTCGTGGACCGTGGCGAGGAGCTCGTCGCTCGCGACGCCCGGACAGACCACCTCGACCTTGTCGAGGACACCGAGCGAGCGCGCCAGCCGGGTGGTGAGGTCGAGTCGCACGGGCGCCATCGGGTGGGTCGGGCCGAAGTTGTATGCCGTGAAGCCGTCGTCCCAGACCAGGCGCGTGCGGTGAGCCATGCCGCGCACGCTACCCCCGGGGACCCCACCGGGCGTTAGCCTCGACCCCGAAGTGACCGTCACGTGGACCCGCCGTCACCGCGGGCCGTCGCAAGGAGGAGCGCCCGTGGGAGCCAAGAACAGCGATCTCGACGTCCTCGTCGTCGGGCTCGGTCGGTTCGGTGGTGCCGCCGCCCTCGAGCTGCGTCGCCTCGGCCACCGCGTCGTCGCGATCGAGAAGGACGGCTTCCTCGCGGAGAAGTTCCTCGGGCGGCTCAGCTCGGTCATCCACGGCGATGCGAGCGACGCCGAGGTCGTCCGCGACGCCAAGGCCTCGCGCTACCGCATCGCCGTCGTCGGGGTCGGCTCGTCGATCGAGGCCTCGGTGCTCTCGTCGGCCAACCTCGTCGACGCCGGCATCCCCGACATCTGGGCCAAGGCGATGTCGCCCGAGCACGCCCGCATCCTCGACCGGATCGGCGTCCAGCACATCGTGCGCCCCGAGGCCGACACCGGCCGCCGCGTCGCGCACCTCGTCGGCGGCAAGCTCCAGGACTACATCGAGTTCGACGACGGCTTCGCCATCGTCAAGATGCGCCCGCCGACCGAAGCGATCGGCTTCACGCTCGAGCAGAGCGCCATCCGCAGCAAGTACGGCGTGACGATCGTCGGCGTGAAGTCACCCGGCGCCGACTTCACGTATGCCGTCCCCTCGACCAAGGTCTCGGCTCACGACACGCTCATCGTCAGCGGCCCGACCGAGCTCCTCGAGCGCCTCGCCTCCCGCCCCTAGCCAGCAAGCCCGCGCGCGGCTCAGAAGTCCCTGGCGACCGATCCGCGGTCGCCTCCGAGGGCGAGCACCATGGCGACCTCGTCCTCGTCGTCGTCGGACTTGACCCGCATGGGGCGTCGCTCGGCGGTCGGGCGGAAACCGAACCCGCTCGCGAACGCGACGGCGCGGCCGTTGTCGCTGCCGACCCAGTAGGCGAGCTGGGTCTGGCCCTGCTCGCGGGCGAGGTTGGCGCCGGCGCGCACGAGCTCGGTGGCGACGCCGCTGCCGCGGGCCTCGGGCGAGACCCAGAGGCCGAAGAGCTCGGCCGTGCGCGGGTGGTCCTCACCGGCTCGACCGACGCTGACGATGCCGATGGGCGAGCCGTCGCGCTCGGCGATGAGGCGGGTGGAGCGCTGCATGCGCAGTCGCCAGAAGTCCTCGTCGAGGGCCTCCTCCTCGGCGGCCGTGGCGGCGAAGGCCTCGGGTGACTCCCGGAGCGCGGTCAGTCGGGTGTCGCGGTACTGCTGCCAGTCCTCTTCGCCCAGCGGGCGCACGCTGATCTCGCTCATGCCCCCACTGTCCCCGACGCCACGGACGGGCGGCAACCCGGGTCCACCCTGACCGCGTACCCGATCTCGAGGATGCCGCCGTAGAGCGGGTTGTCCCACGTCGTGCCCGTCCGGGCGAACCCGTGGCGCTCGTAGAGGCGCTGTGCCGGGAGGTTCTCCTCGGCGACCTCGAGGTGCACGCGTGAGTACCCGGCCTCGCCGGCGGCGTCGAGGGCGGTCGAGACGAGCAGGTCGCCGACACCGGCGCCGCGCGCGGACGCGGACACCCACATGCCGATGAGGTAGACCTCCTCGTCCGGCTGGTCCTGCGAGTGCCAGAGCGACACCGTGCCCACCGGCCGGTCGTCGACGAAGGCGAGCCACACGTGCATCGTCCTCAGGCGTGCGAGCCAGGACGACTCCGGGTAGGCCGCGCTCACGGCATACGTGTTGGCGAAGGCGCGGGGGGTGTCGAGGAGCGCGGCGAGGCGCACGTCGCGGTAGGTGCGCCAGTTGTCCTCGGTGACCGGGACGACCTCGAGGGTCCGGGAGGACCGGTCAGCCACCGGAGAGCTCCTTGGAGCGGACAGCGGCGGCCTCCATCGCGCTGATGAACGCGGCCCGCACCTTGTGGTCGTCGAGCTCGCGCAGGGCTGCTGCCGTCGTGCCGCCCGGCGAGGTGACCTGCTCGCGCAGCACCGTCGGGTGCTGCCCGGTCTCGCGCAGCATGGTCGCTGCGCCGAAGAGGGTCTGCGTGACGAGCTCGGTCGCGGTCGCGCGGGGCATGCCGAGGACAACGCCCGCCTCGATCATCGCCTCGACGACGTAGAAGATGTATGCCGGCCCGCTGCCGGAGATCGCCGTCACCGCGTCGAGCTGCTTCTCGGGGACCTCGGTCACCTTGCCGGTGGCGGCGAGGAGCTCGATGGCGTGCTGGAGCTGGTCGGGCTGGCAGTGACGGCCGCCGCTCACCGCCGCCATGCCCTGGTCGACGAGCGCCGGGGTGTTGGGCATGACGCGCACGACCGAGCGGCCCTCTGCCAGACGGCTCTCAAGGAACTCGGTCGTGATGCCGGCGGCGAGGCTGACGACGAGGTTGCCGTCGGCGACGTGGGGGCTGATCTCGTCGAGGAGCGCAGCCATGTCCTGCGGCTTGACGACGAGGACGAGGGTGTCGGCCTGGGTGGCCGCCTCGACGTTGGTGAGGGCGCGCACGCCGTACTTCTCGGTCAGCTCGGCAGCGCGGTCGGCCCGGCGCTCGGTGATGAGGAGCTCGTCGGCCGGTCGCCCCGCTCGCAGCAGACCCGAGAGCAACGTCTCGCCCATGACACCCGCACCGAAGATCGCCACCGTTCCCATGGCGCGAGACTATGCCGGGTCCGGCGGTGCGGCGACCAGCGGGTTTCAGCCCGTGGCGTCAGCCCTTCGAGACGAGGCTGCGGAGGAAGAGGCTCGCGAGGCGGACCCCCGCGCGACGTCAGCCCTTCGAGACGAGGCTGCGGAGGAAGAACTGCAGGTTGGCGGGGCGCTCGGCCATGCGACGCATGAGGTAGCCGTACCACTCCTCGCCGAACGGCACGTAGACACGCATCTGGTGGCCGCGGTCGGCGATCCGGATTTGCTCGTCGGGGCGGATGCCGTAGAGCATCTGGAACTCGTAGGAGTCGGGCTCGCGTCCGTGGCGGCTCGCGAGCGCCCGGGCGATGTCGATGAGCCGCGGGTCGTGGCTGGCCACCATCGGGTAGCCCTCGCCCTCCATGAGGATCTTGAGGCAGCGGACGTAGGAGAGGTCGACGTCCTCGGCGTCCTGGTAGGCGACCGACGCGGGCTCCTTGTAGGCGCCCTTGCAGAGCCGGACCCGGCTGCCCGCGGTGGCGAGGTCGCGGCAGTCTCCCTCGGTGCGGTGGAGGTAGGACTGGAGGACGGCACCGGTGTCCGGGAAGTCCTTGCGCAGCTCGGCGAGGATCGACAGCGTCGAGTCCGTCGTCGTGTGGTCCTCCATGTCGAGGGTGACGGTCGTGTCGGCGTCGCGGGCCGCCTCGCAGATGATGCGGGCGTTGTCGAGCGCGATCTTCTCGCCGTCCTGCGGCAGTGCCTGGCCGACGGCGCTCAGCTTGACGCTCACCTCGGCCGCCCCGAACTGCGACAGGTCCTTGGCCTTGAGGGCGCGCAGCAGCCCGACGTAGGTGTCGACGGTGTGCGCGGCCTGGCCGGCGTCGAGGGTGTCCTCGCCGAGGTAGTCGATCGTCACCTGACGGTTCGTCGCGCGCAGCTCGGCGGTCGCCTCGACGGCGTGGGCGACGTCCGTGCCGGGGACGTAGCGCTGCACGACGTTGCGGCTGACCGGCGCCTTCTCGATCGTGGTGCGCACGAGCGTCGAGTCCGAGAGGTGCAGCAGGCCGGAGCGAAGGAGGTCGGAGGCGTCCACGGACGTCAGGCTAACCGCTCCCCCGGCCTCCCTCGCAGCCAGCCGGTATGCCGTGTGCGCACCTTCGTTCAGGGCGTGCGGCGACGCAGGGTGAGGCTTCCGAGCGCGAGTGAGAGCAGGATCGCGGCGACGATGACCGCGATGTCCGAGCTCACGTCCCCGACCGGGTCGGGGACCGAGGCGATCGTGCGCATCGCGTCGACGGCATACGAGAGGGGCAGGACGTCCGAGAGGGTCGAGAGGACCGACGGCAGGTTCTCGCGAGGGACGAGGAGTCCGCAGAGGAGGAACTGCGGGAGCACGAGTGCCGGCATGAACTGCACAGCCTGGAACTCCGTGGCCGCGAAGCCGCTGACGAAGAGGCCGAGCGCCGTGCCGAGGAGCGCGTCGCAGACCGCGATGACGACGAGCAGCCAGACCGGCCCGGCGACGTCGAGCCCGCACACCCAGACGGCGAATCCCGTTGCCACGAGGGCCTGCACGACCGCCATGAGTCCGAAGGCCAGGGCGTAGCCAAGCATGAAGTCGCCCTTGCCGAGCGGTGTGGTCAGCAGGCGCTCGAGGGTGCCCGAGGTGCGCTCGCGCAGCGTGGCGACGCTCGTGACGATGAACATGACGACGAACGGGAAGACGCCGAGCAGCGCGGCGCCGATCCGGTCGAAGACAGGTGTGCCGTCGAAGATCCAGGCGAGCAGGCCGAGGAGCACGCACGGGACGACGAGCATCATCGCGATGGTGCGGTGGTCGGCGCGCAGCTGGCGCAGGATGCGCGCGGTCGTGGCGAGCGTGATGCGCGGGTTCATGCCGGGCCACCCTTCGAGGCCGCGTCCGTGGGTCTCGCCTCTGCGGCCCGGTCGACGAGCCGGAGGAAGGCCTCCTCGGCGTCGGTGGCACCGGTGCGCGCGAGCAGCTCGGCGAGCGTGGAGTCGCTGAGGATCTCGCCCTCACGCAGAAGGATGAGCCGGTCGCACCGCGTCGCCTCGTCCATGACGTGGCTCGACACGAGGAGGGTGCGGCCCTCGTCGTGCGCCAGTCGCCGGAAGAGGTTCCAGAGGTCGCGGCGCAGCACCGGGTCGAGGCCGACGGTCGGCTCGTCGAGGACGAGGACCTCGGGGTCGCCGACGAGCGCTGCGGCGAGGGACGCCCGCGAGCGCTGGCCCCCGGAGAGGGTCGAGACGCTCGCGTCGGCGTGGCTCGTGAGGTCGACCGCCTCGATGGCCCGGTCGACGGCGTCCGGGCTCGCACCGAGCACCTGGGCGAAGTAGGTGAGGTTGTGGCGCACCGAGAGGTCGGCATAGATGCTCGGCGACTGGGTGACGTAGCCGATGCGGTGCCGCAGGTCGGGGTGCCCGGCCGGCCGCCCGAGGACGGTGACGTCCCCGCTCTCGACCTGCTGGACGCCGACGATCGCCCGCATGAGCGTCGACTTGCCGCCGCCACTCGGACCGAGGAGGCCCACGACCTGACCGGCGGGCACCGTGACGCTGAGGTCGGGCAGGACGCTCCGGCCGCCGCGCCGCACGACGAGGTGCTCGACGACGATCGCGTCCGCGCTGAGGGGTTCGACGACGCTTTTCCTCATGTGATGAATTTAGACCCGACAGAGCGCCTCCCGCAAGACCCCGGGAGAGTGCGGAGTCAGTCGGTGGGCGGGACGAGGTGGTGCTGCAGGCTCGGGCCGAGGAGGGCGACGAGCTCGTCGACCGACGCGTCGGCGACGGCCGGCACCTTGACGACGTAGCGAAGCAGGCCCGTGCCGATGAGCTGGGCGGCGCCGAGCGCGACCCGCACTTCGAGCGACTCCCCCTCCCTCTCGGGCGCGCCGGACTCCCGCACGGTGTCGACGACCCGGTGGAGCACCTCGCGGCCGACGAACTCGCGCACCATGCGGGCGTGCTCCTCGTGCGCGGCGGCCGCGGCGAACATCGCGGCGAACCGCTCGCGCCCCTCCGGTGAGTCCCATACGGCGAGGAAGACTCGCGCGAGGGTGGCCCCGAGCTCGCTGCGAGGGGCGGCCGCGATCCGCTCGACGAGGACGGCGGGGTTGGCGGGGAAGGCCATGACCTCGACGAAGAGCTCGGACTTGCCGTCGAAGTAGTGGTGCACGAGCTTGGGGTCGACTCCCGCCTCGCGGGCGACGGCCCGCAACGAGGTGCCGTCGTAGCCGCGCTGCGCGAACTCGGTCCGCGCGGCGGCGACGATCGCCGAGCGCGTGTCCTCGCCGCCGGGGCGGCGGCCGCGGGGGCTCATGCCTCCTCCTCGGCCTCGAGGGCGCCGGCGAGGTGCAGCCGGCAGAAGGCGAGGGACTCGGCCAGGGCGATCTCACGCTGCTCGCCGGTGAGCCGCCGCGTCGAGATCTCGACGACGACCGATCCGTCGAACCCGTTGTGCACCAGGGCATCCAGCACCTGTCCGCAGGGCTGGTTGCCGTGGCCCGGCACGAGGTGCTCGTCCCTCATCGAGCCGGCGCCGTCGGCGAGGTGCAGGTGCTTCAGTCTCGGCCCGAGGGCCTCGACCATGGCGAGCGCGTCCGAGCCGGCGGTGGCGGTGTGCGACAGGTCGAGCGTCACGTGGTCGTAGGGCTGCGGCACCGGGTCCCAGTGCGGCAGGTAGGCCTCGATCTCGCGACCGCGGACCCGCCACGGATACATGTTCTCGACGGCGAGGGTGATGCCCGACTCGTGCTCGCGCGTGGCGATGCCGTCGGCGAAGTCGCGGGCGTAGTCCTTCTGCCAGCGGAACGGCGGGTGCAGCACGACCGTCTCGGCGCCGAGGTCGTGGGCGAGCTCGAGCGAGCGGTCGATCTTGCCCCACGGCTCGACGCCGAAGATGCGCTGGCTGATGAGCAGCGTCGGTGCGTGGACCGAGACGATGCGTATGCCGTGCAGCTCGGCCAGCGCGCGCAGCGCACCCGCCTCCTGGGTCACCGGGTCGGTCCAGACCATGACCTCGACGGCGTCGTAGCCGAGTCGCGAGGCGTGCTGGAAGGCGGCCGCGCAGTTCTCCGGGTAGACGGACGCGGTGGAGAGGGCCACCGGGATGTCCGGCACCCGCACGGCATCGCCGCTCGCCATCAGTGCATTCCGTCGAGCCGGCGCAGGATGATCCCCTCGCGCAGGGCCCAGGGGCAGATCTCGAGCCGGTCGACCCCGAGCAGGTCCATCGTTGCGGACACGACGAGGCCGCCGGCGAGCAGCTGCCGGGCTCGCGAGGTGGAGACGCCGGGGAGCGAGCTGCGCTCTGCCGCAGGCATGCTCGCGATCCGGGGCAGGATCGCGTCGAGAGCGTCGCGCTCGAGGTGGCGGACGGCATACATGCCCTCGGCGCTCGGTGCGGCACCCGTGATCCGGGCGAGGGAGCGCATCGTCTTCGAGGTGCCGACGACCCGGTCCGGTGAGCCTGCCTTGGCGAGCGGCCGCAGCTCGCGCGCGATCGCGGCGCGCACGTGCTTGCGGGCAGCGCGGACGGCAGCCTCACTGGGCGGGTCCCCGGGGAGGTGGTCGCGGGTGACGCGGCCGGCGCCGAGCGGCAGCGAGATCGCGATGTCGGGCTCCTCGTCCATGCCCTGCCCGATCTCGAGCGAGCCACCGCCGATGTCGGCGACGAGCAGCGTCCCCGCGGACCAGCCGAACCAGCGTCGCGCCGCAAGGAAGGTGAGCCGGGCCTCGTCCTCGCCAGAGAGCACCTCGAGCACGACGCCCGTGCGGTCCTTGACGTCCGCGAGGACGTCGTCGCCGTTCGGCGCCTCGCGGATCGCGCTCGTGACGAAGCCCATGAGTTCCTCGACGCCCTGGTCCTCGGCGACGGTGAGGCACTCGGCGACGAACTCAGCGAGCTGGTCGCGGCCGGTGTCGTCGATCGAGCCGTCGTCGGTGACGTGCTCCGAGAGGCGCAGCTCGCGCTTGTGCGAGCTCGCGGGCAGCGGCTGGGCGCCGGTGTGGGCGTCGACGACGAGGAGGTGCACGGTGTTGGATCCCACGTCGATGACCCCGAGCCGCATGGGTCCACGGTAGTCGGCGCGCGGCGGCATAGGGTGACCCGGTGGCCGAGACCCCGCTGGACATCCCTCGCACCTGGGTCGAGTTCCCGGACCCCGCCGACCCGGGTCAGCGCTTCCGGTGCGACATCACCTGGCTCACCTCTCGGTGGACCTGCATCTTCGGGTCCGGATGCGAGGGCATCTATGCCGACAGGCCCGACGACGGGTGCTGCACCCTCGGCGCGCACTTCTCCGACGACGACGACCTCGCCCGCGTCGCCGCCGTCGTCGAGCAGCTCGGTGAGGACGAGTGGCAGCTGCGCCCCGACCGCAAGAACCCGGCCAAGGTCTCGCACTGGACCGAGCTCGAGGACGGCGCGCGCAAGACGAAGGTCGTCGACGGGGCGTGCATCTTCCTCAACCGGCCCGGCTTCCCCGCCGGCGCCGGGTGCGCGCTGCACCAGCACGCCGTGCTCACCGGCGAGCCGCCGCACACGCAGAAGCCGGACGTCTGCTGGCAGCTGCCGATCCGGCGCACCTTCCGCACCGTCGAGAACCCCGACGACACGAGCTACCTCGAGGTGTCGATCGGCGAGTACGACCGGCGCGGCTGGGGTCCGGGTGGGCACGACCTCGACTGGTACTGCTCGGGCAACCCGCAGGCCCACGTCGGTGCCGAGCCGGTCTACCGCAGCAACCGCGCCGAGCTCGTCGAGCTCATGGGGCAGGAGGCCTACGACGAGCTCGTCGTCAGGTGCGAGGCGCACCTCGCCGCGGTCAAGGCCGTGCGGACCCCGGCGTCACGACGGCTGCTCCCGCTCTTCGTCCACCCGGCGACGGTCGAGGCCGACCACCCCACACTGCGCAAGGGCCACTGACACCCCCGGGCGTGCACAACTCACCAATTCCTCCCGTTCGGTACAGGACCTACCCCGTACCGAACGGAAGGAATTGGTGAGTTAGGTGCGCAGGTCGAGGGCGAGGTCGAGGATCGGGGACGAGTGCGTGAGTGCGCCCACGCTGAGGTAGTCGACGCCGGTCGCGGCATAGTCGGCCGCCACCTCGAGCGTGAGACCGCCGGTCGCCTCGATCTCGACGTCCTCGCCGGTCGCGCGCACCGCCTCGACCGTCGCACGCAGCAGGTCGGTCGACATGTTGTCGCAGAGCAGGAACCGCGCGCCGGCGGCCACGGACTCGAGGGCCTCCTCGGTCGTCGTCACCTCGACCTGGACCGGCACCTCGGGGAAGTGCTCGCGCACGGCGGCGTATGCCGCGGCGAGACTCCCCGCTGCGAGCTTGTGGTTGTCCTTGATCATGGCGACGTCGTGCAGGCCCATGCGCTTGTTGGTGCCTCCGCCGGCGCGCACGGCGAACTTCTCGAGCGCCCGCAGCCCCGGGGTCGTCTTGCGGGTGTCGAGGACCATGGCTCCCGATCCCGCGAGCGCGTCGGCCCAGCGAGCGGTGTGCGTCGCGACGCCTGACAGCCGGCTGATGATGTTGAGGAGGGTGCGCTCGGCGACGAGCGTCGCCCGGGTCGAGCCGGACAGCTCGGCCACGACGTCGCCGCGCTCGACAGGGTCGCCGTCGTGGGCGACGAGCCGCACCGAGACGGGCTCGGTCCCCAGCCGTCGTGCGACCTCGTCGAGGGTGAGGGCGATGACCTCGACACCGGCGACGACACCGGACTCACGGGCGACGACGCCGGCCTCGGTGCGCTGGTCCTCAGGGATGGTGGCGGTCGTCGTCACGTCGACGCCGTCGGGTCCACCGAGGTCCTCGTCGAGGGCCACGGTGACGACACGTCGGGCGTCGGCCTCGGGGAAGGCGAGGTCGGGACGCGAGGGCGAGCTCACGGCATACTCCGTTCGGTCGCGGTGAGAGATCGGTCGCGTGCGACGACGACGCTCTGTCGGCGCAGCCAGTGGGCGTCGTCGCGGTCGGGGAAGTCGCTACGCACGTGGCCGCCCCGCGTCTCCTCGCGACGGCGGGCCAGCTCGGTGAGGACCTGGCCGAGGTGGAGCAGGTTCGTCGTCTCCCACGTCCTCGGGCCGGGCGCGGCCGTCGACGGCGGCAACGCGGCGAGACGGGCGAGCTCGGCTGCGGTCTCGGTCGTCGACCCCGCCGAGCGCACGGGACCGGAGCCGGCGGTCATCGTGCGCTGCACGGTGAGGCGCTGCGAGCTGTCGAGCAGCGCGCCCTCCCCCGCCTCACCGCCGGCGTGCGCCGGCACCGCCGGCACGACCACCTCGGGCAGCTCGCCGGCGGCGATACGAGCGGGGATGTCGGAAGCGATGCGGCTCGCGAAGACGAGGCCCTCGAGGAGGCTGTTGGAGGCGAGGCGGTTGGCGCCGTGGACGCCGGTGCACGAGCACTCGCCGCAAGCATAGAGGCCGGGCAGCGAGGTGCGCCCGTGCAGGTCGGTCTCGATGCCACCGGAGGCGTAGTGCTGGGCCGGCGCGACCGGCAGCAGGTCGGTCGCGGGGTCGAAGCCCAGCGACCGGCACGACGCGACGATCGACGGGAAGCGCTCCTCGAGGAAGTCCGCGCCGAGGTGGCGGGCGTCGAGGAAGACGTGGTCGGTGCCCTGCTCGCGCATCGTCTCGAGGATGGCGCGGGCGACGACGTCGCGCGGGGCGAGGTCGGCGAGCTCGTGCCGCCCCTCCATGATCCGCCGGCCCGAGGCGTCGACGAGGAAGGCGCCCTCGCCGCGCACGGCCTCGGAGATGAGCGGCTGCTGGCCGGTCGAGCCCTCGCCGAGGAAGAGCACGGTGGGGTGGAACTGGATGAACTCGAGGTCGGTCACCCGGGCGCCGGCGCGCAGCGCGGCGGCCATGCCGTCACCGGTCGCGACGGGCGGGTTCGTCGTCGACGTGTAGATCTGGCCGAGGCCGCCGGTGGCGAGGACGACCGCGCGGGCGTAGGCCGCGCCGACCCCGTCGAGCTGGCCCTCGCCGATGACGTGGAGCGTCACGCCGACGACGGGCGCGCCTGTGCCTGGCTCGCCCTCGCCGGAACCGTCCGGGACATCGCCCTCCTGGAGCAGGTCGACGACGAGCGCGTGCTCGACGACCTCGATGCCGGGGTCGTCGATGACGCGGTGGAGCGCCGCGATGAGGGCCCGCGAGATCTCACGCCCGGTCGCGTCGCCACCGGCGTGCGCGATACGGTCGCGGTGGTGCCCACCCTCACGGGTCAGCTTGATCTCGCCCTCGGCGTCGAGGTCGAACTCGGCACCGAGGGCGACGAGCTCACGCACCCGGCGCGGCCCCTCGGTCACCAGCGCCTCGACGGCCTCGCGGTCGCAGAGCCCGACGCCGGCGACGAGGGTGTCCTCGAGGTGCTCCTCGGGCGAGTCCTCCGGGTGGAGCGCGGCGGCGATGCCGCCCTGCGCCCACGCCGTCGACCCCTCGTCGAGGACGGTCTTGGTGACGAGCAGGACGCGGTCGACGCGCTCGCGCAGCCGGAGCGCGCAGGTGAGCCCGGCGATGCCGGAGCCGACGACGATGACGTCGGCCGACGTCGTCCAGCCGGGTGCCGGCGCCGCGAGCGCCCGCGGGATCCGCACCTCGGGTGCGGTCACCCGTGCGAGCGCTTCGTCACGGCCGACGTCATGAGGCCGTAGCCCTCGGGGACGTCGCCGCCGTCGTCGCCGACCTCGACGATCTTGTTGTCCTTGTCGACGAAGACGACGTGCGGGTCGTGGGCGCGCGCGTCCTCGTCGGACATCGAGGCGTAGGCGATGATGATGACGGTGTCGCCGGGGCTGATGAGCCGGGCCGCCGCGCCGTTGATGCAGAGGATGCCCGAGCCGCGCTCACCCTCGATGGCGTAGGTCGTGAGCCGGTTGCCGTTGTCGACGTCGACGACGTCGACCTGCTGCCCCGGCAGGAGGTCGGCCGCGTCCATGAGGTCCATGTCGATCGTCAGCGAGCCGACGTAGTGCAGGTCGGCCTGGGTGACGGTGGCACGGTGGATCTTGCTGTGCAGCATGTAGCGGTACATGGGTGGGGCTCCTGGTCGAGGTGCCGGTCAGCCGGCGGCCGGTCGGGCGGGGATGCTGCCGGAGTCGGGCTGCGAGAACACGTCGAGTCTGCCACCGCCCGGTCCGAGGAGGATCGGCGTGTTGTCGATGAGCCGGGTCGTGCCGACGCGGGCGGCGACGGCGAGCAGCGCCTCGCCGCGGTACCACTCGGGCACGTCCTGGAGGGTGCTCGGGTGGACGAGGACGAGGTAGTCGACGAGCGCGAGCGGCTCCTCGACGAGCACCTCGCGGGCCGCGCGGCGCACCGCGGACGGACCGTATGCCGCCTGGTCGGCTCCCGCGGCGAGCGCGCGGCTCAGGCAGAGCGCGACCTCCCGGTCCGACGGCGTGAGGTAGGTGTTGCGGCTGCTCAGGGCGAGCCCGTCCTCCTCGCGCACGGTCGGCACCGAGACGACCTCGACGGGGAAGTCGAGGTCGCGCACCATCCGGCGGATGAGGAGGAGCTGCTGGGCGTCCTTCTGGCCGAAGAACGCCCGGCGGGCGCCGGTGAGGTGGAGCAGCTTGCCGACGACCGTGACGACGCCGTCGAAGTGGCCGGGGCGCGACTTGCCCTCGAGGACGTCGCCGAGCGGGCCGGCGGAGATGCGGACGCCGGGGTCGCCGTCGGGGTAGACGACGTCGGGGGTCGGCGCGAAGACGATGTCGACGCCCTCGGCGGTCGCGATCCGCATGTCGTCGTCAAAGGTGCGCGGGTAGCGGGAGAGGTCCTCCTTGGGCCCGAACTGCAGTGGGTTGAGGAAGATCGTGAGGATGACGTGCTCGGCCGCGCGACGGGCCTCGCGGATGAGCTCGGCGTGCCCCTCGTGGAGCGCGCCCATCGTCATGACGACCGCGACGTCGCTGCCCGGGAGGGCGGCGCGCGCGGCCCGCATCTCGTCGCGCGTGCTCGCGACGACCGGGGTCGCCGCGGACGTCACGGTGGAGGTGGCGCTGTCGGTCACGGTGTCGGCTCCTGGGGCTCCGGGTCGGCGAGGGTGTCGAGCAAGGGCTCTGCGGCCGACGGCCGGAGCCGCCCGCTCTCGAGAGCGCGCACCGCGGTGGCACGGGCCAGGGCGACGTAGGTCGCCCTGATCTCGGGCGAGATCCGGTCGAGCTCGCGCAGGTGCGTGCCCACGGTACTCACATCGCCGCGGGCGACCGGTCCGGTGAGGGCTGCGTCACCCAGCCGCAGGGCGTTGTCGAGCGCGGCCCGAGCGAGCGGTCCGAGGACGCTGCGCGGCTGCTCGACGCCGGCGGCCGCGAGCACCTCCATCGCCTGTGCGACAAGGGTGACGAGGTGGTTCGAGCCGTGCGCCAGGGCCGCGTGGTAGGCCGCCCGCTGGTCCTCGGCGACCCACACCGGCTCGCCGCCCATCTCGACGACGAGCGCCTCGGCCATGGGTCGCAGGGCGTCCGGACCGGTGACCCCGAAGGCGCACTCCTCGAGCCGTCCGAGGTCGAGCGCCGTCCCGGTGAAGGTCATCGCCGGGTGGATCGCGACCGGCAGGATGTGCGCGGACATCGCGGGCCGCAGGACGTCGGCGCCGAACCGGCCACTCGTGTGGATGACGATCTGGCCCGCCTGCCACGTCTCCGTGGCCGCCAGCCCCGCCACCAGCTCGGGCAGCGCGTCGTCGGGCACGGCGAGGAGCACGAGGTCGGCTCCGTCGATGACGTCGGGGATCTCCTTGAGCGGCACTCCCGGCAGGAGCGCGCCGGCACGTTCGCGGCTCTCGGCGCTCACGGCATACGCGGCCTGGATCCGGTGCCCCGCGCGGGCGAGGGCGGCACCGAGGACGGCCCCGACGCGACCGGCCCCGATGATGCCGACCGACAGCCGCGCGGGGTGCTCGCCTCCATTCACGCAGCCAACCTATGCCTTGTGTGCCTCAGCGGAAGCCCAAGGTTCCGCTCAGGCACACAAGGCCGAGGTGTGGGCGTGGCTGTGGAGAACTCCACGGTCACGATCGCAATGACCGACACGATCGGCGCATGAAGCCGCTTCCGCCGAAGGTTCTCGCGTTCGCCGATGCCCAGGCCGGTCTCGTGGCTCGTCGACAGCTTCGCGTCGCTGGCTTCACGCGGAAGCACGTCGACGCCCAGCTGACCGCGAGGAGGTGGTCGGCACGGAGCTCGGTCGTCGTCAGCACCTTCACCGGTGCGCTGACCCGGGAGCAGCAGGCCTGGCTCGGAGTTCTGCATGCCGGGCCTCCGGCGATTGTCGGCGGCTACACGGCACTGGAGCACCACGGGCTCAGGAACTGGCGCCGAGAGCGCATCACGATCCTCGTTGATGACGAGGAGCACCTCGCGCCGCTCGACGGCATCGACTGGTTCCGGACCCGGCGCCCTCTCGAGGTTTGGCGCACAACGGGTCGCGATCTGCCCCTTGCGCGGGTAGAGCCGGCGGCTCTGCTCTGCGCCGCCCATGAGCCCAACTGGCGCACGGCTCAGGGCTTGCTTGCCGCCGTCGTGCAGCAGCGGCTCACGACCCCTGCCGCGCTCAGGACACAGATGGAGCGAATGAAGCCGCTGCGCCGAGCTCCGCGGTTCAGACTGCTGCTGACCGAGTTCGAGGGTGGTGCCCAGTCGGTTGCCGAGGTCGACGTGAAGCGCATGTGCACCGACTTCGGCCTTCCCGTTCCGGCCCGGCAACGGCGCCGTCAGGACTCTTCGGGCCGGTGGCGCTACACCGACTGCGAGTGGACGCTGCCGACCGGAGAGGTGCTCGTCCTGGAGGTCGACGGCGCATTCCACATGGAGGTCGAGCACTGGGAGGGCGACATCCAACGCCAGCGCGGCCTCACGACGCCGGGCCGGATCGTCGTCAGGGCGACGGCACGCGAGATCCGGGACGAGCCGTTCCAGCTCGCTGCCGACCTGCGGAACCTCGGCCTCGCTGCCTTGTGTGCCTGAGCGGAAGCCCTGAGTTCCGCTCAGGCACACAAGGCGGGAGTGGGGATCCTCAGACCTGCGCGACGAACCTCGCGGACCGCTCGCGGAGCCCGGCGACCCGCCGCTCGACGAACTGCTCGCGGGCGTCGGGGTCGTTCGTTCCTGGTGAGGGGTTTCACTGCATCGAGTGTGCCGTCGGACTGCTCGGGACGCGAACGCTTTTGCTGCCGTAGGTTGCGGGGGTGAGCCCTCGACCCTGGCGTGACGCGTGGTGGGACGCGCTCTACGGGCCCCACGGCTTCTACCGCCGCGCCGAGGGCCCGGCGGGTCACTTCACGACCTCGGCGCACGGTCCCCTCGGTGCCGTCCTCGCCGAGGTCGTGGGTCGCCTCGCGGACGACGCCGGCGTATGCCGTGTCGTCGACCTGGCGTGCGGGCGCGGCGAGCTGCTCGGGCACCTCCACGACGCGCGCCCGGACCTCGAGCTCGTCGGGGTCGACGTCGTCGAGCGCCCGGGCGGGCTGCCGGACCCCGTCACGTGGCTGCGCTCCCCCGGCGGCTCTGCGCTGCCCGACGACCTGCGCGACCTCGACGCCCTCGTCCTCGCCCACGAGTGGCTCGACGTCGTGCCGTGCACCGTGGCCGAGGTCGACGACGACGGGGTGCTGCGCGAGGTGCTCGTCGACGACGACGGCACCGAGTCACTGGGCGCCGAGCTCGGCGGCGACGACCGCGCGTGGGTAGGCGCCTGGTGGCCGGCCGTGACGCCGGGCGACCGGGTCGAGGTCGGGCTCGCACGTGACCTCGCGTGGCGGGAGCTGGTGTGCCGCAGCGCTTCTGGCCTCACCGTCGCCGTGGACTACGGCCACACGCGGGCGACGCGACCCGCGCACGGCACGCTCACGGCATACAGGGAGGGACAGGTGACCGAGGTGGTGCCGGACGGACGACGCGATCTCACGGCGCACGTCGCGACCGACTCGCTCCGGGCCGACGAGGTCGTCACCCAGCGCGAGGTGCTCCACCGGCTCGGGTTCATGGCTGCCACGCCGGACCATGCCATGGCGACGACGGACCCGCTCGGCTACGTGCGGGCGCTGGGTCGGTCGTCCACGGTGGCGGCCCTCACCGACGCGCGCGGGCTCGGCGGGTTCCACTGGGCGATGACGCGGCATACTCGGGGCCATGCCTGAGCCGACGAGGGCGCCCACGAGCGCGTCGACGCAGATGACGACCGTCGCCGTTGGCGCCGGTGGCCTCGCAACGGCCGACATGGTGCTCAACATCGGGCCGCAGCACCCCGCGACGCACGGCGTGCTGCGACTGCGTCTCACCCTCGACGGGGAGCGGATCGTGCGGGCCGAGCCGATCATCGGCTACATGCACCGCGGAGCGGAGAAGCTCTTCGAGGTCCGCGACTACCGACAGATCGTCGTGCTCGCCAACCGGCACGACTGGCTCAGCGCCTTCGGCAACGAGCTCGGCGTCGTCCTCGCCGTCGAGGAGATGCTCGGCATGGAGGTCCCCGAGCGCGCCGTGTGGCTGCGGACGATGCTCGCCGAGCTCAACCGGGTCCTGTCGCACCTCATGTTCCTCGGGTCCTACCCGCTCGAGCTCGGGGCGATCACGCCCGTCTTCTATGCCTTCCGTGAGCGCGAGGAGCTCCAGGCGGTCATGGAGGAGGCGTCGGGCGGGCGGATGCACTACATGTTCAACCGGGTCGGCGGGCTCAAGGAGGACGTGCCCGCGGGCTGGCTGGGTCGCGTCGACGACGCGGTCAAAGCCGTGCGCCGGCGCCTGCCCGACCTCGAGTCGATGCTCGTCGGCAACGAGATCCTCACCGCGCGCACCCGCGGGGTCGGGGTCCTCGACGTCGAGACGGTGCAGGCCTACGGCGTCTCCGGTCCCATCGCGCGCGCCTCCGGGCTCGACGTCGACCTGCGGCGGGACGCGCCCTACCTCGCCTACGCCGAGCTCTTCGGCGAGGACGGTCCCGGGCGGGTCGTGACCCGCACCGCCGGCGACTGCCTCGCGCGCCTCGAGGTACTGCTGGAGCAGGTGCACGTGAGCCTCGACCTCGTCGAGCACTGCCTCTCGGTGCTCGGGTCGCTGGCGGCCGGGCCGGTCAACCAGCGGCTGCCCAAGGTGCTCAAGGTGCCGGAGGGCGAGACCTACGTCGCCACCGAGAACCCGCTCGGGTTCAACGGCTACTTCCTCGTCTCACGCGGGGAGAAGACTCCGTGGCGGCTCAAGCTGCGGTCGGCGTCGTTCAACAACGTCCAAGTGCTCACCGAGCTGTTGCCCGGAACCCTCGTCTCCGACATGGTGGCGATCCTCGGCTCGACCTTCTTCGTCGTCGGCGACGTCGACAAGTAGGCCAGTCAGTCGTCGTCGTCGCGGGGGTCGACCCGACACCACGACTGGGCGAGCAGGCCGGCGGCGCCGAGCAGCACCGCCGCACCGACGAGGACCGCGAGCCTCCACAGCCGGTCCTGGTTGGCCACGAGCGAGAGGTCGCTCGCGACGACGGCGAGCTGGCCGGCATACCAGCCGGCGGCAGCCGCCCCGGTGAGGGTCGCCGCCTGCGCGAGGACGACGACGCGGGCGGCGCGGATGGGGTCGAGCCGCTTCGTCGCGCGGCCGGCGAGGTAGGAGCGCACCGGCCAGGCGAACCCGGTGACGAACGCCGCCATCCCGAGCAGCAGCACGGCCGCCAGCCACGAGGGGCGTGGCACCAGCGTGGCGCCGCCGGTGACGAGCCCCCAGAGGAGCCAGGACGCGGCGCCGACGGTCAGGGCCACGAGGAGCGCGACGCGTGCCCGCACGCCGTGACGGTTCACCACCCGTCCTCCAGCAGGTCGACGTCGGGTCCGAGCGAGACGCCGGCGCTGCCGACCTCGGCGGCGAGGTCTGCCACCCGTCGCACCTGGCCCTCGACGCGCAACGCCGCCTCGGGGTCGGCGTCGGCCCAGGGGACGAGGACGAAGGCACGCTCGTGCGCGCGCGGGTGCGGCAGGGTGAGCGCCTCGGTGGTGAGGCGGACGTCGGTGTCGAAGACGGGGTCGCCGTACTGGACGATGTCGAGGTCGAGCGTGCGCGGCCCCCACCGCTCCTTGCGGACCCGGCCGTGGTCGAGCTCGATGTCCTGGAGCGTGCGCAGGAGCCGTTGCGGCGAGAGCGAGGTCGTGCCGACGACGACGGCGTTGAGGTAGGCCGACTGGGCCGGGCCACCCACGGGCGCGGTCTCGTAGACGCGCGACGCCGACCTGAGGTCGAGCGCGAGCCAGAGGGCGCCGACGGCGTTCTGGATCGTCTCGAGCGGCTCGCCCATGTTGGAGCCGATGGCGATGACGACGGGGGTCTCGCGCAGCCGTTCGACGGTGACCGCGACGTCGGTGAAGGGGTGCCCGACCGGGGCCTGTGGCTTGTGCACGGTGACGACGACCGACTCGACGAGCGGGCGGGTGAGCACCTTGGCGGCGATGCGGTCGGCGAGGGCCTCGATGAGGTCGAGCGACTCCCCCTCGATGAGCGCGACGACGTCGCCCGCCACCTCGGCGTAGTTGACGGTGTCGTCGAGGTCGTCGCTCGTGCCGGCCGGGCCGAGGTCGACCTCCATCGCGACGTCGACGACGAAGGTCTGGCCGTCGCGCTTCTCGAAGTCGAGGACTCCGTGGTGGCCCGTGGCCGAGATGCCCTTGAGGACGATCCGGTCGCTCATGCGCCCTCCTCCGTTCCGCTGGTCCGCAGCGCGTCGGCGACGTCGAGGGCTTCGGTCGTCGAGGCCACGTCGTGCACCCGCACCGCCCACGCACCGCAGCGCGCCGCGTGGAACGACGTCACCGCGGTGGACAGGTCGCGCTCGGCCGGTGGCCGCGGGTCGGCGCCGGGCGGCTGGCCGACGCGCCCGAGGAAGGTCTTGCGCGACGCGCCGACGAGGACCGGGTGGCCGAGTGCGACGACCTCGTCGAGACGGTTCAGCAGGGCCCAGTTGTGCGCGGCCGTCTTGGCGAAGCCGAACCCGGGGTCGAGGATGATGTCCTCCGCGCGGATCCCGCTCTCCTGCAACGCCTCCACACGCTGGCGCAGCTCACGGCACACGTCGTCGACGACGTCGTCGTAGACGGCGCGCGACTGCATGTCGGTGCTGTGCCCGCGCCAGTGCATCGCGATGAACGGTATGCCGGCCTGCGCCACGAGCGCGGCCATGTCACCGTCCGCGAGCCCTGCGCTCACGTCGTTGACGATCGCCGCGCCCGCCTCGACCGCCGCACCGGCGACGCAGGCCCGCATCGTGTCGATGGAGATGACGGCACCCTCGGCCGCCAGCGCCCGCACGACGGGGACGACCCGGCGCAGCTCCTCCTCGACAGCAGGCCGCTCGGCGCCGGGGCGGGTGGACTCGCCACCGACGTCGATGAGGTCGGCACCGGCAGCGATCAGCTCACGCCCGTGGGCGATCGCCGCCTCGGGCTCGAACCACTCCCCGCCGTCGCTGAAGGAGTCGGGCGTGACGTTGACGACCCCCATGACCAGGGGCCGGGGTCCGGCGACGAGCGGGATCACGGGGTGCCGCTCACCGCTTGCCGCCGAGGAGCAGCGACATCGCCTCGGACCGGGTCGCCGGGTCGCGCAGCTGCCCCCGCACGGCGGAGGTGATGGTGCGCGACCCCGGCTTGTGGACGCCGCGCATCGACATGCAGAGGTGCTCGGCCTCGATGACGACGATGACTCCCTGGACACCGAGGTGCTCGACGAGCGCGTCGGCGACCTGGGTCGTGATGCGCTCCTGCACCTGCGGGCGCCGGGCGAAGACGTCGACGAGCCGGGCCAGCTTGGACAGGCCGGTCACCGTGCCGTCCGGCGCCGGGATGTAGCCGACGTGGGCCACGCCGTGGAAGGGCAGGAGGTGGTGCTCGCACGTCGAGTAGATCTCGATGTCGCGCACGATGATGAGCTCCTCGTGGTCGATCGAGAAGCGCGCGGACAGGACGTCGGCAGGGTCCTGCGACAGGCCGGCATACAGCTGCGTCGCGGCGCGCGCGACGCGATCGGGGGTGTCGCGCAGGCCCTCGCGGTCGGGGTCCTCCCCGATCGCGAGGAGCAGCTCGCGCACCGCCCGCCGCGCCCGGTCGTGGTCGACCTGGCGCGGGGGGAGGGTGTCGCTCTCGTCGCTGGTGTCGGGCACGGCCGACCCGCCGTCAGTGGGCGTCGGGGTCGACACGCTGGCCCTCGGGAACCTCGATCACCTGGGTCGGCGGGTGCTCGTCGGCGGCCGCGGCCGCCGGGTGGGCGCCGTCGGTGGCCGCCTTGTCGATGGCCGCGGTCGTCGTCGGGTCGCCCTCGTTGACGTGGGCGCCCTGCGGCTCCCCGGACGGGCCGTGGCCGTTGGCGCTGCCGTTGAGCGCAACCTGCTCGGCCGGCGTGAGGACCGGCGGCTGGTCGGAGATGCCGCGGTGCTCGCTCGAGAGCCACGTCGGGCGCAGCGGGCGCTTGACGATGCCCTCGAAGACCTCGGCGATCTCCTTCTGGTTGAGCGTCTCCTTCTCGAGGAGCTCGAGGACGAGGCGGTCGAGGATGTGGCGGTTGTCGTTGATGACGTGCCACGCCTCGTCGTGGGCGGCCTCGATGAGGTTGCGCACCTCCTCGTCGACGATGCCGGCGATGCGCTCGGAGTAGTCGCGCTGGTGGCCCATGTCGCGGCCGAGGAAGACCTCGCCCTGGCTCTGGCCGAGCTTGATGGCGCCGACGCGCTCGCTCATGCCGTACTCGGTGACCATCTTGCGGGCCATCGCGGTGGCCTTCTCGATGTCGTTGGCGGCACCGGTCGTCGGGTCGTGGAAGATGATCTCCTCCGCGACGCGGCCACCGAGGGCGTAGGCGAGCTGGTCGAGGATCTCGTTGCGCGTCGTCGAGTACTTGTCGTCGATGGGCATGACCATCGTGTAGCCGAGCGCCCGGCCGCGGGGCAGGATCGTCACCTTGGTGACGGGGTCGGTGTGGTTCATCGCCGCGGCGACGAGCGCGTGCCCACCCTCGTGGTAGGCCGTGATCTTGCGCTCCTTGGCCGACATGATCCGCGTCTTCTTCTGCGGACCGGCGATGACGCGGTCGATCGCCTCGTCGAGCGTGGCGTCGTCGATGAGCGTCTGGTCGGTGCGGGCCGTGAGCAGCGCGGCCTCGTTGAGCACGTTGGCGAGGTCGGCGCCGGTGAAGCCGGGAGTGCGACGGGCCACGGCGAGGAGGTCGACCCCGGGAGCCATCGGCTTGCCCTGCGAGTGGACCTCGAGGATGCGGTGGCGGCCGAGCATGTCGGGGGCCTCGACGGCGATCTGGCGGTCGAAGCGGCCCGGGCGCAGCAGGGCCGGGTCGAGGATGTCGGGGCGGTTGGTCGCCGCGATGAGGATGACGTTGGTCTTGACGTCGAAGCCGTCCATCTCGACGAGCAGCTGGTTGAGCGTCTGCTCGCGCTCGTCGTGGCCGCCGCCGAGGCCGGCGCCACGGTGGCGGCCGACGGCGTCGATCTCGTCGACGAAGACGATGGCGGGCGCGTTGGCCTTGGCCTGCTCGAAGAGGTCGCGGACGCGGGAGGCACCGACACCGACGAACATCTCGACGAAGTCCGAGCCCGAGATCGAGTAGAACGGCACGCCGGCCTCACCGGCGACGGCGCGGGCGAGGAGGGTCTTGCCCGTGCCGGGCGGGCCGTAGAGGAGGACGCCCTTGGGGATCTTGGCCCCGACCGCGAGGAACTTCGCCGGGTCGGAGAGGAACTCCTTGATCTCGTGGAGCTCCTGGACCGCCTCGTCGGCGCCGGCCACGTCGTCGAAGGTGACCTTGGGGGTGTCCTTCGTGGCGAGCTTGGCCTTGGACTTGCCGAACTGCATGACGCGCGAGCCGCCGCCCTGGGCCTGGCTCATCATGAACCAGAAGAGGCCGACGAGCAGCAGGATCGGGAAGATGCTGATGAGCAGCGACCAGAACGGGTTCTGGGTCTCGCGCTTGTCGTTGTAGCCCTCGGTGGGCGGGTTCGCCTTGACGAGCTCGACGAGGGACTCGGCCCGGGCGTCGACGAACTCGGCACGCACCTTGTCGGCGCCGGAGATGTTGGCCTTCTCGTCGGTGAACGCCGAGTCCGCCTTGAGGTCGAGGTTGAGGACGTTGTCGCTCGTGAGCTCGGCCTTGTCGACCTTCTTGTCGGTGATGAGCTTCTCGGCCTTGGCCGTGTCGATCGTCGCGTAGCCGCCGTCCCCTCCCAACGAGAACATCACGACGGTGATGGCGATGACCGCCAGGACCCAGAACAACGGGGCCTTGAACACACGCTTGGCATCCATGAATGTGAATGAGGCCGGTGGCCCCACGTCCTCCTGATCAACGAGCTCATCCGTGCACGCTCGCGCGTCACTGGCTGGGTACACACGCTACCCGTGACGGTCCTTCCGGTCCCGGGTGCGTCCGACCGAACAACGACCGGCGTATGCCGCGTGTTCCGGGCTCCTTGCGGCTGCACCTGTGACTGATTGCCCGTTCGCGCCGACCTTCCGAAGCCGCGCCTTCTCGAGATGAGCGCGAACGGGCAATCAGTCCCGCTGGGGTCAGGAGTAGACGTGGGGGGCGAGCGTGCCGACCTGGCGCAGGCCGCGGTACTGCTCGGCGTAGTCGAGGCCGTAGCCGACGACGAACTCGTTGGGGATGTCGAACCCGACCCACTTGACGTCGACCTCGACCTTGGCGGCGTCGGGCTTGCGCAGCAGGGTGCAGATCTCGACCGAGGCGGGGTTGCGCGACTCGAGGTTGGACCGGATCCACGAGAGCGTGAGGCCGGAGTCGACGATGTCCTCGACGATGAGCACGTGCTTGCCCGAGATGTCGGTGTCGAGGTCCTTGAGGATCCGCACGACGCCCGAGCTCTTGGTGCCCGAGCCGTAGGAGGAGACGGCCATCCAGTCGACCGGCGCGGTGATCGGCAGGGCGCGCATGAGGTCGGCCATGACCATGACCGCACCCTTGAGCACCCCCACGAGGAGCACGTCCTTGTCGGCGTACTCTGCCGCGATCTCCTCGGCCAGCTCGGCCAGCCTGGTCTGGATCTCGTCCTCGGTGACGAGGACCCGCTCGAGGTCTGCTCCCATGTGGGCAGCGTCCACGGTGCCTTCTCCCTCTCGTGTCGACGGTCCGTCAGGGCCAGTCAACCGGACGGGCGGGGTCGAGGGACAGCCGGGACCCGTCACCGTCCCCGGGCAGCGGCCCGGTGCCGGTCTATCGTCGGGCCATGACGGCTCGAGACCTGTCCGGTGCACGCGTGGCCGTCGTCGGCGCGAGCGGCGCCCTCGGCTCGCTCCTCGCCCGCGAGCTGGCCGGACGAGGCGCACGGGTGCTCCTCGTGGGCCGGGACGCCCGCCGCCTGGCGGACGTCGGGCTCGACGGTGCACCGACGGTCGTCGTCACGGACATCGCCGACGCCGCGGCCGGCGAGAGCGTGGCCGAGGCCGCCACCGAGCACCTCGGCGGCCTCGACGGCGTCGTCGACGCGGCGGGGGTCGTCGCCTTCGGCCCGCTCGTCGACACCCCCGACGCGGTCATCGAGGAGCTCTTCCTCACCAACGTCGTCGGACCGCTCATCCTGCTCCGGCGTCTGCTCCCGATGCTCGAGGAGTCGCGCGGCTTCGTCGCGCTCGTCAGCGCGGTCGTCGCCGAGCGCCCGCTGCCCGGCATGGTCGCCTACTCGGCGAGCAAGGCCGCGATGAGCGCGGTCGCCATCGCGCTGCGCACCGAGCTCCGCCGGGCCCGGGTCGACGTGCACGACATCCGCCCGCCACACACCGAGACCGGGCTCGCGGACCGGCCCCTCAGCGGACAGGCTCCGAGGCTTCCGACCGGCCACCGGCCCGAGGACGTCGCCCGGAGGATCGTGGACGCGCTCGCCGACGGTGAGCTCGACCTCCCCGCGGAGGCGTTCGGGAAGCCTCCCCGATGACGGGTGCGGCGAGCTGGCTCGTCCTCGCCAGCGGCGCGCACCTCGGCTTCCAGCTCACCGTCACCCTCGTCGTCTATCCCGCGCTCGCCGACGTCGGGCCCGGGCGATGGGCCCGGGCGCACGACGCCCACTCGCGCCGGATCACGCCCGTCGTGGCCGTCGTCTACGTCGGGCTCCTGGCCGCCGTCGCCGCGGCACTGCTCGCGGGCCCTGTGAGCATCGGAACGCTCGTCGCGGCAGCCGGCGCCGGGTGGTCGATGCTGCTCACGGCCGTCGGGGCCGCGCCGCTGCACGGCCGCCTCGGTAGGGGTCACGACGAAGGGCTCGTCCGCCGCCTCCTCGGCGTCGACCGGCTGAGGCTGATCGGCGCCGTCGTCGGTGCGGCCGGGGCGGTCGCCGCGCTCTGACGGGTCAGTGCGAGAGCGTGACCGTGCCACCCGCGCGGACGGCCCTCAGGTCGCCCGGGAGGTGGAGTGGACCCTGCCCTCGCCACCGCGTGAGCAGTGCGTCGCAGGCCTCCGTATGCCGTGTGCCCACCTGCCCCGCCGGCGCACCTGCCGCGACGAGGAGCCGGCGCCACACACGGGTGCGGACAGGTCGGGGCAGGGCCATGAGGTCGGCGGCCGCCCACGGGCCGGGACCGAGCTCCCGCACCGCCGAGTCCGCGAGCGCGTCGAGGAGGTCGGCGTCCTCCCGGAGCTGGTCGGCCGAGCGGGCGAGGCTGGCCGCGACGCCCGGCCCGAGGTCCGCCTCGAGGTCGGCGACCGCACGCCGGGCCCGCACGCGCGTGAACGCCGGGTCGTCGTTCATCGGGTCGTCCCACCACGGCACGCCCTCGGCCTCGCACGACTCGCGGCACTGCGCCCGGGTCACGCCGAGGAGGGGACGGCGGACGCGGTCGCGGGCGGCCGGCATACCGGCGAGGGAGCGGGCACCGGACCCGCGAACGAGCCCGAGCAGCACCTGCTCGGCCTGGTCGTCGAGGGTGTGGCCGAGGAGGACGACGGCCGCGCCGACGCGCTCGGCGACCGCGTCGAGCGCCGCGTGGCGGCCGTCGCGCGCCGCCGCCTCCAGCCCGGACCCGGTGTCGGACACCGTGACTCGCTCGACGAGGACCGGGTCGAGACCGAGGTCGCGCAGCCAGCCGGCCGCGCGAGCCGCGACGTCGTCGGACCCGGGCTGCAGGCCGTGGTCGACGACGACGGCTCCCCCGCGCCAGGACGCGTGCCGCTGCTCGTGGGCGACGGCCTCGGCGAGCGCCATCGAGTCACCCCCGCCGCTGCACGCGACGAGGACGACGTCACCGGGTGCGAGGTCCGCGAGCGTCGAGCGGACGGCATACCGGATCGTCGCCGTCGACGGGTGCGGACCACTCACGGGGAGGTTCAGCCGTGGACGCGGGTGACCCAGGCAGCGGGGTCGGTGATCTCGAGCGGGCGCGGCAGCGTCTCGGGCGAGGTCCAGACGGCGTTGAAGCCCTCGACGCCGACACGCTCCTGCACACCGCGGACGAAGGCGGCGCCGTCGCGGTACTGGCGCATCTTGGCCTCGAGCCCCAGGAGCCGGCGGAGCAGCTTGTCGAGCGCCCCGGCTCCCTTGCGGCGCTCGGTGAACTTCGCGCGGATCTCGGAGACCGTGGGGATGTGGGCCGGGCCCACGTCGTCCATGACGACGTCGGCGTGGCCCTCGAGGAGCGACATGACGGCGGTGAGCTCGGCGAGCTTCTCGCGCTGCTCGGCCGTCATGACGAGGTCGGTGATGCCGCTCGACCCGCTCGTGAAGGCCTCGGGCAGCTTCTCGCGCAGCGTCTTCGTCAGCTCCTGGAGACGGTCCTGGTCGGGCGCCATCTCGGTCGCGAGCGTGCGCGCCTCGGCGACCATGTGGTCGCGCAGCCACGGCACGGCGGTGAACTGCACGCGGTGGGTCTCCTCGTGCATGCACACCCACGCGCGGAAGTCGGCGGCGTCCACGTCGAGCTCGCGCTGCACCTGGAGCAGGTTGGGGGCGACGAGCAGGAGCGAAGGGGTGCCGCCGGGGGCGAGGTCGTACTGCCCGAGAACCTTGCTCGACATGAAGGCGAGCAGCGCACCCGCCTCGGCACCGGTGACCTTGCCGCCGATGGCGGCGCCGAGCCCGCTCGGTGCGGCCTCGGGCCCGCGCTTGGTGAGGATCTGCTCGAACGCCGGGTTGAGCATCGCGCCCATCGAGTCGGCGTTCATCGCGATCCACGTCGGGCGGTCGACGACGAGTGCCTCGGGCGCGTCGTCCGGCGTGCGGAGCTGCGAGGTCTCCGCGACCGGGCCGTGCGCCTTGCGGGCGGCCTCGCGGATCGCGCCCACCTCGGCGGCGGCCTCGTCGGCGGACACGCTCGGTCCGGCGTTGACGAGCGTCCGCCCGGTGGTCTTGGCGAACTCCCAGTCGACGTAGCTGTTGCTCACGTGGCCTCCTCGGCTCAGTGACATCCGCACAGGGTGAGCGCGGTGACGAAGCGATCCAACGCCGCGCGTGCGCCCAGCGTTCCCGACGAGGCTGGCACACGATCGGCCAGGACGGCGAAGACGAGCACGTGCCCGTCGGCGTCCACGGTCGTCCCGGCGAGGCTCGAGATCCCCTTGAGCGTGCCGGTCTTGGCCCTCGGTATGCCGGCCACGGCCTTGGTCTCCTTGCCGCGGTAGCGGTCGGAGAGGCTCCCGTTGAGCCCGGCCACGGGCAGGCTCGCGACCGCCCGGAGGAAGTCGTCGTCCTTGCCGCTCGTCGCGAGCGCCAGGACGTCGGCCATCACGGTCGCCGTCGCGGTCTGGCCCGGGGACAGCCCGCTCGTGTCGAGCAGGCGCAGGCCCGTCGTCGGCACGCCCGCGTCGGCCAGGGTCTTCACGACGAACTGGGGCGGCCCGAGCGGCGCCGCGGGCGACGCGCCCGCGGCGACCATGGCCTGGCGGACGAGGTTCTCGGTGAGGGCGTTGTCGCTGTGCTGCAGGGCGAAGCCGAGGTGCTCGGCGTAGGTCGCGGACTCGACGGCACCGAGCTCGGTGGCACCAGCGGGGGCCGGTGTGCCGTGGCCGCTGAGCGGCGCCACCGTCGTCGCGTGGCCGCGGGCGGTGAGGGCTTTCGCGAGGGCGGCGGCGACGCCGGCCTCGGGTACGGGCGGTGCGGCCCTGCCGCCCCCTGCGCGCTGCGAGACGAGGTCGAGCATCGACACCGACTGGGTGAAGCCGGCGGCGATGTCCTCCTTCTTCCACGTCGCGGGGTAGCGAGGACCCGCTGCATAGGTCGCGTCGACCCGCAGGGTCACCGCTCCGGCGCCGCGCTCGTCGAGCGACCGCGCCACCTCGTCGGCCAGCGTCGCGACGCCGGCATGGCCCTCGACCGTCGTGGGGTCGGACGCGCCCGTGCCGAGGAGGGTGTCGCCTCCCGCGACGAGGACCACCTCGCTCGGGGTGGCGCCGGTGACGACCTTCGTCGTCATGCGGGCGTCGAGGTCGAGGTGCGAGGTGACGGCGAAGGCGCTGAGGACCTTGAGCGTCGAGGCGGGGGCGCGAGCGGCACTCGGCGAGACGGCATACAGCTCTTCGCCGGTCTCACCGTCGCGCACGCTCACGCCGACGCTGGGACCCAGCCACGGGTCCTTGACGATGGCGCCGAGAGCCTTGGCGAGCGCGGCGCCGGAGGGCGGCGGGACGGTCGCCGACGGGCTGGGCGAGGCCGACGTCGGCGAGGGCGCAGGGCTGGGCAGCGCGGCCCATGCCGGCGAGGCGGTCGCGGAGCCCGTGGGGGTCGGAGGAGCGACGGTCGCACCGTCGCGGGTGAGGATGCCGGGAGCGACGTCGAGGACGTCGGCGGTCGCGTAGCCGGTGGCGCCGAGGAGGATGAGCGTGACCCCCGCCACAACCGCCCGTCGCATCGGACCCCTTTCGTTGGCGCCCCTCCGCTCATACGGGACACTGGTCCCCGAGCGTAGGTCATCCATACCCATCCGAAAGAAGGCCACCACCGTGGAGTTCGACGTCACCATCGAGATCCCCAAGGGTCACCGCAACAAGTACGAGGTCGACCACGAGACCGGGCGCATCCGGCTCGACCGGATGCTCTTCACGTCGATGGCCTACCCGTCGGACTACGGCTACGTCGAGGAGAGCCTCGGCGAGGACGGCGACCCGCTCGACGCGCTCGTGCTGCTCGACGAGCCGACCTGGCCCGGCTGCCTCGTGCGGGCGCGCCCCATCGGCATGTTCCACATGCGCGACGAGGCCGGCGGCGACGACAAGATCCTCTGCATCCCCGCGGGCGACCCGCGCAAGGCGCACATCACCGAGCTCGAGCACATCAGCGAGTTCGACCGCCTCGAGATCCAGCACTTCTTCGAGACCTACAAGGACCTCGAGCCGGGCAAGTCGGTCGAGGGCGCCCACTGGGCCGGCCGCGAGGACGCGGAGCGCACCGTCAACGAGGCGATCGCCCGCGCCAAGGAGGCCGGGGTCTCGACCGCCCGCTGGCGCATGCCGGCCGGCCACGACGCCGCGCACGCGACCTCCGCGGCCCGCACCGAGGAGGAGCACGCCCACGCGGCCGCCAAGGCCAAGGAGGAGCTCGCCACCAAGGAGAAGCCCCTCAGCGACTCGAACGACTGACGCCCTTGCGGCGGCGAAGCCGTCGAGAGTAGAGAGAGTCCCGCCTCCAGCGACCTGGGGCGGGACTCTCTCTACTCTCGACCCGTCCGAGGGCTGAGTTGGCTGCGCTGGCGGCCCTCGTCGTCGAAGTTCGCCGGGTCGAGCCACGCCTCGTGCCGCGCGCGGACAGCCGGCCACTCCTCGCTCGTCACCGAGAACCAGTCGGTGTCGCGGTTGCGCCCCTGCGTGACCATGTGGTTGCGGAACCGCCCCTCGTAGGTGAACCCGAGGCGTGCGGCGGCGCGGCGCGACGGCTCGTTGAGGCTGTCGCACTTCCACTCGAAGCGGCGGTAGCCGAGGTCGTCGAAGGCGTGCCGCATGAGCAGCGAGATCGCCTCCGTGGCCGCGCGAGTGCGTTGAAGGCCCGCGCCGTGGAGCACTCCGGCGACCTCGATCTGGCCGGTGCGCGGGTCGATGCGCGTGTAGTGCGCGATCCCGGTCGCCCGGCCCGCGCGTTCGCCCTCGAGCGGCACGAAGGCGAAGGCGACCGCGGCAGGGTCGTCGACGCCGGCCGCCAAGTGCATCCACAGCGCGGCGAGCGACGTCGGGCGCGGGATCGGCCGGTAGGTCCAGAGCCCGCCGTCCTCCGGCCCGCACACCGCGTCGAAGAGGTCGGAGTAGTGCACGGAGTCGAGGGGGACGACCCGCACGTAGCGCCCCTCCAGCACCACTGCGCCCGGCGCGGGCCGCTCCTCCCACCCCGGCACCAGGGCGCCGACGGGCAGGCCGAACTCGTTGACGTCCACCATGCGCGGGAGCCTAGGTGAGACGAGGTGGGCGGTGCGTGGCCGGCATACAGACCGAAGCCCGTATGCCGGCCCGTCCCTTGCGTGGGCCTGCGCCCCGTTCGCAGGACAACCTCCACCGGATCGGGCTAGGTTCGCCGGGACCGTTCGCGAGGAGGTGGGCAGGCGTGCGACGTGGAGTGCGTGCCGTCGTGCTGGCGCTGTGCTGCGCCCTGCTCGCGGCGTGCGGGACGCGCGCCGGCACCGAGGACGTGTGGGCCGAGCCGCAGCTCGCCACCCCTCCGCACTACCGGATCGGGGACGGTGACCCGCGCGGGGCGTCGCTCGTGCGGGCCGCGCGGGAGTGGGTCGAGCTCGGGACCGTGCCGGGCGAGGGCACCGAGTGGGAGTCGATGAGCCGCTGGGCGCTCATCGACCTGCACCAGGCAATGGGCGGCCTCGACTCGGGCCGGGCTCCTGCCGCGGGCGCGGCCGACCGGTGGGACTACTTCTGGCCGCGCGACGGCGCCTTCATCGCCCTCGCGCTCGACCGCACCGGGCACGCGGCCGAGGCGCGGGCCGTCATCGACTTCATCGCACGCCTGCCGTTCGACGCCCAGCAGGGTTTCGACGCCCGCTACCTCCTCAACGGCCAGCGGGTCGTCGTGGACCCGCGCGGACCGCAGTCGGACGGGTGCGGCTGGGTGCTCTGGGCCATCGGGTCGATGAGCGACGCCGCGCTGCCGGAGTCCGCCGGGCCGCTGCGCTCCACGTGTCTCATGAACGTGCTGAGGCTGACGTCGAGCGGGTGGCTGCTGCCCCCACCGTCACCGGACTACTGGGAGATCCCCGTCGGCCAGACCTCGCTGGGGACGGTCGCGCCGATGCTGGCCGGTCTGCGGGCCACCGCCGACCACGGCCCGGCCGCCGAGCGCTGGGTCGCCGGGCAGGCGGCCAAGCGGCTCGAGTCTCGGGTCCACGAGTCGATGGGGCCATCGCTCGAGCGCTTCGGCGACCGCGGAGGTCTCGACGCGGCCGTCGCGATGCTCATGCCGCCCTTCGGACCGGAGGACGAGCGGACGACGAAGCGCTGGCTCGCCTACCAGCGCGACGCCGCGCGGTCCTCCGGCGGCCTCGCCCCGGGCGCGGACTGGAAGCAGGACGGCACGTCGTGGACCCCGGAGACCGCGCTCGTCGCCTACACCGCAGCTGCGTCGGGGCGCGAGAGGACCGCCGAACGCTGGCTCGGCTGGCTCGACGGTCATCGCACGCCGTGGGGGTCGCTGCCCGAGAAGGTCAACCGATCGGGTAGCCCTGCGGGTCCGGCACCCCTGCTCTGGACCGCCGCCCTCGTCCTGCTCACCCTCGACGAGCTCGACAGGCCCTGAGACGCGAGGCCGTGAGACCTGACGGCACGTGCGACATGAGTACTCGCGCGGACTGAGGTCGCGTCCTCATGCGGCCCGGCTCCCGTCGTTGCTTGACTGGGCCCCATGAGCACACGCCCCACGCCGTCCGAGCTCGTCTTCGTCGTCGGCGAGGACGACACCGCCGTGGCGCTCGGGTCGGGCAGCCTCCCGGTCCTCGCGACGCCACGCCTGCTCGCCTGGCTCGAGGCGGCGACGTGCGCAGCGCTCGAACCCGTCGTCGGCGAAGGCCGCACGAGCGTGGGCACGCGGGTCACGCTGGAGCACTCCGCCGCCTCCCCCGTTGGCGTCCAGGTCGTCGTCGGAGCGGACCCGGTGCACAGCGATGGCCGCCTCCACCGCTTCCGGGTGACCGGACGGCATACGGACGGGAAGGTCGTCGCGACCGGTGAGGTGACCCGGGTCGTCGTCGACGTCGACCGCTTCCTCGGCCGGCTCTGATGCCCACACCGCGCCAGCACGTGAAGAACGCGGCCGGGTTCGCCCTCGTGTGGGCGGCGGCCGGGCTTGCCCACCGGGTGCGGTTCCGGACGATGGGGTCGGTGCCGCGGACCGGCCCGGTCATCCTCGTCGCGAACCACCTGACGATGACCGACCCGCTCGCGGTCGCCCGGGTGGCGATCGGCCACCGGCGCTTCCCGCACTTCCTCGCGATGCAGGAGGTCTTCGGCTGGCCGGGGGTGGGCATGCTCGCGCGGGCGACGGGCCAGATCCCCGTGGCGCGCGGGACGACGTCGGCCGCCGCGGCCCTCGACCTCGCGTCCGACCACCTCGACAAGGGTCACCTGGTCGCGCTCTACCCGGAGGGTCGGCTCACGACCGAGCCCGACGGGATGCCGGGTCCCGCCCGGACCGGTGCCGCGCGACTCGCCCTGCGCCACCCGGAGGCGCCGGTCATCCCGGTCGGGACGTGGGGACCGCGGCAGGGCACCGAGCACATCTGGCACCGGCACACGGCGTGCCTCTCCGTGGGGCCGGCGCTCGACCTGTCTCCCTGGCTCGGACGCGACGACGACGCTGCGGCGCGCGAGGTCACCGACGTGCTCATGGCCGGAATCCGCGAGCAGATCGCGGTCGCCAAGGAGATGTGGCACACGCGTTGACGGATGTCCGACAGCGTGCGAGCCATCCGCGGACTGCGACCGAATGACCCTACAGAGATGGTCATTGCACTTCCGGACTCCCCGACCCCGCCCGTCCTACCGTTGGGGGACAGCCGGCGATGCGACAGAGCCTTTCGGAGGTGTCCACATGTGCAAGGGATGGCAATGGTGACCACGACACGGCGCTCCTGCCCCGCACACCCCAGGGGCTGACCGACGCACCGACCGACACGGCCTCGCACCTTGGTCAGGTGCGAGGCCGTGTGCGTGCCTCGCCGGCGAAGGGGGTACGTCATGGACATGCAGAACCACAGCGTTCGCGGGCACCTCTGGATGCTCACGCTCATCGGCGACAGTCTCAGCCTCGTGCGTCTCACACCCTCCCGTCTCGGTCAGCGCGCGGCGGGTGGCTGGACCCAGCGGGTGATGCCGGTGAGCAACGTGCGGGCGGTGAAGCTCACACCCCCGCGCTTGCTGCGACGCGGCCGGCTCACCCTCCACCTCGAGGGGCCCTCCCAGGGTGGTGTCGAGGTCGAGACCATCCACTTCGAGCGAAGCCAGCACCGGGCGATGACGTCACTGGCGGGAGCCCTGCGTGAGGCCGTCGATGGCTCCGGCGCGGGCGTGGTCCCAGCGTCGACCGGGTCGGCCCGCGCAGGGCGCCCTCCCGTCCCGCGCTGAGCGAGCGCACCGCCCGGGCGCTCCAGCCGCGACCCTGCTTCGACGTGCGTCCGCACAGTCCGTCGAGCCCGAGAGGGGCTATGGCATCCGTGTCGAGGCTGACCACTGCGGGTGGGCGGTGCCCCATCCCCCGGCTGGCACTCCGCGGCGGCGGGTCCGCTGCCTGTCGGACGACCCCGAACTCGTCATGGCGGCACTCCGACGCGGAGAGCACTGTGTGCAACGGAGGACACCGGGCTCACCGGCTGGAGGTCGGTGTCGCTCCGACGATCACCACGCGAGCCGGGAGCACAGGGCGCGCGCCACCGTGCACGCGGCCTCCGGACCATTGGTGTCCGGGTGCACCCCGCTCTCCCGCTCACGGCCGGCTCCGCGAGCCGGCCGGGCCTCATGTCACACCACAGTCATCAGGAGCTCCGATGCATTCCATCGCGAAGCGTTTCTTCATCGTCGTCCTCACGGTCCTCACGCTCGGCCTCGTTGCAGGCCCCGCACAGGCTGGCAACGCCCACGTGGTGAAGGGCCCCACGGTCACCCGGGACGGCAACTCCCTCGTCATCACCGCCTCCATCGCAGGCCTGGGCAACGTCCCGAGCGCCACCTTCGCCCTGGACGGCACGGTCGACGTCTTCTCGCAGTGCTACAACCGCGGCGGCAAGAACCCCGCAGCGGACAACAAGGAGGAGACGGTCGCGGTCGAGGAGAGCGGCACGTTCCCGGTCCGCAACGGCCGCACCAACGTCTCGTTCACCGTCTCGCCGCTGTCGACGCTCGACTGCCCCGGAGGGCAGACCGTCGTCATCGAGTCGGTCACCTACGACCTCATCCTCTCCGGACAGGGGCTGAGCATCCACATCACGAGCTAGGCATCTCCCCCGGCCTTGGCCCCTGTCCGCGCTGTCGGGCGGGGGCCTCGCTCTGCGGCACCGGACCGCGGCATGCAGAAGGCCCCCGGGAGCGATGTCCCGAGGGCCTGACCTGCGGTGTTGCGTGGAGCCGCTTGTCGGAATCGAACCGACGACCTATTCATTACGAGTGAATCGCTCTGGCCGACTGAGCTAAAGCGGCGTGGTGCCGGACGAGGTCCAGCACGACGCACGAGTATACGAACAACCCCGGCCTTCCCGAAATCGGGAGCGCAACCTGACGTCACGACGCCACGACGACCGTCGCCACCAGACGCGGGTGCCTCAGCAGCGCAGGCCGTCTCGCGGCACGGTCCCCTTGACGTAGAACTCGTCGATCGGCTTGTCGACACAGTCGTTGGCACGCATGTATGCCGTGTGCCCGTCGCCGTCGTAGGTGATGAGCGACGACGCCGCGAGCTGGTCGTGCAGGCGCACCGACCACTCGTAGGGCGTCGCCGGGTCGCGGGTCGTGCCCACGACGACGATCGGCGGGGCACCCTCGGCGGTGATCTTCGCCGGCGGCTCCGAGGACCGCTCGGTCTTCACCGGCCACGAGCCGCAGGTGAGCGAGGACCACATGAGGAACGGGCCCCACGTGGGCGCCTCGGCGCGCGAGGCCTCCGCCGCCTTCGCGTGCTCCTCGACCGAGTCGGACTCGGGCTTGTCGAGGCAGTTGACGGCGTAGATGACCTCCATGATGTTGCCGCTGTAGCCGCCACCGGGGTTGCGGTCGGCGTACTGGTTCGCGAGCCCCATGAGCTCGGAGCCGTCGCCCTTGAGCGCGGCGCGCATCGCCTCGACCAGCCCGTCCCACATGCCCTCGTCGTACATCGCGGCCGCGATCCCGGTCGAGGCCCACCCCTCGGTGAGCCTCGTGACCACCGGGTCGCCGGTCCTCGTCAGCGGCGTCTCGTCGACGTCCCCGAGGAAGTCCCGGATACCCTGCATGACCTCGTCGACCGAACCCCCGAGCGGGCACTCCCCCTTGTCGATGCAGAACTGCGCCCACGCACGGGTCGCGGTCTCGAATCCCTTGGCCTGGCCGAGGTTGACCTCCTGCGCCGTGAGGTCCGGAGCGACGACACCGTCGAGAACGAAGCGCCCGACGAGCTGCGGGAACAGGCCGGCATACGTCGCGCCGAGGTAGGTGCCGTAGGACTTGCCGAGGTAGTGCAGCTTCTGCTCGCCGAGGGCCGCGCGCAGGACGTCCATGTCCTTCGCGGCGTCGACGGTCGAGACGTGCCCGAGCAGTGGGCCGGCGTTGGTGCCGCAGTCGTCGGCGAAACCCTTGGCGTTGGCCGCGAACTCCTGCTGCTCGGCGCTGTCGTCGGGCGTCGGGTCCTGGCCGAGGAAGGCGTCGAGCTCGGGGTCGGTCACGCAGTCGATCGGCGCCGAGCGCCCGACGCCGCGCGGGTCGAACCCGACGACGTCGAACCGCTGGCGCACCGCGGACCCCACGATGAAGTCCGCGGCCTGCGCGTAGTCGACGCCCGACCCTCCCGGCCCTCCCGGGTTGACGACGAGCGAGCCGATCCGCTGGGACCCCCGGCGAGCCGGCACCTTGAGCACGGCGACCTCGATGGTGTCGCCGTCCGGCTCGGCATAGCTCTGCGGCACGCTGAGCCGCGCACACTCGCCACCGCCGCAGTCCTCCCACTGCAGCCGCTGCTCGTAGAACTCGTCCATGCCCTCCATGCCCTTCGGGGGCTCCTGCGGCGACCACGACGGCGCGGGCGCCCCGCGGTCGAGGAGGTCGCCGATGCTCGAGCAGCCCGAGGCGAGGAGGGCGACCGCGACGAGGGCGGCGGGGAGGGACACGCGACGCATGGCGTCGACCCTACGGGTCGAACCTGAGGTATGCCGTCCTGCCCGGTCCGCGCTCCACGTGACGCGGTTGTCGCGGACCTTGCCGGTTGCAACCGGGACGATCGCAGGTTTCCGCGTCAGCCGTGGCGTCGCCCACGCCTGCACCCGGCCGGACCCCGGACTCAGCGCGGCAGGCGCAGGTCGAGGGCCATCGCCTCGAGGGCCAGCAGCGGCTGGACGTTGGCGGCGATGCGCTCGCGGGCGGTGCCGATGGCGTCCATCGCGACGAGGAGCCGCTCGGACGACAGGACCTGGGCGACCTGCTGGACCGTCTGGCGGGAGTCCTCGTTGACGAGGGCGGTGGGCGCGCCGGTGCGCAGGACGAGGGCGTCGCGGTAGACCGAGAGGAGGTCGACGAGCGAGCGGTCGACCATGTCGCGCGAGAAGCGGGTGGCGCGGGCCTTCTGCTCCTTCTCCAGCGAGGCGAGCTGGGAGCGGATGTGCGGCGGCTGGGTCCGAGCGGTCGGGTCCGCGCCGAGCACCTCCATGAGCCGCGTCCTCTCGGCCGCGTCGCGCTCGGCGGAGGAGGCCTGCGACTCCTCGGTCGCGATCGTGGAGAGGTCGGACGCCGCGTCGATGGCGTCTCCGACGGAGCGGATCTTCGTCGTCAGGGTGATGACGTCGTGGCGGCGGATGCGGGCGTGCTCGTCGCGAGCCAGCCGGCGCGCGAGGCCGACGTGCGACTGCGACGCGCGGGCGGCATACATCGCCATCGGCGGGTCGACCCCGTCGCGGCGCACGAGGAGGTCCGCGACGGCCTCGACCGACGGCGTGCGCAGTCGCACGTGCCGCGAGCGCGAGCGGATCGTGATGATGACGTCCTCGACGGAGGGCGCGCAGAGCATCCAGACGGTGCGCGGGACGGGCTCCTCGAGGGCCTTGAGGAGGGCGTCGGCGGCGCGCTCGGTGAGGCGGTCGGCGTCCTCGACGATGATGACGCGCCACCGGCCGAGCGACGGGCGGTGCTGGGCGAGGGCGACGAGATCGCGGGCCTGCTCGACCTTGATCGACAGCCCCTCGGTCGCGATGACGTCGACGTCGGCGTGGGTGCCGTCGGCGGCCGTCCGGCACTCGCGGCACTCGCCGCAGCCGCCGGACGGGCACTGCAGCGCCGCGGCGAACGCCCGCGCCGCGACCGAGCGCCCCGACCCCGGAGGGCCGGTGAGCAGCCAGGCGTGCGTCATCGCGGCGGGGTCCTCGACCGCCCGCGAGAGCGTGGCGACGGCCGGCTCCTGGCCGATGACGTCGCGCCAGACGCTCATCCGGCACCCCCGTCGAGCAGGCCCGAGGACTGCAGCCGGCCCATGACGGCGGCGTGGATCTCGTCGGGCGGCAGCGTGCCGTCGACGACGAGGTAGCGCTCCGGCGCACCCTGCGCCATGGCGAGGAAGTGGTGGCGGATCGCGTCGTGGAAGGTGTCGGCCTCGGACTCGAGCCGGTCGTGGACCTCGCCACGGCGTCGGCGCCCCTCCTCGGAGGAGACGTCGACGATGACGGTGAGGTCGGGCAGCAGGGAGTCGACCGCCCACATCTGGAGGTCGTGGACCTCGACCGCGCCGAGGTCGCGGCCGGCGCCCTGGTAGGCGACGGACGAGTCGGTGTAGCGGTCGGTCACGACGACGGCGCCCCGGTCCATCGCCGGCCGGATGAGCTGGTCGACGTGGTGCGCCTTGTCGGCGGCGAAGAGCAGCGCCTCGGCCCGCGGCGAGACGTGGTCACCGTGGAGGACGAGGTCGCGGATCGCGGCACCGAGCTCGGTGCCACCGGGCTGGCGGGTCACGACGACCTCGCGCCCCAGCGCCTCGAGGGCCTCGGCCAGCAGGCGCACCTGGGTCGACTTGCCCGCGCCGTCGCCACCCTCGAAGGCGAGGAAGAGTCCCTGTCCGCTCACGGGCCGAGCCTAGGCGAGCGCGACGACACGCGGGCACCGCGGCGAGCGGACGGCATACGGGCGCTGTGTCAGCCATCCGGAGGGAACCTTGAGGGTCCGGAGGGAAATGTTCCGTCCGGACCCTCAAGGTTCCCGCACGGGGAGCAAAAGTTGAGACGCGGCTCAGGCGTGGCGGTCCGCGTTCGCGTGGATCGCGTCCCTCACGTACGCGGCGAGCCCCGGTGCGAGGTCCTCGTAGGTCTTCGTGAACCGCGGGTCGGCGACGTACATGTCGGCGAGGCCCTTCTGGAAGTCGTGGCTGCAGTCGTAGAACCACGTGTCGATCTGGACCCGGTGGGCCTCGGCCGCGTCCATCGCCTCGGTCGACGTCGCCGGGTGGCCCGCCTCGAGTGCCGCGACGAAGGCGGCGTTGACGGCGTCACCCTCGGCCCTGATCCGCTCCCAGTCCGCCTTCGTGTAGCCCTTCGTCCGGCGAGCCGACTGCTTCCACGCGTCGGTCTCGCCCCAGCGCTCCTGCGCCTCGGCCCGGTACTCGTCGGTGAAGCCGTCGCCGAAGATCTCCTTGAGCTCCTCGTGGGTGGCCGGCTGCTCGTTCATCTCTCTCTCCATCGCTCGGTCGATCGCGTCGACGAGCCCGTGCAGCTCCTCGACCCTGTGCAGGACCGCGTCACGCTGACGCCGCAGGTGCTCCAGCGTCGAGCCGTCACCCCGCAGCAGCGCCGCGACCTCGTCGAGCGGCAGGTCGAGCCGCCGGTAGGTGACGATCGTCGCGAGCCGCTCGAGGTCCTCGGCGGTGTAGAGCCGGTAGCCGGCGTGCGAGCGCTCCGACGGGCTGAGCAGGCCGATCTCGTCGTAGTGGTGCAGCGTTCGCACCGTCACGCCGAAGGTCTGCGCCACCTGGCCCACCGTGAGCAGCTCGTCCACCCTCACAGTCTCTCGTGTCGTGGTCATGGGTCCACCGTGGCGGCTCACGTCGCGTGAGGGTCAAGCCGACTTCTCCGTATGCCGCCCACTCCCGACCCATGGCGGACCCACCTCCCGCGGTGGGAAGGTGGCTCATGAGCTTCCTCAGCGCGCTGACCGGCTCCTTCTCGACCCCCGCCGACGACAACCCCACCGTGGCGATGGTCGAGGCGGCCTATGCCGCCGCGGGGCTCGACGCCCGCTACGTCAACGTCGACGTCTCGTCGGCCGACCTCGGCGACGCCGTCCTCGGGGCGAGGGCGATGGGCTGGGTCGGCTTCAACTGCTCGATGCCCCACAAGGTCGCCGTCATCGACCACCTCGACGGGCTCGGCGAGTCCGCGGACCTCATCGGCGCCGTCAACTGCGTCGTCGCCCGCGACGGCTCGCTCATCGGGGAGAACACCGACGGCCGCGGATTCGTCGAGGCGATGCGCGAGGTGCGTCACCCGGCCGGCACCCACGTCGTCGTTCTCGGCGCGGGCGGCGCGGGCCGGGCCATCGCGGTCGAGGCGGCCCTCGCCGGCGCGGCGCGCATCACCGTCGTCAACCGCAACGAGAGTCGCGGGCAGGCGCTCGCGGTGCTCGTCGCCGACCGCACCCCCGCCGAGGCGGACTTCCAGCCGTGGACCGGCCCGTATGCCGTCCCCGCCAGCGCCGACGTCGTCGTCAACGCCACCTCCCTCGGGCTGGGGGACGCCGAGGCGATGGTCCCGGTCGACCCCGACACCCTCCGTCCTGACCTCCTCGTGGCGGACGTCATCCCCAACCCTCCGCGGACGGCATACCTGTGCGAAGCGGAGCGCAGGGGCGGGGCGACGCTCGACGGCCTGGGCATGCTCGTGGCCCAGGGGGCAGTGGCGATCGAGCTGTGGCACGGCGTCTCGCCGGACCGCGAGGTCATGCGGGCGAGGCTGTCCGAGGTGCTGGGGCTGGACTCGACACCCTGAGCGGAGGCTGTACCGTCACTCCCGTTCCCCTCGTC
This sequence comes from Knoellia flava TL1, assembly GCF_000768675.1. GTDB lineage: Bacteria > Actinomycetota > Actinomycetes > Actinomycetales > Dermatophilaceae > Knoellia > Knoellia flava. The sequence continues at coordinate 99,132 of NZ_AVPI01000045.1, read as the reverse complement.
GGAGCAGCGACGAATCCGCTGCACGAGGTGATCAGCAAAGGACAGGTGCGCCATGAGCCCCGCAGGAACGGGCCGCAAGCTCGTCATCGTCGAGTCCCCGGCCAAGGCCAAGACCATCGCCGGCTACCTCGGCGCCGACTGGGACGTCGAGGCGTCCGTCGGCCACATCCGCGACATCCCGACCCCGTCGGAGATGCCCGCCGAGATCAAGAAGGGGCCGTTCGGCAAGTTCGGCGTCGACGTCGACAACGACTTCGAGCCCTACTACGTCGTCGACAGCGACAAGAAGAAGAAGGTCGCCGAGCTCAAGCGCCTGCTCAAGAACGCCGACGAGCTCTACCTCGCCACCGATGAGGACCGCGAGGGCGAGGCCATCGCGTGGCACCTCCTCGAGACCCTCCAGCCGCGGGTCCCGGTCAAGCGGATGGTCTTCCACGAGATCACCAAGGAGGCCATCCAGCGCGCCGCCTCCAACACCCGCGACCTCGACACCGCGCTCGTCGACGCCCAGGAGACCCGCCGGATCCTCGACCGCCTCTACGGCTACGAGATCTCGCCGGTCCTGTGGCGCAAGGTCAAGGCGGGCCTGTCCGCCGGCCGCGTCCAGTCGGTCGCGACCCGCATGGTCGTCGAGCGCGAGCGCGAGCGGATGGCCTTCCGCTCTGCCAACTACTGGGACGTCGAGGGCGACTTCACGCCCGACGCGGAGACGTCGGCGTTCACCGCCCGCCTGTCGTCGGTCGACGGTCGCCGCGTCGCCTCTGGTCGCGACTTCGGCGACGACGGCCGCCTCAAGGGCGACGTCGCCCACCTCGACGAGACGGCCGCGACGGGCATCGCCACCGCCGTGATGTCGGCGGACGTGTCGGTCGTCTCGGTCGCCGAGAAGCCCTACACCCGTCGTCCGAGCGCACCGTTCACGACGTCGACGCTCCAGCAGGAGGCCTCGCGCAAGCTCCGGCTGTCGAGCAAGAACGCGATGCGCGTGGCGCAGCGGCTCTACGAGAACGGCTACATCACCTACATGCGCACCGACTCGACGGCCCTGTCGCAGTCGGCGCTCACCGCGGCCCGCCAGCAGGCGCGTGACCTTTACGGCGGCGACTACGTCCCCGATGCCCCGCGCAACTACGCCAAGAAGGTCAAGAACGCGCAGGAGGCCCACGAGGCGATCCGTCCCGCGGGCGACCGGTTCCGCACCCCGGCACAGGTCGCCGGCGAGCTGCGCGGCGACGAGTTCGCCCTCTACGAGCTCATCTGGAAGCGCACCATCGCCTCGCAGATGGCCGACGCGCGCGGCTCGACCGCGACCGTCCGTCTCGGCGCCGACCTCGCCGCCGGCGCCCCGGCCGAGCGGGTCGAGTTCACCGCCAGCGGCACCGTCATCACCTTCCGCGGCTTCCTCGCTGCCTACGAGGAGGGACGCGACGAGCAGCGCCACGCGAGCAACGACGAGGAGCGCCGCCTCCCCCGGCTCGGCGAGGGTGCGGCCCTCAAGGTCCTGCGCGCCGAGGCCGGCGGGCACGACACCTCGCCGCCCGCGCGCTACACCGAGGCCACGCTCGTCAAGGCAATGGAGGAGAAGGGCATCGGCCGCCCCTCGACCTACGCCTCGACGATCGGCACGATCCAGGACCGCGGCTACGTCTCGAACCGCGGCAACGCGCTCGTCCCGTCGTGGCTCGCCTTCGCGGTGACGCGCCTCATGGAGGAGCACTTCACCCGGCTCGTCGACTACGACTTCACCGCCTCGATGGAGGAGGACCTCGACGAGATCGCCGGCGGCAACGCCCAGCGGGCGACCTGGCTCAAGCGCTTCTACTTCGGTGACGAGGCGAGCTCGAGCGAGGGCCTTCGTGACCTCGTCGCCGACCTCGGCGACATCGACGCCCGCGGCATCTCCACGATCGAGATCGGCGACGGCATCGTCGTGCGCGTCGGTCGCTACGGCCCCTACGTCGAGGAGGTCGCCCCCGCCGGTGTCGACCTCACCACCGGTGAGGTCTCCGACGCGTATGCCGGTGACTCGGCTTCCGAGTCCGGCTCGACTCCTCGCCGGGCCACGATCAACGACGACATCGCCCCCGACGAGATGACGCCCGAGAAGGCGCGCGAGCTCCTCGAGACCGCCGCCGACGACGGCCGGGTGCTCGGACAGGACCCCGACAACGGTCGCGACATCGTCGCCAAGGCCGGTCGCTACGGGCCCTACGTCACCGAGGTGCTGGACGAGGAGACCGCGGCGCTCAAGGGCAAGGCCAAGGTCAAGCCGCGCACGGCCTCCCTCTTCAAGGACATGGACCTCGCGACCATCGACCTCGAGACCGCGCTCAAGCTCCTCTCGCTCCCCCGCGTCGTCGGCGTCTCCACCGAGAAGGTGACCAACGAGGACGGCACCGAGGGCGAGAAGCAGGTCGAGATCACGGCGCAGAACGGCCGTTACGGTCCCTACCTCAAGAAGGGCACCGACTCGCGCTCGCTCGAGACCGAGCAGCAGCTCTTCGACATCACGCTCGAGCAGGCCGAGGCGATCTACGCCCAGCCCAAGCAGCGGGGCCGGGCCGCCGCGAAGCCGCCGCTCAAGGAGTTCGGGCCCGACCCGGTCTCCGGCAAGCCGGTCGTCGTCAAGGACGGCCGCTTCGGCGAGTACGTCACCGACGGCGAGACCAACGCGACGCTGCGCCGCGACGACGACCTCGAGACCCTCACCCAGGAGCGGGCCTTCGAGCTCCTCGCCGAGAAGCGCGCCAAGGGTCCGACGACCCGCAAGCGCGCCGCCAAGAAGACGACGAAGAAGGCCGCCGCCAAGAAGACGACGGCCAAGAAGGCCACGGCGAAGCGAGCCGCGAAGAAGGCCTGACCCCCGGCGGGTCGACGCCAACCGCTGGCCGTCTCGCTGGCCTGCCGCTACTGTGACCCTGCCGCGCCGTGGGGGCCGGACGCCCGCGAGTGGGGATCGCTCGCCGAAGCAGAAGGCATCACCACCATGCGCGCACCGTTGCGTCGACTCCTGTCCACCGTGGGAGCCGCCGTCCTCGCCACGACCGTTCTCGCCGTGGCGCCCGCCGCCGGGGAGCCCGCCGACACGGCATACCCGCAGCTGCACGGCGTGACGATGAGCGCCCCGACCGTGGCTGCGGGCGGGTCCATCACGGCCGTCGTGGACGCGACGGACGACGGCGCCCTGAGCTCGGTCTCGATCAGGTTCGTCCACACCGCGCTGAGCAGCCACGTCATCAACGTGACGCGCGTGTGGCCCGTTGAGGGCCGACTGACCGTCCCCGTCCCGTCCGCCGTCGCCGGGGGAACCTACCGGGTCGACTTCGTGAGTCTGGGTGACCAGACCGGCAAGAGCGCCCAGTACGTGGCGACGGAGCGCCAGCTGGTGCTCGACCCGACGGTGGCGAGCGGTCCGTTCACCCACGACCTCGACCTCACGGCCGTGACCTTCGGGGTCACCGGCGGCGCCGACGTCATCCCGCCACGGATCACGGCCATCTCGATGCCGGTGCGCCCGGCGGAGGAGGACCAGCCGGGCACCCTGAGCGTCTCCGTGGACGACACCGGACCGGTGCGGGTGGTCGCGTGGTGGGACCAGCCCTACGAGCCGGGCTCCAGATGGGGCGAGGTCACCGCGCAGGGCGGCACCGGCGTGCTGACCTTCCGGCTCGGACCGGCCGGCACACACCGTCTGAGCGGGATCCAGGTGTCCGACGCTGCCGGCAACATGCGGAGCTATCGGCGCGACGGGCGCGAGCTCTGGGGAGCGAGCCAGACGACCCACACGTGGGACCTGCCTCGGTTCGACGTGACGGTCACTCCGCAGAAGCCCCTCGTCGCCGCGACCGCGCACCCCGCATCGGTGCGCGTCGTCCTCACGGCCGACGAGTCGGAGGCGAGGGCGATCACCGGGTGGCGCATCGTCGTGAACCCGGGCAACGTCGTGCGGGAGGTCCCCGTCAAGGTGGGAGCCACGCAGGTGGACGTCGGAGGGCTGACCAACGGGACGGCATACACGGTGTCCGTCACGGCGCGCAGCGCCGTGGGCGACAGCAAGCCGGGGGTGAGCGTCGCGCGACCGATGCAGTCCACGAACGTGTTCGCCATCGCCGACGCGGGGGGCGACGGTCAGGTCGACATCGTCGCGCGCCGGCCGATGACTGCAGCGGACCTCGGTGACAGCCACGTCTACCCGACGAACGGCAAGGGCGTCTTCGGGAGGCCCTTCCGCGCCTACCGGGCGGACGAGATGACGTGCCCGAGGGTCGCCCCCGGCGACATCTACATCGTCGGCGACTCCGAGGTGCTGTGCTTCGGCCCGGCCCTGACTGCCTTGCGAATCGACGGCAGCGGCAGCGAGATCGGCACGGCCGGCTGGTCGTCGATGCGCTTCGTCGACGGCGGCCAGGACCTCACCGGTGACGGATGGCCGGACATCGTCGGAGTGACCCCCGAGGGTGTCCTGAAGATCTACCAGACCCGCGACCAGAGTCGCATCGTCTCCACGACCACGCTCGGCAGTGGCTGGAACGCCTTCACCGCGCTCTTCCAGGTCGGCGACTTCTCGGGCGACCGGCGTGCGGACCTCGTCGCCGTCGACACAGCGGGCACGATGTGGCTCTACCCGGGCAACGGACTCGGTGGCTTCGGCCGACGCGTCCAGATCGGCACCGGCTGGGCCGGCCTCGGCGCCGTCCTGCCGCTGCGCGACTTCACCGGCGACGGCCGGGCCGACATCGGCGCGATCACCCTCGACGGTCGACTCTTCCTCTATCCCGGCAACGGCCGCAGCGGCTTCCTCACCAAGCGGCAGATCGGGTCCGGATGGGGCGTCTTCCTCTGACCCGGTGACAGCACCGCGCAGGGTGCCCTAGCCTTGCCGAGCCGCGCCGTGGGGGCCGGACGTCGCGAGTGGGGACCGCTCGCCGGAGCAGAAGGCAGCACCACCATGCGCGCACCGTTGCGTCGACTCCTGTCCATCCTGGGGGCCACGGTCCTCGCCGCCGGCGCCGTGCTCGTGGCGACCCCGGCATCCGCGGGCCCGACGGACACCACCCCTCCGGTCCTGCGTTCGGTCTCGGTGGCGCCGGGTCCCTACGTGCCGGGGCAGACCGTGACGTGGACGTTCGACATCGTCGACGAGAGCGCGATCGCATGGCTCGACGTCGTCTACGCCACGCCGAGCAGCGCGCCCGGGTTCTTCCACGCGCAGATCGTGCCACCAGCAGGCTGGCGGACCGGCGCCCTGAGCTGGACGATCCCGAGCACGCCGACCACGGCCCCGCACGACGGTTCCTACGAGGCGACGACGGTGTGGATCGGCGACACCTCGGGCGCGACGGCGCGCTACGTCGTCGGCGGCCGCCTCGTGACGAGCCCCCCGACGCAGACCACCCACACCGTGGACCTGCGCGCTCCGCTGACGATCACCGGCTCACCGCGCGACATCGCACCCCCGGCCCTCACGGCCTTCACCCCACCGGCGTCCGCGGAGTACGGGCTCGTGCACATCCCCTACGCCGCCAGCGACCAGACCTCCCTGCGACTCGACCTCCACGGACGACGGGAGGGTGGCGACGAGACCCACCTTGGCGAGCTGCTCGCGGCGCCGGCGCAGGGCGTGCTCATGTTCGACCCACGCGGTTTCGGCGTCATCGAGCTGACCCGAGTCGTGGTGACCGACGCCAACGGCAACAGCTCGACCTACTTTGCCGACGGCTCGGTGACGAGGACTCCCGCCGGTGGGCCCGCCACCCACGCCTTCTCCATCGGCCGGATCTCCGTGGTTCCCCCACCGGTCGAGCACCTGTCGGCGTCCACCTCCAGCGGCGCGGCGACCATCACTTGGGCCCAGCTGTCCCTCGCCGGGCACCGCGTCACGGTCGAGCCGGGCAACCGGGTCATCACCGGCGGCCCCACGGGGACGACGGACCAGACGCGCACCCTGCGGATCACGGGTCTGCAGAACGGCGTCGACCACACGATCACGGTGACCCCGACGTCGACCGGTGGCGACGGGCGCGCCGCCACCGTGACGGTGAGGCCCCGCATGTCGACGAAGGTGTTCGGCACGGGCGACCGCTCGGGCGACGGCCGGGCCGACCTCTGGGCCACCGGGTACGTCGAGGCCACCTCCGACGCTCGCTGGCTGCTCTACACCGGTGCCGGCGGCGGCCGCTTCGGCCGCACCCTGCGGCCGACAGCCCCGTATGCCGTGTACCCCGGCTTCCCGGGTTCGACGACCGGGCGCGGGCCAGGGGCGCCGACGGGCTCGCTCCACCTCCAGGGGAGCGAGCTGCGCCAGGCCGAGGTGAACGGTGGCAGCACCTTGGTGGGGCGCGGCTTCGACGTCTTCCGGACGATCGACGCGTCCTCCGACCTGACCTCGGACGGCGTCGCCGACCTCATCGGCATCACTCCCGCCGGCGACTTCTACCTCTACACCGCGTCCTCGACGGGTGCGATCGGGCGCGGCGTGCGCCTTGGTGGAGGGTGGGGCTCGTTCCACGCCGTCTTCTCCCCCGGCGACTTCTCGGGCGACCGGCGTGCGGACCTCGTCGCCGTCGACGGAGCGGGCACGATGTGGCTCTACCCGGGCAACGGGTTCGGCGGCTTCGGCCGGCGAGTCCAGATCGGCACCGGCTGGGCCGGATTCGGTTCGGTGTTCCCGATGCGCGACTTCTCCGGCGACGGCAAGGTCGACATCGGTGCGATCACCACGGACGGACGGCTCTTGATGTACCCCGGCAACGGCCGGAGCGGCTTCCTCGCCAAGGCACAGATCGGCACCGGCTGGGGGATGTTCCTCTGATCAGCTCACAGGTGTCACGGCAGGCGCCTATCCTGTGCCTGCCGTGCCAAGGGGGGCGGTCGTCCCGGGCTGACGTGTCGCCCGCCCGTCCGACAGGTCACCACCGATGCGCATGACCCTGCGCCACGTCCTCTCGAGTCTCGCCGCCGCCTGCGTCGGGGCCGGCCTCTTCGTCGCACCGGCTGACGCCAGCACGATCGCGGACACGACCGCGCCGGTGCTCACGAGGGCGAGCCTTCCCGCAGGCACCTACGGACCCGCCGGTGAACGTCAGGCGATGACCTTCACCCTCGACGTCGCGGACGAGAGTCCCATCAAGTACGTCGTGATCCGTCACGTCCACACGGATCCCAGCCTTCGGGCCACCCCGCTGAACGCCCGGTGGTACGGCGACGACCTGGACACGACATCGCTGACGTGGGCGACGTCAGGGTGGCACATCAACCAGGCACCGCTGGACGGTACGTATGTCGCGTCCTCGGTCTACGTCGAGGATCTCGCCGGCAACGGCGCCGAGTACCTCTCCGACGGCACGGTGCGCTACTCCTCCGGCGCCCGTGGACAGCACACGGTCGACCTTCGCCTGACACTCGTGGTGGCCGCGGGCCGCGACGTCACTCCGCCAGTGCTCACCTCACTCTGGATGCCCAGTCAGGCAGTGGCTGATCACGCCGGGCCCGACGCCTACATGTCGTTCGACGTCATCGACCCCGGCCTCTACTCCGTCACCGTCCACGGCCGGGTCAACGGAGGGGCCGAGACGACGTTCGGCTGGGAGAACGCCCTCTACGGGCGGCAGAGCGGCAGCATCCTCTTCCGGCCGCAGACCCTCGGCGAGGCCAGGGTGACCCGGGTCGAGCTCGTCGACCACAACGGCAACACGTCGACCTTCCACGCCGATGGCCAGGTCGTCAACAAGCCCGGCCTCGGGCTTCCCGTCTCCACTTCGACGCACACGGTGGACCTTGCGTCACAGGTGACGCCCATCGTCGCCCCGACGATCCAGAATGCGCGCGCGACGGCCGTGTCCGGCTCCGTCACGGTCACGTGGTCACAGCCCGCGTTCAACTCCTACCGGCTCACGGTCCAGCCCGGAGGCAGGGTGATCACCGGCGCCATCGACATGGACGGTCGCTACCAGCGCACGGTGACGATCAGCGGGCTGCCCAGCGGCGTCGCTCACACGATCACCATCACGCAGGTCACCCAGCAGGGCGTCGACCTCGACACCGTCTCGGTGTCCGTGCCCGCGGCCCCGCTGCCCACGAGGGTGATGCGGGTCTTCGGGACGGGCGACCGCAGCAGGGACGGACGCGCCGACCTCTGGGCGGCGCCCGCCGTGACGGACCCGAACGCCACCGCAACCTGGCGCATCTACCAGGGCTCTGGCACCGGCGGCTTCGGCCGGACCCTCACGAGCTCGATCCCCGCGACGAGAACCCCCCTCCCCGGGTCCTCGACCGGCCGAGGGCCAGGGGCACCCCTCGGAGCGCTTCACCTCCAGGGCTCCGACTTGGTCGAACCGACGGCCACCGGCTCACGTGTCGTGGGCAGGGGCTTCCACATCTTCCGCACGATCGACGCCTCCTCCGACCTCACCGGAGACGGTGTCGCCGACCTCATCGGCATCACCCCCGCCGGCGACTTCCACGTCTACCCCTCCACCGCGACGGGCGCGATCGGACGCGGTGCCCGTCTCGGTGGCGGGTGGGCAGCCTTCCACTCGGTCTTCTCACCCGGAGACTTCAACGGTGACCGGCGTTCCGACGTCCTCGCGGTCGACGGACTGGGCAAGCTCTGGCTCTACCCCGGCAACGGCCGCGGCGGGTTCGGCTCACGTGTCCTCATCGGCTCCGGCTGGCACACGTTCGGATCCGTCCTCCCGATGCGCGACTTCTCCGGCGACGGCCATGTCGACATCGGGGCGATCACCGCGGACGGCCGGCTCTTCATGTATCCCGGCAACGGTCGAGGTGGATTCCTCACCAAGCGCCTGATCGGGTCCGGCTGGCAGGTCTTCCTCCGAGCGGGTGCGGTGTGACTCGGGGCACGGCGCCTCGGTCTTGCCTCCTACCTACTCCGCAGTAGGGTCGAACCTGAGTTCCTGACCCTCGACGAGGAGGCCCCTCCCATGACCGCTCTCGACCCGACGACCTTCGCCTCGATGGACCCCGCGGAGTTCGCGGCCACCGTCAAGAAGCTCTCCGACAAGGAGATCAACGAGATCATGGGTGGCGAACACCGCCAGTCCATCCTCGACGCCATCTTCGACCGCTTCCCCGTCCTCTTCAACCCCGAGAAGGCCCAGGGCGCCGACGCCAGGGTCAACTGGCGGATCACCGGCGGTCCGGGTGGCTCCGACGACACCTACGCCGTCGTCGTCAAGGACGGCACGTGCACCGTCGAGAAGTCCCCGACCGCCGAGCCCAAGACCTCGATCATGCTCGGGCCGGCCGAGTTCGCGAAGCTCATCACCGGCACGGGCAACCCGACGATGATGGTGATGATGGGCAAGGTCAAGGCCCGCGGTGACCTCAGCGCGGCGATGGCCTTCCAGAACTGGTTCGACACGCCGAAGGGCTGAGCCGTGGCGATCAGCCTGCTCACCGTGGGGGCGGTGATGGCCAGGCGCGGGATGCTCACGCCCGGCCCGCCGCACCGACAGGTCTCCCAGCTGCGCGCCCTGCACCAGTGGGGCTTCGGCCTCGCCGGCGAGCTCCGCCAGGCCGCCCACCGCAGCCCGCAGCAGGTCGCCGTCGTCGACGAGGACCGCGGCGAGGTCACCTACGCCGAGCTGCTCGCCCGCTCCGAGAAGGCATCGGCGCTCCTGCGCAACAAAGGCTTCGGCCCCGGGCAGCGCATCGGACTCCTAGCCCGCAACCACGTCGGCGCCATCGAGGTCATGACCGGCGCAGTCGCCGTCGGCATCGACCTCGTCCTCATGAACACCGGCCTGTCCGCCGGCCAGCTCGCGCTCGTCGCCGAGCAGCAGGAGGTCGTCGCACTGCTCCACGACGACGAGTTCGACGGCGTCGTCGGCGAGCTGCCCGACTCGCTGCCCGTCCTTCGCGGGTCCCTCTGGGAGGCCGAGCTCGACCGCGTCCCATCGGCAGCCGCGCTCACGCCTCCCGCCCGCGGCGGCCGCACGATCATCCTCACCTCGGGCACGACGGGCACCCCCAAGGGCGCGGCCCGCCGGACCCCGAGCGGCTTCGGCCCGCTCATCTCGATCATCGAGCGGATCCCGCTGCACGCGCAGGACCGCATCCTCGTGAGCGCGCCGATCTTCCACACGTGGGGCTACGCCGCGATGCAGCTCTCGTTCGCGCTCCGGGCGACGATCGTCCTGCAGCGCCGCTTCGACCCGCAGCGGGCCAAGGACGCGCTCGAGCAGCACTCCTGCCACGCGATGTTCGCCATCCCCGTCATGCTCCAACGGATGATGGAGCTGCCCGCCGACCCCGACGGCCGCCGACGCCGTCCGGACCTGCGGGTCGTCGCCACCTCGGGTTCGGCATACCCGCACGGGTTCACGACGCGGTTCATGGACGAGTGGGGTGACGTCCTCTACAACCTCTACGGCTCGACCGAGGCGTCGTGGGTCTGCATCGCCACCCCCGAGGACCTGCGTCGAGACCCCGACACGGCCGGCACCCCGCCGCTGGGGACGGTCGTGCGCATCCTCGACCTCGACGGTCGTGACGTGGCGCCCGGCGAGACCGGTCGCATCTTCTGCGGCAACGACCTCGTCTTCGAGGGCTACACCTCCGGCGCCAGCAAGGACATCGTCGACGGGCTGGTCTCGACGGGCGACATGGGCCACGAGAAGGACGGCCTCTACTACGTCGACGGTCGCGACGACGACATGATCGTCAGCGGCGGCGAGAACGTCTATCCGATCGAGGTCGAGTCGCTGCTCGTCGAGCACCCGGCCGTGCGCGAGGTGTCCGTCGTCGGGGTCCCCGACCCCGAGTTCGGGCAGCGGCTCGCCGCGTTCATCGCGCTCGAGGACGGTCGCGAGCTCACCGAGGACGAGGTCAAGGAGCACGTCAAGGCGCACCGCGCCCGGCACTGCGTCCCGCGCGAGGTGCACTTCGTCGACGAGCTCCCCCGGAACGCGACCGGCAAGATCCTCGCCCGCGATCTGCGCAAGCTCATCGGCTGAGCCGGCAGCGTCCGGCAGGCGGACGGCATACCCACCACGTTGCCGGACGCAGACGGCGGACGCCTCCGGGAGGAGATGCTCGACGGGCCCCTGAACCCCGCCGAGCACCCTCCACCGGAGGCGTCCGCCGTCGTCTGTCGCGCGCCGGAGCGGGCTACTTCACCTCGCGGTGCAGAACCCGCCACGCGCCGACGAGGAGCGGGAGCAGGACCCAGACACCGAACGACGTCGTCAGCTGCCCCCAGTTCTCGCCGGTCATCGACCCGCTGAAGAGCGGCTCGGTCACCTGGTTGAGGTCGAGCCACTTGCTCGGCCCGGAGAGCGACGACACGAGGCTCACGGCGATGCTCCAGATCGTCGGCAGGAGCAGCGAGGCCACGATGGCGAAGGGCGTGTTGAGGAAGACGAACCCGAAGGCGAGGCCCTGCAGGACGAAGATCGCGAAGCCGAGGATCACCCCGAGGGTGACCTGCCAGGTGACGTCCCACGCGCCGTTGGCGTCGCCGACCGACGCCCCGAGGACGTTGGCGACCGCCGCCGCGGCGAACGCCGTCGCCGTGACGACGAGACCGAGGAGCAGCGCAGCGACGACCTTGGCGAGCACGACCCGCCCGCGTCGCGGCTCGAGGGTGAACGTCACGAGGCCGGTGCGCTGGCTCCACTCCGCGGTCGCGGCCATGATGCCGAGGATCGGCAGGAGGACGACGAGCGGAAAGGACGTGAGACCCAGCAGGGTGCCGTAGGTCGCCTCGTCGGCGGGACCCCAGATGAGGAACACCGCGAGCACGACGACCGAGATCGTCGACATCGTGACGAGCATCCAGCGCCCCGCCCGGGTGTCGACCATCTTGCGGAGCTCGACGTGGACGAGCCGAGGCATGGGCACGCCGGGCCGGCCCCCGGTGTCCGGCGTCGCGGTCGGCTGCACGAGGCTCGGGTCGACCTCGGGAGCACGGGTGTCGGTGGTGGTCATGCTGCGGTCCCTTCGCGTGAGGTGGCTGCGGTGAGGCTGAGGAACATCTCCTCGAGACCTTCGGACCCACCGGACCGGAGCTCGAGGAGGACGATGCGCTCGTCGAGCGCCATCTGGCCGACGATGCCGGGCTCGGCGTCGACGACGAGTCCCGAGGCGACGCGGGTGACGGGCACCTCGGCGCGCTCGAGGGCGGCGTACAGGGCCCTGTCGTCGGTCGAGCGCACCGTCGTGCCGCCACGGCTGAGCAGCTCGTCCTTCGTGCCCTGGGCGACGATCCGGCCACGGCCGATCATGACGAGGTCGTCGGCGATGACCTGGACCTCGTGGAGCAGGTGGCTCGAGAGCAGCACCGTCCCGCCGCCGTCGGCGAAGCCGCGCAGCAGGCCGCGCATCCAGTGGATGCCCTGCGGGTCGAGACCGTTGGCCGGCTCGTCGAGGATGAGGACCTCGGGCTGGCCGAGCAGGGCAGACGCGAGGCCGAGGCGCTGGCGCATGCCGAGCGAGTAGTTGCGCACCCGGCGACCGGCCTCCTCGTCGGTGAGACCGACGAGCGCCAGGGCCTCGTCGACGCGCGACTTCGTCACTCCGATCTGGATGGCGGCGAGCCGGAGCACCTCGCGGCCGGTGCGTCCGGGGTGCTGGGCCGAGGCGTCGAGCATGACGCCGACCTGGCGGCCGGGGTTGTGCAGGTCGCGGTAGGGCTTGCCGAGGACGCTCGAGCGACCGCTCGTCGCCGGCGTGAGGCCGGTCATCATGCGCATCGCCGTGGACTTGCCCGCGCCGTTCGGCCCGAGGAAGCCGACGACGCTCCCCGGGCGGACGTCGAAGGAGATGTCGTCCACCGCGGTGAACCCGCCGTAGCGCTTCGTGAGGTTCTCGACTGTGATCATGACGTCAACCCTGCCCGCGAGCGGCGCCCGCCCACATCGGCCGCCGGTCCCGGACGGCATCCGACTTTGGTATGCCGTTCGCCTCCCTCCCACAGTCCCGGGTCGGACGCGGCGGGTCGCCTCCACTGCCTAGGCTCGGCCCATGCCCGACACCTCCCCCCACCCGCACGGCCGACTCGGCTCCGTGTGGCGCTATGCGCTGGCGGGGCTCATCAGCGTCGTCGCCTGGGCGACCGTCGCCATCCAGATGATGGACGCCGGCATCGAGGACGAGCCGATCATCGGCTGGCTCTTCGTGGGCGACCTCGTCCTCGGGCTGCTGTCCTTCCTCCTCGTCCGCGAGCGGCACCGCTGGCCGGGCCCGGTCGCCCTGCTCACCGGCGCGTTCTCGTTCGTCTCGGCGAGCAGCGCCGGGCCGGCGACGTGGATGATCGGGTCCGCCTCGTCACACCACCGCTGGCGGCTCGTCGGCTTCCTCGTGCCGTTCAACGTCGTCGCCGGGATCGTTCAGGAGCGGTTCTACCCCGGTGGCGACGACCTGCCGCTGTGGGCGTCGTTCCTCTTCGGCGTCCTCATCGTCGGGATCGTCGTCGCGATCGGCTATGCGATGGGCTCGCAGCGCGACCTCATGGAGTCGCTGCGCGAGCGAGCCCTCACCGCCGAGCGGGAGCAGCAGGCCCGCGTCGCCCAGGCCCAGGCGGGCGAGCGGACCCGGATCGCCCGAGAGATGCACGACGTGCTCGCCCACCGCATCTCGCTCGTCGCCATGCATGCCGGCGCCCTGAGCTACCGCACCGACCTGTCGCCGGAGGAGCAGGCGACCGCGGCCCGCACCATCGAGGAGAACGCCCACCGCGCCCTGCGCGACCTGCGAGAGGTGCTCGGGGTGCTGCGTGACCCGACCCAGCCCGAGGGCGCGTCCCCCGAGCGTCCCCAACCGGTGCTCGCCGACGTCGGCAAGCTCGTCGACGAGGAGCGGGCCGGGGGCATGCGGGTGAGTCTCGACGAGGCCGTCGAGGGCGAGGTGCCCGACGCGCTGGGGCGGACGGCATACCGCGTCGTCCAGGAGGCCCTCACCAACGCACGCAAGCACGCACCCGGCACCTCGGTGGGCGTCGGCGTGACCGGCTCCCCCGACGACGGCCTCACCGTGACTGTCCGCAACGCCGCGCTCGTCGGCGCGCGCGGGCAGCGACTGCCCGAGTCCGGGCTCGGGCTGCTCGGGCTCGACGAGCGCGTGTCGCTCGCCGGCGGCCGCCTGCGGCACGGCACGGACTCCACCGGCGGCTTCGTCGTCGAGGCGTGGCTACCGTGGGGCCCGTGACCGACCCCGTGCCGATCCCCCTCGCCATCGTCGACGACGACCCGATGGTCCGCGCCGCCCTCCGGATGATGCTCGGGGGCAACTCCGGCATCACCGTGGTCGCCGAGGCGACGAACGGCGAGGAGGCGCTCACCCTCGTGCCGTCGTCCGGTGCCGAGGTGGTCCTCATGGACATCCGTATGCCGGTCCGCGACGGTCTCAGCGCCACCCAGGTCCTCCTCGACTGCGACCCCTCGCTCAAGGTCATCGTGCTCACGACCTTCGACGCCGACGACATGGTGCTCACGGCGCTGCGCCTCGGTGCCGCCGGCTTCATGCTCAAGGACACCCCGCCGGCGCGGCTCGTCGACGCGGTGCGCACGGTCGCCGCCGGGCAGCCGATGCTCTCGCCGAGCGTCACGGCCCAGCTCATCGCCGCGGTCGCCCGGCCGGACACCGGCGGCGACGACCGGGCCCGCGATGCCCGGTTCCGGCTCGAGGCCCTCACCGACCGCGAGCGCGAGGTCGCCGACGCCGTGGGCCGCGGGCTGAGCAACGCCGAGATCTCGTCGGAGCTCTTCATGAGCGTCCCGACCGTCAAGACCCACGTCGGGCGCCTCTTCACCAAGCTCGGTGTCGAGAACCGGGTGCAGGTCGCGATCCTCGTCCACGACGCCGCCGAGTGAGGGTCCTTCGATGACGACGACTCCGAGAGTGGAGCACCTCTGCGGGGTCGTCGTGCACCCCGCCAAGCCGCGCAGCGCCCAGGCCCTGGCTGCCCTGCGCCGGGCCCCCCGCCGTCGCGGCTGGCCCGAGCCGCTCGTCGCCGAGACCACGGTCGAGGTGCCGGGTGCGGACCAGGTCGCCGAGCTGCTCACCGCGGGCGCCGACCGCATCGTCGCCCTCGGCGGGGACGGCACCGTGCGCGAGGTCGCGGGCGCCCTGTCGCGCGCCGGCGCCCTCGCCGACGTCGTCCCGCTCGGAGTCCTGCCGACCGGCACCGCGAACCTCTGGTCGCGCACCGTCGGCCTCACCGACGACTCGCTCGAGGGCGCGGTCGAGCTCGCGCTCGACGGCCCGGTGCGCGACTGCGACCTCGCATGGGTCACCGTGACCCGCGCCGACGGGTCCGCCCGCACCCACGACGTCGCCGTCGTCGCAGGTGTGGGCATGGACGCCGAGGCGTTCGCCGCGACCGCCGACGACCACAAGCAGCGACTGGGGTGGCTCGCCTACTTCGCGGCGTTGGGTCGGCGCGCCGTCGGCCGGCAGGTGACGGTGCGGCTCGGACTGGGGTCGGTCTCCGGGACCGGTTCCGGTGCGGGAGACGGTTCCGAGGCCGGCACGACGCGCGAGGAGCAGGTGCGCACCGTCCTCGTCGGCAACTGCCGGGTGCTGCCGCTGGGCCTCCCGCTCATGCCCTCGGCCTCGATGGAGGACGGCCGGCTCGACGTGCTCGTCGTCGCGCCACGGACCGTGCTCGGCTGGCTCGGGGTCGGCGCGGGCATCCTCACCCGGCGCCGCGGCGGCTGGACCGGGCTGCGCACCCACCGCGCCCGTCACGTCACCGTCGACCTGGCGGAGCCGACGGCGGTCCACGTCGACGGCGACCCGGTCGGCGACGCGGTGCGGCTCGAGCTCGGGGTCCGCCCGGGAGCGGTGCTCGTGCGGACGCGGGCCGGAGCCCGTGACGGCGAGGACGAGGTCAGACGCCTTCTCGACGCGCCCGAGCCCGACCTCGAGGCCCTGGCCGACGCCCTCCACCACGGCCGCCGGTGGTCGTCGGACCACGCCCGCGAGCTCCTCGTGCGCGACGTCTTCGTCGGCCTGTCCGGTGCGGACCTCACTCGCTTCAAGAGCCTGCTCAGCTCCGGCCCGGACCACCGCGACCTCGAGCACCTCGTCTTCGACGTCGTCGACGACGAGGGCGTGCGCGCCGACATCCTGCGCCACATCGCCAGCGAGGCAGAACGCGTCGACGTCCCCGACCTCCACGTCCTCAGCGACATCGACGACACGTTGCGGTGCGCGCTGCACGACGACCGCTACCCGCGCGGCACGGTCTACCCCGGCGTCATCGAGCTCTACCGCGCGCTCGACGCCGGCCACGCCGCCGACCCCGAGTCCCCCGGCGACATCACCTTCGTCACGGCCCGGCCGATGGACCCCGCCGGTCTCGTCGAGCAGCACACCCGCCGTGGGCTTCGCGAGCTCGGGCTGCCACCGCACTCGGTCCTGTCCGGCACGTTCACCGGGCTGCGCAACCACGACGCGATGGCCGGCGCCAAGATCGAGAACTTCCGCCGCTTCCGCGCCCTCATGCCCGAGACCGAGGTCGTCTTCGTCGGCGACAGCGGCCAGGGCGACGTCGAGGTCGGCCGCCGGATGATCGCCGCCGACCGCGACGCGGTCCGGCTCGTCCTCATCCACGACGTCGTCGACACCCCGGAGGCAGCGCGCGACGAGCTGCGCGCCGAGGGCATCGTGCTCGTCGACAGTCCCGTCGGAGGCGCCCTCGAGGCGTATGCCGTCGACCTCGTCTCCGCGGCCGGGCTCGAGGCCGTCGTCACGGCGGCCGAACGCGACCTCGACCGCATCGAGTGGGAGTCCCCCGAGCAGGAGAAGGCGACGCGAGCGGTCGTCGAGCGCGACATCGCCGCGGCGCGCACGGCATACGGGAAGGCGCCCGACGGGAGTCGCGCGGTTGGCGACGCTTGACATCGGATAGTGACACTCTCCAATATTGGAGAGAGCCACTATCCAAGGGAGAACCCATGTCACTGCTCGCCGACCCGCAGGCCCTCGCCACCTCGACCGCCGTCCTCTCGGACGCGTCGCGCGCGACCGCAGGCGTCCTGCTCCTCGCGCTCGTCACGGTCGAGACCGGCGGGCTCTACCTCGTGAAGATCGTCCGCGGGGCGGCACCCGCCACGGAGTTCCAGGAGAAGTTCGCCCGCGCCGGCCACGCGCACGCCGCAGTCCTGCTTCTGCTCGCGCTCGTCTGCCAGGTCCTCGCCGACTCGACGAACCAGACCGGCGCGCTGAGCTGGCTGTCGCGGTCGGGCGTCGCGGTGTCGGCACTCCTCATGCCGGGCGGGTTCTTCTTCTCGTCGATGGGGGCCGGCCGCACCGAGCCCAACCGGCTCATCGCCCTCGTCTTCGCGGGCGCGGCCCTGCTCGCGGCGAGCCTCATCTCCCTCGGGGTCGGCCTCCTCACCGCCTGACGGGCTGCGGCTCTTCGGCCGCTCGGGGCGACGAGCCGGTCTCAGGAACCTCTCAGGAAGCGACCCCGCCCCCGGGCCCGACGCGAGCGCACAATGGGGCGATGGTCACCCCAGCGAGCCCGTCCCGTCGCCAGCTCCTGACCGGCGCCGCAGCCTCGGTTGTCGCGTCCACCGCCGTCCTCGCCAGTCCCGCGACCGCCGAGCCCCGGCGCGCCGCCCCGGCGCCAGAGACGGTCCCCCTCCCCAACGGGCTGCGGCCCGAAGGCATCACCTCCGGACCGGGCACCCGCTTCTACGTCGGCTCGCTCGCCGACGGACGCATCGTCGCGGGCGACCTGCTCACCGCCACGTCGAGCACCCTCCTGCCCGGAGCCACCGGGCGCGCACTCCGCGGCCTCTTCTGGGACGCGCGCACCAACCTCGTCTGGGCCGCCGGCAACGTCGGCGCCGTGGGCCACGTCTGGGCCGTCGACGGGACCACCGGCGCGGTCGTCCAGGACACGGTCGTCGACGGCGCGAAGTTCCTCAACGACCTCGTCGTCGACGGCGACACCGTCTGGGTGACGGACTCACGGATCGTCCCCGACCGGCTGACCAAGATCGCCCTCACCGCCGGCGGGGCACCGACCGGAGCGGCGCCGACCTTCCTGCCCCTGGGCGGCGCGTGGCCGCAGGGTGACGGAGCAGCGGTGAACGCCAACGGTATTCGCGTCCTGCCCGACGGCAGCCTCGTCCTCAACAACTCGCGGGTCGGCGGGCTGTGGCAGGTCGACCTGGCCACCGGCGAGGCCTCCGAGATCCCGGTCAGCGGAGGCCCCGGCATCACCGGCGGCGACGGTCTCGTGCTCGACGGCCACACCCTCTACAACGTGCGCGGGTCGGGGCAGGCCGAGGTCTCGGTGCTGGAGCTCGTCCCGGTCGGCTCGGCGTGGGCGGCCCGGTGGCGGGGAGCCCGCACCGACGAGACGCTCGACGTGCCGTCGACCGCCACGCTCGCCGGCGGCTGGCTGTGGGCAGTCAACGCCCGCTTCGGCGTCCCGTCGCCGGAGACCGCCACCTACTGGGTCACCCGGCTCCCGGCGCGCTGAGCCCGCCCGGCCAGTTCACGTGCCGGCGGCTGACGCCCCTGCGGCTGCGGGCCTAGGCTGACGTCGTGGACACGACGACGCCGGTTCTCTACCTCAGCCACGGGGCGCCCCCGCTCGCCGACGACGAGAGATGGACCGGCGAGCTCGCCACGTGGTCGACCGACCTGCCGAAGCCGTCGAGCATCCTCGTCGTCTCGGCACACTGGGAGCAGGCACCGATCTCGGTGAGCTCGACGACCGCCGGAACTCCCCTGCTCTACGACTTCTGGGGCTTCCCGCAGAAGTACTACGAGGTCACCTACGACGCACCCCCTGCGCCCGAGCTCGCGCAGTCGGTGGCCCGCCACCTCGGCGACGTCGGCGGCGGCCTCCACCAGGACCCGTCGCGGGGCCTCGACCATGGCGCCTACGTGCCGCTCGTCGAGATGTTCCCCGAGGCCGACGTGCCGGTCATCCAGCTGTCGATGCCCACCCTCGACCCGCAGGAGCTCTTCGAGATCGGCACGCGTCTCGCGCCGCTGCGCGACGAGGGCACGCTCATCATCGGGTCCGGGTTCACGACCCACAACCTGCGCTGGTTCAACCCCCGCGCCGGCGCCGACAGCGCTCCCCCGAGCGCCTCCGCCGAGTTCGACCACTGGGCCGCCGAGGCCGTCGACGCGGGCGACGTCGACGCGATCCTCGACTTCATGGACAAGGCACCGGCCGCCCAAGAGGCACACCCGCGCACCGAGCACTGGGCGCCGCTCTTCGTCAGCCTCGGCGCGGCGCACGCGGGCGGCGGCATCGACGCGCAGAGCGTCATCGACGGCTTCTGGTTCGGCCTCTCGAAGCGGTCCTGGCAGTTCGCCTGACCCAGCCACTTGCGGACGCGAGATGCCCCGTATGCCGGCCGTCCGGCATACGGGGCATCTCGCGTTCGTCGGTCAGTGACCGTGCTTGGGCCGCTGCTTCTTGCGCGGCGCCGGACGGGTCGCGTCGTCGGTGACCGGCTCGACGTGGTCGGGGACCACGGTCGGGCGCAGGCGGGCCCAGGTCATGAACCCGGCCGAGACGACGAGCAGCACGAGGCCGGTCCAGAGGTTCGCGTTGACCCCACCGGTCTTCTCCAGCTCCTTGTCACCGAAGAGACCCATGAGCGTGAGGATGATGCCGTAGAGCCCGAGCAGCATCCCGATGAAGTTGCGGATGTCGAAGGCTCCGGCGGTCTTCTTGGTGTCAGCCATGTCGAGAACCTCCTTAGAAGGCGACGTTGAGGATGAGGACGAGGACGGCGGCGATGCCGGCCAACGGGATCGTGCGCTGGAACCAGGGTCGACCCGCCTCCTCCGGGTCGACGAGGTCCTCCTTGGGCGTCTCGGAGTAGACGAGACCCTTGAGCTCGGACGCCGGCTTCGGCTCCGTGACGAGCGAGACCGCGACCGACACGAGGATGTCGACGACGAAGGCGGTGGACGCGGCGACGAAGCTCGCGCCCTGGCCCTCGAGCGGGATCACCCCGAGGCTGGCCGTCCCGAACGCGTCCTTCGAGAGGAACGCGACGAGGACGGCGGACAGCGTTCCGGCGACCAGACCGGCCCAACCGGCGGTCGGGGTCATCCGCTTCCAGAACATGCCGAGGATGAAGGTCGCGAAGAGCGGGGCGTTGAAGAAGCCGAACAGCGTCTGGAGGTAGTCCATGATGTTCGAGAACCCGCCGGCGATCGACGCGGTGAAGATCGCGATGATCGTCGCCGCCACGGTGGCGAGGCGCCCGATCCGCAGGTAGTAGTCGTCGCTGCGGTCCTTGCGGATGTAGCGCTCCCACAGGTCGTAACTGAAGACCGTGTTGAACGCCGAGATGTTGGCCGCCATGCCTGCCATGAACGCCGCGAGGAGACCGGCGATGGCCAGTCCGAGCAGGCCGTTGGGGAGCACGTCGCGCATGAGGAGGAGCAGCGCGTCGTTGTACTTGACGTCACCGCTCGCCCCACCGGTGGGCGCCCCGCCGTTCTTGAGGTCCATGATCTCCTTCACCAGCACGGCCGCGACCATGCCCGGGAGGATGACGATGAACGGCACGAACATCTTGGGGAAGGCGCCGATGATCGGTGTCTTGCGAGCCGCCGAGATCGAGTTCGAGGCCATGGCCCGCTGGACCTCGACGAAGTTCGTCGTCCAGTAGCCGAAGGAGAGCACGAACCCGAGGCCGAAGACGATGCCGATGACCGACAGGAACCCGGAGTCGAAGCCGGTGAGTGCCTGGCCGGGCCAGGACTCGAGCTGCTGGGCCGCGGGGGCCACCTCGGCCTTGGCGGGTGCGGCGTCGGCGAACGCGGTGATCTTGTCCTTGAGGCCTCCGTAGCCACCGACGCGGTGCAGGCCGATGAGCGTGAGCGGCAGCAGCGAGGCCACGATGACGAAGAACTGGAGGACCTCGTTGTAGATCGCCGCCGAGAGGCCACCGAGCGTGATGTAGGACAGGACGATCACCGCCGCGACGATGAGCGCCACCCACAGGGGCCAGCCGAGCAGGGCCTGCACGATCGACCCGAGGAGGAAGAGGTTGACGCCGGCGATGAGCAGCTGCGCGATGGCGAAGCTGATGGCGTTGACGAGGTGGGCCCCGGTGCCGAAGCGCCGGAACATGAACTCCGGGACCGACCGCACCTTCGAGCCGTAGTAGAAGGGCATCATGACGATGCCGAGGAAGAGCATCGCCGGGATGGCTCCCACCCAGAAGTAGTGGACCGTCGGCAGGCCGTACTGCGCGCCGTTGGCCGACATGCCCATGATCTCGACGGCGCCGAGGTTGGCCGAGATGAACGCCAGACCCGTCACCCACGCCGGCAGCGACCGGCCGGAGAGGAAGAAGTCGATCGAGTCGGAGACGGCGCGTCGGGCGGCGAGCCCGATGCCCATGACGAACGCGAAGTACAGCGCGACGATGAGGTAGTCGACGACGTTCGCGTCGATGAGCGGTTCAGCAGCCGCCAGGGCTACCGGTGCGAGGGTCGATGGCATCAGCGGCATCCTCCGGGTCGACGTCGGCTCCGTGAGCCCGAACGCCGTTCAACCTACTCCCGCGCCGCACCCGAATCGGGGACGAGCAGCCCGCTGTCTTCGCTGGTCAGCGCGAGAGGTCGAGACGCTCCGAGACCCAGTCGGCGAGGGCGCCGACGGCCGGCGCACCGAGCCCGTGCCCACCCGCGTCGCGGTGGCTGCGCGTCGTCGCGCCAGACTCCCCGGTGAGGTAGGACCACGTCCGGTCGAGCAGCTCGCGGGGGATGACGTGGTCGCCGTCGCCCTGGGCGACGAACGTGTGCGCGCCCTCGAGCCGGCCCGGTTCGACGGACAGCCCCGCGTCGAAGGGCAGGGTTCCGTGCAGGACGGCCACCCCGGCACACCGGGTCGGCTCCGCGAGGAGCAGTCCGCCGGCGAAGGCCGCGCCACCGCTGAACCCGGCGAGGACGACGGGCCGACCGGAGGGCGCGACCTCGTCGAGCCAGGCCCGGAACCACGCGAGGTTCTCGGCGAGCGACTCGGCCACCGGGCGCCCGATGCCGCGGTTCGCGAACCACGCGTAGCCGCCGCCCTCGGCGATGGGAGCCCGGACCGCCGCGTATGCCGGCCCCTCCGGCAGGTGCCCGGCGAGCGTGAGGATCTGGCGCTCGTCCGAGCCCCGGCCGTGGAGGAGGACGACGAGGGGCGCGGCCGGGTCGGTCGACCCTGCGTGGGCCACGACGTGCGTGCCGGTGCGCCCGTCGTCTCCACCGTTGCCGCTCACGCGGACGCCTCGGTGACGATGCGGCCCGCGGTGCGCACACCGCTCCACTCACGGATCGCGCCCGGGAGGTCGAGCGGCAGGACGGGTGCGAGGTCGTCGAACTCGCCCCACTTCTCGGTGGGCAGCATCCACATGATCTCGAACTCGTTGCCGTCGGGGTCCATGCCGTAGACGCTCTTCGTCGCGCCGTGGTCGGACTCGCCGGTGTAGCCACCGACCGCACGCAGGAGGTCGCGGGCCACCTCGAGGTCCTCGATGGCGTCGACCTGCCAGGCGAGGTGGTAGAGACCGAGCCCGCGGGTCTTCGGCGGGACGTTCGGGCCGACACCGAAGAGGCCGAGGTCGTGGTGGTTGCCCGAGCGCGGCAGGCGCAGGAACGCGGCGCCCATGCGCGGCTCGCTCGCGGCGACCTCCATGCCGAAGACGCGGGTGTAGAAGTCGACGGACCGGTCGAGGTCGGCGACGTAGAAGACGGCGTGGTTGAGGCGGACGGGGTTGATGCTCATCTCGGGCTCCTGCTCATGGGCTTAGTTGTAATGACAACTATTCTAACGCAGGGCAGGAACGAGGTGTTCCCGACCGGCTGCCAGCGCCCCTAAGGCGCCGTCAAGGCCCGTCGAGCACCGCCCCCGTGGCTCAGGTCGTGGCGCGACGGTCCTGGGGCGCGTCACCACTGGGGTCGACCCGCGTGAGGATGGCACCGAGCGCCTCCGACAGGGCCCGGACCTGGGCGTCCGACAGCGGGTCGAAGACGTGCTCCCGCACGGTGGCGAGGTGCCCGGGCGCGGCCGCCGCGAGCGCCGCGAACCCCTCGTCGGTGAGCATGGCGTTGATGGCCCGCTTGTCCTCGGGCGCGACCGAGCGCGCCACGAGCCCGCGGTCCTCGAGCCGCTTGACGACGTGGGAGAGGCGAGGGAGCGTCGCGTTCGTCTGGAGGCTGAGGAAGGTCATCCGCAGGGTCCGGTCGGGGGCGTCGGAGAGCATCGCGAGCACCTGGTACTCGAAGTGGGTCAGGCCGCTCTCCCGGCGGAGCTGGGTGTCGAGAACGCCGGGCAGCCGCTCGGCGACGGCGATGAGGCGCAGCCACGCCGTCATCTCGGCCCGGTCCAGCCAGCGCGGCTCGTCCTCTCCCGTCATGCGTCGAACTCTAGCCGCGCGGTCGGGAATTCCTCGCGCCCTCGGTTAGTTGTACCAACAACCAAAGCAGGTCGGGCCGCGTCCCGACACCTCCACCGGAAGGCAGATCGACATGACCAGCATCACCATCTTCGGCAGCGGCACCATGGGCACCGCCATCGCGGGCATCACCGGCAACGGCGACAACGACGTCCAGGTCCTCGGCAAGGCCGACACCGACCAGGCCGTCACCGGTGACGTCGTCGTCCTCGCAGTCCCCTACGGCGAGGTCGCCGGCATCATCGAGGCCCGCCGCGACCAGCTCGCCGGCAAGGTCGTCGTCGACATCACCAACCCGGTCGACTTCGAGACCTTCGACTCGCTCACCGTCCCCGCCGACTCGTCCGCCGCGGCCGTCATCGCCGAGGCTCTCCCCGAGGCCAAGGTCGTCAAGGCCTTCAACACGACCTTCGGCGGCACCCTCGTCGCCAAGGAGGTCGGCCCGCTTCCCACGACGGTCCTCGTCGCCGGGGACGACGCCGACGCCAAGGCCCTCGTCACGAGCGTCATCGAGTCCGGTGGACTCACGGTCATCGACGCCGGCGCCCTCAAGCGCGCCCGCGAGCTCGAGGCTCTCGGCTTCCTCCAGATCACCCTCGCCGCCGGCGAGAAGGTCTCGTGGAACGGCGGCTTCGGCGTCGTCCGCTGATGCGCTGACCTCTTCAGCCGCGACTGTTGCGTCCGCAGATGTGGGGCCCGTGAGCCCCACATCTGCGGACGTTGTCGTATGCCGCCTGCTCACCTCCGCTTGCGTCCGCACCTTTGGCGGCCATGACCGCCAGACGTGCGGACGCAAGCGGGTGTGAAGGACCGGCTACTCGACGGGTTCGGCGACGGCGGAACGGAACTGTGCGGCATACAGGCTGGCGAAGGCCCCGCCCGCGGCGAGGAGGTCGGCGTGCGAGCCCTGCTCGACGATCCGGCCCTCCTCCATGACGAGGATGAGGTCGGCGTCGCGGATCGTCGAGAGCCGGTGCGCGATGACGAAACTCGTCCGGTCCCGGCGCAGCGCCGACATCGCCCGCTGGACGAGCTGCTCGGTGCGCGTGTCCACCGACGAGGTCGCCTCGTCGAGGATGAGCAGCGCGGGGTCCGAGAGGAACGCGCGGGCGATGGTGATGAGCTGCTTCTCGCCCGCGCTGATGTTGCCGGCCTCGGCGTCGAGGACCGTGTCGTAGCCGTCGGGCAGCGAGTGGACGAAGCGGTCGACGTAGGTCGCCTGCGCTGCAGCGACGACCTCCTCGTCGGTGGCGTCCGGGCGGCCGTAGGCGATGTTGTCGCGGATCGTCCCGCCGAAGAGCCACGTGTCCTGGAGCACCATGCCGATCTCGCCGCGCAGGTTGTGGCGGGTCAGGTCGGTGATGTCGACGCCGTCGAGCGTGATGCGGCCGGAGTCGAGCTCGTAGAACCGCATGACGAGGTTGACGAGCGTCGTCTTGCCGGCGCCGGTGGGCCCGACGATCGCGACCATCTGGCCGGGCTCGACGGTGAGGTCGAGGTGCTCGATGAGCGGCCGGTCGGGGCTGTAGGAGAACGAGACGTCCTCGAACTCGACGCGGCCGTGCGGGTCGTCGAGCACCGTCGGGGTGCCGGCCTCGGCCTGCTGCTCGGGGGCGTCGAGGACCTCGAAGACGCGCTCGGCGGAGGCGACCCCGGACTGCATGAGGTTCGCCATGGACGCGACCTGGGTGAGCGGCTGCGTGAACTGGCGCGAGTACTGGATGAACGCCTGCACGTCACCGAGCGTCATCGAGCCGCTCGCCACGCGCAGCCCGCCGACGACGGCGATGGCGACGTAGTTGAGGTTCCCGATGAACATCATCGTCGGCATGATGATGCCGCTGACGAACTGCGCACCGAAGCCCGCCGCGAAGAGGTCGTCGTTCTTGGAGCGGAAGGCCTCGCGGGCCTCCTGCTGACGACCGAAGACCTTGACGAGCTGGTGCCCGGTGAACGTCTCCTCGACGATCGAGTTGACCTCGCCGGTCGACTTCCACTGCTGCACGAAGTGCTTCTGCGAGCGCTTGCCGATGACCGCCGTGACGACCATCGTCACCGGGATCGTCACGAGCGCGATGAGGGCGAGCAGTGGAGAGATCCACAGCATCATGCCGACCATCGCGACGACCGTGAGCAGCGACGTCAGCAGCTGACTCAGCGTCTGCTGGAGCGACGTGGAGACGTTGTCGATGTCGTTGGTGACCCGGCTGAGCAGCTCACCACGTGGCTGGTTGTCGAAGTAGGGCAGCGGCAGCCGGTTGAGCTTGTCCTCGACGTCGCGCCGCAGGTTGAAGATTGTCCGGTTGACCGCGCCGGTGAGGATCCAGCCCATCGCCCACTGGAGCAGGCTGGCGACGACGTAGATCCCGAGCACGAGCAGCAGCACCCGACCGACGGCACCGAAGTCGATGCCGGCGCCCGGGACGAGGTAGGGCATCTTCTCGACGAGGTCGGCGAAGGTGTCCTGGCCGCGCGCCCTCAGGCCGGCGACGATCTGCGGGACCGTCCCCTCGGACGGGAGCTGCCTGCCGACGACGCCGGCGAAGATGAGGTCGGTCGCCCGCCCGAGGATCTTCGGGCCGATGGCGTTGAGACCGACGCTGCCCAGCGCGAAGGCGAGGACGGCATACAGGGAGAGACGTTCGGGACGCAGGAGCGCGAGCAGGCGACGTGCGGAGACCCGGAAGTTCGCCGACTTCTCGCCCGGCTGCCCGATCCGCATGTGCGGCGGGCCTCCCCGCTGGGTGGCGCCGGGTCCGCGCCGCTGCTCGGCGGCCTTCTCCTCCTCGGTGAGGATGCGGTCGGTGCTCATGCCGCTGCCTCCTCTGCGCTGCGCTGGCTCTCGACGATCTCGACATAGGTCGGGCACGTCCCGAGCAGCTCGTCGTGGGTGCCCGAGCCGACGACCGCGCCGTCCTCGAGCACGACGATCGAGTCGGCGTCGAGGATCGTCGAGACCCGCTGGGCGACGACGATGACCGTTGTATGCCGTGTCACCGGTCTCAGGGCCTCGCGCAGCCTCGCGTCGGTCGAGAGGTCGAGGGCGGAGAAGCTGTCGTCGAAGAGGAAGACGTCGGGCTTGGCGACGAGGGCCCGCGCGATGGCCAGCCGCTGCCGCTGGCCACCCGAGACGTTGGTGCCACCCTGCGCGATCGCACTCTCCAGGCCGTCGGGCATCGCGCGGACGAAGTCCTCGGCCTGGGCGACGCGCAGGGCGTCCCAGAGCTCGTCGTCGGTCGCATCCGCGTCGCCGTAGCGCAGGTTCGAGGCGACGGTGCCGGTGAAGAGGTAGGGCTTCTGCGGGACGAGGCCGATGCGCGACCAGACGTCCTCGAGCGTCGCGTCACGGACGTCGACGCCCCCGAGGAGGACGGCCCCGTCGGTGACGTCGTAGAGACGGGGGATGAGGGAGAGCAGGGTGGACTTGCCCGAGCCGGTGCTGCCGATGATCGCCGTCGTGCGACCGGGCTCGGCGACGAGCGAGACCCGCTGCAGGACAGGCACATCGGCGCCGGGGTAGGCGAACTCCACGTCGCGCAGCTCGACCGTGGTGCCACCCTCGGGGAGCGCGACCGGCTCGATCGGCTGGACGACGGTCGAGGCGGTGTCGAGGACCTCGGTGATCCGACCGGCCGAGACCGTGGCGCGCGGGATCATCATCGACATGAAGGTCGCCATCATCACCGACATGAGGATCTGCATGAGGTAGGACATGAACGCCGTGAGGGCGCCGATCTGCATCTGGCCGCCGTCGACGCGATGGGCGCCGAACCAGAGGACGGCGACGGTCGAGACGTTGAAGATGAACATGACGATGGGGAAGACGAGGGCCTGCAGCCGGCCGACGGCGAGCGCGGTGTCGGTGTACTGCGTGTTGGCCTCGGCGAAACGCGCGCGCTCGTGGTCCTCCCGGACGAAGGCGCGCACGACGCGGATTCCGGTGATCTGCTCGCGCAGCACGCGGTTGACCCAGTCGACCGACTCCTGCATGAGGCGGAAGTTGGGGATCATCCGCCGGATGACGAGCGAGACGCAGAGGGCGAGCAGCGGGACGGCGACCGCGACGAGCCACGAGAGGCCGACGTCCTCGCGCAGCGCCATGACGATGCCGCCGACCATCATGATCGGCGCCGACACCATCATCGCCGCGCCCATGAAGACGACGGTCTGGACCTGGGTGACGTCGTTGGTGTTGCGCGAGATGAGGGTCGGCGCACCGAAGCGCGACACCTCCTGCGCGGAGAAGTCGCCGACCCTCGCGAAGATCCCGGCGCGCAGGTCGCGCCCGACGCCGGCTGCGGTCCTGGCCCCGAGGTAGGTCGCCGCGACCGTCGCGGCGATCTGGACGAGGGAGACGGCGAGCATCCAGCCGCCGGCCTCGAGGATGAAGCCGGTGTCGCCCTTGGCGACGCCGTCGTCGATGATCCGGCCGTTGAGGCTGGGGAGGTAGAGCGAGGCGATCGTCCCCACGAGCTGGAGCAGGACGAGAACGACGAGCGGCCCGCGGAAGGGCCGCAGGTGGTCGCGCAGGAGTCGGAGCAGCACTAGGCCTTCTTCCGGGTGGAGGTGGTGCGGGGTGACGTGGCTCGCGAGGCGGGTGGCGAGGTGGGTCGCGAGGCGCGCTGGGAGGCGGGTCGGGTGGTGGGTCGTTGCCGGGCGCCCTCGAGGAGGACGTCGACGAGGTCGTCGGCGGTCGTGGGCTCGCCGCCGAGCATGGGGTGGACGCTCGAGAGGGTGAGCATCCGCAGGTAGCCGATGAAGGTCGTCGGGCTCACCCGGAGCTGGTCGGCGTCCTCGCCGATGAGGTCGACGAAGGCTCGGTCGAGCTCGGCCGTCGCCTCCTCGCGGCGGCGGTGGGCCTCCTTGTCGTGCTTCGGTGGCTGCATCGGCTGCCCCGAGGACGCCAGCGCCGTCATGAGGGCGAAGACGCCGCGCAGGTGCTCCTGCAGGAGGGTCACCGCGGCGGCGAGCCGCTCGGGCAGGGGGAGGCCGCGGTCGACTCCGGCGAGCTCGAGCAGGAGCGCCGTGTTGTCGAAGGCGCCGTGGACGGTGGCCTCGAGCAGCGCGTCCTTGCTCTCGAAGACACGGAAGATCGTCCCCTCGGCGATCCCCGCCGCCTTTGCGATCTCCTTGGTGCTCACGGCGCGACCCCTGTCACGCAGCAGCGGGAGGGTCGCGGCGATGATCGAGGCCCGACGATCGTCGGGGGTCATGGCGGGGGCGCGCGGGGTCACGTCCTCAAGTATGAGTGAGTGAGCACTCACTCACAACTGGCTTTCTCCCGTGCTCAGTCAGGCGGCGGGGTGGCCTTCGAGGAGGCCGTCACTCACTTCACAGGGCGGCCGGGGTCCGCTGTTCGTCCTCGTCGTCGCCGTCGTCGCCCACGCTGGTCTCGCCACTCGAGCCGGCCTCGTCACCGGAGCCGGCGACGCTGGCGTCGGTGCGCCCGCCGTCGAGGTCGTCGTTGACGTCCGGGGTGTCGGGCACACCGTCGGCACCGCCTAGGGCTGCGTCGGGGTTGAGGCTGCTCGACCCTGCCTCCGAGACGGTGCCGCCCCGGTCGTCGTTGCCGCTCTGGTCGTCGCTGCCCTCGTGCTCGCTGGGCTCGTCGTGGTGAGTCATGCCTCCAACATAGGTCGTCCACCGCCCGGAGGCGTGCCCACGCGTCGACCGCGTGAGCACGCCCCGTTGTGAGCACGCCCCGTTGTGAGCACGCCCCGTCGGGACAGGCTGACGTCCCGCTCAGTCGTCCGCGTGCAGCTGGCCCCGCACGGCGCCGCCGGGGAACTCGCCGTTGTGGACGTTGACGTAGTAGGCGGCGGGGTTCGCGAGGATGGCCTGGACCTCACCCGCGTCGAGTCCCTTGCCGGCCTCGCCCTCGGTGAGGCAGTCGGCCGCCTGTCCGCCCTGCGGGAACGCGAGGTTGACCTCCACGGGACCGTTGGTGCCCTCGACTCCCTTGTGGATGTGCGCCATGCGTGGGGCGCCGGGAGCCTGCTCCAGCTCGGCGACCTTGCTCACCTCGAGGATGTAGCAGAGCGTCGTGGGATCGCCGTCGATGCCGAAGACATAGGCCTCGCCGCGACCGTTGGGGTCGCCCACGACTCCCCTGGAACCGTCGGACGGCACCTCCGCACGACCGGTGAGGTGGGCGCTGACGAGGGCGTTGCTGTGCCCGGCCTGGGCGGGTCCGGGGGCCAGCATGAGCCCGATGCCGAGGCCGGCGACTCCGGCGGCTCCGATGAGAATGCGCTTCATTGCGGATCAGCTCACTTTCGCAGGGAGGGCCGGGGGTCGACCCTGCGAGGTGTTCGTGGCGGAGCCGAGTCCGGATGCCCGTGCCGGTGGTCAGTCCGTTCGGGCCACGAGCAGGCCATCCTTGGCTGCATCGCGGACGAAGGCGACGACCTCCCGCTCTGTCTCGGCGGTGTCGAGGTCGAGGATCCCCGCGATTGCGCCCACCGCCTGCCTCGGCGTGAGCCCACCGTCCGCCACGGAGAGGTATGCCGCGGTGACCGTCGTGAGCCGGATGACCCGTCCCAGCCCTCCGCCCTGCCGGGCGACGATGACCGAAGGGTCGGAGGATCCGGGCAGGGTGTGCCGCTCCTCGGTGACGTCAGGAGTCGCGTGCCAGGCGATGTCGAGGACCTCGTCGTCGGAGTGCTCGGCGAGCCACACGCGCGCCTCAAGGCCGACCTGCGCCACGTCGCCCATCGCCGGCGGGACCGGGCCGCGCTCGTCCATGAGGTCGACGAACGGCGTCCGGTCGGTCTCGGGCCGGTGCAGCGTGATGACGCCGAAGCCGATCGACTCGACGTCGCGAGACGCGAAGTCGTCGAGCCACGCGGCATACATCGCGTCGAAGTCCGCGGTCCCGGCGTGGTGACCACCGTCGCGCGACCAGGTCTCCGCGTACTCCGCCGGGTCCTGGACCTCTCGCTGGACGACCCAGGCGTCGAGTCCGGTGCCCTCGAGCCACGCACCGACGCGCTCGGTCCACGTCGAGCCGGACGGCACCTCCCAGTTGCCGAGGAACTGGGCGACTCCCCCGGGCACGAGGTGCTCGCCGACCGTGCGCACGAGCCCGGCGACGACGGCGTCACCGGCTGCTCCACCGTCGCGGTACTCGAAGAGCGGCACGTCGCCCGAGCGCGGCGTGATCACGAAGGGCGGGTTGCTCACGATGAGGTCGAAGCGCTGTCCCGCGACGGGTTCGAGCATCGACCCGGAGCGGACGTCCCACGCGCACTCGTTGAGCGCGGCGTTGAAGCGCGCGTAGGCGAGGGCCCGCTCGGACAGGTCGGTGACGACGATCTCGTCGGCGTGGTGGCCGAGGTGCAGCGCCTGGACGCCGCAGCCGGTGCCGAGGTCGAGGGCGGTCCTGACGGGGCGCCGGATCGTCCACTGCGCCAGCGTCGTCGAGGCGCCGCCGATGCCGAGGACGTGGTCCTCGCGCACGGGAGTCCCCGTCGCGACCTCGGCGAGGTCGGAGGCCACCCACCAGTGCCGGTCGTCGGAGGCATAGGGGCGCACGTCGCAGCGGGCCACGACGCCGTCGCCCTCCTCGGAGACGAGCCCGAGCTCGATGGCGCCGTGGAGCCGCAGGGTCGGTAGCGCGCGCTCGACCTCGGCGACGTCGACAGGGTCGCCGAGCGTGAAGAGCCGGATGAGCGTCGCCGCCGGCGCGTCCGAGGCACCGGCGACCCGGCGGGCAGGCAGCGGCTGCTCGCGGCCGAGGGCCGCCGCGGCGAGCGGGCCGAGGACCTCCGACGTGCCGATGACGGTGAAGTCGGCCGCGGCGAGGTCGGCGCGGAGACGGGCAATGAGGGCCTCGTCGACGTGGGGGACGGGGGCGGTCATCGGCTCAGCCATCGAGGAGGCTGCCGAGCATGCCGCCCCCGCCTCCTCCGCTCGAGCCCGCAGGCGGCACCCACTCGCTCGGCTGGACGATGACGAACCCCTGACCGTGGAAGGCGTACTGGAAGGCTTCGCCGCTGCCACCGCGGAGCATCGAGCGCATGTTCATGCTCGACGTGATCTGCGGGGTGAGGCCGAGCGACCACCCGACGCACGCCTGCACGTCGACGTAGGTCGGCTGCTGGCTGCAGTCGAGGATCACCGGCTGGCCCATCGTGTGGATGGCGACCGTCCCCTGGCCCTGCAGCGTGGTGTTGAAGAGGCCGCCGCTCATCATCCCGGCGCCCTGGACGCGCTTGATGTCCCACGCGATCTGGCTGTCGAAGGCGAGCAGGTTGCGGGCGTTGAGGCTCAACCCGTCACCGGTGAGGTCGATGAGGTGGACGAACCCGGCCTCGCTCGCGAAGAAGACCTCGCCGTCGCCGGAGACGCGCATGAGGCTCACGTCCTCGCCGGTGACGACCTTCTTGAAGAGCTTGCCCACGCTGCCGGCCTTCTCGTGGTCGAAGCGCAGATGGCCCTGGTAGGCGACCATGGCGCCCTTCGTGGCGAGGACGTCACCGCCGAGGCGGACGCGCAGCAGCTGGGGGTTCTGGAGGGCGAAGGCCTGCTCGGACTGGAGCTCGAGGTTCGCCTGGTCGAAGAGCGGGGAGCGCATGCGCCCCAGCCTAGGGCCGCCCCTCACCGCACTCCCCCGACCTCCGCCACCACCGGCGCTGTGCCCGCTCCCCGCCGAGCGAGCCACAAAGTGGTGAGCGAGCCACTCATGAGAGCCTCGCTGACCATGATCTGACTCGCTCGGCACGGCTTTCCTGCGTGGTGGGGTCGGACGACGGCGGACGCGCAGTCACCCGTCAGGCAGCATCGAACCACGTGTTGCGGGGCGTCGGGTGGATGCCTTGGGCGCCGAGGATCTCAACCATGCGGCGAGGCCGGGCCGCATCGGCCCAGACCCACCGCGCCATGCGGTGACCACGGGCTCGGATCCGGTCCTCACGTCGCTTCTCACGCCAAAGCACGTCGGCGACCTGCTCGCGCCCAACATCCTCGGTCAGGCCGTACTTGAACCGACCGTCGAACTCACCCATGACGCCCTCCCAACCGAAGTCGCAGTACCCGACGAGCCCGTCGGCATCGTCCACCCGCACCTGCAGCGACGGTCGCGGAATGTTGAGGCGGAACATCTGGACCCGCGACATCGACTCGCCGACGGACATCGCTCCGGCGTCCGCGAAGTCGACGACGAGGGCGGCGCGAGCGCGGCCACGGGCACCTGCCGGGACGCACTCGAGCTCGGCCACGAGGTCCTCGCGCCGGCACAGTTCGTGATGGAGGGCGAAGTCTGCGGCGGCGACGGCGTCGGGGAGCTCCTCGCTCCGGGCCAGGTCGATGACGGTCCGGGCGACGGACGTGACGGTCAGCCCGCCGAGCGTGACGCGCTGCTCGACCGCGCCGATGTGCCTTTTGACGAGACCCGACGAGCGCGCCGTGGGGCGGTCGGAGGTGACAGAGGCGTGGTGCGGCCACGGCGTGATGCGCGGCAGTCCCCACACAGCAGCAGCTGAGGTGTGGGAGAAGACCAGGTGCTCGGCCGCTCGCATCTGCATCGCGGTCGAGCGGACGAACGCACCGTGTCGCTGGGTGGAGTCGAGACCGGCCCACACGTCGCGCCGGACGACGACGCCGTGCCGCACCCGGACCCACTTCGCCAGTCCGTCCGCCTCGCGGTCGTCAGGGCTCTCACCGAGCCGGCGCAGGTCGGCGGTCGGCCGCAGAAGGATGCCGGCCGGCATACGAGGGTCTGGGCTTCGGCACATGCTCGATCCTGGCAGGACCGCCGGGCCGCGACCGTCCGTCGTCCACAGGCAGGCTCGAGCGAGCCACGAAGCGGTGAGCCGACCACCCGTGGGTGGTCGGCTCACCAACTTCTGGCTCGGTCGTGCCGAGCCGGCGTGTGCGCGTCAGCGCTGTGCGGGCACCTCGGCCGGGTCGTCGTCGTTGCGGACGCCGCCCTCGAGGGACTCCTCGACGACCTCGCCGGGCTCGGTGACCGCGCCCGCGTCGGGGGCGGAGGCGTCGAGCTCGGTCGCACCCTCGACGTCGTCGTCCCCACCGATGGCGAGGTCGCGACGCTTCGAGATGGCGACGGCCGTGACGACGATGACGAACGCGACGCCGGCGATGCCGTAGCGGATCGGGGCGCTGGCGTCCTCGCCCACCGACAGGAGCACGATCGCCGGGGCGATGAGCACCGCGACGAGGTTCATGACCTTGATGAGGGGGTTGATCGCCGGGCCGGCGGTGTCCTTGAACGGGTCGCCGACGGTGTCGCCGATGACGGTGGCCGCGTGGGCCTCGGAGCCCTTGCCGCCGTGGTGCCCGTCCTCGACGATCTTCTTCGCGTTGTCCCAGGCGCCGCCCGAGTTCGCGAGGAAGACGGCCATGAGGCAGCCGGTGCCGATCGCGCCGGCGAGGAAGCCGGCGAGGGCGCCGATGCCGAGGCCGAAGCCGACGATGACCGGCGTGAGCGCCGCGAGCAGTCCGGGGGTGGCGAGCTCGCGCAGCGAGTCCTTGGTGCAGATGTCGACGACCTTGCCGTACTCCGGCTTGGTCGTGCCCTCCATGATCCCGGGGATGTCGCGGAACTGGCGACGGACCTCGAAGACGATGGCGCCGGCTGCACGCGTCACCGCGTTGATGGCCAGGCCCGAGAAGAGGAAGACGACGGCCGCACCGAGGAGCAGGCCGACGAGGGTCGACGGGTTGGTCACGAGCGCCTGGGCGTCCTGGATGACCTGGTTGCCGGACTCGATCTGGCCCTGGTCGAGCTTGCTCGCGTCGATGTCGCCGATCGCCGACTGCCACGCGTCGGTGTAGGACCCGAAGAGCGCAGTCGCCGCGAGGACGGCCGTCGCGATCGCGATGCCCTTGGTGATCGCCTTGGTCGTGTTGCCGACCGCGTCGAGCTCGGTGAGGATCTGCGCGGCCTCCTCGTCGACGTCGCCCGACATCTCGGCGATGCCCTGCGCGTTGTCGGAGACCGGGCCGAACGTGTCCATGGCGACGATGACGCCGACGGTCGTGAGCAGGCCACAGCCGGCGAGCGCGATGAGGAACAGCGAGAGCGCGACCGAGCCGCCACCGAGGAGGAAGGCGAGGTAGACCGCGCCACCGATGATCGCCGCGGTGTAGACGGCCGACTCGAGGCCGACCCCGATGCCCGAGAGGACGACGGTCGCGGCGCCCGTGAGCGAGGTGCGGGCGACGTCCTTGGTCGGGCGCTTGTCGGTGCCGGTGAAGTAGCCGGTGAGCCAGAGGATGATCGCCGCGAGGACGATGCCGATGATGACCGCGAGGATCGCCGTGATCCGGGGGTTGCCCTCGAGGGCGCCGATCGCCTCGTCGCGCGAGCCGAGCTCGGCGAACGTCGCCGGGAGGTAGAGCCAGGCGGCAACGGCCGAGAGGACGGCGGCGATGGCGGCGGAGATGTAGAAGCCCTGGTTGATGGCGTCGAGCGCGTTCTGGGTGCCACGGGCCTTGGTGATGAACACGCCGATGAGGGCGGTGATCGCACCGATGGCGGGCACGAGCAGCGGGAAGACGAGGCCGTAGGAGCCGAACGCCACGGAGCCGAGGATGAGAGCGGCGACGAGCATGACGGCATACGACTCGAAGAGGTCGGCGGCCATGCCGGCGCAGTCGCCGACGTTGTCACCGACGTTGTCGGCGATCGTCGCGGCGTTGCGCGGGTCGTCCTCGGGGATGCCGGCCTCGACCTTGCCGACGAGGTCGGCGCCGACGTCGGCGGCCTTGGTGAAGATGCCGCCACCGACACGCATGAACATGGCGAGCAGGGCGGCGCCGAAGCCGAAGCCCTCGAGCACCTTGGGCGCCTCCGCCTTGTAGAGGAGGACGACGACCGAGGCGCCGAGCAGGCCGAGCCCGACGGTCGCCATGCCGACGGTGCCACCGGTGCGGAAGGCGATGCGCATGCCCTCGTCGCGACCGTTCTCACCGCGCGCGGCCGCGGCGACGCGGACGTTGGCCTTGGTGGCGAGCTTCATGCCGAGGTAGCCGATCGACGCCGAGAAGAGCGCGCCGACGACGAAGAAGCCCGAGCGGCCCAGCTTGACGCCCCAGTCGGGGGCCGGCAGGAGGAGGAGCAGCCCGAAGACGAGCACGACGAAGATGCTCAGCGTCCTGAACTGTCGCGTGAGGTAGGCCGCAGCCCCCTCCTCGACCGCAGCGCCGATCTCGCGCATCTTGTCGGTTCCAGTGTCCGCACGAAGGACCTGTGCCCGGAAGACGAAGCCCATGGCGAGGGCGATCACGGCGATGACCGCGACCCCCACGACGAGCGTGACGTTCGATCCGGTGAGGTCCAGCGTGGAACTCGCCTCGGCAGGTGCGAGCGCGAGTGCAGCCATTCCATCCTCCTTGACGGGTGCGCGCCGTCGAGGCCCGGGACCGTATGCCCACAGGCAGGCGCGGGGTGGACCTTACCCGGTGACTCAAGTCACAAGAAGGGGCGGGACCCTGTTGTGACTGCTCTCACGCCTGCGCCGGGTCCGGCGCTGCTCAGGGACGAACCCCGAGGTCAGACGGTGACGCCGGGCCCGGCCGCGTCCTCGTCGACCGCCGCGAGCGCCGCGTCGACGCTGTCGTGCAGCGGGAGGATCTGGTCCAGGCCCGTGATGGCCAGCAGGCGCAGGATGCGTTCGTCCGAGCACACGATGAACAGGCTTCCGTCGACCTTGCGCAGGGCCTTGAGCTGGCCGACGAGGACGCCGAGCCCGGTCGAGTCGATGAACGCGACGCCCTGGAGGTCGACGACGATCTTGTTCTGCCCGGTGGCGAGGCGTTCCTCGAGGGCGGACCGCAGCTGCGGCGCGGTGTAGACGTCGACCTCACCAGCAACCGTGACGATGACGACGTCATCGCGCTCGGTCATCGAGACACTCAGCTTCACTTCGTCATGCTCCTTGTTTCCTCCGCCGTTCGACGTCCGGATGGTCCCGGATCCGCGCCCGAGCGCGGCCCATCGAGCGGGCAGCGGTGTCCGTGCACGGCATTACCGTAACCCCCATGCCGCCATCTGCCGAGCCCACTGCGATTCTTGCCGCCCTCGCGGCGGGTGACCGCAGTGGCCGACTGCGGCACGTCGAGCGCCTGCCCGCCCGACCTGCGCAGATGTCCGACTGGCCCGACTGGGTCGCGCCTGCCGTGCTCGCCAGCCTCACGGGCAGCGGCATCGCCCGTCCGTGGTCGCACCAGCGCGAGGCGATGGACCTCGCGCGCGCCGGCTCGCACGTCGTCCTGTCGACCGGCACGGCCTCCGGCAAGAGCCTCGGCTACCTCGTGCCGGCACTCTCGGCAGTCGTCGACGGCCTCGGCGCGCCGACCGGTCGGGGCGCGACCGTCCTCTACGTCGCGCCCACCAAGGCACTGGCTGCCGACCAGCTCGCGCGCATCGAGGCGCTCGCCATCCCGGGCGTGCGCGCCGCGACCTACGACGGCGACACACCGGTCGACGAGCGCCGCTGGATCCGCGAGCACGCCAACGTCGTCCTCACCAACCCGGACCTGCTCCACCACTCCCTGCTGCCGGGCCACCAGCACTGGTCGCCGTTCCTGCGCGCTCTCACCCACGTCGTCGTCGACGAGTGCCACATCTACCGCGGGGTGTTCGGGTCACACGTCGCCTCGGTGCTGCGGCGCCTGCGCCGCGTCGCCGCCCGCTACCGCGCGCAGCCGACCTTCGTCCTCGCCTCGGCCACCGTGAGCTCACCCGCCGCTCACGCCTCCCGCCTCATCGGTATGCCGGTCACTCCCGTCGAGGTCGACGGCTCACCTCGCGAGGCGCTCACCTTCGCCCTGTGGGAGCCGCCGACGATCGAGGACTCACGACGCTCGGCCACGACGGAGGCGGCCGAGCTGCTCGCCGAGCTCGTCGACCGGGACGTCCAGACCCTGGCGTTCGCCCGGAGCCGGGCCGGCGTCGAGGCGCTGGCGTCGTCTGCGAGGCGACGGCTCGGGCAGGTGGGCGGGACGCCCGAGGCGACGGTCGCGGCATACAGGGGTGGCTACCTCCCGCAGGAGAGGCGGGAGCTCGAGCGGGCCCTGCGCGAGGGTGAGCTGCGAGGGCTCGCGGCCACCAACGCGCTCGAGCTCGGGGTCGACATCAGCGGGCTCGACGCCGTGCTCATGGCCGGGTGGCCCGGGCGGCGAGCCAGTGTCTGGCAGCAGGCCGGGCGCGCCGGGCGGTCGGGGCGCGAGTCGCTGGCGATGTTCATCGCGGCCGACGACCCGCTCGACACCTACCTCCTCGGTCACCCCGAGGCGATCTTCGGGGTCCCCGTCGAGTCGACGGTCATGGACCCCGGCAACCCGCACGTCCTCGCGCCGCATCTTGCCGCAGCTGCGCACGAGCTGCCGCTCACCGAGGCGGACCTGCCGATGTTCGGCACCGGCGCCCGCGGCGTCGTCGACCTGCTCGTCGAACGCGGGATCCTGCGGCGGCGGCCGACGGGGTGGTTCTGGGCGCGCGACGACCGACCTGGCGACCACGTCAACCTGCGGGGCACGACCGAGGTCGTCTCGATCGTCGAACGTCGCAGCGGGCGGGTGCTCGGCACGATCGACGAGGCGTCGGCGCACTCGCAGGTCCACACCGGCGCCGTGCACGTGCACCAGGGCGACCCGTTCGTCGTCACCGACCTCGACCTGGACTCGGCCACGGCGACCGTCGTCCGTGGAGACCCGGGCTGGAGCACGCACTCCCAGTCGCGGAGCTCGTTCGAGATCCTCGGGGCGCAGCGGACGCTCCAGTGGGGCGAGGTCGACGTCTGTTACGGCTCGGTGCGGGTGACGAGCCAGGTGACCTCGTTCCTGCGCCGCCTGCCGTCGGGCGAGGTGCTGGGGACGCACCCTCTCGACCTGCCCGAGCGCTCGCTCGTCACGCGCGGGGTCTGGTGGACGATGCCGCTCGACCTGCTCGAGGCCGCCGGCATCGACGAGGCGCAGGTGCCCGGAGCAGCCCACGCCGCCGAGCACGCGGCGATCGGCATGCTGCCCCTCGTCGCGACCTCGGACCGGTGGGACGTCGGGGGGGTCTCGACCGACCAGCACCCGGACACGGGGCTGCCGACGATCATGGTCTACGACGGATACCCCGGCGGAGCGGGCTTCGCCGAGCGCGCCCACACGGCGTTCGGGGAGTGGGTCGAGGCGACGAGGGACGCCATCGCCCGCTGCCGGTGCGAGCGGGGCTGCCCGTCGTGCGTGCAGTCACCGAAGTGCGGCAACGGCAACGAGCCGCTCGACAAGGACCGCGCCGTGCGCCTTCTCGACGTCGTGCTCATGTCACGTCCCGGCTGACCCGTGCGCCCCTGAGGACCCATGCGGCTGAGACGGGCGAACACCACCCGACCGCGCTAGCCTCGCAGACGTGATCATCCTCGGACTCATCCTCGTCCTGCTCGCCATCGCCGCCGGCATCCTCCTCTTCGAGGGCACGCGCCAGCTGACCGACGGCGTCGACATCGACGTGCTCAACGGCACCGTCAGCCTGCCGCCTCTCGCGCTGCTCATCACCGGCGCCGCGGTCATCACGGTCTTCTGGCTCGGGTGGGCACTCATGCGCGGAGGTTTCCGCCGCAGCTCGCGCCGCCGTCGCGAGGCGAAGGAGCAGGCCGCCCTCGCCGAGCAGCGCCGAGTGGACGAGGAGCGTCGCATCCAGGAGGAGTTCGCCCAGCGCGAGCGCCAGCTCGCCGAGGAGCGCCAGCGCCGGGAGTACGAGACCTCCACCCTTCGTCGGCAGGCCGACGAACGGGTCGAGGAGCAGCATCTCTCGACCGAGGAGGCCCGACGCCGCGCCGAGATCGCCGAGGCTCAGAACGCCGAGCGCTCCGGGGTCGACCGGTCCGGTGTCGACAGGTCCGGTGTCGAGCGCTCCGACGTCGCGCCGACCCGGGAGTCGCCGCGCGAGCCCCGCGCCTGACCCTGCCCACGAGACTCGCGACCCCGCCCGGGACCACCCTGGCGGGGTCGTTCTCGTGCGGCTCCGACGTCTCGCCCTCGCCCTCCTCGGCGAGTTCCCGGATGAACACTGCGACCAGGCTTGTGGGAGCGGTCGATGCGAGCAGACGTGCTGAGGGTCGACTCAGCGCGGGTGCTCGTCGTCCGGGCCCGCGCGAGCGGAGGCCGTGGCCGTGCGCGGCAGGCCGGGCCAGCTGAGGTCGACGTCGGTCGTCACACGCACGAGGACGGAGTCGCCCGGTCCGAGGCCGCAGTCGACGACCCGAGCCGAGTTGCGGCCGGCCAGGAGCACGGCGCGACCGCACGGCTCAGCACTTCCCTCCTGCAGGGCGATCGCCGCAGCGAGGGCCGACAGGTCTGCGGCCGACCGGGCCCTGTGGGCAGCGGTGGCCGCGGCGCCCACGTGGAGTCCGGCGATGCCCAGAAGCAGGAGGACCGCCACGGCAGCGGTGACGAGCACCGTCCCGGAGCCACGCTCGTCGCGACGGGTCACGGCAGACCCTCGGGCACCGCGTGCGCCACTGCCCGTGGCCGCGCCCGAACACCGAAAGCACGAAGGACCGCCGGGGCCACACCTTCGACCTCGGCGCGGACGGTGTCGGCGCCGACCTCGAGAGTGATTCGTGCGCCATCCGGCGCCTGCCTCGCGACGTGACGCCGGACGACCTCGACGGGCTCGCCTCGGGCGAGGAGACGCGCCCCGGTGCGGGAGGCGTCGACGCAGCGCACGTGGTCCGTCGCCGTCGCCACCGCCGCCAGGACGAGCGTGAGGACGAGGACGACGGCCGGCACGGCCACGGCGATCTCGGCCGTGACCATGCCGGCTTCACGGCGACGGGCTCGCGTCACGTCCCCGAGCCGAGTGCGGCGGTGATGACCTTGGCCAAGGCGGACTTCACCGGTCCGGACTTGACCACCAGCATGAGGACCGCGGCGAAGGCACACGCGGCGAGGGTGCCGACGGCATACTCGGCGGTGGTCATGCCTGCCTCGGCACGGGCTCTCAGGTGCGCCCATCGACACGAAAGACGTTGTGTCACAGCTCTACTCCTCGCTCCGGGCGGGGTGCTTTCCCCGTCTCGAGAGCGAGTCCACCTGAGACAACGCGTCAGGGCCAGAGTCCTCCGGACCGCCTGTGGACGGAGGTGACCGGTTGAGCCCGCTGTGGACAGCGAGAGTGCGTCAGCGTGCCTCAGCGATCGCAACGAAGTTGGCGACCCTGTGGCCATCCGCGCGGAAGCCCTCGTCGTCGTCGCAGGTGATGAGAGCGATGCGGCGCACGGAGGTGTTGCCACCCCAGACGACCGGATCGAGGCTGACCTGCTTCTTCGTCGCCACTCTGGTGGCCGTCACGGTGTAGACGACCGGCTTGCCCTTCGAGTCGTAGACGGTCACCTTGTCGCCTCGGTCGATCTCCTGGAGGCGATAGAACACGTCGGCCCGCTTGCCGTTGACGACATGCCCGGCAATGACCGCGGTTCCGCGCTCACCGGGGCGAACCCGCCCATAGCCACTGATCCAGGTGAGGAGCCCCGACGGTGGGTTGACGACGCCGTTGCGTGCCGTGGTTCGCTTCATCGCTCCGCTCACCCGGATGGAGGGAGCCGAGAGGGACATGGGGCCCAACCGCTCCACCGTGCGCTTGGGCTGCACGGTCGGTGCGGGCTTCGGCCTGACCGAGGCGCTCGGTGTCGGGCTCGCTCGCAACGTGGCTGAGGGTGAGGGAAGCGTCGTCGGTATGGACGTCTGCGTGGGCGTCGACGTGGCGGTGGCCGAGGGAGTCGAGTCCCCCGGCACCGAGCTCGCGGCCTGAGGTCGAGGCTGCTCCGCCGGAGACCCACAGGCCTGGGTCAGGACGACGACACCAGTCGCGGCCAGGGCCACACCGAAGGAGCCCGTCACCCGCCGGGCAGGCGAGAGGCGGGCGGCGCCCCACGGCGCCGCCCGCTTCCGCCTGTGCCTACCCATGGCTGCTCATGGGTTGTCGACGCGAGAAGTCGTCAGTGCTCGCCCCGGCGACGCATGGCGCCCGCAGCGAGACCCAGGCCCGCGAGAACTGCGGCGCCACCGAGGATGGCGGGCGTGGTGCTGCTGCCCGACTGGGGGACGTCGGTCTCGACGATGGGGCCGCTCGGAGTGGGCTTCGGAGCGGGAGTCGTCGGGGTCGGGGTCGGGGTCGAGGTCTCCTCCTCCTCACCGGTGCAGACGATGAT
Organism: Knoellia flava TL1; assembly: GCF_000768675.1. GTDB lineage: Bacteria > Actinomycetota > Actinomycetes > Actinomycetales > Dermatophilaceae > Knoellia > Knoellia flava. The sequence continues at coordinate 57,566 of NZ_AVPI01000045.1, read as the reverse complement.
GTGCGAGATGTCCTTGCCGTCGTCGGTCTCCAGCTCGTCGCCCTCCTCGACGTCCCAGTAGAGCGTGTGCGGGTCGCCCTCGCTGCTCTGCTCGGAGCCCGCCTTGAGGACGACCAGGAGGTAGTCGCCGTCCGAGGTCCACATGCTCGTGTCGAGCCCCTCGTCGAGGATCTTCTCGCAGTCGACGTTGACGAACCCGTCCTCCTCGAGCCACGCCTCCCAGTACGCCTCGTGGTTGGGGTTGTCCGTGTTCGGTTCGGCCAGAGCCGTGCCGGCGAACCCGACCGTCATGAGTCCGGCCACGCCGGCGGCCGCGAGCCCGCGGCTGATCATCGTGAAGTGGCGCATTTGGTGTTCTCCCTGTCCTGCCCGTCGTTCCGGCGACGGACCCCGATGTGGCCCCGGGTGAGCCCGAGGTGAGGCATGACAAACCGCAGAGACGGTCCCGTCCCTGCTCACGTAACCCCCTGTGGGACAACGAAAACGGCTCCGCAGCCAAGACCACTCGAAGTGACCAAGCTCCCCTCAGCACTTCGTCGCCATCGATGCCCGAAATGGCCATCATTCGCTGGTTGCCAGTGCGCTCACGTGCCTAGTGACGACCGCGCGAGGTGGAGGACCACCGGAACCACGGTCGTGCCGACGAACCCGGGGAGAAAGCACGCGCCGAGCGGCAGGACGAGGAGAACCCCAGCCCGATGGACCGCCGCCTCGACCCGCGAGGTCTCCTGACGGCGCAGGCGCTCGGCAGCGGCGAGCACCACTCCGGCCGGAGCGGCACCGGAACGGTCGGCCACCTGCCACGCGAAGGAGGCCCCCTCCCACGCACCGCCGACATGGGACCACGCCGTTCGAGAGTCCTGCCCCCACCGATGTGCGCTCGCCACGACCCGGAGGTCGTGGGCGACAGAGGGCGGGACGCGACGGGCCACGGCCTCGAGGGCCTCCACCGGCCCGAGCCCGGAACGCATCGCCAGCGAGCAGAGGACGAGCGCGTCGGCTGCCTCGTCGATGGTCGGCGCCTCCTGGCCACCCGCCTCCTGCTCGGGCGTCCCCTCGGCCGGGTCCCCCTGCCCGTGTCGGGACCCGGGAGCCCTCTGGGGCTGAGGTGGCCACACGACGAACGCAAGCACGAGCAGCCCGACCACGGCGGCGAACGTCATCGGACCCTCGCCGGCCGAACCGCCCGGCGCAGCAGCCGTCTGGACCAGAGCCATCCCGCACCCGTGAGCAGCAGGCCCGTCATGGTGGAGGCGAACGCGGCAGCGCCTCCGTAGACCTCCTCGACGCGAAGGCCGAGCATGAGCGCGACCACCGGGCCGGACAGCGGCATGAGGGTGAGCAGCCACATCGACGCCCGCGGTCCCGCCTCAAGGACGTGTCGGCGTTCGTCGGCGGCGGCTCTCTCGCGCAGCACTCCTGCAGCCGTCCGGGCCGCGGGCGCGGCTGCCACCCCGAACTCGTCGGTGAGCTGCCACGCCGCGGCGAGGAAGCGAAGGTCCGGGTCGTCGTCCGCACACCGCGCCAGGCAGTCGCCAACAGGGCCGCCCTCCGCCTCGGCCGCGGCGAGCCGGGCGGCGAGCACCTGCATCTCGAACCGGGAGGTGGACCCGACAGCGCAGGCCAGGACGGCCGCCTGCGACGACGGGAGGCCCGCGTCGAGGCCCACCGCGGCGAGCTCGGCGAAGTCGGCCGTCCATCCCTGCCGGGCCCGGCCGAGCCGCACCTCTCGTTGCAGCAGCCTGCCGACCCGCTCACGCAAGGAGGTAGGACGACCCGCGACGCCGATTCCCTCGGCAGCACCCGTCGCGGACCCACCGGCAGGGCCGATCGCGACCTCCACGCCGCCGGCGCGTCCCGACGGGTCCAGCACCACCGAGTGACCCGCCGGGGAAGCACGCACCACCGAAGCACGCACCACCGAGTCGCGCACCACCGAGCGGCGTGCCGGCCACACCACGAACGCGAGGACGACCAGCACACCGGCGAGGACGGTCATGCTCCTCGCTCCCGCAACAGCTCCTCGAGCCGCCCCGCTGCGGGCCGACGACGCACGCCGTTCGCCCACGCGTCCTCGGCCCCACCGGCGCCCGCAGAGACCCCACCCTCCAGGGCGAACGCCTCTTCGATGACGACCTCCGATCCCGTCCAGCTGGTCACGCCCACCGCTCGCACCACCCGTCGACCACCCACCCGCGCCACCTCGACGACGACATCCACGGCGCCGCGCAGCTGCGCGTGGACCGCATCGCGGTCGAGGCCCGCGAGCGCCCCGAGCGCCTCGATGCGCGCTGGTGTCCGGGCGAGACCGTTGGCATGAAGTGTCCCCGCGCCCCCGTCGTGGCCGGTGTTGAGGGCAGCGAGAAGCTCTCGCACCTCAGCGCCGCGTACCTCGCCCACCACGAGCCGGTCAGGCCGCATCCGCAGTGCCTGCCGCACGAGGTCGACGAGGCTCACGGCTCCAGCACCCTCGACGTTGGCGCTCCGGCCCTGCAGCCGGACGACGTGGGGATGCGACGGCTCCAGCTCGCGCACGTCTTCGGCGACGACGATCCGCTGGTCGTGAGCGCAGTCCGCGAGGAGTGCCCCCAGGACGGTGGTCTTGCCAGCCCCCGTGCCACCGACGACGAGGAACGACAGTTGCGCGGACAAGACCCGCGACAGGACGGAGGCCATCTCTCCGCCCACCGACCCGAGCGTGCGCAGACCAGCGACCCCGACGGGCTGTCGACGGGCGACCCGCAGGCTGAGGTGGGTGCCACGCTCTGCCAGCGGCGGGAGGATCGCGTGGAGCCGCACACCACCGGGCAGGACCGCGTCGACCCACGGCTGGGCCTCGTCGAGCCGGCGACGCGCGAGCCCGGCCAGGCGTGTCGCGAGCGCTCGCGCGTCCGAGGCCATGAGCACCTGACCGGTCGCCTCGACCCCTCCACCTCGGTCGACCCAGACCGACCCGTCGCCGTTGACGAGGACGTCGGTCACCTCGGGAGCACCGACCCACTGCTCGAGCGGGCCGAAGCCCAGCACCCGCTCACGCATCCGCTCGCCCTCGACCGCCGCGCCTCGGGAGCCGAGTGCGACGACGCCGTCGGTGAGCTCGGCGATGACCCCGGCGTCCGGGGCGCGTCCCTCGCGTATCGCCGCCTCGACCCCGGGCCAGTGCGGCGCGCCCGCGCTCACGCAGCACCCCTGTCGAGGCCCTCGACGAGGTCGAGGGCGACGGCGTCCGCCGTGTCACGCAGGACTCCGCGCAGACCGGGCCACTCGCCGCGCTCACCGTCCCGACGCACCTTCATGTCGTCGCGGAGGTGAGCGAGGTGCGAGACGCCGAGGCACTCGACGACCTCGGCCACCTGCGGAGCAAGCCTCTGGCCATCCCGGGTCACGACACCCACCACCGAGCCACACGCCGGCCCCGCAGGCCCCGCAAGGGCACCCAGCACCGCATTCGCGTCCGCCAGCTGCCGCGCGCCCAGCCCGACAAGCAGGTGCACCGACGCAGCCCGGTCGACCAGCGCAGGCGTCACGGACGCCCCGAACCGCCCATCGACCACCATCGGCCCTTCAGCGAGAAGCGAGTCGACGACGTCGAGCACCGCCTCGTCCGGCACGCCGGCACCGTCCCCACCTGCCGACAGCAGCGGGACCTCACCCCGCGGCAGGGCCGCGACGAGCCGCGCGCCCGAGGTCCGGCCACGCAGTCGCGCGAGGTCAGGCCACCGAAGCCCGGGCACGTGCTCGGTCCCGCACGTCATGTCGAGCCCGCCACCACGCACGTCGCCGTCGACGAGGACGCACGACCCGAAATGCACGGCCAGCCGGCGGGCCAGCGCGGCCGACCACGTCGACCCACCGACGCCACCGCTCGCACCCAGCACCACCACGAGGGGCCCGGCCCGCGCCGTCGGCGCGGCAACCACAGGAGAAGGACTCATCCCCCGACCCTCGACGTCGACACCCGAGCCCACCACCACGGGCCACCGATCTGTGGACGGCCGCGGACGGCATACGGAGCCTGTGGAAAAGACCCCGGGAATGGCGACGGCCCCGGTCGGGGGGAGGACCGGGGCCGTCGGGCGGGCCAGGCTCCGGGGGGGAGAAGCCGGACCACCCTTCGCTACGACCCCGAAGGGGAGCGATGCGTCCATCGTTGCCGATCGACCGAGCGCGTGCAATACGAACCACCAAAAGCCGACAAATCTGGTCAGCAGGTAGTCACGACGGCGGACGGCAACGATGACGCCCCTACCAGAGGGGCGTCATCCGCCGCGAGCACTCGGGGCGACCAAGCGTGCAAATTCCTCGCCGTCGTACCGGGTCGAGCCCGGACGGACCGGTCCATCAGTGGACTGCCCGCGCGTGGGTACCCGTCGTGTCTCGCGGTTGTTCTTCGACCGGACGGTTCCCCTGAGGGCCTGCCCGATGCACCCTGTCTACTCCCCCGCGGGGGCAACAACAAGACTTGACAAAACGCTCAGGAGAGGCGCCCTGCGAGGACCGCGTCGGCGATCCGCTCGCCCTCCGCGGCACCCGCGACGATGGCGTCGCAGCAGTGCGTCAGCCACAGACCGACGCCTGCGGCGTCACCCCGCGCGTATGCCGTCAGCCCGCCGAGGTAGGCCGGCCCACCTCCCGTGCCGTGCCCCATCTCGGGCACGGCGACCCCGGTCGGGTCGAGCCCACCGGCCTGGATGACGGCACGCTCGACGGCGCGTGCGACGACACCGTTCCCGCGGGTGAACGGCCTGGCGGTGACGATCTCGGCGTGGGCGAGAGCGGCGACGACCGGCACGGGCAATGACGACGCGGCAGCCAGCACGGCGACCACGCCGCGCAGCCGCTCGCGGGCCTGCGCGGCCGGCGGCGCAACGCCGATCTCGACGAACTCCCGGCAGTCCTCGCCGTCGAGCCGCGGTCGGCCGAGCTCGGAGTCGGGGACGAGCCCCGCAGCCGCGGCCGTGTGCAGCCGGGCGAGGGCCTGCATCGGCGCGTTGAGGACGACCGGCCCGAGGCGCTCGGTCTCGGCGGTGGCCGCGATGACGCCCCGCATGACCTGCTCGACCGGGTCGGGGTCGTCGTGCCACGTCACCGCTCCACGCATGAGGTCGCGGACGATCTCGACCGAGAGCCGGGCACCGTCGAGCTCGCCGCTCGCCCGGGCCCCGCGCACGCGCGACTCGGCCGCCGCCTCGGGGATGCGGCGGCGGAGGGCGTTGTGCCAGCGGAGCTGGGTGCAGGCCTCACGGGCGGCATCGACCTTCTCGCCCACGCCGGGCAGCGCGGCGAGGGCCTTGACGGACTCGACGATCCGGGCAGTGCTGTCGGACAACGGAACCCGCCTCAGGCGCTCTCGGGAGCGACCGGCATACGCACGCCGGCGAGCTGGCGGGACTGCGCCACGACCGCGCCACGGGAGTCCCAGACGACCGCGTCCTCCTCGAAGAGCCCGCCGATGACGTTGCGCGTCGTGATGCGCATCCGCAGCCACCCCGGCGCGGGACGCGACCGGACGTGACCCGAGAAGGCGATCGTCGGCGCCCACCCGAGCGCGCCGAAGGTGAAGGTCACGGGCGGCATCGCGTCGAGGAAGAACGGCAGCGACAGCGCGTCGGGCTCGCGGCCGTCGGCGAAGCGGATCCACGCCCGCATCTCGCCGTCGCGTGCGGGCTGGCCGAGCGCCCAGCCGACGGTCGCCGGGTCGATGCGCATGTTGAGGCGGTCGAGGAGACGGATCTTCTCGGCGAAGCCGCCGCGCGCCGCCGGGGCGCACACCTCCGGGTCGGGCATCTCGGGCGGCGCCTCCTGGAGGTGGACCGGCTCGCTGTTGCGGTCGAGGTCGGCGAAGGTCGCGCTGTGCCGCAGGACCGTCGCCTCGCCCTGCCGGACCGTCACCTCGGCGGTGGAGAACGACCGCCCGGTGCGCAGGATCTCGGTCTCGACCGTCGCCGCGCCGGGCTGCGCCGCGTGGAGGAAGGTCGTGCTGAAGGCGACCGGGTCGGCGTGCGATCCCGCGCCGTCGAGCGCGTCGGAGGCGGCCTTGGTCGCGAGCGACATGAGCAGCCCGCCGTTGACCGCCTCGCCGATGACCCAGCCGTCGGTGAGCTCGACCCGTCCGTCGGTGATGGTCAGGGCGTCGTCGAACTCGCTCATGACGGTGAGCGTATGCCGTCCGCGCCCGTCGTCCGTGCGCGGTGTGGGCGGCGTCGCGCCACCGATGACGGACACCCGGCTCGCGAGCCTGTTCGGACCTCCCGAGCCCCGTTGACGGGGCTCACGAAGGGCATGTGGGCTCGCGAGCCGGGTTGGCCCCCTCCTCCACGCCCTAGCCTTGCGCCATGTCGCCGACCTTCCACGTGCCCACGGCCGTCGTCGTGGCCGGCGCCATGGTCCTCCTCGGGCTCGGCCTCTGGGCTGCCGGGCGGGGGCGGCGCCGCGGGTTCCTCTCCACCGTGGACCGGGTGACCTACTCCACGCTGCACACCGCCTCGCTCGCCTCGCGCCACCTCGCCGACGGCCTCACGCCGGAGTCCGCGTCAGCTGCCGGCAAGCACCTCCTCGCCATCCTCGGCGCGACCTCGGTGGCGGTCTGTGACAGCGCCGGGCTCCTCTCGTGGACCGGCCCCGGTGACCACCACGCGGGCGAGGCCCATGACCACGCCGCCGCCACTCGCACCTCGGGGGCACCGACCGTCCTCGGGTCCGACGTCATCACCTGCGCCGACCCCGACTGTCCCATCCGCGCCGCCGTCACGGCCCCGCTCCTCGCCGACGAGAAGGTCGTCGGGACGCTCACGGCATACGCGCCGACGGCGTCCGCGGGACTGGCGCGGGCGACCGGGGAGCTGGCGCGCTGGGTCTCGGCCGAGCTCGACGTCGCCGAGCTCGGGCGCGCCCGCACGCGCGCGATGGAGGCCGAGCTGCGCGCGCTGCGAGCCCAGATCAGCCCGCACTTCATCTACAACTCGCTCGGGGCGATCGCCTCCTTCGTGCGCACCGACCCCGAGCGGGCGCGCGAGCTGCTCCTCGAGTTCGCCGACTTCACCCGCTACGCGCTGCGCCAGGGCGGACCGTTCACGACGCTGGCGGAGGAGCTGCGCAACGTCGAGCGCTACCTCGTGCTCGAGCAGGCCCGCTTCGGCGAGCGCCTCCAGGTCTCGCTGCTCGTCGCGCCCGAGGTGCTTCCGGTGCGCGTGCCCTACCTGGCCGTCCAGCCGCTCGTCGAGAACGCCGTCCGCCACGGGCTCGCGTCCAAGGAGGGCGTCGGCCACGTGACGATCACCGCCTCCGACCAGGGGTCCGAGGCGGAGATCTCGGTCGACGACGACGGCGTGGGCGCCTCGCCCGAGTCGGTGCAGCGGATCCTCGACGGCCAGTCGCGCGCAGACTCGGTGGGGCTCGGCAACGTCGACGCGCGGCTGCGGCAGGTCTACGGCGACGAGTTCGGGCTCGTCGTCGAGACCGCCGTCGGCGCCGGGACGAAGGTGAGCTTCCGGGTGCCGAAGTACGCCCCGGGCGTCCACTCCGACTGAGCGCCGCACAACCCGCCTCGGTGCCCCGACCTGCTCGTTATCCTCTGACCATGGCCACTGCCGGCAGCCTCCGGGCCCTCGTCGTCGACGACGAGCTCCCCGCGCTGTCCGAGGTGAGCTACCTCCTCGGCTCGGACGACCGGATCGCCGAGGTCATCACCGCGTCCAGCGGCACCGAGGCGCTCCAGGTCCTCGAGGACCACGACATCGACGTCATCTTCAGCGACATCTCGATGCCGGGCCTCGACGGCATGGCCCTCGGCCGGGTCCTCGCCCGCTTCGCCTCGCCGCCGCAGCTCGTCTTCGTCACCGCCCACGAGCAGCACGCCGTCGACGCCTTCGCCCTTGCCGCGACCGACTACGTCATGAAGCCCGTGCGCGGCGAACGTCTCGCGGAGGCCGTCCGTCGCGTCGTGGCCAAGCAGGACGAGGCCGGTATGCCGGCCGCCCCCGTCGCCGGGACCGGCGCCGGTGCGGGTGTGGCCGGCTCACGTGCCGGCGGCCCGGGTGTCGCCGCGACGGGCGCGACGGGCGCGACGGCCGAGACCACCCCGGCCGAGGACGAGACGATCCCCGTCGAGCTCGGCGGCGTCACCCGCTTCGTGTCGCGATCCTCGATCCGCTGGGTCGAGGCGTCCGGTGACTACGCCCGCCTCCACACCGCCCACGGCAGCCACCTCGTGCGGATCCCGCTCGCCGTCCTCGAGGAGCGGTGGGGCCGGCACGGGTTCATCCGCATCCACCGCTCCACGCTCGTCGCCCTCCCCCACGTCACCGAGGTTCGCATGGACCACGGGAGGTGCTCGGTCACGGTCGGCGACGTCGAGCTCCAGGTGAGCCGACGGCATACCCGCGAGCTGCGGGAGGTCCTGCTGAGGCGACCCGGCAACGGCACTGCATGAGCCCGGAGCGGTCCGGGGTGCCCGCGCGGGTGCGGGTGACGAGCTCGCGGCGGTCGGCACTGCCGGCGACCCGCGCGCGCAGCCAGGTGCTCGCGAGCGACCTCGACGAGCAGACCGGTCTCGGCGACGTCTACCTCGACGGCTTGCGGCGGGCGCAGCTGCGGCTCGGGCTCACCGTGCTCGGGCTCATGGCGCTGGCCATCGGGGGCTTCCCGATCCTCCTCGCGCTGCTGCCCGCGACCCGCTCGATGTCGGTCGCCGGGCTGCCGCTGCCGTGGGTCGTGCTCGGGATCCTCGTCTATCCGGCGGCATGGCTGCTCGCCCGCGGCTACGTCCGGCAGGCCGAGCGGATCGAGGCCGAGTTCGCCGACATCGTCGAGTCCGGCTCCATCGACCAGGGCGGGAGCGCGCGTGTCTGACACGCTCTCCGTCCTCGCTGTGGCCCTCGTCTGCGTGACGACGGTCGTCGTCGGCGGGTTGGGGCTGCGGCTGTCGCGGCGCACGTCGGACTTCTACGTCGCCGGCCGGACGGTCTCGCCGCGGCTCAACGCGAGCGCGATCTCGGGCGAATACCTTTCTGCCGCTTCGTTCCTCGGCGTCGCCGGGCTCATCTACGACCAGGGCGTCGACCTGCTCTGGCTGCCCGTCGGCTACACCCTCGGCTACCTCGTCCTGCTCGTCATGGTGGCGGCGCCGATGCGGCGGTCGGGGGCCTACACGCTGCCGGACTTCGCCGAGGCGCGGCTCGGGTCGGTGCTCGTGCGCCGGCTCGCGGCGGTGCTCGTCGTGGCGATCGGGTGGATGTACCTCGTGCCCCAGTTCCAGGGTGCCGCGTTGGCCCTGGCTCTCGTCACCGGTGCGCCGCAGTGGGTCGGGTCGCTGCTCGTCGCGGTCGTCGTCGCGGTGGCCGTCGGCGCCGGTGGGATGCGCTCGATCACGTTCGTCCAGGCGATGCAGTACTGGATCAAGCTCACGTGTCTCGCCGTCCCGGCGTTCGTGCTGCTCGCGCTCTGGATGCGTTCCGGCGGAGGCGTGCCCACGGTGCGCGAGGGGTGGTGGGAGCCGTTCGCGGCGCGTTCGCCGGACGACCACCCCTACTACCGCACGTTCTCGATGATGCTGGCGCTCTGCCTCGGGACGATGGGGCTGCCCCACGTGCTCGTCCGCTTCTACACCAACCCCGACGGCGTCGCGGCCCGGCGCACGACGGTGTCCGTCGTCGCGCTGCTGGGTGTCTTCTACCTCTGGCCCCCCGTGTATGCCGTCCTCGGCCGGCTGCACCTGCCCTCGCTCCCCGAGGGGGTCCGGTCCGACACCATCGTCATCCAGCTGCCGGGGCGGGTGGTCGACGGCGTCGGCGGCGACGTGCTCACGGCCATGCTCGCGGGCGGAGCGTTCGCGGCGCTGCTGTCGACCGCGTCCGGTCTGGCGATGTCGGTGACGGGCGTGCTGCACCAGGAGTTCCTGCGGCCGCGGCTGGCCCGGCTCACCGGTGGTGACGCGTTCGGTTTCGGTGGCTTCCGGCTGGCGGCGGTGGGGGCCGTCGTCGTGCCGTTCGTCGTCGCACGGTTCGTCGAGCAGATCGGGATCGCCACGACCGTGGGCTTCGCCTTCTCGCTGGCGGCGGCGACGTTCGCGCCGCTGCTCATCCTCGGCGTGTGGTGGCGTCGGCTGTCGCGCGCGGGCGCCGTGGCGGGGCTCATCTTCGGGTCGGTGGCGTCGACGGCGGCGGCGGTGACGACCTACTTCGGTGGGCCGTTGGGAGGCTGGGGCGAGGCCCTGCTCGCCAACCCCGCGGCGTGGTGCACACCGCTGGCCTTCGCGTCGGCGGTCGTCGTCTCGCTGGCCACGCCGGGGTCCGTGCCGCGGGACACCGGTCGCCTCATGGTGCGGCTCCACACGCCCGAGCGCGTCCACCTCGCTCGATCCCGCGTTCCCGACTGACCGGCGAGTCCTCTTCGCTAGCGTGCGGACATGGGAATGGTCTGGGTGGGATACCGGCGTCCGGAGTCCGAGGCGAGGAAGATCCTCGAGGACGAGGAGCGCCTCGACGAGCTCTTCGAGTCCGAGGAGGCGTCGGCCGACCTCGACAAGGGGTGGCACGCCATCCACTGGCTCCTCACGAGCGGGGAGACGACCGAGGACGAGTCGCTCTCCGACGCGATCCTGGGCGGCGAGGAGATCGGCGAGGACCTCGGCTACGGCGTGCCGCGGCTGCTCTCGCCCGAGCGGGTGAAGGCTGTTGCCCAGTCGCTGGGCGGTATCGACGCAGCATCGCTGGGGGCACGCATGGACCCGCAGGCGATGGAGGCCGCCGAGGTCTACCCGTCGATCTGGGACGAGGCCGACGTCTTCGACTCCTACCTCGCCCCTCTCTACGAGAGCCTCCGCGAGTTCTACGCCGCGGCCGCCGATGCCGACGAGGCCGTCATCCAGGCGATCACCTGAGCCCTGCCTCCTGCTGACGGCGTCTTCCGTTCAGTCGAGAGAGCCGGCGCGTGCGTCGAGGTTGCGCAGCACGTCGGCCGGCGGCAGGTCGTAGCCCGTCGCATCATCACCGCTCCAGTTGAGCCCGACGTGGATGCCGTCCTTCTCGAGCCCGGGCAGCCACCGCTCGCGCCACCGCTCCCCGTCGATCTCGACCACATCGAACCCTCCGTATGCCGGCACGCTGTCGACGATGTGCTCCGCCCGTGAGCGCTTCGACCAGAACGGCTGTGCGCGCTGCCCGCTGCCGTTCTGCGGCGCGGGGTAGCCGCGATCGTCCCTCACCGTGAAGACGGCCCCACCGTCGAGGAGCTCGCTGTAGAACGCCTCTGCCTGTGCACCAGCAACACTCATCGGTTCTCCGTCCTCGCTGTCACAGCGTCCCGAGCCAGCCCACGAGTGCCGCCCGCAGCCGGTCGCGGCTCAGGACAGCCGACTTCATGTAGTTCTTCGGCCAGTGTTCACCCTGCTGCTCGCTCGGGAGCTCGTCGTCCGGCCGCGAGGATGCGTGGACGTCGTCGGCGACGAGGAACGCGAACTCGCGCCTGGCGTCGGTCCCACCGAGGTCCCCGAGGTCCCCGAGGTCCGTCAGCGACGTGCAGCCGTGCGCGACGAACCTGTCGAGCAGCTCCGCAGCCCACGATCGCAGGGGCCGTGCAGGCTCCTCGTTGAGCGCGAGCACCGTCGTCCCGGAGTAGTCCGACAGGCTCTCGTGCACCTCTGCGAGCCGGATGAGGACCGCCGCCCGGGCCCGGTCCACCTGCGCCGCGGAGGCCACGACGGAGGGGAGCGCCGCCGCGAGCGCCCGCGGGCGTCCGATCCCCGCAGCCCGGAGAAGATCCCGAACCGGCGCGACGGCCGCCACCCGGAAGAAGTCGTCGTTGGGAGCCGGAAGGAAGGCGTTGCGGAAGAAGGCCCGCTTCCTGAACTCGGCGAGCTGAGGGTCGGTGAGGTACCAGTACCGGTCGAGCGGGTTCTCGCGTGCTCGCGTTAACCAGACGACCGCTTCGGGGTCGTCGGCCGCCTTGCCTGCGTCGGCCTGTGCGCTTGGCATCTCGAGGTCGCGGCGAGAGGCCAGCGCGCAGCCGACGTTGTACATGCCCGTCGGGCTGTTCGGTGTCGGCTTCTCGGCTCGCCGGCCTACGAGGTAGTCCAGACCCTGCAACCGGTCCTCGAGCTCCTCCACGAGGTGATCCTCTGGGTCGTCGGCAGCCACGTCGTTGGCGATCTTGCGGTAGTCGTCGAGGGCCTCCTCGATCGCGGCTCTCCCGCCCGTGGCTCGGCCACCCGCGAACGCCGCGTTCGTGGCGATGACGGCCCGGGTGTAGGTCGCCCGAAGCCTCAGCCCCCGCGTCAGCCCCTCGGCCGACTCGAACGTGTGCAGCCAGTCGCGGTAGCGCTCGAGCGTCTTCCGGTCCGTCGAGTCGCGGTCGAGGGCGTGGCGGTAGGCGAGCTGGGCCGACAGGTTGCCGGGGTCGCGGTTGAGGGCGGACGCGAGGACCGCGCGACGCTGCGCCACGTCCGACGGCTTGGCGAGGTCCGCGCTGGCGATGTACTGGAGTCCGACGCTCTCCCATCGCGTGGCGCCGGCCAGACCTTCACGGATCTTCGGGTGCTTGGTGGACAGGGTCATGAGGATGAAGGCGGCGGCAAGACGGAGCGAGGCGTCCGGCTCGGCGGCTCTCGCGCCCCCTTCCGGTGTGGCGGCCTTCGGCGTCTCGACCGTCGATGTCTTCGTGGCCGGGTCGGACGTGGTGTCGTCCGCGACCTGCGGCACGAGGGCGGCCACGTCGATGACTGCCGAGTCGACGGCCTGCCCGTTGCGGCGGATGCTCACCGACCGCGAGGTCGCGCTGCCCTCGATCGTCGCCGTCCACGGAGTCACACCACCGAGCGACACGAGCAGGCCCTTGAGGGTCCGGAGCACGACGTTGTCCGGCAGGGTCGAGAACGCGCCTTCCAACGCGGTGACATCGGCGCCGCGCGGCACCTCGATGCCCCGGGTGCGCTCCGCCCCCAGCTCGCTCAGCAGGGCGACGACCGTGCCGACACCCGTGGTGCTCAGCGAGCCGTCCTCGCCCTTGACGACGACGTCGAGCCGGAGCCGCGTGGCGAGCAGCCACGCCGTGAGCCAGACACCGACCGCTCCGGTGAGCAGCGACAGCACGATCCACAGCGGGGTGCGCCACGGTGAGCTCCCGTCGAGGACGTCCCAGAGGACGTCCACGGCCAGCGCGCCGACGATGGCCATGCCCATCAGGGCCGAGACCGACGTCAGTCCGATGAGGCGCCGCGACCGCGAGGCACCACCCGCCACGAGGGCGACGCCCGCGGCGACGACCGCGAGGACACGCCCCGTCGGGACGAGCCAGGCGTCGGAGGACGAGGCGCTCACGCCCGCCAGCCCGACCGAGACCATGACGGCGCCGCCGAGCATCCCGGCGGTCCCGCCCACGCGCACCAAGGAACGCCAGAACCTCGGTTCGGCCCGTGGCTCCGTCCAGTCGCCCCGGCCGAGTGCGACGAGCCGGGCAAGGACGAGCTGCACCGCGAAGACGGCGAGGAGCGTGGCCAGCAGGGCCACCGACGGCGCGAGCCGGTCCTCCCAGAACTGGTCCCACGCGTCCCGGAGCCGAGCCGTCCATGACCCCTGGGCCTTCACGTCGCGCAGCACGGCGGCCGCGTCCTCGTTCTCCTTGTCGTGGGTCAGCGCCTTGGTGGCAGCCGCCTCGGCCTCGGCCAGCTCGCGTGCGTCGTCACCGGCCGGCGGCGCCTGTGACTTGGCCAGGTGGCCACGGGCGGTTGCTGCGAGGACCTCTCCGAGCTGCTTGGCTGACGCAGCCGAAGCCTGCTCGTCGGCGCACTCGGTGGGCGTGTTGCCCGCGAGGACGACCTGAGCCCTCCGCGGCAGCCCCTGCTCGACGAGCGCCTTCGCGGTGGCGCACTCCCCCGGCGCGACGGCGGCCGACGCAGCCGGCACGCCGATCGTCGTCCCAATGCCACCGAGCAGCAGCACGACCATGACCGGGACTCGCAGAGCCCGGGTCCTCCACGCTGTTCGACGAGCTGCCATGGTGGCGACCCCCGTACCGAAAGGCCGGCGCACCCCTGATGTGCGCCACCTGTCAATGATTCACCCGCACGACGGCGCGCCGAGCCGGAATCGGAGAAGTCAGGCCACCGCGTCCCGCGCCGCGACGAACGCGTCGACGCACCGGCGCACGTCCTCCTCGGAGTGTGCCGCCGACAGCTGTACCCGAATCCGTGCCTTGCCGCGCGGCACCACGGGGAACGAGAACGGGATGACGTAGACGCCGTCCGCGAGCATCCGGTCGGCGATCTCACCGGCGAGCCGGGCACCGTCCTCGCCCGGGAACATCACCGGCGTGATCGGGTGCGACCCCGGCAGCAGCTCGAATCCCGCCTCCTCCATCAACGCACGGAAGAGGACAGTGTTCTCCGACAACGCATCCCGCGCCGACGCCGAGGACTCCACGAGCTCCAGCGCCTTCAACGAGCCGGCCACGACACCCGGCGCCACCGAGTTCGAGAAGAGGTAGGGGCGCGAGCGCTGCCGCAGCAGGTCGACGATTTCCTGGTGCGCGGCGACGTAGCCACCCGACGCCCCGCCGAGCGCCTTGCCGAGCGTCCCCGTGATGATGTCGACCCGGTCCATGACGCCGAACTTCTCCGGTGTCCCGCGCCCGCCCTCGCCGACGAAGCCGACTGCGTGCGAGTCGTCGACGAGCACCATCGCCTCGAACTCGTCGGCGAGGTCGCAGATCTCGTCGAGCGGCGCGAAGAACCCGTCCATCGAGAACACGCCGTCGGTGACGATGACCTTGCGCTTCGCGCCCGCAGCGACCGCTGCCTCGAGCTGCGCGCGCAGGTCCGCCATGTCCGCGTTCTTGTAGCGGTAGCGACCAGCCTTCGACAGTCGGATCCCGTCGATGATCGACGCGTGGTTGAGCTCGTCGCTGATGATCGCGTCCTCGGCGCCGAAGAGCACCTCGAAGACACCGCCGTTGGCGTCGAAGCACGACGAGTAGAGGATCGTCGCCTCCGTCCCGAAGAACTCCGACAGTGCTTGCTCCAGACGAGAGTGCTGCGTCTGCGTCCCGCAGATGAACCGCACCGACGCCATCCCGAAACCCCACTCGTCGAGGGCGGCCTTCGACGCCGCGACGACGTCGGGGTGGTCGGCGAACCCGAGGTAGTTGTTCGCGCAGAAGTTGAGCGCCTCACCGCCGCTCGTCCCGACGTGCGAGCTCTGCGGCGTCGTCAGCTCACGCTCGCTCTTCCACAGCCCCGCGTCCTTGATCTCGGCCAACGTCGCGGCGAGCTCGTCCTTCACGGATCCGTACACGGCATACCTCTTCTTCTGCGCTTGTGGCGGGCAACCCCGAGCGTATGCCGTCCGCCCACCTCCTCGAGTCGCGCCCGGAACGTCCGCTGGTTAGCGTCGTCGACATGCCGAGACTGCGCACGCCCGCGACCCTGCTCTCCGGATGCGCGCTGGCGCTCGCCCTGACCGCCTGCGGCTCGGGGTCGCCCGACGACAGCGGCAGCGCTCCCGCATCGACGTCCACTGACAGGACGTCACCCAGCGCGTCACCGGAGCCCAGCAACAGCGGGATCGTCCCGGACAACACGTGGGCCTCGGTGTTCAAGAAGGCCCTCCCCCCACTGGCCGACAGGAGCGACGCGGAGGTCGCAGCCGCTGCCAGGAAGGTCTGCACCACCTTCGAGGCCAGCCCCGACGAGGCGACCGCCAGGGCGATCCTCGCCGACCTCGGCACGACCCTCACGCTCGACGCCACGCAGCGGCAGCTCTTCGCCTCCGGCGCCGTCACCCACTTCTGCACCGGCCGGACCGGCGCCTGGACCCAGGCCTCCATGCGCTGAGCAGCACTCGCCCACGCAGGTCAGGCAAAGAGGGGCGTGGCCGTGGTTGCTGGAAGGCACGGACCGCCTCCGCTCACGGGCCGAGGCTGCCGTGGCAGGTCCCACGGCCCCGTCGGCCGTGAGTACGGACGCACTCTGGAAGGCGGTCTCCGCCGCTCGCCCTCCTGCGACATCGACCCCGCGTTCGGAGGTCCCCGCACGGAAGAGATACGCCTCGTGCCCGGCAGATACCCGCCGATCGATCCGCGGCGCATCGGTTGCTCGAGATCCCTGATCCAACCCATTCCGGCTCGATTCCGTTTGACACTTGAGAGGAACGGAGGAGCCCATGGGTACCAGCCAGCGGGACACAGAGTTCTCCGAGTACGTCGCGGTGTCGCGTCCGGCACTGTGGCGGACGGCGTACCTGTTGAGCGGCAGCGTCGCCCAAGCCGACGACCTGGTCCAGAACGCCCTGCTCAAGCTGTACCTCGCGTGGCCCCGCCTGGCCCACAGGAGACAGCTCGATGCGTACACGCGACGCATCATCGCGACCTCCCACATCGACGAGACCCGACGGCCGTGGCGGCGGGAGAGCGAACCGCTGGAAGGCCACGAGCCGTCCTTCCAGTCGGAGGTCTCGGACCACACGGCGCTGCTCCGGGCGCTCAAGAACCTCCCGATCGGTCAGCGCCGGGTCGTGGTGCTGCGCCATTACTGGGGGCTGTCGGTGGCGGAGACCGCGGCTGACCTCGGCATCAGCGAGGGCACGGTGAAGAGCCAGTGTGCCGCCGGGCTGCACAAGCTCGAACAAGCCCTGACCCCCGAGTACCGGGACGAGACGCGAACGGAGGAGCGCGCATGAGCACCACGGACGAGGACGTCTGGATGGCTCGCCTCCACGGAGCCGTCGACCACCACCCGTCGTCGGTGGCCTTCGACACCACTGCCTACGTGGCAGCCGGCCGCAGGCGGCTGCGCCGGAAGCGGTTGGCCGCCGTCGCCGCGGCCGTTGCCGCCTCCGTGGCCGCAGCCTTGGCCACGACCGTGGTCCTCGGTGACGGCGATGGGAAGGCGCTTCCCTCTGCGCCCGACGTCCCCGACCTCCCGCGGCTGGTGACGAGCACTGACGGCTGGGTGGCATTCAGTGTGAGTGAAGGTGGCGGCGACATCTACCTCGTCCGACCGGGCACGGAACCTCGGCGACTCGCCGTCAACGCCAGTGACACGTCGACCGAAGCGTGTCCGTCATGGGCGCCGGACGGAACACGGCTCATCTTCGGCCAGGTTCTCGGGGCAGCCAACCGTCCACGCCTCCCGGCGCGGCTCGTGCTCGTCCCGGTCGCGCAGGACGGAGTGGCAGGGAGCCCGACCACGATCCCCCTCGACGGATTCAGGACGGGTCCCGGCTTCGACCCGCATCCGTGCGCGACGTGGGCTCCGGATGGCCGATGGGTCGCCCTCAGGGACCAGGACGAGGTGTGGGTGCTCGACACCCTGACGCGGGCGATCCGTCGACTGCCCGACCTCCGCCCGAGCGACATGGAGTGGCGGCCGGGCACCGACGAGCTGACGGTCACTGGAGACATCGGCGTGGACAGGGCGTCGCCCACCCGGTCGACACCCATCGCGACGTATTCGGTGTCGACGGGCGAGCTCCAGCAGCTCGGCTCGGCCAGGGCCGCGGCGATCGCCTGGTCACCCGACGGCCGAACCCTCGCGTACGAAGGTGGAGAAGGCGAACCACGGCAGATCCGGGTCGTCGACGCCGACGGCGGCAACGACCGGGTCCTCGTGGCCGATGCGGGCCAGGCCAACCACGGGATCGGACCGGTGTGGTCGCCGCGGGGTGACCGCATTGCCTACCAGCGCCTGCTTCCCACTCCCGGAGAGCTGCACGAGGTGGTCCTCGTGGGCGCGACGGACGGATCAGAGACGGTCATCGCACCGCCGCGGACCGACCTGCGCATCTGGCACCCCTTCAGCGTTTCGTGGTCGCCCGACGGCGCAGCGCTGCTGTACGTGGCGTGGGGCGTCGGGGGTGGCCCGAACGACCCCGGTGGGGTGGTTGACGCCGTGATCACCGTGGAGGCGGACAGCCCGCACACCGCGCGCGTCCTCACTCCCTCCACCCTCGACCCTGTTGGGGGGACGTACGGGCACCCATGGAGTGCGGTTCAGGTGTGGGGACGGCAGTCCTGAGAGCGAACGAGGCTCAGCTCCAGTCGAGGACGACCTTGCCGCACTCCCCGGAGCGCGCGACATCGAAGCCCTTGGCCCACTCCTCAGCCGGGAAGCGGTGAGTGATGACCGACTGGACGGCCTGACGCAGCTCGGGGCTCGTGGCGAGCATCGAGCCCATGAGGTACCAGGTCTCGAACATCTCGCGGCCGTAGATGCCGCGGATCGTGATCATGTGCGTGATGACCCGGCCCCAGTCGATCGGGTACGGGTCCTTGGGGAGCCCGAGCATCGCCACGCGGGCGCCGTGGTTGAGGTTGGCGAGCATGTCCTCGACCGCACGCGGGGCACCCGACATCTCGAGCCCGATGTCGAAGCCCTCGAGCATGCCGAGCTCGCGCTGGGCCCAGGCGAGGTCCTCGCCGCGGGCGACGTTGACGCACAGGTCCGCCCCCGCGCCACGCGCCAGCTCGAGCCGCTGATCGCTCAGGTCCGTGACCGCGATGCGTCGCGCGCCCGCGTGCCGGCTGATCGCCACAGCCATGACGCCGATCGGTCCCGCTCCGGTGACGACGACGTCCTCGCCGACGACCGGCCACTGGAGCGTCGTGTGGGTCGCGTTGCCGAGCGGGTCGAAGATCGCACCGAGGTCGGGGTCGAGGTCGGCGGGCTGGACCCAGGCGTTCATCGCCGGGATGACGACGTAGTCGGCGAAGGCGCCGTCGCGGTTGACGCCCACCCCGACCGTCTTGATGCAGAGGTGGCGGCGGCCGGCGCGGCAGTTGCGGCAGTTGCCGCAGATGAGGTGGCCCTCGCCCGAGACCCGGTCGCCCACGGCGACGTGGTCGACGAGCGAACCGACCTCCACGACCTCGCCGTAGAACTCGTGCCCGATCGTCATCGGGGCGTCGACGACCGACGCCGCCCAGTCGTCCCACTGCTCGAGGTGCAGGTCGGTGCCGCAGAGCCCGGCCCGCAGCACGCGGATCTTGACGTCGGAGTTCCCGCACTCCGGCTCGGGGACGTCGACGAGCTCGAGTCCGGGACCGGCACTGGTCTTCACGAGGGCGCGCACGGCGCCCATCATGCCGCCCCTTGCGCGGCTAACATTGTTAGCCTACGATGGCTAACAACGTTAGCCCCATGGAGCCCCGACAGGCTCTCTCGGCAACACCGACCACCGTCACCCGACACCAAGGAGCCCTGTGTCCACCTCCGAGATCAGCAGCTCGATCCACATCGCCGCCACCCCCGCGGAGGTCTGGGAGGTCCTCGCCGACCTTCCGGCATACGGGCAGTGGAACCCGTTCGTCCGAGAGGCGAGTGGCACCCTCTCCGTCGGCGAGCGCCTCGCCGTGACGATCGCTTCCGCCGGGGGCCGCACGATGTCCTTCCGCCCGCGGGTCCTCGTCGCCGAGCCGGGGCGCGAGCTGCGCTGGCTCGGGCGCGTCCTCGTCCCGGGCCTGCTCGACGGCGAGCACTCCTTCGTTCTCGAGCCGGCCGACCTGCCCGACGGCTCCCGGGGCACCCGGCTCACGCAGGCCGAGCGGTTCTCCGGGCTGCTCGTGCGGCTCGCCGGCCGCGCCATCGAGGTCGGCGACGACTTCGATGCGATGAACGCGGCGCTGAGGGACCGGGTCGAGGCCGGCGCTACCCTCGGCCGGTGACCTGCCCGCCGGAGCTGGACCCCACGCGCCTGCTCACCCCCAGGGCGCGCGAGGTGCTCGCGGCGGCCCGGGTGGTCCTCGAACGGGAGGGCTGGCAGACGCTGACGATGCGCACCCTCGCCGACGAGCTCGGCATCGCGGCGCCCTCGCTCTACAAGCACTTCGCGAGCAAGGACGCGCTGCGGACGCAGCTCATCGCCCTCGCCCTCAAGGAGTTCGGCGAGGCGGTGCGACCCGTGTCGACGGTCGCCACCCTCGTCCGGCACTACCGCGACGTCGCGGCCGCGAACCCGCAGCTCTACCGCCTCGCGACGAGCGGCACCCTCGACCGCGAGGCCCTGCCGCCCGGGCTCGAGGAGTGGTCGGGCAGCCCGTTCTTCGAGGCGACCGGTGACCCGCACCGCGCCCAGGCCCTCTGGGCCGCGGTCCACGGCATGGTCGTCCTCGAGCTCGACGGGCGCTTCCCCACGGGCACGGCGCCCGAGGCGACGTGGCGCGAGCTCGTCGCCCACTTCAGCTGAGCTCCGCGCGCCCCACCCGCTTGCCGAAGCACCGCACGTAGGGCGAGGTCGCGTAGTGCCCGAACGGCACCACCCGCTCGTAGCCCGACGACTCGTAGAGCGCGATCGCGTCCGGCTGCATGGTCCCGGTCTCGAGGACGAGCCGCTGCACCCCGGCCGCGCCCGCGGTCGACTCGAGACGGGCGAGCACTCGCCGGGCGAACCCGCGCCCACGCGCCGACGTCGCGACGTACATCCGCTTCACCTCCGCCACACGGTGACCCTCGAACCGGTCGTCGAGCTCACGCCGCCACCGCCAGCCGCCCATCGCCACCGGCTCGTCGCCGACGACCCCGAGGACGAACAGCCCTCGTGGCGCACTGAACTGGAGCGGGTCCACCGGCGACTCGTCCGGCCCGCCATAGATCGCCACGTAGTGGGCCTGCACCTCCGCGACCAGACGCTGCACCCGGGCGTCGGTGAACGCCACCTCATCCAGCACCAGCTCCCGCCCCTGCGTCTCCACCCGCCCATCCAACCCCACGCGGGCGCGCCTCACCGACTCGCTCCCGTATGCCGTCCCGCGCGGAGCGTGGGAACCCGCGCCGCGACCGCTCGGCGCGCCCCACCCGCCGCTGGGCGCACGCCGTGGACGGCGCCGCAGCCACCGACCGAGGCCGGGGACCCGCCTGCCGAGAGGCGGGCACGGGAGGCTCGCGGACGGCATACCGGCTCCCCGACAGTGTGAGGCGAACCCGGCCACGCCCGGGACCGACCACTGGAGGTGCACCGGTGAGCAACGACGCTCGCATCAGAGGCGACGAGGACCCCTACGTCGCCATGCAGACCACCGACGAGTTCCAGGCGCTGCGGCGGAAGTTCCGCGGCTTCGTCTTCCCCATGACGGGCTTCTTCCTCGTCTGGTACTTCGTCTACGTGCTCCTGTCGACCTTCGCTCCCGGCTTCATGGGCACCAAGGTCGTCGGCAACATCACCATCGGCCTCCTCTTCGGGCTCGGCCAGTTCGTCACGACGTTCGCGATCACGTTCATCTACGCCCGCTGGGCCAACCGTGAGCTCGACCCGCTGGCGGACGCCATCGGTGCGCGTCTCGACGGCGTGAAGGAGCACTGAGCCATGACCTCGTTCCTGTCCGCGGGACTGCCCGCCGAGGCGACCAAGGTCGGCTCCCCCGCGCTCAACATCGCGATCTTCGCCGGGTTCGTCCTCGTCACCCTCGTCGTCATCGTCAAGCTGGCCAGCGGCAAGAAGAGCGCGGGCGAGTTCTACACCGCCAGCGGCGGCTTCTCGGGTCGCCAGAACGGCATCGCCATCGCGGGTGACTACCTGTCGGCGGCGAGCTTCCTCGGCATCGCCGGCGCCATCGCGCTCCAGGGCTACGACGGCTTCCTCTACTCGATCGGCTTCCTCGTCGCGTGGCTCGTCGCGCTCCTGCTCGTCGCCGAGCTCATGCGCAACACCGGCCGCCTCACGATGGCCGACGTCCTGTCCTACCGCCTCAAGCAGCGCCCGGTCCGCATCGCGACCGCGACGTCGGTGCTCGCGGTGTCGTTCTTCTACCTGCTCGCCCAGATGGCCGGCGCCGGTGGCCTCGTCTCGCTGCTCCTCGGCGTCGAGGGCGAGGGCGCGCAGAACATCGTCATCGCCGTCGTCGGCATCGTCATGATCGCCTACGTCCTCATCGGCGGCATGCGCGGCACGACCTGGGTCCAGATCATCAAGGCCGTGCTCCTCATCGCGGCCACGGCGATCATGACCGTCTGGGTCCTCGGCAAGTACGGCTTCAACCTCTCGGGCCTCTTCGACGCCGCGATCCAGAACAACCCCAAGGTCGGCGAGAAGCTCCTCGAGCCGGGCGTGAAGTACGGCGTCAGCACGACGACGAAGATCGACTTCATCTCGCTGTCGCTCGCCCTCGTCCTCGGTACCGCCGGTCTGCCGCACGTGCTCCAGCGCTTCTACACCGTCCCGACGTCCAAGCAGGCGCGCAAGTCGGTCGAGTGGGCGATCTGGCTCATCGGCGGCTTCTACCTGCTCACCCTCGTCGTCGGCTACGGCGCCGGTGCCCTCGTCGGCGCCGAGGAGATCAACAAGGCGCCGGGCAAGGCCAACGCCGCCGCGCCGCTGCTCGCCTTCGAGCTCGGTGGCAGTCCGTTCCTCGGCATCGTCTCCGGCATCGCGTTCGCGACGATCCTCGCGGTCGTCGCCGGCCTCACGATCACGGCGAGTGCGACCTTCGCGCACGACATCTACAAGGAGGTCATCAAGCGCGGTGACACCACCTCGGACAACGAGGTCCGCGTCGCCCGCATCTCCGCGGTCGCGATCGGCATCATCGCCATCCTCGGTGGCATGTTCGCCAAGAGCCAGAACATCGCCTTCCTCGTGGCGCTGGCCTTCGCGGTGGCGGCCTCGGCCAACCTGCCGACGATCCTCTACTCGCTCTTCTGGAAGCGGTTCAACACCCGCGGCGCGCTGTGGTCGATCTACGGCGGTCTCATCTCGACCATCGGGCTCATCATCTTCAGCCCCGTCGTCTCGGGCAAGGCCCCGCTCCCCGGCACCACCGTGAGCCCGTCGATGATCACCAACCCCGACATCGACTTCTCGTGGTTCCCGCTCGACAACCCGGGGCTCGTCACCATCCCGCTGGCGTTCTTCCTCGGCTGGCTCGGCACCGTGACGAGCTCGGAGTACAACGCACAGAAGTACGCCGAGATGGAGGTCCGCTCCCTCACCGGCCACGGGGTCGCCAAGGCGCTCGACCACTAAGGTCCGCCGCCTGACCCCGCCAGTCCCACCTTTCCCGCCCGAAGTGCCTTCCGTGCACTTCGGGCGGGAACCGTTGTGGGGCGACGTGCACCGTTCCCACCCGCAGTCGTCACCCCTCTCTCGTATGCCGTTCGCCCCCAACTCCGTGTATCTGGCGGGGCACCCCGCCCTCCTCTCCATGTCAACCGAGGAGGACGGCATACGCGTCTTCCCGGTAGCACCAACACCGAGGAGGACACCATGAACCGCACCACCGTCCGCCGCAGCGCCGCCGCCCTCGCCCTGGGCCTCGCCGCCGCCACCGCACCCGCCGCCGTCGGCGCGTCGAGTGCCTCCGCCGCCCCCTACTGCGGCATCACGTGGGGGTCGCTGGCCAAGTCGTCGTCGGTGAGCACGTCGCCGGCGCTCACCGGGATCCGCGCGGGCCGTCACGCCTGCTTCGACCGGCTCGTCATCGACCACCGCGGGCGGGCCTCGGGCTACGACGTCCGCTACGTCTCGCAGGTCGTCCAGGACGGATCGGGCTTCCCGGTGCCGCTCGCCGGCGGGGCCAAGCTCCAGATCGTCGACCGCGCGACGCGCTATTCAGCCCCGCCGGCCATGCCCAACGTCACCGGGTTCTCGACGTTCCGCCAGGTGAAGTGGGCGGGGTTCTTCGAGGGCCAGAGCACCGTCGGCCTCGGTGTGCGCGCCCGGCTGCCGTTCCGCGTCTTCACGCTCAACGACACCGCGACCGGCACGAGCCGGCTCGTCATCGACGTCGCCCACGCCTGGTGACGCCCCCCAGCAGTCGAGAGTAGACAAAGTCCCGCCCAGCACCTGCTGAGGCGGGACTTTGTCTACTCTCGACTGCTGGAATCAGGTGGCCTCGACGAGGCCGCGCTCGACGGCCTCGGCCCGCAGCCTCGCAGCGAGGTTGTCGTCGACGGTCTCGAAGAACTCACCCACGACACCCTCGAGCTCGTCGAGGCTCTCGGCGCAGAAGAGCACCGGCTGGTACTGCGTGATGTCGTAGTTGAGGGTGCCCATGTCGGCGAGGTCGAGGGCGCGCAGCTCCATGTGCGCGAACTCGTCCATCTCGCCGTAGCTGCTGAGGATCCCGGCACCGTAGGCCTTGACCTCGCCGTGCTCGCGCATGACGCCGAACTCCATCGAGAACCAGAAGACGTCGGCGACGAACTTCATCGCCTCGTCGGTCTCGACACGCAGCGACGCCTGGCCGGCGGCCTCGGTGATCCGCGCGAACCGCGGCGAGGCGAGCTGGTTCCCGTGCCCGATGACCTCGTGGATGATGTCCGGCTCGGGCGTGTAGAGCGGCTCGCTGCCGTGCCGCAGGTACTGCGTCGAGTTGAACGTCCGGCTCCCGAGGTCGCCGTAGAAGTCGCGCAGCGGCACGAGCCCGGGGGCGGCGATGTAGGTCCAGCCGGTGATCGGCTCGAGCCGCTCGCTCACCTCGTGGAGCTGCGGCACGTGATCGGTCGGCAGCCGCAGGGCGTGCTTGGCCGCGAGGTACTCGCTGTGCGCGTACTTCTCGTGCTTCGGTGCGAGCTCGGCGCTCACGGTGCGCCAGATCTCGTGCTCGGCCTCGGTGTAGTCGATGACCGGGATCGGCTCGCCGCGCGTCCAGGACAGCGCGGCGCCGGCGATCTCGCCACGTCGGGCCATGTAGGCCGGGTCGTTGCGACCGGGGTGGTTGTCGCTCAGGTGGACCTCGACGGTCCCGTCCTCGTGCCGGGTCACGGGCGAGTACAGCTGGCCTTCTTCGAACATGGCCCACCTCCTTGTGGTGCGTGTTGACCACAGGGAAGCAGAATGCTGGGCAGAGCGGAACCGTTGCGGGACACGCTGGGCACAGAGTGCACGTTCGGTCCAGTCTGCGGCCTCTCATGCGGTGCACTTTGCACAGTCTCGGACGAGATTGCGTATGCCGTCCTCCCACCCCTGTGGACGGCTCCGGTCGCGGGTCCGGCCGTTTTCCCTAGACTCGAGTCCATTCAGTGACACCGACGTGGTGGGGGAATCGCCGTGAACACTTCCTGGCAGCGCGCTGCCGCGACGCTCGCCGTCATCGCCTTGGGCCTCACCGCGTGCGGTGACGAGGACGAGCCGACGCAGAGCTCGAGCCCGACGCCGACAGCATCCGCGTCGGCCACCTCGAGCTCGCCAACGCCGTCAGCAAGCGCCTCACCGTCGAGTTCGGCGACGGCAGCGGCGAACGTTCCCGCCGCGGCCAAGGCCCGCACCGAAGCCGGCGCCATCGCCTTCCTCAACTTCTTCTTCGATCAGAGCAATTCCGGCTTCCTCGATCCACCCAACGCCCCGAACCTCATGGTCTTCGCGGATGAGGGCTGCATCGCGTGCAAGCGGGTTCAGCAGTCGATCAGCGAGTACGCCGAGGGCGGATGGTCGCTCAAGCAGCCTCCCTTGGACCTTCGAGACGAGGCACTGGCAACAGCGGTCACTGCTGATCGCGTCATCATCAACTTCACGTCCGCAGAACGTGCCCAGACGCAATACCTGAACGACAAGGCGACGACCTACAAGACAAGGGCCAGCACTCAGAAGAAGGCTGCGGCGTTGAGGTGGGTGAGTGGGGAATGGCAGATGTTCGATATCGAGAACACCTGATCGCAGTTCTCATCACCGGCTCCGCGACCTTCATGGCGCCGACGGCCCTTGCAGATGCACCTCCCCCACCACCTCCCACTGGTTCGATCAACGATGACCACGGCGGAGGCGAGGCACGTGTCCAGTTGACACTCACGGACATCCGGACGGCGAAGGCGGAGGCGGCTGCTGCGGTCGGGAAGCCGGGGCCGCGCTGGGAGTACCGCACGCGCATCAACTGCGCTGCCGGCGACGCCACCGGCACAGGCTGCGCCACGGCGGCGGCCGCGTGCACGAACGGCCAGTTCCAGGCCGTCGTGCTCCGCCGGCTCGTCGACGAGAGGGGCGTCCCGATCAACGACGAGCGCGGCATCTGGACCGAGTGGGGCCTCACCTGCTTCCCGCAGGAGCTGCCGGGCAGCAACCTGCCGACGCTCGCGATGATCCGACAGGCGTTCCGCGACATCGACTTCGCCAAGGGCAGCGTCTCGCTCCAGCCCGTGGGGAACGTCACGCTCGTCAACCTGCCGACCTTCTTCGAGGCGAGCTGGCCCGCGGCCGGGGTCGCGCCCGAGGAGATCGACACGAGCGCCCTGCTCGGCTACCGGCTCGAGATCCAGCCGGTGCTCCAGTCGCTCACCTACGTCTACGGCGACGGGTCGACCAGCGAGCCGACCCAGTCCCTCGGCGGTCCGCACCCGACGGGCGACATCCGGTGGACCTACCGCAGGGCGGGCCAGGTGGACACCCGCGTCGACACGTCCTACGGCGGGCGGTTCCGGCTCGAGGGCGGGTCATGGGTCACCATCCCCGACACCGTCACGGTGCAGGGCACGCCCGTGACCCTCACCGTCCGCGAGGCGAAGGCCCGTCTCTACCAGTGACCTTCAGCCGGTGCCGCGCCGACAGCGGCCCGCGGCGACGACGGGACCCCGCCACTCGGTGACCCCGCAGGGTCAGGAGGTCGTCGTCTCACGCCGCCGCAGGGCAGCCGCGCCGACGACGAGGACGACCACGAGCGCCACCGCGACCCAGATCCAGCCCGTGTAGACCTGCGGCGCGGCCTTCACCGTCTCGAGGCCCCGCTCTCGAACGTTGTCGACGAACCCGCGCCACACGACGGGCGCGGCCGACCTCGGGTCCGCGAGCTGGCCGACCCGCAGCACTCCGAAACCGACCCACAGGCTCGTCGACACGACGACCGCCACGAGCCACGTCAGGACCACCCGCACGACCGCGAGGATCGTCGGTGCGACCCGGTCGGACGTCGCGACCCAGAACGGCAACGCGATGGCCACCGCGAGCACCAGCCCACGCGACCACATCGCCGGCGAGAGCCCGGAGACGAGCGCCAGGAACGCACCCGCCGACACCGCACTCTTGAGCGCACCGGCGCCCACACCCAGTCCCACGAGCATCCCGATCGCCACGAGGGCTGCCAGCACGACCCGCTCCCCCGACGCGAAGACGACGTCCCCGTCGGAGAGCACCCAGGCCATCGCCGTGAGACCGGCTGCGACGCCGAACCTCGGCCACGGCGCCGCCACGAGCGCCGACACGACGGCGGCGCCGACGAGCGAACCGAGGAAGAGCTCCCCACCGGCGACGGGCGCCACCCCACCTTCCATCTGCATGAGGGGCAGGTGCATCCAGTCGGCGCGGCCGGCATACCCGGCCGGCCACCAGAGCAGGAGGGCCACGACGACCGCGACCCAGGGCCACGCGCGACGCAGGTGAGCGAAGGAGAGTCGCCTCGGCACGCTCGCGCGTATCGCGTCCCTCGTGTCCGAGGCACCGGTCCGTGTCGCCGGGCGGCTGGCCGTCTCACCCATGCGAGCGAGGTTACTGCGCGTCGCCCTCGACCGCCGCCACTGTGCCGCTCGTCGCACCGGTCGCACAGCCGAGCCGCACCGCTCGTCGTGCCGCTCGTCGCACCGCCCAGCGCAGCCCACCCGCCTCCGGGCGACGGGCGTGGACCCGCTGTTGATGCGGACCAGCCGACACGGTTGGCTGGGAGCAGTGCGTGTGGCGGCCTTCCCGGCCTCGCCCGCAGCGACCGGCAGTTCCGCACTCAGCCCCCAACGACGAGGAGCCCGAAGTGACCGACGAGAACCTCTCCAGCCACCTGGCCGAGCTCGACCTCTCACCCACCGACGAGCTGAGGTCCCAGGCCGTCGGCACCGAGGACCTCTTCGCGGAGGCCGACGCCGACCGCGAGGCGTTCTGGGCCAAGCAGGCACGCGAGCGCCTCACCTGGAGCAAGGACTTCGACCAGACCCTCGACTGGAGCGAGGCTCCGTTCGCCAAGTGGTTCGTCGGCGGTGAGCTCAACGTCGCCTACAACTGCGTCGACCGCCACGTCGAGGCAGGCAACGGCGAGCGCGTCGCGCTGCACTTCGAGGGCGAGGGTGGCGACACCCGCACGGTGACCTACGCCCAGCTCAAGGACGATGTCTGCCGCGCCGCGAACGCCCTCGTCGAGCTCGGGGTCGAGAAGGGCGACCGGGTCGCGATCTACCTGCCGATGATCCCCGAGGCCATCGCCACGATGCTCGCCTGCGCACGGCTCGGCGCCCCGCACTCGGTGATCTTCGGTGGCTTCTCGGCCGAGGCGCTGCGCACCCGCATCAACGACGCCGAGGCCCGCGTCGTCGTCACCGCCGACGGCCAGTGGCGTCGCGGCAAGGCCGCCCCGCTCAAGCCGGCGGTCGACGAGGCGCTCGCCCACGGCGACAACCCGGTCGAGAAGGTTCTCGTCGTCAAGCGCACCGAGTCCGAGGTCGAGTGGACCGACGGTCGCGACGTCTGGTGGCACGACCTCGTCGACGGGCAGAGCACCGAGCACACCCCGGAGCCGATGGACTCCGAGCACCCGCTCTTCATCCTCTATACGTCCGGCACGACGGGGAAGCCCAAGGGCATCTTCCACACGACGGGCGGCTACCTCACGCAGACGGCATACACGAATGCGGTCGTCCACGACGTGCACACGGAGACCGACGTCTACTGGTGCACCGCCGACATCGGGTGGGTGACCGGCCACTCCTACATCGTCTACGGCCCGCTCGCCAACGGCGCGACGCAGGTGCTCTACGAGGGGACGCCCGACACCCCGCACCAGGGCCGCTGGTGGGAGGTCGTCGAGAAGTACAAGGTGTCGATCCTCTACACCGCGCCGACCGCGATCCGCACGTTCATGAAGTGGGGCGCCGACATCCCCGCGAAGTTCGACCTGTCGAGCATCCGCGTCCTCGGCTCGGTCGGCGAGCCGATCAACCCCGAGGCGTGGCTCTGGTACCGCAAGAACATCGGCGGCGACAAGGCCCCGATCGTCGACACGTGGTGGCAGACCGAGACCGGCGCGATCATGATCAGCCCGCTGCCCGGCGTCACGACGCTCGAGCCGGGGTCGGCGCAGCGCCCGATCCCAGGCATCAGCGCCGAGATCCTCGACGACGAGGGCCAGCCCTTCACCGAGCCCGACAAGGTCGGCTACCTCGTGCTCACCCAGCCGTGGCCGTCGATGCTGCGCGGCATCTGGGGCGACCCGGAGCGCTACAAGGAGACCTACTGGAGCCGGTTCGGCGAGAAGTACTACTTCGCCGGCGACGGCGCGAAGTACGACGACAAGGGCAACATCTGGCTGCTCGGCCGCGTCGACGACGTCATGAACGTCTCGGGCCACCGCCTCTCCACCGCCGAGATCGAGTCGGCGCTCGTGTCGCACCCGTCGGTCGCCGAGGCCGCGGTCGTCGGCGCCTCCGACGAGACCACCGGGCAGGCGGTCGTCGCGTTCGTCATCCTGCGTGGCGGCGCCGAGGACCACGGCGACGAGACGGTGCAGGAGCTGCGCAACCACGTCGCCCACGAGATCGGCCCGATCGCCAAGCCGCGGCAGATCATGGTCGTCCCCGAGCTGCCCAAGACCCGCTCGGGCAAGATCATGCGCCGCCTCCTCAAGGACGTCGCCGAGAACCGCGAGGTCGGCGACGTCACGACCCTCGCCGACAGTTCGGTGATGAACCTCATCCAGCAGGGCCTGTCGAAGGACTCGTCCGACTGACCCGGGCGCGACTGATTGCCCTTTCCAGCGCGAGGAGCGCAGCGACGACCGCTGGACAGGGTAATCAGTCGCCGACGTATGCCGTCCGCACCCGTTCGCTGGGCGGCGAGACTGCGGGACTGCAGGGCTGCAGGGCCGCCCGCGGTCGGCGGGGCCGGAGCCAGCGGCCGATAGACTGGACGTCAGGTGAGCCGGGAAGTCTGGTCGGCAACGATGCCACCGACCCCGAAAGGGCCCCATGATCTCCCCCGCCGCACGCGACCGGCTCTTCCGTCGCCCGAGCTGGACCGAGGCCCAGACGGTCACGCGGGCCCTGCGCACCGAGACCGTCGGCGGTGCGGTCCTCCTCGTCGCCGCGCTCGTCGCCCTCGTCTGGGCGAACTCCCCCTGGCGGGAGGCGTATGCCGGCCTGCGCGACCTCCGCGTGGGCTACGAGCCCTGGCACCTCGAGCTGTCGCTCGGGCACTGGGCGTCGGACGGGCTGCTCGCGCTCTTCTTCTTCGTCGCCGGTCTGGAGCTCAAGCGTGAGTTCCTCGTGGGCGACCTGCGCTCGCCGGCCAAGGCCGCGGTGCCGGTCGTCGCGGCGGCCGCCGGCGTTGCGGTGCCGGCGATCCTCTTCACCGCCACCGTCTTCCTCGCCGGCGCGGACGGCGACGCGCTGCGCGGCTGGGCCATCCCCACCGCCACCGACATCGCCTTCGCCCTCGCGGTGCTGGCCGTCATCGGCTCGCACCTGCCATCGGGGCTGCGGTCGTTCCTCCTCACGCTCGCCGTCGTCGACGACCTCATCGCCATCACGATCATCGCGATCTTCTACACGCAGGGGCTGGAGCTCCTGCCGCTGATGCTGGCGCTCGTCCCGCTGGCGGCCTTCGCGTTCCTCGCCCAGCGGCGGATCGTCGTGTGGTGGCTGCTCGTGCCGTTGGCCTTCGCCACCTGGGCACTGGTGCACGCCTCGGGGATTCACGCGACGGTCGCCGGCGTCCTGCTGGGTCTCACCGTGCCGGTCCGTCCGCGGTCGCACGTGCCGGTGGTGTCGACGCTGCCGGCCGAGACCGACGTGGCCGAGCGCCTCGAGCACCGGCTGCGGCCGCTGTCGGCAGGGTTCGCGGTGCCGGTCTTCGCGTTCTTCGCGTCCGGCGTCACGGTGATCGGTGGCGGCGCCGGGGCGGCGCTGCGCGACCCGGTGGCCATCGGCATCGTCGTCGGGCTCGTCGTCGGCAAGGTCGTCGGCGTCCTCGGCAGCACCTGGCTGCTGGCGCGGTTCACCCGGGCCCGCCTCGACGAGGACCTCACGTGGACCGACATCGTCGGGCTCGCGCTGCTCACGGGTGTCGGGTTCACGGTGTCACTCCTCGTCGGCGAGCTGGCGTTCGGCGCCGGGTCCGAGCGCGACGAGCACGCCAAGCTCGCCGTCATCGTCGGCTCGCTGCTCGCCGCGTTCTTCGCCTCCGTGGTCCTGCGGCGTCGCAACGCGACCTACCGGCAGATCGCCCTCGAGGACGAGGTGGACCACGACGGCGACGGAGTGCCCGACGCCTTCCAGCGCGGTTCGGGAGCGGACAGGACGGGTCGCACCCGCGGGACTGGGTAAGGTCGGGGAAAGTCGCACCGAACCCTCCCGACCTGCGAAGGTGAGCAGCATGACAACCGGAACCGGCCCCGAGCGGACCATCGGCCAGCTCGTCGCGGACGCCACGCACGACGTCCAGGGCATCGTCCGCAGCGAGATCGCCCTGGCCAAGGCGGAGGTGTCCGCCGGCGCCAAGGTCATGGGCAAGGGCGCCGGCCTCCTCGGGGGCGCTGCCTTCGTCGGGCTCCTGGGGCTGGTCTTCCTCTTCCACACCCTCGCGCAGGTCCTCGGGATCTGGCTGCCGCTCTGGGCCGGCTACGGCATCACGACGCTGCTCATGTTCGTCGTCGCCGCCGTCCTCGGGCTGCTCGGCAAGAAGTCGCTCGACAAGGCCAAGCCTGCGCCGAGCCGGGCCATCGCCGAAGCACAGCAGACGATCGCCACCCTCAAGTCCTGACCGCGGCGGGCGCCTTGCGTCCGCAACTTTGGTCGGTATGCCGGCATCTCGCCGGACGTCGCAGGCACCTTCTCGTTGCGTCCGCAACTCTGGTCGGTATGCCGGCATCTCGCCGGACGTTGCCCCTCGCCGTGGGTGGGCGCCCTGATCAGGCGCGGTTGCGCATCCAGTCGGAGAGGACGTGCTCAGGGATCGGCCGCTCCACCTTCGAGTCCCATGGCTGGCTCAGCCCGGCCAGGTCGAAGACCGCGCCGAGCAGAAGTGCCGTGAACCCCCACACGAAGAACCCGCCGGCCTCGAACCCCGGCCCGCGGTAGCCCGACGGGTGCGCCACGGTGAACCGGCGCGACGGGTCGAGCAGCTCGGCGACGGGCACGCGCTCGACGCGTTCGACCTCGCGCGGGTCGACGACGCTCACCGGCCCCGGCGACGGCCACCACCCGAGGACCGGCGTCACCGCGTTGCCGCTCGGGGTGAGGAAGAGCTCGGGCATGGCGCCGACGACGTCGACGCTCGCCGGGACGACCCCGACCTCCTCCTCCGCCTCGCGCAACGCGGCCTCGACCGGCCCGGCGTCGGTCGGGTCGACGCGTCCGCCGGGGAAGGAGACCTGGCCCGGGTGGGCCCGCAGGTCGCGCGAGCGCGACGTGAGGACGACATCGGAGCCACCGTCCGCGCTCGGCCCGAAGAGCATGAGCACCGCCGAGCGGCGGTCGACGTCATCGGGTGGCGCGAACGTCGTGAAGGCCGCGGGCTGCTCCTCGGCGATCGCCGTGAGCACCCGGGCCATCCAGTCGGGACGGGGTGCGCTCACGCCGTCTCCTCGACCCGCTCGCCGGGGAGCGGACCCGGCGGCGGGTCGGGCAGCACGGCACCCGGCGCCAGCTCGTACTTGAGGAGGGTGAGCGCCTTGACCGGGTCGGTCTCGCCCTCGCCGTAGGACGGGCACCAGCGCGCCACGGGGCACGCCCCGCACGCCGGCCGTCGGGCGTGGCAGGTGCGCCGGCCGTGGAAGATGAGGACGTGGCTGAGCATCACCCAGTCCTTGCGCGGGAAGAGCGCGCCGATCTCGTGCTCGACCTTGACCGGGTCGGTCTCCTCGGTCCAGCCGAAGCGCCGGGCGAGCCGGCCGAAGTGGGTGTCGACGGTGATGCCCGGGACGCCGAAGGCGTTGCCCAGGACGACGTTGGCGGTCTTGCGACCGACCCCGGGCAGGGTGACGAGGTCCTTGAGGCGGGCCGGCACCTCACCGCCGAACCGGTCGACGAGCGCCTGGCTCAGCGTGATGACCGAGTTCGTCTTGGCGCGGAAGAAGCCGGTCGGCTTGAGCACCTCCTCCATCTCGGCGCGGTCGGCGGCGGCGAGCGCCTCGGCCGTCGGCCAGCGCGAGAAGAGGATGGGCGTCACCTTGTTGACGGTGACGTCGGTCGTCTGCGCCGAGAGCACCGTGGCGAGGAGCAGCTGGAGCGGTGTCTCGAAGTCGAGCTCGGCGTGCGCGTAGGGATAGCGGTCGACGAGCGCGCGATAGATCCTGCGGGCCCGGCGGGTACGGGCGACGGGTGACTCTGCGGCATACGAGACGGGGTGGGCAGGCACGCCAGCCAGCCTACGTCTCGGCACCGACGGTGACCGTGCCCTCGTCACCCGCCCGGGCGAGCGACGGCATGGCACACTGTGCCCCGTGGATCACGACATCGTGCGCAAGGCCCCGTTGTTCGCCGCTCTCGACGAAGAGACGGCGGCCAGCCTCATCGCGTCCATGACCGCCCAGCACATGGAGCGCGGCGACGTGCTCTTCCACGAGGGCGACCCGGGTGACCGGCTCTATGTCATCGGCGAGGGCAAGATCAAGCTCGGCCGCTCCTCCGCCGACGGCCGCGAGAACCTCCTGGCGATCCTCGGTCCGGGCGAGATGTTTGGTGAGCTCAGCCTCTTCGACCCGGGGCCCCGCACGGCCACGGCCACCGCGGTCGCCGAGACCCAGATCGTCGGTCTCACGCACGAGCAGCTCAAGACCTTCCTCGCCGAGCGCCCCGGCGTCGCCGCGACCCTCCTCGCCGCTCTGGCCCGACGCCTGCGCCGCACCAACGAGTCCCTCGCCGACCTCGTCTTCACCGACGTCCCCGGTCGCGTGGCCAAGGCCCTCATCGACCTCTCCGACCGCTTCGGCCGGCCGGTCGAGGGCGGCGTCATGGTGAGCCACGACCTCACCCAGGAGGAGCTGGCCCAGCTCGTCGGCGCGTCCCGCGAAACCGTCAACAAGGCGCTCGCCGACTTCGCGACGCGCGGCTGGCTCAAGCTCGAGGCGCGCGCGGTCCTCGTCCAGGACATGGAGCGTCTCCAGCGCCGCGCGCGCTGACCGTCAGCCCACCCCGAGGTAGTCGAGCTGGGCGCGGATGCTCATCCGCGCCGCCGGCCAGACCTCCTGCGGTACGTCGG
This sequence comes from Knoellia flava TL1, assembly GCF_000768675.1. Taxonomy (GTDB): domain Bacteria; phylum Actinomycetota; class Actinomycetes; order Actinomycetales; family Dermatophilaceae; genus Knoellia; species Knoellia flava. Next base: position 23,484 of record NZ_AVPI01000045.1, on the reverse strand, counting down.
CATAGACCCGCGTGAGCACGCCCTCGACCGGGTCTGCCTCCTGGGCGGCACCGTCGGCGAGGGCCTGCCTCACCTGTTCGAGCCTCTCCCGCCGGTGCGTCCGGTAGAAGGCGACCATCGCCTTCGCGTCCGGCACGACCGGACCGTGGCCGGGGAGGATGCGGGTCACCTCGCCGTTGCCCGTGAGGTCCGCGATCCGTTCCAACGACGAGAGGTATGCCGCGAGCTCGCCATCCGGGTGCGCCACCACTGTGGTGCCCCGACCCAGGACCGTGTCGCCGGTGAGCAGGGCGTGGTCGGCGGCGAGGGCGAAGGACACCGAGTCGCTCGTGTGGCCGGGCGTGGCGACGACGCGGACCTCGAGCCCGCCGGCCCTGATGACCGACCCGTCGGCGAGGTCGTCGTGGCCGCGACCGACCGCACGGATGCGGCTGCCGGTGAGCTCGGCGAAGCGCGGCGCCGCCTCGGCGTGGTCGTGGTGGCCGTGGGTGAGGATCGTCTCGGTGACGCGCGCACCGGCTGCGGTGACGGTGTCGACGACCCGCGCGAGGTGGCCCTCGTCGAGCGGGCCCGGGTCGATGACGACGGCCTCGGTGCTGCCCGGCTCCAGCAGGACCCACGTGTTGGTGCCGTCGAGGGTCATCGGTCCCGGGTTGGGCGCGAGGACGCAGTGCGCCCGCTCGGTGACCTGCCCGCCGGCCCACACCTGCTCACTCATCCCCCCACCCTGCCACTGGGGTCGCCACCTGACCGCGGCGGCGCCGCACAGGTGCGCGTCGCCTCGGTCACCGATCAGTGTCCACCGCGGACACCTATGGGTGACCGACCTCGCACGACACCCTGTGCGGCTGCCGTCAGGGGATGTCGGAGCGCATGACGAGGCGATCGCCCAGGTCGACGAGCTGGGGTGACACCGCGGTGAGCACCGGCCGGTCGGCGAGGAACTCGTCCACCGTGGCGAACGCGTCCAGCTGCTCGAGCATCACCACCGTCGGGGGCAGCATCACCGCGTCTCCTTCGGCGTATGCCGTGAGGAGACGTCGCGGGAGCACCCACGCGTCGTGGTCGGTCTCGCCCGACTTCCCGAGCGCCGTCTGGTCCGCCGGCATCGCGGCAGCGAAGAACCAGGTGTCGAACCGGCGCTTCTCGAAGGGTGGGGTGATCCAGTGCGCGCGCGGCACGAGGTCGGCCGCCGACAGCCGCAGGCCGCACTCCTCCTCGACCTCGCGGACGGCGGCCGCGAGCAGCGGTGCCGCCTCGGCCGGGCCCACACCCATGGCATCGGCGGCCTCGGTCACGACGCGCGCGTCGAGCTCGACCTCGGCGTCCTCGGGGTCGACACCGCCACCGGGGAAGACGTACATCGACGGCGCGAACGCCATCGTCGACACCCGCCGCTGCACGAAGACCGCCGGTCCGTCGTCGGTGTCACGGACGACGAGGACGGTGGCCGCGCCCCGGGGAACCAACGGCTCCCCCGGGGACGCGAGCCACGCGCGCGCGTTCTCGACCCACGCCTGCGAGCGCGGAGCCTCGAACTCGCGCCACGGCATACGGAAGGAGGAGGGTCTCGTCAGTCGGCGACGTGGACGATGATCTCGACCTCGACGGGCGCGTCGAGGGGGAGGACGGCGACGCCGACGGCCGAGCGCGCATGGACGCCCCTGTCGCCGAAGGCCTTGCCGAGCAGCTCACTGGCGCCGTTGATGACGCCCGGCTGCCCGGTGAACGCCGGGTCGGAGGCGACGAAGCCGACGACCTTGACGACACGCTCGACCTTGTCGAGGTCGCCGACGACCGACTTCACGGCCGCGATGGCGTTGAGGGCGCAGAGCTGCGCGAGCTCCTTGGCGCGCTCGGGCGACACGTGGCCCTCGCCCTCGCCCACCTTGCCCGTGTCGGCGAGCTGGCCGGACACCATCGGCAGCTGGCCGGAGGTGAAGACCCTCGAACCGTCCTGGAGGGCCGGGACATAGGCGGCGACCGGAGCGGCCACCTCCGGGACGGCCAGACCCAGCTCCGCGAGGCGGTCCTCGACTGCACCCATGGTCAGGCTCCCTTCGGACGCTTGAGGTAGGCCACGAGACCGTTGCCGTCCGGGCCGGGGACGACCTGGACGAGCTCCCAGCCGTCCTCGCCCCACTGGTCGAGGATCTGCTTCGTCGCATGGATCATGAGCGGCACCGTCGCGTACTCCCACTTCTGCATGGCGCCCACCCTAGTGGTGCCCACCGTAGGCTGGCACCGTGCCCTCATCTGCCCACCCGAACCTGCCGGCCGCCCGGCTGCACGTCGTCACCGGCAAGGGCGGGGTCGGCAAGACGACGGTCGCGTCCGCCCTCGCCCTCGCCCTCGCCAGCACCGGCAAGCGGGTGCTCGTCGCCGAGGTCGAGGGTCGCCAGGGCCTGTCCCAGACGTTCGACATCCCACCTCTCGGCACCGACGAGGTCCGGCTCGTCTCGCACCCGAGCGGCGGCGAGCTCTGGGGGCTGTCGGTGGACGCGAAGGCCGCGCTGCTCGAGTACCTCCAGCTCTTCTACAAGCTCGGCCGCGCCGGGTCGGCCCTCGAGAAGGTCGGCGCCATCGACTTCGCGACGACGATCGCGCCCGGGGTGCGCGACGTCCTCCTCATCGGCAAGGTCTACGAGGCGGCCGGTCGCCCCAAGGGAGGCCGCGGGTCCAAGGGCGCGGGCCTGCACTACGACGCCGTCGTCCTCGACGCCCCGCCGACCGGTCGCGCCGTGCGCTTCCTCAACGTCAACGCCGGAGTCGCGGACGTCGCCCGCATGGGTCCGATCAAGTCGCAGGCCGACTCGATCACGCGAATGCTGCGCGACCCCCGCACCCTCGTGCACATGGTGACGCTGCTCGAGGAGATGCCGGTGCAGGAGAGCCTCGACGGCCTGCGCGACCTCGCCGACGTCGGCCTCCACATCGGCGCGATCATCGTGAACCAGGTCCGCGAGCCCCGGCTCTCGCCCGACAACCTCCACGCCCTCGAGGGCTCAAACGACGCGCTCGACGAGCTGCTGCGCACCGAGCTCACCGAGGCGGGGCTGCGCCCGACCAACCCGATGGTCCAGGGGCTCGTGCAGGAGGGTCGCGACCACGCGCTGCGTCTCGAGCTCCAGTCCGAGATGGCCCTCGACATCGCCGAGGCCGGGCCGCAGGTCATCGAACTGCCGGCCCTTTCCGACGGGGTCGAGGACGGTGGGGTCGCCGTGCTCACCGACGAGCTGCTCGCCCAGGGGGTGGCGTGATGGCGTCCCGAGGGGCACCCACCCACGACATCCTCGACGTCGACGCGCTGCTGGCCGACGAGGGCGTCGGCATCATCGTCTGCTGCGGCAGCGGCGGAGTAGGCAAGACGACGACCGCCGCGGCCCTCGGCATCCGCGCGGCCGAGACGGGACGCAAGGTCGTCGTCCTCACCATCGACCCCGCACGGCGGCTCGCCCAGTCGCTCGGGCTCACCGAGCTCGACAACACCCCGCGCCCGGTCGCCGGCGTCGACACGTCGGCGGGCGGCTCGCTCGACGCGATGATGCTCGACATGAAGCGGACCTTCGACGAGGTCGTCGAGGCTCACGCCACTCCCGAGAAGGCCGCCCAGATCCTCGAGAACCCGTTCTACCAAGCGGTGTCGAGCAGCTTTGCCGGGACGCAGGAGTACATGGCGATGGAGAAGCTCGGCCAGCTCCGCACCCAGGCCGAGCGCGACGGCACGTGGGACCTCATCGTCGTCGACACTCCCCCGTCGCGGTCGGCGCTCGACTTCCTCGACGCCCCCAAGCGGCTCGGCTCGTTCCTCGACGGGCGGTTCGTCCGCCTCCTCATGGCCCCGGCGAAGGCCGGCGGTCGCGCCTACCTCAAGGTGTTCAGCGTCGGGGTCGACCTGGCCCAGCGCACCCTGAGCCGGGTCCTCGGCGGCCAGATGCTCCAGGACGTGCAGACCTTCGTCGCCGCACTCGACACGATGTTCGGCGGCTTCCGCGAGCGGGCCGACGTCACCTACGCGCTCCTCAAGGAGGACACGACCGCCTTCGTCGTCATCGCCTCCCCGGACCGGGACGCACTGCGCGAGGCCGCCTTCTTCGTCGACCGCCTGGGACAGGAACGTATGCCGCTCGCGGGCGTCGTCGTCAACCGTCTCCAGTCGCTCGGGGCGGCAGCGCTGTCGGCCTCGCGCGCCGAGGACGCCCTCGAGCAGCTGACCGAGGAGGGCAAGGGGGACTCGCTCACCGCCGCCCTGCTCTCCCTGCACGTCGACCTCGCGTCGGCGGCGGCCCGGCAGCATGCCTTCGTGTCACGGTTCGCCGCCTCGCACCCGCACGTGCCCCTGTCGACCGTCCCGGCGTCGGCCACCGACGTCCACGACCTCGACGGGCTGCGCGAGGTGGGTGCGGCCCTCGCCGGCTGAGCGTTCCCGGGCAAACGAATGCCGGGCCGGCCACGGAGGGCACGACCCGGCATACGGGTGCAGGTGGTCAGCCCTGGGCGCGGGCGATGACCGTCTTGGTGAGGACGTCGCGCCAGGAGCGGACGTCGGGGTGGCGGCGGAGCAGCGCGCGCCGCTCTCGCTCGGTCATGCCGCCCCAGACACCGAACTCGGTCTTGTTGTCGAGGGCGTCGGCGAGGCAGTCGAGCGACACGGGGCAACCGCGGCACACGATCTTGGCGGTGCGCTGTTCCTTGCCCTGGACGAAGAGCGCGTCGGGGTCGGTGCCCACGCAGGTACCGCGGGTCGACCAGTCGGATGGAGCGGACGAGGTGATGGCAGGAGCTGTGATCGTCATGCGAGTGTCCCTTGGCTGGGCCATTCCCTCCCGAATGGCGTTACCGGAAAACTAGGCAGTGGCGGGGACCTGCGCTATGACCAATTTGGGGACTAGTCATATGGTTCGTAATAACTAGTTATGTGCTAGGCACTTTCCACAACGTGGGAGGTCGCGGGCCTGCGGCGCTGCGACCGGGGCCATCACATCTTGCCGCGTTACCCTGCGGGCATGGAAGGTCGCGCCCACAACCTGCCCCACGTGCTTCGACTGCTGCTGGGGCTCGTCGTCCTGAGCACCCTCATGGGGCTGCTCATGGCCGGCATCGCCATCCCCGCGATCGGGGCCGGGGGCAGTGCCACCACGAGTGGGGTCAAGGCCTTCAACGACCTTCCGAGCGAGTTCTCCGTCTCTCCGCTCGCCCAGCAGTCCAAGATCCTCACGGCCGACAACAAGCTCATCGCCAACCCCTACGACGAGAACCGGATCATCGTCAGCCTCGACAAGATCTCGCCGTGGATGCAGAAGGCGCAGATCGCCATCGAGGACTCCCGGTTCTACGAGCACGGCGGCCTGGACGTGCGCGGCTTCACCCGCGCGATGGTGTCGAACTTCTCGAGCGGTGACGTCCAGGGCGCCTCGACCCTCACCCAGCAGTACGTCAAGATCACGTTGCAGGAGAACGCTCTTCGTCGCGACGACAAGGAGGCTGCCAAGGCCGCCGTCGCCAAGACCTACACGCGCAAGCTGCAGGAGCTCAAGTACGCGCTCGACGTCGAGCGCAACTACACCAAGGAGCAGATCCTCGCGGGCTACCTCAACCTCGTCTACTACGGCGACCAGGCCTACGGCGTCGAAGCTGCCGCGCAGAACTACTTCGGCGTGAGCTCCAGCAAGCTCACGCTCGTCCAGTCCGCGCTGCTGGCGGGCATCGTCCAGCAGCCGACGAAGTACAACCCGGTCCTCAACCCCAAGAACTCGCAGGCCCGCCGCAACGCCGTCCTCGACCGCATGCAGGCCCTCGGCATGGCCACCGCCGCGGAGGTCGCAGCCGCCAAGAAGGTGCCGGTCGCGAACATGCTCGGCAACCGCAAGCCGCCGAAGGGCGTCTGCCAGCGCTCGAGCGAGCCGTTCTTCTGCGCCTACATGATGGAGTACCTCCAGAAGTCCCCGCAGATGGCCGTGCTCGGCAAGACCCCGGCAGAGCGCCTCAAGAACATCAACCAGGGCGGTCTCGTCATCAAGACGACGCTCGACAGCAAGCTGCAGGCGGCGACCCTCAAGGCCCTCACGGACGCCGTGCCGGTCGGCAACAAGAGCAACCTCGGCGCGGCCTCGACGGTCATCGAGCCCGGCACCGGCAAGGTGCTCGCGATGGCGCAGGCCACCGACTTCGGTGACAGCCAGCTCAACCTCAACGTCGACCAGCGCTACGGCGGCAGCCAGTACGGCTACCAGTTCGGCTCGACCGCCAAGACCTATGCGCTCGTCGCCGCGCTCGAGTCGGGCATGCCGCTCGACGGCACGATCGACGCCCCGTCGGCCTCCCCGGACGACCCGCACATGTTCACCCGTGCGGAGATGAAGGGGCGGTGCAACTCGGACAAGGACTGGGAGGTCGAGAACGACTACCGCAGCGGTGGCGAGATGAGCCTCGCGAAGGCCACTGCCGAGTCCATCAACACGGCGTTCGGGCAGCTCGTCATCGACACCGGCTGCCAGAAGGTCTACGACACCATGAACCGCATGGGCGTGCACCAGGGCGACGGCAAGCCGATCTACAACTCCGTCGCCTCGATCACGCTCGGCGCCGGCACGATGACCCCGATGACGGCAGCGGCGTCCTACGCGACGCTCGCCGCACGCGGCAAGTTCTGCGAGCCGACCCCGATCGCCTCGATCACGACGTCGAACGGCAAGGTCATCAAGGTGCCGCCGACGACGTGCAAGCAGGTCGTCCGTGCGGATGTCGCCGACGGGGTCAACCTCCTGCTCCAAGGCCCGCTGAGCGACCGCCGGGGCACGGCCAAGGGCGTGTGGGACGTCACCAAGCGCCCGGCTGCCGGCAAGACGGGCACGACGAACAACCACAACCAGTCGTGGTTCATCGGCTACACGCCGCAGCGCGCCGCTGCCGTCTGGGTCGGCAACGTCAAGGTCGCCCGGGCCAACGGGCAGCTGCTCACGCTCAACGGCAAGTGCTTCAACGAGTACGGCTGCAAGAGGAGTGTCTTCGGTGGCACGATCGCCGCCCCGGTGTGGTCGAAGATCATGACAGCCGCGACACGCGGCCTTCCCGTCGTCCGTTTCACCGAACCGTCGGCCGCCGTGCGCAACGGCAACTACGTCGCACTCCCGGATCTCGCCGGCCGGAGCGTCGAGGCCGCGACGGAAGCGCTGCGCGCCGGCGGTTTCTCGGTCAGGATCGGTGGCCGGGTGGACTCCCCCATCCGGGAGGGCCGGGTCGCCTCGACGAACCCGAGCCGTCGAGCGCCCAAGGGCAGCACGGTGACCCTGCTGATCTCGAACGGCAACGGCAGCAGCGCGACGCCGACCCGGACCACCGAGCAGCCCCGCACGTCGATCGTCACCCCGCCACCGGTCCCGGACACGACGCGACCCGGCAAGGGCAAGGGCAAGCCGCCGAAGCCGCCCGGCGGCAACGGCTAGGACGACCTCAGCCGGCGAGGACGCGCTTCACGATCGCGGCCACCCGCCCACCGTCGGCGCGGCCGGCGACCTCGCCCTGAGCGACCTTCATGACCTGCCCCATCTGCGCCATCCCGCTCGCGCCGGTCGACTCGACGGCGGAGCGCACGATGCGCTCGAGCTCGGTGTCGTCGAGCTGCGTGGGGAGGTAGCCCTCGAGGACGGCGAGCTCGGCGTCCTCGGTCTCGGCGAGCTCGGTGCGGCCTGCGTCGGTGTAGGCGGTCGAGGCCTCCTTGCGCTTCTTGGCCTCCTTGGCGATGACCTTGAGGACCTCGTCGTCGCTCAGCTCCTTGGCCTCGTCACCGGCCACCTCGGCGTTGGTGATCGCGGTGAGCGTCATGCGCAGCGTGCCCGAGCGGACCTTGTCCTTGCTCCGGATCGCGTCGTGCAGGTCGCTCTGGAGCCTGCCCTTGAGAGTCGTGTCGGTCATGCCCCCAAGTCTGACACCCGGCGTCAACCGGGATACTGGCGTGATGACCTCGACGACCGGGACCGCCCTGACGACCCTCGCCGGCGTGGCCGCCACGGGGGTCGCCTGCGTGGCCTACGCAGCCCTCGTCGAGCGCAACTGGTTCACCCTCCGGGAGGCCACCGTGCCGGTGCTGCCGCCGGGGTCAGCGCCTGTCACGGTGCTCCAGGTGAGCGACCTCCACCTCACGCCGGGACAGCGTCGCAAGATCGACTGGGTTCGCGACCTTGCCTCTCTCGCACCGGACTTCGTCGTCAACTCCGGTGACAACCTCGCCCACGTCGAGGCGGTCCCACCGCTGCTGCGGGCGATGGAGCCGCTCATGGACTACCCGGGCGCGTTCGTCCTCGGCTCCAACGACCGCTATGCGCCGGTGCCCAAGAACCCCGCGCGCTATCTCACCCCCGGATACGCGAAGGCTCCGAAGGCGCCCCGCGGCGACCTGCCCGTGGACGAGCTTGTCGACGGGCTCGTGGCCGGCGGCTGGTCGGACCTCGACAACGCCCGCACGACGGTCGACATGGGTGGCCACCGGGTCGAGCTCGTCGGCGTCGACGACCCGCACATCGACCGGGACAGGTATGCCGGTGTGTCCGGTCCCGCCGCCACGGACGTCGCGCTCACCCTCGGTCTCGTGCACGCGCCCTACCAGCGTGTCCTCGACGCGATGGCGGCCGACGGGGCGAGGCTCATCCTCGCCGGGCACACCCACGGCGGCCAGCTCGCGGTCCCGCTCTACGGCGCCCTCGTCACCAACTGCGACCTCGACCGCGGCCGGGCCAAGGGCCTGTCGCGCTGGTGGCCGGGCGCGGGAGGCACGGCGCCCACGCGACCGGACGACGCGGCATACTTGCACGTCTCGGCCGGTCTCGGCACCTCGCCCTACGCTCCGTTGCGCTTCGCGTGCCGCCCGGAGGCCACGCTCCTGACGCTCGTCGGTCGCTGACCCGCGACCTTCCCGGAACCGATTTCGGGACGGGCGGGAGCGTCAGTTATCCTCTGGTGTCGCTGCCTGCGAGGGTGGCGGAGTGTCACGGGGTGTGGCGCAGCTTGGTAGCGCGCTTCGTTCGGGACGAAGAGGTCGCAGGTTCAAATCCTGTCACCCCGACAAGTGAGGGCCCGGTGTCCGACTTCGGTCGACCACCGGGCCCTCGCCGTCGTCTCGGCACCTCAGGGCTAGCATTCCCGGCGTGAACGGGTGGGCGGGCGTCGCGGTGGTCGGGCTGTCCCTCCTGGCGTGGTCGATCGTCATCGATGTCAGGTACGACATGGACGACCGGCTCGCCCGATGGCTCGTCCCGGCCGTTCGGCGGTGGGGTCGGTGGTACGCCCTCGGCGCGTTCGTCCTCAGCCTCTCCGGCCTGGCGGTGTTCGCTGCGCTGGCGTGCATCGGATACGCCCTGGCCGGGCCGCTGGGCGACCCTCGATGGGCCCTTCTCGTCCTCTACCCGGCTCAGCTGCTCTATGCCCCGAGCGTGCTGGCGATGGCCCCTTCCGACCCGCACATGTACCGCTTCTGGCGGGAGTCCCTGCGCAGGAGCGGCGCGCGAGCAGCCGAGGAACGGTGGATCGCATGGTCGGGAGGCGTGCCGGCCTTCATGGGGATGGTCGCCCTGATGGTGTCCCTCTTCCCCGTCTTCCTCGGCTAGCCCGAAGATCGCTTGGGGTCAGACGCCGACCGCGGTCGGCTGGGTCGACGCCTCCTCGGGCAGCCCGTCGTTCCAGTAGTCGAAGGTCTGGGTGACCCAGAAGACGGCGAAGGCGACGAGCAGGACGACCTCGACCCAGAGCACCCACTCGGTCGGGGTGCCGCCGCCGAGGAACTGGTCGACGACGACGAGGACGATCGCCACGGCGAAGGTCACGGCCATGACGCCGGCGGTGACGGCATACGTCATGCGGTAGGACTTCGCCTCCCGGCTCGGCTCACGACCCGGTATGCCGTCCCGCCGCCTCGCCGCGTGCCGAGCGTTGACGAAGGCCACCGCGGTGATGAGGCCGAAGAGCGGCACCGCGGCGCCGAAGTGCGCCGTGTCGAGGAACGAGTCGCGTGCGAAGCGGAACCACAGGACGAACGCCACGAAGACGCCTGCGGCGAGGAAGAAGCCGATCCTGGTCGCCCGCGAGGACTGCCGTCGCCCGATGACGATCCACGCGCCGAGTCCCAGGCCGAGGACTCCGAGGGCGATGAGGCCCCAGACGTTGTTGACCACGGACGGCACGAACTCGGGCGGCACCGAGCAGCGGCCCTCCGGGTCGCACGGCGCGCCGCCCGCACCGCGCGGGGTCGGCACGAAGGCGACGACCGGGGCGAGCATGCCGGCGATGTTGAGGGCGGTGTCCTCGAACCCGCGCCGGCCGACGATCGCGACGAGGCTGATGCCGATGGCGACGAGGGCGCCGACGAAGACGCTGCGCGCGGGCGTGTAGTAGTAGGCGCTGATCGAGCCGAGGTTCCGGTTGGCCGCGGCTCCGCCCAGCCGCTCCGCCCACACGCAGAAGAGGAGCAGGACGACGAGGCCGACGAGGCTGAGCCGGAGGTAGCGGTAGGTCCGGACCGAGGCGCTGGCCCGGACCCGTGGTGGCGTGATGGCCCCTGCCGAGGCCTCGGCTCCGGCGGGGGTGGCCGGCGCCGGGCGCGGGGTGTCGGGCAGCTGGGCTGACAGGTTGCTCATGGCGCGCTCCTCTCGACGACATCAGTGTGTCGCCCTCAAGGAGGCGCGAGAAGACCCCGAGATACGTGCGGGCGGAGTGGGCCCGGGACGCGCGGTTCGTCGTTGTGGGGGACAGGCCGCCGGGCTGCTCCTACCCTCGAGGGATGGCCCACCGCGCCGACCCGCCGACGAGCGTGCGCAACGCGGCCGAGGCGGTCGCCCTCCACGGCGCCCTCGGCTCGGCCTACCTGACGGGCATGTGGGTAGGCGACCCCCTCGCCGATGCCTGCGCCGACGAGGCTGGCCGCATCGGGCGTGGTCACTTCATGCGGCTGCTGCGCACGGCGCTCGCCGAGGGCATCGAGGCGGTCCCCGACGCGCCGGAGAGCCTCGTCGCCCTTTTCGCGCAGCTCGACGACATGCCCGACTGGGTCGACCTCCCAGCGATCGACGACGGAGTCCGCGACTTCGCGCGCTACAGCCGGGAGACCGGCATCGTCCTCGGGGCCGCCTCACTCCTCGTGGGCTACGCCAACCCCACTGCCTCACGCCCGCTGCAGATGACTGGCCGCTACGTCGAGAGCGCCGGGATGCGCACCATCGAGGTCGCGACCTGGCTCCGTGCGGTGACGAAGCCGGGTGGGCTGGAGCGGTTCTCCCCCGGCTTCGAGCGCACCGTCCGGGTGCGGATGATCCACGCCTTCGTGCGCCGCCACCTGCGCGACGACCCGGCCTGGGACCACGAGGCCTGGGGCGAGCCGATCTCACAGGCCCACCTCGCCTACACGGTCGACGAGTTCTGCCTCATCGTCATCAGGGCCCTGGCACGCGTCGGTGTCCACTTCCGCCCGCACGAGATCGCCGACGGCCACTACGCGCGCTGGCGCTACCTCGGCCACCTGCTCGGCGTCGGCCCGGAGTTGCTGCCCGCGACCCCGGCCGACCAGGAGGCGCTGGAGGAGCTGCACCTCATGACCCGCCCGCCGGTGGAGGACTTCTGCCGGGCGCTCGTGCGTGGGATCAACACCGAGTTCCTCGTGCCCGAGCTCGACCTCCTCCTCGGGCCTTTCCGCCGCTGGTCGCCGACCACCGTCCACGGCCTCGAGCGGCTCTTCCTCGGCGACGACATCGCCGACGACCTCGGCGTGCCCCCGTCGCGGGTCGGGCCCGTCGTCGCCGGGCTCGGCCGGCCGCTCGGTGTGCTCAACCGGGGGATGGACCGCTCCCCCGCCCTTGTCGAGTGGCGGCGCCGACGTGGTGAGGCCTACGCCGACCGTCAGGAGGTGCGGCTGCGCACGACCTACGGGGTGACCCACGAGATGGTCGACGACTCCCCGGCCTCCGGCGCGCCACACCCCGCACGCGTCGACGGGTGACGGCCCGACGTATCAGCGCGGCGCCACGGGCCTCCTCCTTGGTGGCCCTGCCAGGAGGAGCGAAGGGCGGGACCCCGAGCATCAGGGGCGCACACGGCATACCCGGCTGAAAGGACGTCGGGTATGCCGTGCCTCGCGACCGCGTCAGGCCTGGCCGACCGACTCGCGCAGCTCGGTGAACCACGGCACCGACGCGTCGAACGCCTTGCCGCCGGCGATGCGGGGGAACTCGACGGCGCGCAGCTCGTCGCCGCGCTCCTCGTCCTCGCCGACGACGCCGGACTCGCCGCGCAGGGCGGCGTCGACGGCGTAGTCGGTGCAGCGCCGGATGAGCGCGAGGTCCTCGGCGTTGGCCGCGGCCGACCGCGAGAAGTAGCCGGACTTCTGGACCATGACCTTCTCGGCGCCGAGCCGCTCGGCGAACTGCTTGCCGAACCACGCGCCGGGGTTGACCTTGTCGAGCTGGACGTGGCCGAAGGGGTCGACCGGCACCTCCTGGCCGGCGGCCTCGAGCTCGGCGACGACCTCGCTCACCCCGGCACCCTCGGAGAGGAAGATGTTGACGCAGCCGATCTCGTCCATGACCGCCTTGAGCCTGGTGCTCTCCCCGGCGAGGTCGATGGGCGCCTCCGGCACGAAGACGGCGTGGACGTCCCAGCGGCGGGGGTCGAGACCGATGCCGGGCAACCACTGCTGCTCGGCCACCCAGGCGTGGTGGCGACGGGCGGTCTCGGCGGTGAGCCAGCCGCAGTGACGGCCCATGACCTCGTGGATGATGAGCATCCGAGGGTTCGAGGAGTGCTCGGCGAGGACGTTGCGGGCGAAGAGGGCGCCCTGCTCCGCGGCCGTCCACGCGCCGAGGGACTGGCGGATCGGGATGACGTCGTTGTCGATCGTCTTGGGCAGGCCGACGACGGTGAGCGGGTAGTCGTTGCTCGCGAGGTAGGCGGCGAGGTCGGCGGCCGTGGTGTTGGTGTCGTCGCCGCCGATGGTGTGGAGCACGTCGACCCCGTCGGCGGTCAGCTGCTCCGCGGCGACGTGCAGCGGGTCCTGGCCCTCCTGCACGAGGCCGCGCTCGACGCAGTCTGCGACGTTGGTGAGCTTGACCCGGCTGTTGCCGATCGGCGAGCCACCGAAGCGGTGGAGCAGCGCCGCGTTCTCACGCACCTCCGGCGTCACCTCGACGGAGCGGCCGGTGAGGAGGCCGGCATACCCGTTCTGGTAGGCGATGATCCGCACGTCGGGAGCGATCTCGGTGTAGCGCTCGATGAGCCCACCGACGGCGGACGAGAGACAGGGCGCGAGGCCACCGGCGGTGAGCAGGGCAACGGTCTGGACAGCCATGGACCCAGTCTCTCAGTGTGACCGGCGGCACAGTCATCGAGTGACCGAACCGTGGACGCCCGTCAGTCGCAGGGGCGCGACACCGTCGGCGGCGGGTCCTTGCGGACCGCGACGGGCTTGGGCAGCTCGGCGACCGGCGTGACCTGCTCGAAGTGGTTGGCGAGCACGACGTCGATGACCATGTTGTCGCGCGGGACCTCGCGCAGCACGGCCCCCTTGATGTGGCGGGCGACCTGCGCGGCGGCGAGGTCGGCGTCGGGTCCGTGGCGGATGACGGCGACGTCGTCGGGCAGGAAGGACTGGTCGGGGTCGTTGCCCTGCTTGCCGCCCTTGAACCCGCGGGCGGTGAGCTCGGCCATGGCCTTCTTGGCGAGGCCGGGCTTCCACGTCGCGTTGTAGACGTTGACCGTGTAGGACTTCATGGCCGGCGGCTTCGGCGGCGGGCCGGGGAGCAGCCCGGCCCAGTCGGCGCCGAGGACGAACGAGATCGAGGTCCCCTGGCGGCCGTCGAACTCGAGCTCGGCCCCGTCAACGTTCTGGGCGGCGAGGAGGGCCTGGTCGAGCCCGTCCTTGCCGTGGTAGATCCGCACCGGCGCCTTGACGAAGAGCGTGCGCGGGGCGGTCGACGCCTCGACGACGGTGAACCCGCGGCGGGTGAGGTCCTTGGCGACCTGGTGGGCGGCACCGTTCTGGCCCGAGGTGTTGAGCACCTTGATGTTGAACGACCCCGGCGCCGGCGCGAGCACCTTGACCGGCTCGCACGCCGGCGCGGCCGGCTCGCTCGACATGAGCCCGGTGCCGTATGCCGTGGCGATGCTCGCGGTGCCGAGCAGGACTGCCGGGATCGTGATGAAGGCGGCGAGGTGGCGGAACTGGTAGCGACGCCAGATCTGGTCGTCGGTCAGCTCCTCCTGGGTGCGGGCCCGCTCGAGGAGCTCACGGTGGACCGTGTCGCGGGTGAGCCCGAGTCCTCGGCGGGCGAGGTCGCGGGCGGCATGGCCTGTCCGCGCGGACAGCGACGACGGCTCGGTCGGCGACGGCTTCCTGCTTCCGAACACGGTCACTCCTTCCCGGTCCTGCGACGCCACGTCCCGACGCCGCAGACAAATCTCACCACGAGTCACATGAGTCACAGGAGTAACACGCCCATTTCGTCACCAACCCGAGACCGAGGCCCTTCCCGGCTCCTGCAGAGGCACGGTGACAGGTCGAGGTGTCCGACGTCTGGCCGCAGGGTCACGCCGGGGTCAAGGCACGCGGAGAGGCGCCCGCGCGGCGGACCCGCGTCACGGACCGCGTCGCGCTGCGCCCCGTGGGAGACGACTCCGCCGACTCCGGCTCAGAGGGTCGCGGCGACGAGCTCGGCCGTCTGGAGCATGTTGAGCGCGGCGCCCTTGCGCAGGTTGTCACCACAGACGAAGAGGTCGAGCGTGCGCGGGAAGTCGATGGCCTGCCGCATGCGCCCGACGAACCTCGGGTCCGCACCGACGATGTCGACCGGCGTGGGGTAGTCGCCGTTCTCGGGGTCGTCCATGACGACGACGGCCGGCGCCTCGACGAGCGCCTGACGGGCCTTGTCGACCTGGATCGGCTTGGCGAAGGTTGCGTGCACCGACACCGAGTGCGTCGAGACGACCGGGACCCGCACGCACGTCGCCGAGACGCGCAGGTCGGGCATGCCGAGGATCTTGCGCGTCTCCTGGCGGATCTTGGACTCCTCCGAGCTCCAGCCGTCGCCGACGTGCGAGCCGGCGAAGGGCAGGACGTTGAGCGCGAGGGGACCGCCGAAGAGGCTGGGCCCGAGCTCGTGCTCGATGACCCGGCGGACGTCGCCCGGGCTCATGCCGAGGTCGCGCTGGCCGCCGACGACGGCCATCTCGTCGTGCAGGCGCGCCATGCCGGCCCGTCCGAGACCCGAGGCCGCCTGGAAGCTCGTGACGACGAGCTCGGTGAGCTCCCACTGCGCGTGGAGCACGGCGAGCACGTCGATCATCGTCATGACGGTGGCACCGGGGTTGGCGATGATGCCGCGGGGGCGCTCGCTCACCGACTCGGGGTTGATCTCGGGGACGACGAGCGGGACCTGCGGGTCGCGCCGGAACGTCGGGCTGTTGTCGATGACGACGGCGCCGCGCTCGACGGCCACCCCTGCCCATTCCGCGGAGATCTCCGGCGGGATGTCCACGACGGCGATGTCGACGCCGTCGAAGAACTCGGGGGTCAGGGCCTCGATGGTGAGGTCCTCGCCGGCCACACGGCATACGGAACCGACGTCCTCGGCACCGGCGGCGAGGCGCACGTCACCCCAGACATGGCGGCGCACGGGCAGGACGTCACGGACGACGGTGCCGACGGCGCCCGTGGCCCCGACGATGGCAAGGGTGGGTGGCGGTGGTGTCACGATGCTCCTGGCTCGGGGGTGCGACGCGGGCGCGGCTCAGCGGTGCGGGCTCGGCTCAGTGGCGCGGGCGCGGGTCAGCGGCCCGTGCCGGCGTAGACGACCGCCTCGCCCTCCTCGGAGTCGAGCCCGAAGGCGGTGTGCACGGCCCGCACGGCGTCGTCGAGCAGCTCGCTGCGGGTGACGACCGAGATCCGGATCTCGGAGGTCGAGATCATCTCGATGTTGACCCCGGCCTCAGCCAGCGCACGGAAGAAGGTCGCGGAGACACCGGGGTTGGAGCGCATCCCGGCGCCGACGAGCGAGAGCTTGCCGATCTGGTCGTCGTACTGCAGCCCGCTGAAGCCCACCGGGCCCTGGATGGCCTGGAGCGCCTCCATCGCGCCCTGACCGTCGGTCTTGGGCAGCGTGAACGAGATGTCGGTGAGGCCCGTGTCGGTGGCCGAGACGTTCTGGACGATCATGTCGATGTTGGCCTCGGAGGCGGCAACAGCGGTGAAGATCTCGGCCGCCTTGCCCTTCTGGTCCGGGACACCGACGACGGTGATCTTGGCCTCGCTGCGGTCGTGTGCGACGCCGGCGATGATCGGGGCTTCCACGGCTTCTCCTTCGGTGCCCTCGGAGCCGGGCTGGTCGGTGACGATGGTGCCCTCCTTCGGCGTGAAGGAGGAGCGGACGTGGATGGGGATGTCGTAGCGGCGGGCGTACTCGACGCTGCGGAGGTGCAGCACCTTGGAGCCGCACGCCGCGAGCTCGAGCATCTCCTCGGCGGAGATGCGGTCGATCTTGCGGGCCTTCGGCACGATGCGCGGATCGGCCGTGAAGACGCCGTCGACGTCGGTGTAGATCTCGCACACGTCCGCACGCAGCGCGGCCGCGAGCGCGACGGCGGTCGTGTCCGTGCCGCCACGACCGAGGGTGGTGATCTCCTTGGTCGTCTGGCTCACGCCCTGGAAGCCGGCGACGATGACGACGTGGCCCTTGTCGAGCGCCTCGGTGATGCGACCGGGGGTGACGTCGATGATCTTGGCCTTGCCGTGCGCCTCGTCGGTGATGACCCCGGCCTGGCTGCCGGTGAACGAGCGGGCGCTCATCCCGAGGTCGTGGATCGCCATCGCCACGAGCGCCATGCTGATCCGCTCGCCGGCGGTCATGAGCATGTCGAGCTCGCGCGGGGGCGGCAGCGGGCTCACGTCCTGCGCGAGGTCGAGCAGCTCGTCCGTGGAGTCGCCCATCGCGGACACGGCGACGACGACGTCGTTGCCGGCCTTGCGCGTCTCGGCGATGCGGCGAGCGACACGCTTGATGCTCTCGGCATCGGCGAGCGAGGAGCCGCCGTACTTCTGGACGACGATGGGCACGTGCACTCTCCTGCGGTGGTCGCGGAGTCTGGTCGGCAGCGAGTCTAACGACGTGCTCGACCGGCCGGTCCCACGCCCGTATGCCGGTCCGTCACCGCGCGCTGCCGCCACGACTCGGCGCCACTGGAGGTGTGCCGGTCTCAGCGTGCGTCGAGCAGGTCGCCGACGACGACCTCGAGACGGTCGATCTCGGCCGCGGTCAGGTGGGCCCCGAGGTCGTCGAGGACACCGGCGATCGAGACCTCGCCGAGGTCGGCGTGCTCGGTGGGCCGATCGGGTCGGCGCACCGAGACACCGTCCAGGCTCAGGGTCGTCACGCGCGAGCCGCCGTCGTCGTCGGTGCCGTGGCGCGTGCACATGAGGGTCGACCGGAAATGGCTGCGGGGGTGGCTGCTCGTCCAGAGGTGGCCCATCTCGACGTCGACGGGCTGGACGGGCAGCGCGTCGGCGGTGTGCACGTACTCCCACCGCCCGTGGACGAGGCGGTCGAGCGCCCATGAACCGGCGCCGACGTCGCGCACCCGGTGGCGCCAGCCGCTCCACACGACCTCTGCCCCGTCGACGAGCGGCACCGGGCCGAGCGGTGGGCGGCCGATGCCGGGGTCGACGAGGAGCCGCTGCCCGTCGAGGTCGACGACGAGGACGAGGTGCGTGCGTGGGGTCGTCGCGACGTCGCCCACGCGCCCGAGGTGACGGGTGACGGCATACCCGAGTCGTTCGAGAACGGCACCGAAGAGCGTCGCGTGCTCGAAGCAGTAGCCGCCACGGCCACGACCGACGAACTTCTCCTGCACCGCCTCGAGCCCGACACCGGGGTGGGTGCCGAGGAGGACGTCGAGGTTGTCGAACGTGAAGGTGAGGGCGTGCGCGAGCTGCAGCCGCGCGAGCGCGTCGATGCCCGGAGCCTGCGCGGCGGCGCCGGTGCGCGCGAGGTAGGCGTCGAGGTCGAGGCGGTCGACGGTCCACGGGTCGTTCATGACCCGATTCCACCACCTCCACCGCACCTGAGATCCAGCGTCGCGGTTCGGTGTCGACTTCGACGATCCTCCACCTCGTATGCCGTCCCGGCACCTACTGTGCTCGGCATGAGTTCCGATGGGGCAGGGGCCACCGGCGGGATCGTCGTGACCGGGGTGCACCGGGCCTTCGGCGACGTCGTCGCGGTCGACGACATCTCGCTCGTCGCGCGGCCCGGCGAGGTCACCGCGCTCATCGGGCCGAACGGCGCCGGCAAGACGACCCTTCTCCTCATGCTCGCGACCCTCCTCGTGCCCGACCGCGGGACGATCACCATCGACGGCTTCTCGCCGGTGGACGAGCCTCGGGAGGTGCGCCGCCGGATCGGCTGGATGCCTGACGGGTTCGGGACCTGGGACGCCCTCACCGTGCGCGAGGTGCTCCACACGATCGGCGCCGCCTACGACCTGCCGGCGGCCGAGGCGCGCGCCCGCACCGACGAGGTCCTCGAACAGGTGCACCTGGCCGACCTCGCCGACCGGCGGGCCCGGGTCCTCTCGCGCGGCCAGAAGCAGCGGCTCGGCATGGCCCGCGCGCTGCTCCACCGCCCGACGACCCTGCTGCTCGACGAGCCCGCCTCCGGCCTCGACCCGCGCAGCCGGATCGAGCTGCGCGACCTCGTGCGCGGCCTCGCCGCCGCCGGGACGACCGTCCTCGTGTCGAGCCACATCCTCACCGAGCTCCAGGAGATGGCCGACCGCGCCGTCATCGTCTCGCGCGGTCGCACCGTCGAGACCCAGGCCGTGGACGGCGCTGCCCCGGTGTCGCGCACCTGGCGGATCTCGGCGCTCGACCGGGCTCGCCTCGTGGCCTTCCTCGCCGACGAGGGGCTGCCATGGCGCGACGCGGGCACCGCCGTCGACGTCGAGCTCGCAGGCGACACCGACGCTGCCGAGCTCCTCGTGAGGCTCGGCGGCAGCGGCGCTCGCGTCACGGCATACGCACCGCTCCACGGCGAGATGGAAGCGGCCTACCTCGCGGCGACGGAGGACCGGCAGTGAACCTGCGACGGCTGTGGACGGTGGCGCGGCTCGAGCTCGTGCAGCGCCGGAGGACGTCGCGCTGGCCGATCGTCCTCGGCGCGTGGTTCGTCGTCATCGCGCTCGTGACGTTCGCGTCGTGGCGGGCGGTGCGTGGTGAGAGCTTCGCGTCCGGGCCCTCGCTCTATGACGTGACGACGTTCTTCGTGCTCATGCTCGGGATGCTCGTCGTGCCCTCGCTCACCGCGACCACTGTCAACGGCGACCGGGAGCACGGGGTGCTCGCGACGCTCCAGACGACGCTCGTCACCTCGTGGGAGCTCGTCCTCGGCAAGCTGCTGGCGTCGTGGGTCGTGTCGATGGTCTTCCTCGCCACTGCGTTGCCCTTCCTCGCGTGGGCGTGGGTCGCGGGCGGGCTCTCCGTCGGGCGGATCCTGCTCTCGCTGCTCGTGCTCGTCGTCGTGCTCGCGGTCGTGGCGGCGGTGGGCCTCATGTTCTCGACGCTCACGGCCCGCCCGGTGGCGTCGGCGGTGCTCACCTACCTCACGCTGGCCGCGCTCGTCTTCGGCTCGCTCATCGGGTTCCTGCTCACGGCGGTGCTGCTCACCGACACCGTGACGGTGAGGGTCAACGGGGTGCCCGAGAGCTACTGGGCCTCCGAGATCGAGCCTCCGGTGACGTCGGAGCCCGGCGCCGAGGGCTTCGTGCTCCAGCCGACGCAGGCCGACTGCGAGGAGTTCACGCGCACCGAGCAGGCCTCGCGCACCGACCGGATCTGGCCGCTGCTCGCGGTCAACCCCTTCGTCGTCGTCGCCGACGCCGCACCCTCGCGGCTTGCCGAGACCGGCACGTTCACCGGTGGCTTCACCCCGATGCGGTGGATCAGCGACGGCTCGCGGGACGCGAAGGCCGGACCGGGCGAGGGGGGCGTGCGCGACGAGTGCTCGTTCCTGCCCGAGGCGGGCTCGCCGGTCGGCGACAGCGCCACGACGGACGCGGCGTTCGAGGCCCGGGAGAAGGCGCAGGATGCCGCCGACCGGGCCAGGCGCGACGCCAACCCGGTGTGGCCGTGGGGACTCGCGTTCCTCGGTGCGCTCGGGCTCACCTCGGTCGTCGTAGCCGAGCGCCGCGTGCGCACCCCGGTCCGACGCCTGCCGAGCGGCACCCGCATCGCCTGAGGGGGGTCCGCCTCAGGGGTGGAGGGCGTCGAACTCCGCCTCGGAGACCGCGTCGGCGTCGGCGTCGAGCCGGACGTGGGCGAGGAGGGCCTGGAGCACCCGCAGCGCACTCGCCGCCCGCTCGCCCCAGTCGGACAGGTAGCTGAACTGCCACCACCACAGCGCCTCGAGGATCCGGCCCTCGTCGTAGTGGCGCAGGCCATGGGCGAGCGCGGAGGCCACGACGGTGAGGTCGTTCGAGACCGACCCCGTCGTCAGCTCGGGCTCGGTGACCGGGTCGACGACGTCGGCGTACTCGTCGAGGCCCTCGAGGAGGTTCGTGAGGCTCTCACGCAGCGGGTCGAGCTCGACGTCCGGGCCGGGGTCCACCTCGAACCGGTCCTCCGGGACGATGTCCTCGATCGCCCCGAGCCGTGCGCCCATGACGAGCACCTGCGAGAGCGCGAGGAGACCGAGCGGGAGCGCGGCCGCCGGGTTGGCGCCGGACGCGATGTCGGTGACGGTGGCGAGGTAGGTGCGGGCCTCGTGGGCCGAGTCGTCGGCCAGCGCGCGGAGGTCGGACATCGTGTCCGCCGCCTGCTGCTCGGCGGCTGCGTCCGGGCCGGCGGGCTCGTCAGGCATCGAGGAGCCTCCGTCCCTCGAAGGCGCGACCGAGCGTCACCTCGTCGGCGTACTCGAGGTCGCCACCGACCGGCAGGCCGGACGCGAGGCGGGTGACCTTGATGTCCATGCCCTTGAGGAAGCGCGCGAGGTAGCTCGCCGTCGCCTCGCCCTCGAGGTTGGGGTCGGTGGCGATGATGATCTCGGTGACCTCGCCGCTCGCGAGCCTGGTCATGAGCTCGCGGAAGGTGAGGTCGTCGGGGCCGATGCCG
This sequence comes from Knoellia flava TL1, assembly GCF_000768675.1. Taxonomy (GTDB): domain Bacteria; phylum Actinomycetota; class Actinomycetes; order Actinomycetales; family Dermatophilaceae; genus Knoellia; species Knoellia flava. The sequence continues at coordinate 2,351 of NZ_AVPI01000045.1, read as the reverse complement.
TCGATGGGGCTGATGGCACCGCCGAGCACGTGGTAGCGCCCGCGGAACTCGCGCGTCCGCTCGATGGCGACGACGTCCTTCGGCTCCTCGACGACGCAGATGCTCGTCGCGTCACGGCGGGGGTCGGCGCAGATCCGGCACTGCTCCGACTCGGCGATGTTGTGGCACGTCACGCAGAAGCGGACCTTGGCCTTGACCTGGGTGAGCGCGTCGGTGAGGCGCTGCACGTCGACGGCGTCGGACTGGAGCAGGTGGAAGGCGATGCGCTGCGCACTCTTGGGCCCGACACCCGGAAGTCGGCCGAGTTCGTCGATGAGGTCCTGCACTGCGCCTTCGTACACACCCCGAGCCTAGGCCACGGCGCACCCGGCGGCGGCCTCCCGCACGGGCGTCACGGCATACGGAGGTCCCGGCATACGAGGGCGTCGGCATACGGAGGGAAGGTGAAGGATCCGGACGGAACATTTCCCTCCGGACCCGCAACGTTCCCTCATGGGGAGCAGAAGCTGAGGTCAGTCGTCGGGGTCGTCGGTGGCGGGGCGCTCGTTGTAGGTGTCGGCGCGCTCCTGCCCGGTGAGGGCGGCGATGGCGTCCATGACGTCGTCGGTGAGCTGGCGACGGGCGCGGCCGGCGGGCAGGCCGGCATACGCGGACGGCTGAATCGGTGACCCGAAGGCCACGGTGACGTCGGCCAGCTTGAGCCCGCGGGCACCGACGGGCTGGACCTTGTCGGTGCCGATGAGGCCGACCGGCACGACGGGGACGCCTGCGGTGAGCGAGAGGAACGCGACCCCGGTGCGCCCACGGTAGAGGCGGCCGTCGCGCGAGCGTGTGCCCTCGGGATAGATGCCGAACGCCTTGCCCGCACGGAGCACCTCGAGCGCGAGGTCGAGCGAGTCCTTGGCGTTGCTCGAGCTGTCGCGGTCGACAGGGATGGCGTCTCCGGCCTCCATGAAGCCGCGCACGAAGCGGCCGCGCACGCCGGTGCCCGTGAAGTACTCCGCCTTGGCGAGGAACGAGACCTTGCGCGGAGCGGCCACCGGGATGGCGAACGAGTCGATGAACGACAGGTGGTTGCTCGCGAGAAGCACGCCGCCGGTCCTGGGCACGTTGTCCTTGCCGAGGATCGTGGGACGCCAGATCGCGTGGGCCAGCGACATCACCGCGGTGCGGCTCACCCAGTAGTAGGTGCTCATGCGTCCTCTTCGGAGATGACCTTCCCGCCCAGGACTCGCTCCACGACGGGGACACCGACCTCGCCGAGGCCCTCGATGTCCTCGTCATCGTCGCTGATCGCGGAGTCATCGGCGACAGGCGTCTCATCGGGGTCGGGCTCGGCGGCCACGACCTCCCGTGCCCGCGCGAAGGGACTGATCGGCGTGTCGGACCCGTCCGACGTCGCCCACGCCGGCGCGGCACCGGTCCCGTCACCACCGCTGCCCCAGTCCGGTTGCGTCGTGGGCGGCTGGCTCGGCACGTATGCCGTCGGCTCGCCTCCGCGGTTCGCCGCGTCACTCGCGGCGGCGCCGTTGGCCTCGGCCCGGGCCTGGGCCGACTGCTGCGGGGCAGCCGGGCGCTCGGGCTGGGCCTGCGGCACGGGGTCGGGTCGGTTGGGGTCGATCGTCGGCACGCCCACCGTCCCGCCGATCGCGGACCCGTCGGCGGGGACGCCCTCGACCTTGGCGTCGATGCCGAGCACGTCGATGAGGGCCTGCTGGACGTAGGTCGCGTGCGGACCCCGGCGGAAGGTGTTGGCCAGACCGGTCGTCGCGATGCCGAGCAGGAGACGCTCGCCGTCGTAGTCGAGCACCTGGGCGTGCTCGGAGACGAAGGTCCACGTCGTCCGTCGCAGCTCGAAGACCTTGGCGAGGATGTCGGGCCACGACCGTCGGATGGCGGCGGTGTCGAGCCCACCCGGCGTGTGTGCGGGCGCGCCCCCCGCCGGCGGCGACCCGGGCGTCCGGGACGGCATCGTCTGCGGGTGCGGCGCCGGGCTCGGGTGCCCAGGGGGACCAGCCTGCGGTCCGTCTCCATCGCGCTGCGGCGGGACCGGGCGGCTCTGTTCGCGCTGCTGGGGCTGAGCGGGTTCGATGAACTCCGGCTCCTCCGGCAGGTCGTGCTCCTCGGGCGGTGGCTCGTCGTGGGGCGGCGGGCCGGACGGCCCACGGTCGGGCACGACGGGCATGACGACGGGGACGCCGGCGTGCTGCGGCCGCTCGTCGGGCTGGACGGACGGCTGCACCCGGGGTGCCACGGGGGTTGCCCCACCGTCGGGCGCCGATCCGGCGGGGACATCTGCGTCGGGCGACGTCGCGGCGCCGGATACCGTCGCCGGGGCGGCCGGAGCCGAG
>NZ_AVPI01000044.1 GCF_000768675.1 Knoellia flava TL1 | reverse complement strand
CGCCGGCCGCCGCCGGACCCCTACGGCGTGCGAGCAGGTGCAGGCAAGGTCTTCCGGGTCGTCGGCCGCAGCACCGTCGGCGGGGCCCGCCTCGCCGGTCGCGGCAGCCGCGCCGGGGCCATGCGGGCTCGGGCCTTCGCGCGCTCCAAGGGTGCGGACGAGAGCGGTCTCGGGCGCCTCGTCGAGCTCCACTTCGTCAACATCGTCGGGGACGCCGCCCTCACGGTGAGCCTCGCGGGCACGATCTTCGCCATCCCCACCGACGAGGCTCGCGCCCAGGTGGCGCAGTTCCTCGCGCTGACGATGGCCCCCTTCGCCCTGCTCGCGCCGTTCATCGGGCCGCTGCTCGACCGGTTCCGGCACGGCCGCCGATGGGCGATCGGGACGACGCTCGCGCTGCGCGCCTTCCTCTGCTGGGTGCTCGCCGGTGCGGTCGTCACCGACTCGCCCTGGCTCTTCCCGGCGGCCCTCGGCTGCCTCGTGGCGTCCAAGGCCTACGGCGTCACCCGGTCGGCGGCGATCCCGCGGCTGCTGCCACCGGGGTTCACCCTCGTCAACGCCAACTCGCGCATCGCGCTCGCGGGGGTGGCGGCGATGGCCGTCGGCGGCGGTCTCGCGGGCGCCGTGTCGCGGATCGGGCCCGACTGGTCGCTGCGGCTCGCGTTCGTCGTCTACGTCGTCGGGACGGTCCTCGCGATCCGGCTGCCGGCGAGGGTCGACTCGTCGGCCGGCGAGGTCGACATCGAGGACACCCAGCCCCTGCGCGAGCGGCACGGCACCGCGGTCGCCCGACCGGTCCCCGCCCAGAGCCGTCGCCGCTTCGCCTGGGCGGGGGACCGGCTGCGTGCCCGGGTCCTCGCGCTGCCGGCCACCGTGCGGGCCGCACTCGTCAGTGCCATGGGCGGCCGGCTGCTCACCGGCTTCCTCACCCTCTTCATGGCCTTCCTCATGCGCGAGCACCCGATCCCGGGCTACAGCGGCCCGCTCGTCCTCGCGCTCGTCGTGGGAGCCGCGGGCACGGGCAACGCGCTCGGGACCGTGGTCGGCAACGCCCTGCGACGCCTGCCGCCCGACCGGATCGTCGCGGCCGCGTTTCTCCTCATCGTCGCGGCGGCGCTCGCGACCGCCCTCGCCTACTCGCTCGTCACGCTGCTCGTCCTCGGGCTCTGCGCCGGGTTGTGCTCGCAGGTCATCAAGCTGAGCACCGACGCCATCATCCAGCGCGACGTCGCCGAGAACGTCCGCACCCAGACCTTCGCGTGGTCCGAGACCGTGCTCCAGATCGCCTGGGTCATCGGCGGCGGCATCGGCATCGCCCTGCCGCTCGACCCCGAGCTCGGGTTCGGGGTCATCAGCGGGCTGCTCGTGCTCGTCCTGCTGCTGTCGGTGCAGCTGCGCCGGACCCGGCGAGCACCGGCCTGACCGGGGCGCTCAGAGGACGCGGAGCATCCGGGTGTTGCCGAGGGTGTTGGGCTTGACCCGCTCGAGGTCGAGGAACTCGGCGACGCCCTCGTCGTAGGAGCGCAGCAGCTCGAGGTAGACCTCGGGCTCGACCGCCTGTCCCTCGATCGGCGAGAACCCGTGCCGGGTGAAGAAGTCGGTCTCGAAGGTGAGGCAGAAGAGCCGCTCCACCCCGAGCTCGCGGGCCCGCTCGACGAGGCTCTCGAGGATGCGTGAGCCGACGCCGGTGCCCAGCGCCGCCGACGAGACCGCGAGGGTGCGGATCTCGGCGAGGTCCTCCCAGAGCACGTGCACCGCTCCGCACCCGATGACCTCGCCGTCCTGCTCGGCGACGACGAAGTCCCCGACCGTCTCGTAGTAGGCGACGGCCTCCTTCTGGAGCAGCACCCGCTGCTCGGCGAGCGGGGTGACCAGGGTCCGCATCGCCCGCACGTCACGCGTGCGAGCCGGGCGGATCCGTATGCCGTGCGCCCCCGTCGTGTCCCCGACCGGCGCCGGAGTGGAGGGCTGGGTGGGCGGAAGGGAAGCGGACGGCATACCGACGATTATCGCGAGGAACGACGAAACCGGCCGCCCGCGCACGAGGCGCGGACGGCCGGTCCGTTCGGACGCCCCGGCTGGAGGCACCCGATGTCGGGTCAGCGGGTCTTGTAGACCGGCTGGCTCTGCGGGTTGAGCTCGTCCATCTTCACCTTCGTCGCCGACTGGAGGCTGGGCTCGGTGACCTTGAGGACGTCGAAGCCCTTGCCGAGGTCGGAGCTGAAGATGTGGCCGTTGTAGTAGTAGGACGACCACGTGCCGCCGCCACCGCCACCGTTGCCACCGTTCGGGCCACGCTCGAAGTAGCCGATCTCACGCGGGTTCGCCGAGTCGGTGAAGTCCCAGATCGACGTGCCGCCCATGTACCAGGACTGGACCATGACGTCGCGGCCCTTGACCGGGATGAGCGAGCCGTTGTGTGCGACGCAGTTCTCGCTGTCGTTCTGGTGGCGCGAGATCTTGTAGTACGACTTGAAGGTCAGCTCGTTGGACGACGACAGGTCGTAGATCGCGTTGGCGCCACGGTTCGGGCCGACGGTCGCGTTGCAGGTCGCGCGCCCACCGCCACCGAGCTCGTCGGTGAAGACGACCTTGGTGCCGTCGTTGTTGAACGTGGCCGAGTGCCAGAAGGCGAAGTTCGTCGTGTCGCGGACGGTCTCGATGACCTTGGGGGCCACCGGGTTCGAGATGTCCATGATGACGCCGTCACCCATGCAGGCGCCGGCCGCGATCTTGCGCGACGGGTAGGCGGTGATGTCGTGGCAGCCGGTCGTGGCCGAGTAGCCGTCACCGGACGGCTGCGTGCCGCCGGGGTTGCCACCGTCGGGGAAGAGGTTGGGCACGGCGACGACCTTGGCGTCGGTCGGGCTCTTCTTCGGCACCTCGATGATGCTGATCGAGTCGTGCGGCGGCTGGCAGTCCGGGTACTCCGCGCGCGGCGAGTAGGACGACACGTAGATGTAGTCGCTCTTCTTGCCCGGGACAAGGGTGTTGGTGTGCGAGCCGCATGCGGTCTCGACGGCCTTGATGTACTTCGGCACGCGAGGGTTGGACACGTCGAAGATCTTGATGCCCTCCCACGACTCCTTCAGCGTCGCCGGCGAGGTGGTCGAGGCGCACGAGGTGTCGCTGCGCGAGGAGTCGGTCGACAGGTAGAGCAGGTCGCCCGAGATGGTGATGTCGTTCTGCGAGCCGGGGCAGCTGACGCGTGCGAGGACCTCGGGTGAGGCCGCGTTCGTGACGTCGTAGATGACGAAGCCGTTGTAGTTGCCGACGAACGCCTTGTTGCCCGAGAAGGCGATGTCGCTGCCGGTGCCGTCGACAGGGGTGACGTGCGGGGTGTTGAACAGGTGCTGGACGTTGGCGCTGCGACCCACCTGGTCGGGGGCGAGTGCGGTGCCGTAGGCGCCGACCACCTCCGGCGGGACGTCTGCGGCGCCGGCCGAAGCCACGCCCAGGCCGCTCGCGGCGAGCGCGGCAGCGGCCGCGATCCCCACTGTGCGGAAAAGCCTCATGGTTCCTCCTCCGATGGGCCCGCCGGGGAGCTGCGACCCAGGGTGTGATGTGCGGTGCGCGCCAGCCTTGTCGAAAAGTTCCCAGAGGTGGGTAAAGGGAAGGTAAGAACTCCCTACCCGCGGGTTGTGTCCGCATCGGACATCAGTGAGGGACAGGCCCGCCAACTACAGTGCCGCACATGCCGTTTCGCGCTACCACCACGCTCACGCTCGCCGCAGTGCTCGGTCTCGGCCTCTCCGGCTGCTCCGGCGACGCCGACCCCCAACCCGTGCCCGGCACCCCTGGGCCGACGTCGAGCGACCCGGTCATCAAGCCCGGTCTGCCGGGTGAGCCGAACGAGACGATCAGTGGCGGCATGGCCACCCGGCCGGCGCGGACGGTCTCGCCCGGCGACGTGACGTTCTACCAGGACATGATCGTCCACCACTCCCAGGCGCTCGTCATGGTCGAGACCGCCCTGCCGCGGCTCACCGACCCGCAGGTGAAGTCCCTCGCCTCGCGCATCGGCGACGAGCAGAAGCCCGAGATCCTCGCGATGACGACGTGGCTCGAGGAGCGCAAGCAGGAGGTCCCGCCGCAGGCGACGAACCCGCGGCTCGGCGACCACGACCACGCCGGCATGCCCGGCATGGCGACCCCCGCGCAGATGGAGCAGCTCGCGCGGGCGAGCGGTGTCGAGGCCGACCGGCTCTTCCTCCGGCTCATGACGGCCCACCACAAGGGCGCCCTGACGATGGTCGGCACCCACGGCAAGGTGGCAGGCGAGGAGATGGTCGAGGAGATGGCCGCCGACATCAACGTCACCCAGAGCAAGCAGATCTCGCAGATGCAGGAGATGCTCGCCCGCCTCTCCTGACGTACACAACTCGCCAATTCCCCTCGTACGGTACGTCCGGCCGTGTGCGGAACGGGAGGAATTGGCGAGTTGTGCACGGCGGTGGGGACAGACGAAAGGCGGCGTATGCCGGAGCTCTCGCTCCCGGCATACGCCGCCTTCGTCGTTCGGTCGGGTCCGCTCAGGCGACCCGCGCGGTCACTCGCCCGAGGCGGCCGTCCCGCTGCTCGGCGGAGCCGACGCACCGGCCGTGACGACCGGCACCTCGATGGCGTGCGCGTGCGGCGTGCCCTCGAAGGTGAACGAGTCCTCCTTGCCCTCACCGGTGGCGTCGACCGCGACGATCTCGCCGGACTTGAGCTCACCGAAGAGGATCTTCTCCGACAGCACGTCCTCGATCTCGCGCTGGATCGTGCGACGCAGCGGTCGCGCGCCCAGCACCGGGTCGTAGCCACGCTTGGCGAGCAGCATCTTGGCCGCGGGCGTGAGCTCGATGCCCATGTCCTTGTCCTTGAGGCGCTTGTCGAGCTTGGCGATCTCGAGGTCGACGATCTGGATGATCTCCTCCTGCGTGAGCTGGGGGAAGACGATCGTGTCGTCGACGCGGTTGAGGAACTCGGGCCGGAAGTGCTGCTTGAGCTCGTCCTGGACCTTGGCCTTCATCCGGTCGTAGTCGGTGCGGGTGTCCGGGCCGGCCGAGAAGCCGAGGGCGCCCTTGGTGATGTCCCGCGTGCCGAGGTTGGTCGTCATGATGATGACCGTGTTCTTGAAGTCGACCATCCGACCCTGGGAGTCGGTGAGGCGGCCGTCCTCGAGCACCTGGAGCAGGCTGTTGAAGATCTCGGGGTGGGCCTTCTCGACCTCGTCGAAGAGGACGACCGAGAACGGCTTGCGCCGGACCTTCTCGGTGAGCTGGCCACCCTCCTCGTAGCCGACGTAGCCGGGGGGCGAGCCGAAGAGCCGCGAGACGGTGTGCTTCTCGCTGAACTCCGACATGTCGAGCTGGATGAGGCTGTCCTCGTCACCGAAGAGGAACTCGGCGAGCGTCTTGGCGAGCTCGGTCTTGCCGACACCCGTGGGCCCGGCGAAGATGAACGACCCACCCGGACGGCGCGGGTCCTTGAGGCCCGCACGGGTGCGACGGATCGCCTGCGAGAGCGCCTTGATGGCGTCGTCCATGCCGACGACGCGCTTGTGCAGCTCGTCCTCCATGTGGAGCAGCCGGCTCGACTCCTCCTCGGTGAGCTTGAAGACCGGGATGCCGGTGCTCGCGGCGAGGACCTCGGCGATGAGCTCCTCGTCGACCTCGGCCACGACGTCGAGGTCGCCGCTCTTCCACTCGTTCTCGCGCTGCTGCTTCTCGTTGCGCAGGTTCTTCTCGTCGTCGCGCAGGCGCGCGGCCTTCTCGAAGTCCTGCCCGTCGATCGCCGACTCCTTCTCGCGCACGACGGCCTGGATCCGCTCGTCGAACTCGCGCAGGTCCGGCGGCGCGGTCATGCGACGGATGCGCAACCGGGCGCCGGCCTCGTCGATGAGGTCGATGGCCTTGTCAGGGAGGAAGCGGTCGTTGACGTAGCGGTCGGCCATGTTGGCGGCCGCGACGAGCGCACCGTCGGTGATCGAGACGCGGTGGTGCGCCTCGTAGCGGTCGCGCAGGCCCTTGAGGATCTCGATGGCGTGGGCCAGAGTCGGCTCGGCCACCTGGATCGGCTGGAAGCGGCGCTCGAGCGCGGCGTCCTTCTCGATGTGCTTGCGGTACTCGTCGAGGGTCGTCGCACCGATGACCTGGAGCTCGCCGCGGGCGAGCATCGGCTTGAGGATGGAGGCCGCGTCTATCGCGCCCTCGGCCGCACCGGCGCCGACGAGGGTGTGGATCTCGTCGATGAAGAGCACGATGTCACCGCGGGTGCGGATCTCCTTGAGGACCTTCTTGAGCCGCTCCTCGAAGTCACCGCGGTAGCGGCTGCCGGCGACGAGCGCGCCGAGGTCGAGGGTGTAGAGCTGCTTGTCCTTGAGGGTCTCGGGCACCTCGCCGCGCACGATGTCCTGGGCGAGGCCCTCGACGACGGCGGTCTTGCCGACGCCGGGCTCGCCGATGAGGACGGGGTTGTTCTTCGTGCGTCGCGAGAGCACCTGCATGACCCGCTCGATCTCCTTCTCACGCCCGATGACCGGGTCGAGCTTGCCCTCGCGGGCAGCCACGGTGAGGTTGCGACCGAACTGGTCGAGCACGAGCGAACCGGCCGGCGTGCCCTCGGCGGGGCCGCCCTGGCCGACACCGGCAGCAGCGCCCTCCTTGCCACCCTGGTAGCCCGAGATGAGCTGGATGACCTGCTGGCGCACCCGACCGAGGTCCGCGCCGAGCTTGACGAGGACCTGGGCGGCGACGCCCTCGCCCTCGCGGATGAGGCCGAGGAGGATGTGCTCGGTGCCGATGTAGTTGTGGCCGAGCTGGAGAGCCTCGCGCAGGCTCAGCTCGAGCACCTTCTTGGCGCGCGGCGTGAACGGGATGTGGCCGGTCGGGGCCTGCTGGCCCTGCCCGATGATCTCCTGCACCTGCTCGCGGACGGCGTCGAGAGAGATCCCCAGGCTCTCCAAGGCCTTGCTGGCGACACCCTCGCCCTCGTGGATGAGGCCGAGGAGGATGTGCTCGGTGCCGATGTAGTTGTGGTTGAGCAGCCGCGCCTCTTCCTGGGCGAGGACGACCACCCGGCGGGCCCGGTCGGTGAACCGTTCGAACATGGTGCTGGCTCCTGACTGATATGAGTCACCTCGATGCTATCCCCGCTCCCTGAACGACGGGACCGCCCTGTCGAGGACGGTCGCGGGGTCGAGGAGGGCAAGAGGTGTGTCACGGGGTCCAACGCGGCATACGGGTGGGGTGTTCCACGCCTGAGCCGGGTCGGCTCATGTTCGCTCACGGCGGAAGCGAACGCCGCCCGCGGGGCCGGTCACAACACGGGCCGGCCCCGCGAGGGGCGAGGTGCACCGACCGGGCGGGGGCGCGGCCGGGCCGCCGGCGCCCCTGAACGCCGCGGCCGCAGCGCGCCCCCGAACCTCGTGCCCGGCCGGCACCTCGGGGAGTCCTGCGGACTGTCCGTCGACCAGTGTGGCGAGGCTCGTATGCCGTCCGCCACCGAATTGTTTCTAGGTCTCAGCCGCGGCGCTGGCAGTTGCCGCACCAGAAGAGGTTGCGGCCGGCGACGACCTGGGTGCGGATCCGCGACCCGCACACGACGCACGCCTCGCCCGCCCGCTTGTAGACGTAGGACTCACGCTCGGTGAGCCGCACGTCCTCGCCCGCCTCGAGCCCGAGCGCCACCTCGTCGACCTGCTCGGAGACGGTGACGATCTTGCTCGTCGCGACCCCGAGGGGGAGGAGGGCGACGAGGTCCTCCCAGATCGCCCGCCACGTCTTGCGCTGGAGCTTGTTGCCGGGCCGGAACGGGTGGACCCGGCGCCGGAAGAGCACCTCGGAGCGGTAGACGTTGCCGACCCCGGCGAGCACCGCCTGGTCCATGAGCAGCTCGGCGATCGGCTTGCCGGAGCGCGTGATCCGCTTCCACGCGAGATCGGGGTCCGAGCGGGGGTCGGCCGGTCGCAACGGGTCGGGGCCGAGGCGGGAGAGGACCTCGTCGACCTTCTCGGGCGTGACGACGTCGCACACCATCGGCCCGCGCAGGTCGGCGACGTGGTCGTCCGTCGCGAAGCGGCACCGGACCTGGCCGACGACGGGGAGCTCGCCGGCATACGAGGTCGTGTCGATCGTGAAGGTGCCGATGAGGCCGAGGTGTACCCAGAGGAAGCGGTCGCCGGCGAACTCGACGAAGAGGTGCTTGCCCCACGACGTCGCTCCGAGAACCTCGGTGCCGCTGAGCAACGCCGCGCCCTCGGCGAACTTGCCCTGCGGGCTCGTCACGGTCGGCGAGGTGCCGCGGAAGGCGGTGTCGAGGTCGCGGGCGAGCGCGTAGAGGGTGTGGCCTTCGGGCATCTGCCCATTCTGGGTCACGGCTGTCTGAGGTGCGTCCTAGGCTCGGAGCTGCGCTCGGGAGGCGGGTCCCGGGCCGGACGAGGTCGAGGAGAGGCCATGATCCACGCACGCGGGCTGGTGCAGACCTTCCGATCGAGGGAGGGCAAGAAGAAGTCCGAGGTGCGGGCCGTCGACGGCGTCGACCTCGATGTCGCCGAGGGTGAGGTCGTCGGGTTCCTCGGGCCCAACGGCGCGGGCAAGACGACGACGCTGCGCATGCTCACCACGCTCCTGCGACCCACCGAGGGCACCGCGACCGTCGCCGGCTACGACGTCGTGCGCGAGTCCGAGCAGGTCCGCCGGAGCATCGGCTACGTCTCGCAGGCCGGTGGCGCGTTCAGCGCGGCGCGAGCCGGCGACGAGGTCGTCGACCACGGGATGCTCTACGGCATGAAGGGCGCCGACGCGAGGGCGCGAGGGCAGGAGCTCTTCGAGCAGCTCGACCTCGACGGGCTCTGGACCCGGATGCCCAAGAACATGTCCGGCGGCCAGCGGCGGCGGCTCGACATCGTCATGGGGCTCATCCACGACCCGACGCTCGTCTTCCTCGACGAGCCGACGACGGGGCTGGACCCCCAGGCCCGGGCCAACCTGTGGGAGCACATCGCCGACCTGCGCCGCCGGCGCGGGGCGACCGTCTTCCTCACGACCCACTACCTCGACGAGGCCGACCACCTCAGCGACCGGATCGTCATCATCGACCACGGCCGCATCGTCGCCTCCGACACCTCCGAGAACCTCAAGGCCAACGTCTCCGGCGACCTCGTCGACCTCGAGCTCGCCGACCCCGGCGACGTCGGGAGCGCGGCGACCCGGCTCGGCTCCATCGCCGAGGTCGGTCACGGGAGTGCCGACGCCGTCGAGGTCGACGGCAACCACGTCCGGGCCCGGGTGGCGCGGGCCGGGCGCGCCGTCCCCGGGCTCCTCGCCGACCTCGGCGCGGCCGGGATCGCCCTCGAGTCGATCGAGGTGCACCGTCCCACGCTCGACGACGTCTTCCTCACCCTCACCGGTCGGTCGCTGCGCGACGCGCAGGAGACGACCAGGGACGACACCGGGGGCGAGGCCGAGCCCGCCCTCGCCGGACAGGAGCAGTCATGACCTTCCTGCGCGAGAGCTTCATCGTCTTCCGCCGCCAGCTGCGCATGAACCTGCGCAACCCCGCGTGGGTCATCATCGGGATGCTCCAGCCGGTGATGTACCTCTTCCTCTTCGGGCCGCTGCTCAAGCCGCTCGTCACCCAGCTCGGGGTCGAGAACGAGTACACCTTCTTCGTGCCCGGCATGCTCGTCCAGCTCGGCGTCTTCGGAGCGTTCTTCGCCGGGTTCAGCCTCATCGGCGAGTGGCGCGAGGGCGTCATCGAGGCCGAGCGGGTGACCCCCGCCAGCCGCACCGCACTGCTGGTCGGCCGCCTCGTGCGCGACCTCATCCAGCTTCTCGTGCAGGCGCTCATCCTCGTCGGGCTCGGCTACGCGCTCGGCATGACCGGGTCCGCCAAGGGCATCGTCTTCGGCGTCGTGCTCACCCTCCTCGTCGGTGGCGCGTGCGCCGCGGCGTCGAACGCGCTCGCGCTGACGACGAAGTCCGAGGACGTCATGGCGCCCGTCATCAACATGGTGATGATGCCGGTGCTTCTCCTCTCGGGCATCCTCCTGCCGATGACCCTCGGCCCGACGTGGCTCCAGTCGGTGTCGGACTGGATGCCCTTCCGCTGGGTCACCGACGGCGTGCGCACCTCCTTCTCCGGCGACTTCGCGCGCGACCCGATGGTCTACGGCACGGCGTGGGCGGCGGTGCTCTTCGTCGTCTCGCTGTGGTGGGGCACGGCCACCTTCCGTAAGGAGAACGCCTGACTCCCGGCCCTGCCGGGAGACGCGACGCGCCTCGTATGCCGTCCAAACGGCATACGAGGCGCTCTCGCGTCCGGGGTCAGCTGGCCTTCTTGGCAGACTTCTTCGCGGCGGTCTTCTTCGTCGTCGACTTCTTGGCCGCAGTCTTCTTCGCCGGCTTGGCTGCGCTCTTCGACGTCGACTTCGAGGGCGACGCAGTCTCGGCCTTGGCGGCGGGCTTGGACGGAGCCTCGCCTCGTGACGCCTTGGCCTTCTCGACCGACTTCGCCAGGGCCGCGAGCAGGTCGACGACCTCGCCGGACTCCTCGGCCTCGGCGGCCGGGGCCTTGACCTCGCCGCCCTCGACCTTGGCCTTGACAAGGGCCTGGAGCGCGATCGCGTAGTCGTCCTCGTAGTCGTCCGCCTCGAAGTCGCCGGCGAGCTGCTCGATGAGGAGCTTGGCCATCGCCATCTCCTTGTCGGTGGCCTCGCCGGCCTCCTCGACGTGGGCGAAGTCGGGGCTGCGGATCTCGTCCGGCCAGAGCATCGTCTGCATGACGATGACGCCGTCGCGCACGCGCAGCACGGCCATTGTCATGCGGGTGCGGATCGAGACGGTGACGACGGCCATGCGCCCCTCGGACTCGAGCGCCTCGCGCAGCAGGACGTAGGGCTTGGTCGCGCTCTTGTCGGGCTCGAGGTAGTAGCTCTTGTCGAGGAGCATCGGGTCGATCTGCTCCGTGGGCACGAACTTCTCGACGTTGATCTCCTTCGAGGACCTGCTCGGCAGGTCCTTGAAGTCTTCGTCGGTGAGGATGACCATGTCGCCGTCCTCGGTCTCGTAGCCCTTGGCGATGTCGTCGTAGGCGACCTCCTCGCCGTCGATGCTGCACGTGCGCTTGTAGCGGATCCGACCGCCGTCCTCGCGGTGCACCTGACGGAACTGCACGTCGTGGTTCTCGGTCGCCGAGTAGAGCCGCACGGGCACGTTGACCAGCCCGAACGAGACCGCGCCCTTCCAGATCGCACGCATGGAGCCACTGTATGCCGGGCGCGCGCCGCCGGAGTCGTCGTCGAGGGGGGAACGACCCCCGGGCCCTCGGCGCAGGCTCAGCCGTGGAGGAGGATGTCGAGGCTCACGATGAAGACGTACACGGCGAAGGGGGAGGCAAGCACGAGCATCGCCAGCGTGCCGAGGGCGAGCACCCAGCCCACGACCCCCCGGGCGAGCCTGTCCCGCGGCGACCACTCCAGGTGTGCCTCGGCCACGAACCAGACGAGGGCGAACGGCGTCAGCACGATCGCGGCGCAGATCACTGCGAGCGCAGCCCTGTTGTGCCCCACGCCGCTGTCGAACTGGCTGAGCAGGGGGAGCGCCACGAACCAGAGTGCTGCGACGACCCCGGCGAAGAGCATCGCCCAGCGCAGGTTGCCGCGCCGCTCCGGCTCGGTCGTCGTCCCCATGGGGTGATTGAACACGCAGCACGTCCCGCTGTGGGCAAGGATGGGCGGGTGAAGCCGATGCTCGCCTCCGTCGCCGACGGGATCCCTCGGGGCGCCGACTGGGTGCACGAGGTGAAGTGGGACGGCATGCGCGTCCTCGCCGACGTCCACGACGGTCGGCTCGTGCTGTCGAGCCGCACCGGCCGCGACGTCTCGGTGAGCTTCCCCGAGCTTGCCGGCCTCGCCGAGACCTACGACGACCTCCTCCTCGACGGCGAGGTCGTCGCGCTCGACGGCGGGATCCCGTCCTTCGCCGCGCTCGCGGAGCGGATGCACGTGTCGTCGGCGCGCAAGGCGGCCCAGCTCGCGACGACGCGCCCCGTGACGTTCATGGCCTTCGACCTGCTGCGGCTCTTCGGCTCGGACCTCACGAGCCAGCCGTGGTCGGCCCGGCGCGAGCTGCTCGAGCGGCTCGACCTGAGATCGAGCGCCTGGCAGGTGCCGCCGGTCTACGACGACGGTGAGGAGCTCTTCGACGCCACGCGCGAGCAGGGTCTCGAGGGCGTCGTCAGCAAGCGGCGCACCTCGCCCTACGCCCCTGGCCGCCGCTCGCCCGACTGGCGCAAGTCGCCGCACCGCGCCTCCCTCTCGGTCGTCGTCGGCGGCTGGCGCCCCGAGACCGGCACGACGAACCGCCTCGGAGCCGTCCTCGTCGGCACTCCCGACGGTGCCGGCGGGTGGGAGTATGCCGGCCGCGTCGGTGCCGGTCTCGCCGGCGCCGCGGGCGGCCGGGTCGGTCGCATGCTGGAACCGCTCTCCCGCAGCGATTCCCCGTTCTCCAACGAGGTGCCGCGTGAGGACGCGGTCGGTGCGTTCTGGGTCGAGCCCACCCTCGTCGTCGAGGTGCAGTCCCTGGGACGTGGGTCGACCGGCAAGCTGCGCCAGCCGGCATACCTCGGGGTCCGCAGCGACCTCACCCCCGCCGACCTGCACGAGGTGAGCGATGCCTGAGAAGTACGTCCCCGAGATCACCCGCGTCGACGTGGGCGGCCGGACGATGAAGCTCTCGAGCCTGAGCAAGATCATGTATCCATCGACGGAGACGACGAAGGGCGAGGTGCTCAGCTACTACGTCGGCATCGCACCGATCCTGTTGCCGCACATCGCCGCTCGTCCGGTGACGCGGGTGCGCTGGCCCCATGGCGTGGCCGACCAGAGCTTCTTCGAGAAGAACCTGCCCAGTGGTGCTCCCTCGTGGCTGCCGCGGGTGAAGGTCGACGACGTGACCTACCCGATGGTCGACGACGTCTCGCACCTCGTCTACCTCGTCAACCTCAACTCGCTCGAGGTCCACGTGCCGCAGTGGACGGTGACCGAGGACGGCGAGCGCGAGAACCCCAACCGGCTCGTCATCGACCTCGACCCGGGCAGCCCGGCGGGTCTCAGGGAGTGCGCCCGGGTCGCGCTCCTGCTGCGGGAGCGTCTCGACGCCCTCGGGCTCCAGCTCTATCCCGTGACGAGCGGCTCGAAGGGGATGCAGCTCTATGCCAGCCTCGGCGGCGACCTCACGAGCGACGAGGTGCGCGACCTCGCCCAGCAGCTCGCGCAGGAGATGACGAAGAAGCACCCCGACCTCGTCCTGTGGAAGATGACGAAGTCGCTGAGGCCGGGCAAGGTCTTCCTCGACTGGAGCCAGAACGTCGCGGCCAAGACGACGATCAGCCCCTACTCGCTGCGGGGGCGCGAGCTGCCGTGCGTGGCGGCGCCGCGCACGTGGGCGGAGGTGGAGGCCGGCGCGGAGGGCGAGGTGTTCGAGCAGGTGATGTTCGAGGACATGGGCGAGCGCATCGAGGAGTACGGCGACCTCCTCGAGGACCTGCTCTAGTCGCGACGTCCCGGCCGTCGGCCTCGACCGCTCATGCCGAGGGCACACCACGCACACAGCCGGCGCACGGGCCGGACCAGCAGGGTCCTCGGCATGGACACGACGCAGACCTCCGAGCCACGCAGCCACACCCGCACCCGCACCCGCCGCCTCACCGGAGCGGTCGCCTCGGCCACGGCCGTCGCCTTCCTCGGCGCCGCCGTCATCGCGCCCGCTGCCGCGCAGGCGGCAGGCATCGCGGCCGGCCACCGCCTGCCGGCACCGCCGTCGGTCGCACTCGCCGACCCGTCCGCGCCGACGAGTGCGGCCGCGGTCGGTGGGGTCGTGACCTATCGAGTGGCCGGCGGTCGGTTCGTGCGGACCTGAGCCCTCTGCGCCGCCCAGCCGATCGCCGCACCGGCCAACCCCGGCCCGGCGGCGAGGACCAGCAGGAAGACGAAGGTGCTCGCCTCGTTCTCGACCAGGCCCTCTCCGGTGGCGGCCGCCCGTAGGGTTTGCACGAGGACGACGAGGAGCAGCGAGACGAGCAGCCACCGGACGAGCAGGGCGCGGAGACCGTCGCGGCCGCCGGGCTCGACGTCACCTCGGCGGCCGTCGAACCACGCCACCGTGCCCGTCCGGCCGAGACCATCGAGCAGGGCCCAGCCGAAGCTCCCGAGGGCCACGACGGCGAAGACCGCGAGGCCGGCGCCGATGTTGGCCCCGCCCTCGCCGTCGTCACCCAGCATGAGCACCGCGAAGACAAGAGCAGCGGCCATCCCGATGCCGAGGGCTCGCGCGAGGACCGCCATGGCCCAACCATGCCGGGTCGAGGGCCGCAGCCTCATAAGAATCGGTACTCAGGTCGCGGCGAGTCGAGGGCAGCCGGCGCACTCGTGGCAGCCGGGCAAGGCGTAGATGAGGCAGCACGACCGCCGCTCCACCGGCGGGCCCCAGCCGTCGCCGGTCGCCGCCCTCGCCTCGCGCAGGGCCATCTCCCAGACGTCGTCGACCATGCCGAGGCGCTGTCGGCTCGACATCTTCACGCCGACGTCGTAGGCGCTCGCGATCGCCGTGCCGAGCGCCCTGTATGCCGTCCGCGCCTCCTCGGTGCGGATCTCGCGGTCGGTCGTCGCGGGCTCCACGTGACGGAAGCCGACCCTCTCGGGATAGAGCCCGGGGGCGAGGTCGCACGAGAGCGCCGGGTCGTCCGGGGTGCCGACGTCGACCCGCCACGGACCGGTGGCGGCGGCAAATGCACAGGCGTGCGCGGGAATGCTGAGGAGGTGTTGGAGGACGAATGCGGCAGCGATCTGGGGAGGTGCGGGAACGGCATACATTGCACTGTTCTGCGCCGTGAGTTTCCTGCACCATTCAACGGAATTGGCAAATGCGCTGGTCAGGGGCGTGGAGAGGTCGCGCCCACCGACGAATTCGAGATATCCGTGGTGCCGGGACATGACGAAGGCGACGTCACCCGGGTCGGGTGCCGTCGCCTTCGAAATGTCGCTCGAGCTCAGCGGTTGGCCTTGTCGTAGGCCTCCTGCACGGCGGCGGGAATGCGGCCACGCTCACTGACCTCGTGGCCGTTCTCACGGGCCCACTCGCGCACGGCGGAGACGTCCTTGCGCCGCGCACCGCCGCCACCACCGCCGCTGCTGCGGCCGGTGGACTTGCGACCACCCGAACGGCGTGCGTGGCCGACCCACGGGGCCAGCGCGTCGCGGAGCTTGGCGGCGTTGGCGTTGTTGAGGTCGATCTCGTAGGACACGCCGTCAAGAGCGAACGTCACCGTCTCGTCAGCATCGGTGTTGTCGATGTCGTCGACGAGCAGCACCTGGACGCGCTGTGCCATGTTGAATTCCCTTCGCGGTCGAAATAGGACGAGCGAAGATTATCAGTGGGAATTGTCTTTGTGGTCGTTTGCCTGCTCCGATTCCCATTGGCTTTGCGCAAGCCGCTCACGACGGTCCCCCTCGAGGATCCGCTTCATGAGGAAATAGAAGAGCACCGCGACGATGACCGTCGGCAGGATCGCGGCGAGATAGGGCCACACGGAGTCCCACATGTCACGCCTCCGGCTTGAGGTGGGGGAAAAGAATCGTCTCGCGGATGTTGGCCCCGGTGAAGAGCATGACGAGGCGGTCGACGCCGAGCCCGAGACCGCCCATCGGCGGGGCGCCGTACTCGAGCGCGCGCAGGAAGTCCTCGTCGAGCTGCATCGCCTCGGGGTCGCCGCCCGCGGCCCGGCGGGACTGCTCGGTGAGCACCTCGCGCTGGATCTCGGGGTCGATGAGCTCGGAGAAGCCGGTGCCGCGCTCGACGCCGCCGATGATGAGGTCCCATGCCTCGATGAGGCCCGGCTCGCTGCGGTGCGGGCGCGCGAGCGGCTGGGCGCTCGCGGGGTAGTCGCAGAGGAAGGTCGGCTGCAGCAGGGTCGGCTCGACGAGCTCGCCGAGGAGCTCGAGGAAGACCTTGTCGCGCTCCCACGACGGGTCGACGGCGACGTCGTGCTTCGCCGCCAGCGCGCGCAGGGTCTCGAGGTCGGTCTGGATCGTCACCGTCTCGCCGACGGCCTCGCTCACGGCCTCATGGACCGGCAGCCAGCGCCACTCGCCGTCGAGGTCGATCGTGCCCTTGTCGGTCTCGATGAGCCGCGAGCCGACGGCGTCGGCGGCGGCGAGGTAGAGGTCCTTGATGAGGTCGGCGATCGTGATCTGGTCGCCCCACGCCTGGTAGGCCTCGAGCATCGTGAACTCGGGGGAGTGGGTGGCGTCGACGCCCTCGTTGCGGAAGATGCGGCCCATCTCGTAGACGCGGTCGACGCCACCGACGACAGCCTTCTTGAGGTTGAGCTCGAGCGCGATCCGCAGGGTCATCTCCTGGTCGAACGCGTTGAGGTGGGTGCGGAAGGGGCGGGCCGCGGCGCCTCCGTGGATGAGCTGGAGGATCGGCGTCTCGACCTCGAGGTAGCCCTGGTCCTCGAGCTCGTGGCGCATCGCGCTGAGGATGCGGGCCTTGGTGCGCACCATGTCGCGCGCCTCCTGGCGCACGATGAGGTCGGCGTAGCGCTGGCGGACGCGCGACTCCTCGGAGAGCTCCTTGTGCAGTGTTGGCATCGGTCGCAGCGCCTTGGAGGCCATGGTCCAGCTCGTCGCCATGACGGAGAGCTCGCCGCGGCGGCTGCTGATGACGCGGCCGGTGACCGAGACGTGGTCGCCGAGATCGACGTGCGCCTTCCAGTCGGCGAGCGACTCCTCGCCGACCTCGGCGAGGGAGAGCATGACCTGGAGGCGGATGCCCTCACCCTCCTGGAGCGTGGCGAAGGCGAGCTTGCCGGTGTTGCGGACGAAGACGACGCGGCCGGCGACCGAGACGACGTCGTCGGTCTCCTGCCCGCTCTCGAGGTGGCCCCACTCCTCGCGCACGTCGGCGAGGGCGTGAGTCCGGTCGACCGACACGGGGTATGCCGCCATCCCCGACTCGAGGAGGCGCGCGCGCTTCTCGCGGCGGATGCGCTGCTGCTCGGACAGGTCGATCTCGGGGACGGTGGTCGTGCTGGTGGGGGTCTCGCTCACACGCTCAAGGGTACGAGGGTTGGCTGGGTGGTCCTGACGTGACCGCTGGGAGGAGCCCGAGCGAGGCGTCGGCTGCGGTCAACGCCGGCTGCGGCGCACGGTGATCGTCGGCGGGGTCGCGAGGCTCTGCCCGACGACGCAGTAGCGCTCGGTGGCGGCGGCCAGGCGGGCGAGGGTCTCGTCGTCGGCCTCGGAGTCGATGGTCGCGGTGATGGTGATGCCGGTGAGCCCGACGGGGACGTCGCGGTCGACGCCGAGGGTGCCGCGCACGTCGAACTCGGCGTCGGCGCGCAGCGTCGCCGTGCGCAGGTTGAGTCCCATCGCGGTCGCGACGGACCGCATCGTCACCCCGGCGCAGGCGAGGACGGCCTCGAGGAGCATGTCGCCGGAGCAGGCGTCGTCACCGTCGCCACCGGTGGCCGGGTGCAGGCCGGCGCGGGTGCGGCCCGACCAGACGTCGACGCTCGTCGTGATGCCCGGGTCGCGCCAGTCGGCGCGCGCCGTGAGGTGGACGACCGCCTCGTCGGGCTCCTCGCGGTAGAGCTCCTTGAGCGGCGCCTGGATGGCTCGGAGGGTCGCGGCGTCCATCGGCTCGTGAAGCTCGTGCATGGGGGAAGTCTGCCGCAGCGTCGTGCTCCCAGCGCCCTTGCGTCAGTTGCCGAGGAGGTTGCCCAGTCCGCCGGCGAGCCCGCCCTGGGACTGCCCGGCCTGGGCGTGGCTGCCCTGCTGCACGGACTCGCTCGGCTGGACGAGGACGTAGCCCTCGCCGGAGAAGGCCATCTGCAGCATCTCGCCCGACCCGCCACGCAGCATCGAGCCGAGGCCGCCGGTGTCGACGCGGACGTCGCTGCGCACGCCAGCGGTCCAGAGGACGACGGACTGGGCGTCGGCGAAGGTGTTGCCACCGGCGACGTTGAGCGCGACCGGCTCGCCCTCCGTCGTCACGGCGACGTAGCCGGTGCCGCGCAGCGACACGTTGTAGAGGCCGCCGGTCATCGCCGCGCCGCGCGCCTGGATGCGGTGGATGTCCCAGTCGATCGAGCCCGAGAAGGCGAGCACGTTGTTGCCGTTGACCGAGACCATGTCGTCCTGCAGGTAGATGACCTGCACGTCCTTGGCGAGGTCGGCGACGAAGAGCTCGCCCTGCCCCTCGCACTTCATGACGCTCACGCCCTCGCCGGTCATCGCCGACTTGACGAACTTCGCGACGCCCCCGCTGCCGGTGTTCGTGAAGCGGACGTTGCCCTGGTAGGCGACCATGCTCCCGGTCTTGGCCCAGACCGCGCCGTAGCCCATCTGGATCTTGAGCAGCTTCTTGTTCTGGTGGGAGAACGGGTCCTGCGAGCTGTTCTCCTGGTGGTCGGTGAAGAGCGAGCCGTGGATGGCCATCGTCGGGACCCCTGTCCTGTGCCGTCGCCGGCCCCGGGATCACGCCGCCCGTGCCCTCGGATGTCCGACATGGATTGTGCCCAAACGTATTCGACGCAGCCGAGCCGGACCTATCGTTTGGAGGAACACGTGGACGGCGTGCTCGACCGGCTCCAGGAGGCAGGCATGGGATTCCTCGACAAGGCCAAGGCCGCGGCGACCGAGCTCTCCGCGAAGGCCGACGCGGCGATGTCGCAGGCCGGGATCAGCACCCCCGGCACCGGCGGCACCTCGGCCGGTGCGGACCGGCTGCTGCGCGACCTCGGCGTCCTCGCCTACCTCGAGGCCACCGGCCGACCGCTCCCGGAGGGTGAGCGCGAGCGCGTCATGGCCGGGCTGCAGGAGGCCGAGCAGCAGGGTGGGCTGAGCTCGTTCGCGCTGCGGACGACCCCGCCCCCACCGCCCGGCATGGCCGGCGCCGGTCCGGGCATGTCCGGCTCTTCCGTCGCACCGCCCCCACCGCCGCCCGGCCAGCCCCAGCAGGCCCCGCCGACCCAGGC
>NZ_AVPI01000043.1 GCF_000768675.1 Knoellia flava TL1 | reverse complement strand
CGCGCTCGCGGCGCCCGCCGTCGGCGCCGGCCCGGCGCCCGCGGCGTCGGCCGCCACCACCCTCACCTCCGAGGTCAACCCCTTCGTCGGCACCCAGGACAACGGCAACACGTTCCCGGGTGCGAGCGCGCCCTTCGGCATGGTGCAGGTCAGCCCGGACACCGGGGGAGAGGGCGGCTACGACTACTCGCAGTCCTTCATCCACGGGTTCAGCCAGACCCACCTGTCCGGTGTCGGCTGCCCGGTCGTCGGCGAGCTGCCGGTCATGCCGACGACGGGCGCGGTCACGACGACCGACCCCACGGCATACCGGAGCGGGTTCACCCACGACGACGAGGAGGCGACGCCGGGCTACTACCGCGTCGGGCTCACGAAGTACGACGTCGACGCCGAGCTCACGGCAACCGACCGGACGGGGTGGCAGCGCTACACCTTCCCGGCGGGGAAGCAGGCCAACGTCCTGTTCAACACGGCCAAGGCCAACAGCACCGTCTTCGACTCCGAGATCCACGTCGTGGGCGACCGGACCATCGAGGGCCGGATCCACAACGGCAACTTCTGTGCCGGCAAGGACGAGCACACGATCTACTTCTCGGCGCAGTTCGAGAAGCCGTTCGCGTCGTTCGGCACCTGGTCGGGCTCGACCCGCACGCCGGGGTCCCGCGACGCCTCGACGAGCCGTGGCGCCAACGGCGCCTGGGTGACGATGCCCGAGGGCACGACGAGCGCCACCCTCAAGGTCGGGCTGAGCTATACCGGGGTCGAGGGCGCCCGCGCGAACCTCGCCGCCGAGACGAAGGACTCCTTCGACTTCGACGCCACCCGGACGGCGCTGACCCAGCGCTGGGAGAGCGAGCTCGGCAAGGCGCGCATCACCGGCGGGTCCACGGAGCGACGGACGGCCTACTACACCGCGCTCTACCACGCGCTGCTCCACCCGAACCTGGCCGAGGACGTGGACGGCAAGTACTTCGGCTGGGACGGCAAGGTGCACACCTCCGACGGCTGGACCGCCCGCCAGAACTTCTCTCTGTGGGACACCTACCGTCCGCAGAACCAGCTGCTCGAGATCCTCGCTCCGGACGTCGCGCGCGACTCCTACCTGTCCGTGCTCGCCATCGGGCGCGAGGGCGGCTGGCTGCCGCGCTGGGCGCTTGCGAACAGCGAGACCAACATCATGACCGGTGACCCGGTGACCCCGTTCCTCGTCGAGGGCTGGTCGAAGGGCTTCCTCGCCGGCCACGAGGCCGAGGCCTACGCGCTCCTGCGCCAGAACGCCACCGAACGTCCCCCGAAGGACAGCCCCTACAACGGCCGCAGCGGTCAGCACTACTACGAGAAGCTCGGCTACATCCCGTTCGGGCTCGAGCTCGGCACCGACTGCGACCACAAGGGCGGCGACAACGACTGCGTCCACCCCGCCTCCGCCACGCTCGAGTACGCCGCCGCCGACGCCTCGCTGGCGATCATGGCCAAGGCGCTCGGCAAGACCGCTGACGCGGCGATGTTCGACGAGCGTGGTCGCAGCTACCGCAACCTCTACGACTCGACGACGGGCACGTTCCGCCCGCGGCTCGAGGACGGCACCTGGCTCGACCCCTACGAGCCGGTGGCCGCGTCGCGCGCCTTCCACGAGGGCGGCGCCTACCAGTACCAGTGGCTCGTGCCCCAGGACCCGGCGGACCTCGTCCGGATCATGGGTGGCCGTGAGAAGACGGCCGAGCGGCTCGACGAGTTCTTCGCCTACGACAAGCTGCTCGTCGACCCGGAGAAGACGGTGCGCACCGACTGGATCGAGGCGACCTACGCCTACTACAGCAAGCCCACCTACAACCCGAACAACGAGCCCGACCTGCTCGCGCCCTACCTGTACGCGTGGGTCCGGGAACCGAGCAAGACCGCGACCGTGGCGCGGGCGGCATACACGCTGTTCAACCCCGGACCGGACGGCATGACCGGCAACGACGACCTCGGCACGATGTCGGCCTGGTACGTCATGTCCTCGTGGGGCCTGCACCCGCCGATGAGCGGCGCGAACTACTTCGTCGTCTCGAGCCCGCAGTTCGAGCGGACCGACATCACCGTCGGCCGCCCGGAGACCGGGTCGGCGCGCCAGGGCGGCACGCTGACGATCACGGCGCCCGGCGTCTCGGACGACCGGCCCTACGTCCAGTCGCTCACGGTCAACGGCTCGCGCTCGACGAAGAGCTGGGTGCGCTGGGACGACCTGCGCTCCGGCGGCTCGCTCGCCCACGTCGTCGGCTCCTCGCCGAGCTCGTGGGGCACCCTGCCCTCGGACGTCCCGCCGTCGGTGTCGACGTCGAAGGGCTCGAAGGCGGTGTCGATGAGCATGTCGGTCAAGCCCAGCCCGCTCGTGCTCGCCACGGGCGACACGACCGGCAGGTTCGTCGTCGACCTCCTCGGCCAGGCGCAGAAGAGCCTGCCGGTGCGGGTCGGCGTCGCCGTCCCCGAGGGGTGGAAGGCGAGCCCCGCGTCGACCGACGCCGTCCTCAAGAGCAACGGGGTGCCCGCGTCGGGCTCGGTGCCGGTGACCCTCACCGTGCCCGAGGGCGCGACCGGCTCGCACGAGGTCGTCGTCACCGCGTCCGCCCCGGGCGTCCCGGACGTCGTGCGGACGCTGCCGGTGCGCTTCCAGGTGCCACTCACGTGTGCCGGCGGTGCGGGTGCTGCTTCGCCCTGCGCCGTCGACCTCGCCGGCGAGCGCAACCACGACGGCACGGCCACCGTCTCGGCGTCGACCGAGGGCAACTTCGACGGCGGCGGCTGGAGCTACGACGCCGCGCTGCTCCCGGCAGGCGGGTCGTGGCAGCACCAGGGCGTGACGTATGCCGTCCCGTCGCCTGCCGGGACCGCCGCGAACTTCGTGGAGGCCCGGGGACAGACGCTCCTCGTGCCGACCGGGACCAGGAGTGCCCTGCGGGTCATCGGCGCCTCGCACGGCGGTGACGTCACGACGGCTCTGCGGGTGACCTACACCGACGGGTCGGTGGCCGACGTGCCCTTCGCCCTCACGGACTGGGCTGCCGGCAGCGGACGCAACGGCAACACCGTCGCGCTCGCCATGGACCACCGGATCCGTGCGGGACAGGGCGTCGACGGGCCCCCGGTCCAGCTGTTCGCCGCCTCGGGTGCGACCGAGTCCGGCAAGCAGCTGCGGTCGGTCACGCTGCCCGACGACCCCCGGTTCGAGGTGTACGCGCTGACCCTCCAGTGAGACCCCTGCCACGACGCTCGGCGGCCTGCATCCCCACTGCAGCTTGCTGCAGGCGCCGAGCGTCACGGCCGGGAGGCGGGTTGGCTGGACGGCGCGGGAGACCTCCCGCACCACCCGCGGGAGACACCGCGGACACCTCGCCGGCCCGGGCTCACCTGACCGGGCCGACCACCGTCAAAGGAGACACCATGCGCACCACCCGTCGTTACCTCGTTGGTCTCGCCGTCATGGCTGCCGTCGGCATCATCGGCGCCCAGGGCGCGCAGGGCGAGCCGCTCGCGATGTGCGCTGGCAAGTCCTTCTGCGCCCCCAGCAACTGAGACCGGGACGGCCCCGGGACCCTTCGTGGTCCTGGGGCCGTCCGCTGTCCACAGGGAGGGTGTGGCGCCCGCGCCGTCCACAGGTGCGCCCGTCGGGGCTGTTCTCGCAGCGCGTCGTCCCGGACGCTGGCTGCTCGACAGCGACGGACGACCGGACGGGAGTGGGCATGGCGGCACAGGTGGAGGCGGCGTCGGAGGACGCGGTGAACAGTGTGGAGCTCGTCGGGAGGGTGAGCGGGAAGCCGGACGCGCGGGTCCTGCCGAGTGGGGACGACCTCGTGACGCTGCGGGTCGTCGTGCCCCGGCCCGCCGGTGGGCCGGTCGACACGATCGACCTCGCGTGCTGGTCACGGTCGGCCCGGCGAGCCGCGCAGCGGATGTCCGACGGGGACCGGGTGCACGTCGTCGGCGCGCTGAGGCGGAGGTTCTTCAGGACGACCGGTGGCGCGGCGAGCCGCTACGAGGTGGAGGTGGCGAAGCTGACGCGACAGCGCGGCTGAGCGCCCGTCAGTGGGTGACCTTGAGCCCGACGACGCCCGCGACGATCATCGCGACGAGGAGGATTCTCACGAGCGAGGCCGGCTCGGCGCCGGTGGCCATGGCCCAGCCGACGGTGCCGACCGCACCGATGCCGACCCACACGGCATACGCCGTCCCGATCGGGAGCTCACGCATCGCCCAGGCGAGGCCGGCCATGCTGAGGACGAGCGCTCCGCCGAAGACGAGCGTGGGTCCGAGGCGGCTGAAACCCTCGGAACGGCCGAGGGCGGTGGCCCAGACGGCCTCGAGGACCCCGGAGAGGACGAGGACGATCCATGACATGACGAGCGCTCCTGCGGGCCGTCTTGTCGCGTGCCGGGTACGGCGCCCCTCGTCCGGGAGCCTGCAGTCGAGGCTCTGACCCGACGGTCTCACACGGGGGAGCGGGCGGCAAACCCGCTGTGCAACAGGGCTGTTCAGAGATCCTTCTCGTAGTAGACCGCGAGCGGTCCCTCGCCACGGCCCTCGTGGCAGTCGAACCCGAGCGACTCGTAGAGGTGACGGGCCGCCTCGTCGTCCTCTGAGGTGTTGAGGTCGGCGTAGGTCGCCCCGCGGGCCCTGCAGTGGTCCAGGACGTCGGTGAGGAAGAGCCGGCCCAGCCCTTGGCCACGCGACTCGGGAGCGACGTAGAGCTCGGCGAGGTAGGCCTCGGTCGTGTCCGCCCATGTCGCGGTGCGGAACCGGACGATGGCGAGCCCCACGGCCGGGTCGCCCGCGAGGAGCACGCTCGTGTCGCCGCCGTCGACGAGGCGTGCGAGGTGTGCGGCCATCGTGTCGACGTCCGGAACCGGCTCCTCGTACTCATGCTGAAAGTCAGCGAAAAGTTCTGCGGCACAATGGAACTCGTCGTCCGTGTGAGCGAGGCGCGCCTTCTCCACGCACCGAGACTAGCGCCGGAGCCGACGCGCGGGAGGGGAGTCGGTGCAAGATCGTGTCGTGAGCGATGCACCCATCGGGGACCGAGGGCGTGAGGAGCGCCGGACGGACGAACAGCCCCGCGATGACCGTCAGCGTCAGGACCGGCTTCGCGACCTCGCGCTGCTGCGAAGGGTGCGCGACCGGATGGACCGCGAGTTCGACCGGCCGCTCGACGTCGAGGCGCTCGCCCGCGACGTCCACATGTCGTCGGGTCACCTGAGCCGCTCGTTCCGCGCGGCGTATGGCGAGTCGCCCTACAGCTATCTCATGACACGGCGGATCGAGCGGGCGATGGCGCTCTTCCGCCGCGGCGACCTCAACGTCACCGAGGTCTGCTTCACCGTGGGGTTCTCGTCGCTGGGCACGTTCAGCACGCGCTTCTCGGAGCTCGTGGGCATGTCCCCGAGCGCCTACCGCCGGCTGGCGGAGGACCGCGACGCCGAGCTGCCCTCGTGCGTCACCAAGGCCGTGACGAGACCGGTCAGGAATCGAGAAGCGCCGCCGCTCCCGCCGAACTAGCGTCAGCGCCATGGACATCACCATCCACCACACGTTCCTCCCGCACACCGACCCGGAGGCCTCCTTGGCCTTCTACCGCGACACGCTCGGCTTCGAGGTGCTCGCCGACGTGGGCCAGGGCCCCATGCGCTGGATCACGATCGCCCCGGCCGGCAGCCCGACGCCGTCGATCGTCCTCACCCCGCCCGCTGCGGACCCCGGCATCACCGACGACGAGCGCAACACCATCGCCGAGATGATGGCCAAGGGCACCTACGCGACGATCGTCCTGTCGACTCCCGACCTCGAGGGCACCTTCGACGCCGTGCAGGCCAGCGGGGCCGAGGTCACCCAGGAGCCGACCGACCAGCCCTGGGGCGTGCGCGACTGCGCGTTCCGCGACCCCGCCGGCAACCACGTGAGGATCAACCAGGCGTCATGAGGGCTTCAGGTCGACGGTGAGGTGCGGCCTCAGGTCACGAGGACCCGGAACTCGTTGCCGTCGGGGTCGATGAGCGCCCTCGCGCTGTCGGTGGGGGCCGCTCCGGGCTGCTCGATCGCGCCGAGCCCAACGAGTCGACGCACCTCCGGCTCGAGGTCGTCCGGCGACGGCACCGCGAGCTCGAGGTGGAAGCGGTCGCGCCCGAGGCGGGGCATGAGCGGAGGCCCGCTCCACGTGATCTTCGAGCCGCCCGTCGGGGACTGGATCGCGGTCTCCTCGTCCTGGTCCCACACGAGCGGCCACCCGAGGACCTCGCTCCAGAAGACCCCGAGCGCGTGCGACCCGTCGCAGTTGATGCCGCCGATGACCCCGGTGTCGGCGAGGAACGTGTTGCCAGGCTCGATGACACACAGCTCGTTGCCCTCGGGGTCCGCGAGGACGACGTGACCGTCGGCTGCCGTCTGCCCGATGTCGATGTGGCGTCCGCCGAGCGCCAGCGCCCGGTCGACCGTCGCCGTCATGTCGGCTCCGGACCGGCTGGGGAGGTCGAGGTGGATCCGGTTCTGGCCGAGCTTCGGGGTGTCGGCACGGCGGAGCGTGAGGCGGTAGTCGGTGCCGTCGTGGGGGAGTGCGGCGACCTCCTCGGACGTCTGTTCGACCAGCTCCCAGCCCAGCACCCCGGCCCAGAACCGGCCGACGAGGACCGGGTCGGAGCACTCGATGCTGATGCCGTGGAACCGTGACGTCGCCATCCGGCCACCGTAGGGAGGCGTCTGCGCGGTGGGCAACGGGGTTTCGGGCGTCACCCCGGCACGCCGTCACACCGGCACGCCTGCACACCGGCGGCTAGGGTGCGAGCCGTGCGTGGCGACGGGAGGCGACGGTGATCCTGCCGAAGGTCCGGGACCCGCGGCTCGTGACGATCCGCCGGGGTGGGACGCTCACCGACGACGACCACCGCCTCCTCGCGCTGTGGGCGGCGGACTGCGCCGAGCACGTCCTGCACCTCGTCGAGGCCGAGCGACCCGAGGACTCGCGACCGCGCACGGCTGTGGAGTCCGTGCGTGCCTGGACCCGGGGCGACCTCGGCATGATGGCATCACGAGCGGCCGGGGGACACGCGATGGGAGCGGCACGCGACCTGGTCGGGGCAGCGCGCCACGCGGCATACGCGGCAGGTCAGGCGGCCTGTGTGCCGCACGTCGCCGAGCACGACCTGGGGGCAGCGGCCTACGCGATCAAGGCGGTTCGGGCGACGGCGACCGCTGACGACGGCATCGCCCTCGGAAGGCGCGAGCTCGCGTGGCAGCGGGACCGGCTGCCGGCGCCGGTGCGCGACCTCGTCCTCGAGGACATAGTGCGGCGCGACGACATCTGCTGGTCGGTCTTCAGCGCGTGAGCGTCGAGACGCGCGGCGGCTAGGGTGACGCGCGTGGACGAGACGCAGCGAACGGGAACGCGTCGCCGGGCCGACGTCACGGACCTCGAGCTCGTCGGTGGTGTCGAGAGGCGCGAGCTCCACCTCGTCGATCCCGACCCGGCCTGGTCGGCGTGGTTCGACGACCACGAGGCCCGGATCCGTCGCGCGCTGGGCGCGACTGCGCTGCGCGTCGAGCACATTGGCTCGACGTCGGTGCCGGGCCTGGCAGCCAAGCCGATCCTCGACGTCCTCGTGACCGTGCCCGACATCACCGCCGACGAGGACTACGTGGACGGGCTCGTCGCCGCCGGCTACGTCCTGCGGGTACGTGAGCCCGGACACCGGCTCGTGCGCACACCGGAGCGCGACGTGCACGTGCACGTCCTCGAGGACGGCGACCCGCTGGCCGACGACTACCTGGTGCTGCGCGACCACCTGCGCCTCGACGCGGACGACCGGCGTCTCTACGAGGACACCAAGCGCGACCTCGTCGCGCGCGACTGGTCCGACATGAACGCCTACGCCGACGCGAAGACCGAGGTCATCACGGCGATCAAGGCACGGGCGCGCAGCCGGAACCCTTACCCCTCCTGAACTCTCGTCTAACGCCGATAATCGACATTATGTCAAGTAACGGTGACAAGGGCGTCCGTCCCGACCTCCCCCGCGCTACGTTCGACAGGTGATCCGCATCGGGGTGTCCGGCTGGCGGTATGCCGGCTGGCGCGGCGACTTCTATCCGCGGGGTCTGCGTCAGCGCGACGAGCTGAGCCACGTCGCGTCGCGGATGCCGAGCGTCGAGATCAACGGGTCGTTCTACTCGCTGCAGCGACCGACGTCCTACCAGCGCTGGCGTGCTGCGGTGCCCGACGAGTTCGTCTTCGCCGTCAAGGGCAGCCGCTACGTCACGCACATGAAGGCGCTGCGTGACGTCGGGCAGCCGCTCGCGAACTTCTTCGCCTCGGGACCCCTCGCCCTCGGGCCGGCCCTCGGCCCGCTGCTCTGGCAGCTGCCCGAGCGCCTCGCCTTCGACCGCGAGATCGTCGCGGCGTTCCTCGGCCTGCTCCCCCGGACGACGTCGGCCGCGGCCGACCTCGCGGCCCGCCACGACGAGCGGGTGGCCACCGACCGCGCCTGGACGACGACCGAGGCGGACAGGCCGATCCGGTATGCCGTGGAGCCGCGCCATTTGTCGTGGGACACCCCCTCCGCGCGGTCACTGCTCTCGGAGCACCGGGTCGCGCTCGTCCACGCCGACACCGCCGGCCGCTTCCCGGAGATGGGCGACGGCACGGCCGACTTCCACTACGTCCGCCTGCACGGCGAGCAACGCCTGTATGCCGGGGGCTACAGCGACAGGACCCTCGACACGTGGGCCGAGCGACTCACGGGCTGGGAGTCCTCGGGCGCGGACTCCTACGTCTACTTCGACAACGACATCGATGGTCGCGCGCCGTGGGACGCGGTGCGGCTGCTGGACCGGGTGGGCGCTGCGACTGCCTGAGCCTTCGGCCCGCTCAGCCCAGCCCTCGGTGGGCAGCCCACATCGCCGCTGCCCGCGTGGCCGCGGCGTCGACGAGCTCAGCGAGCTCGGGTCGGTCAGGCACCCTGAACGACGTGTAGCCGCCACGTCCACCGGCGACCGGCCGTCCGTAGGCCTTGGCCGCGACGTGACCGTCCGGGAGCAGCCGGATGTTGAGCGAGGTGAGCTCGAACTCCTCACCCCGCCGGGAGTCGTGCCACCTCAGGTCCTCGGGCACCGTGACGTTGATGGCGAGCGCGCTCACCTCGACCTCTCCCGCGTCCTGCTCGTCGCCACTCCCCTGTGGCGCCATCACGCCACCTCCACCCGGGCCAGTGCCTCGTCGACCATCCGCAGACCCTGCCTCTCGAAGGGCTCGTCCCCCACCTGGTGCGCCCACGCGGCGGTCGACACGGCCTCGCGCAGCAGGTGGCGTCGCCATGCCGCCGGCTCACGCGGGTCCACGCCGTAGCCGGACACGAACGCCTGTTCGAGTGCGGGGTCGGCGCGGAACTGCTGCGCGGCCAGCCGGGCAAAGTCGGTCGCAGCCGGACGCAGGTCGGCGCGGCCGAAGTCGATCGCGTGCACCGCTCCCCCGCCGTCGAGCACCCAGTTGCGCGGCTGCCAGTCGCCGTGCGTCGGCACGAGCACCGCGGGTGGGAGGTCCCACGCCTCGACGACGTCCCGGACCCGTGCAGCGGTCTCCGGTGCGATGCGGTGCGGCCGGTCGAGCCACGCCAGCGTCGTCGCCTGCTCTCGCGCGCAGTAGGTGTCGTCGACGACCGAGCCCTGCCCGTGCATCATCGCCAGCAGCGCGCCGGCCTGTCGGTGGACGTCGGGGTCGAGCTCGTGCGGACCGCCGAGGACGAGGTCGCCCGGGACGAACTCGGTGACGAGGATGCGGGTGTCCTCGTCGAGGTGGAGCAGCCGCGGCGCGCGCCCGGCCTCGACCCAGGGACCCAGCCAGGACCGGTGGGCGCGCACCCCACGAGGGAAGTGACCGTCCCGAGGGTCGGCCGCCTTGACGACGAGTCGGCGACCGTCGTGTTCGACCTCGAGGACGACGGTCGAGGTGAGGCCCCAGCTGTGGTCGCGCTCGATGCGGAACCCGGGCAACCACGCCTCCAGGACCGCCCGCTGCTCGTCGGCCAGCCCGACCGGTGCCGTCGTCGTCACGGGATCGGGCAGGGAGCGCCCTCGCAGCACGGGCGGATCCAGCCGCACCCGTCGCAGCGTTCGTGCGACGTCTCCCAGCGCATGAGCTGCCCGCAGTCGGGACACGGTTCGGTGAGGTCGGCCATATCGTCAAGCGTATGGGCTACACCGTCGTTCCCCTCGGCGGACGCTCGCCGGGCCTGCACACCGGTGACGCTGCGGACGAACCCCGGTGGCGGGAGCACCGACCGCGTCCCTGTCCACGGCCTCCCCCGGTCTTCCGGCAGACGGGGAGCTGACCGGTGCGGGAGGGTGTGCCCATGAGCGACGTCTCCCTGACCACCGCCCTGGGCTACGCGCACTCCCCCGGCAACCTCGTCCAGCGCGGGCTCCGGCGCCTCGCCGGCTCGCGCCACGGAGCCGCCGCCCTCTCCCGCACGCTCCGCCACGCGGACGGCCTCGTCAGCCGGAGGACCGAGGGACGGCACAGTGCCGCCAGCCTCGCCACCGGTCTGTCCGTGCTCACCCTCACGACGACCGGACGACGGTCGGGCGCTCGGCGGACGAGTCACCTCATCGCCACGCCGTTCGGCGACGACCTCGCCCTCCTGGGCACGAACTTCGGTCAGTCCACGACGCCCGCGTGGGCGCTCAACCTCGAGGCGCACCCGGAGTGCACCGTGGCCTACGGCGACCGGGAGCTGCCGGCCCTGGCCCGCGCGGCGACGCCCGTCGAGGCAGACGAGGTGTTCGACCTCGCGAGCCGGTTCTACGTCGGCTACGCGCACTACCGCAAGCGCATCGGTGACAGCCGCCGCATCCGCGTCTTCGTGCTCAGTTCGCGACCGCACTCGAGCGACGCTGCCCAGTGAGCGCGGTGGGCCGATCGAGGAACTCTTGACCCGGCATACCAACTCTTGACCGTCGGCGAACCCGGCGTTGACCTGCACGTCCATACGTTGGCGGACGGCCGCGTCCCGCGGCTTTCCCTGCCACCAGGAGTACACATGTCGACGACCAGTCGCACCTTCGCCGTCCTCGCCGCGACCGCCCTCACCGGCGGCGCCATCTTCGCGGGCCAGGCCACGGCGGCCGAGGGCCAGGCGCCCACCTACGGCGAGTTCAAGGCCTCCACGTTCCAGGACCTCGACCGCAAGTACATCGTCAACGGTGACGAGCCCGTCGACACCGACGGCAAGCTGCGCCAGTTCTACGACGCCCTCGTCGCGCCGCAGCAGACGCAGGAGGACGGCCTCATCGTCAACCAGACCCTCGGACGCGACGACAAGTGGTCGGCGACCCAGGCCCTCAACCTCACCTACTGCGTGTCGACGAAGTTCGGCGCCGACTACAGCCGCGTCGTCTCGGCGATGACCGCCGGTGTCGGCCAGTGGGAGGCGGCGACGAGCAAGGTCAACTACACGCACGTCACGACCCAGGACGGCAACTGCACCACCCGCAACTCCTCGGTGCTCTTCTCCGTCGAGCCGACGAAGACGACGCAGTACATCGCGCGCGCCTTCTTCCCGAGCACGGCGAAGTCGGGCCGCAACGTCCTCGTCAACGCCAGCTCGCTCTACAACAGCGGCTCGTGGACCCCGTCCAACATCATGGCGCACGAGCTCGGCCACACCCTCGGCTTCCGCCACGAGCACACCCGCCCCGAGGCCGGCACGTGCTTCGAGGACAACAACTGGCGTCCGCTCACGCCCTACGACAGCGCGTCGATCATGCACTACCCCCAGTGCAACGGCTCGTCCGATGACCTCAGCATGACCGAGACCGACCGCCAGGGAGTGCGGTCGCTCTACGGCAGCTGAGAAGCCTGCTCGACTTCCTCCCGAGCAGGCCGCGTCACCCCCACCGGCACCCAGGGGCTCCGAGCCGGTGGGGGTGAGGTGCGTCAGGGCCGGACGTGGATCAGGAACAGATCGGCAGAAGGTGGGCGCGCTCGGTGCCGATGGGGACGAAGCCCTCGCGGAGCAGCAACGGCAGCGATGCCGCACGCCGGGCCTTGGTGATGGCGGTGTGGCACCGGGCGGTCGCGGCGAGGTCGAGCCGCGCGGCGAGCATCGCTGCATACACGCCTCGGCGCCGCGCGTGAGGAAGCACCGCGGCGCCGACGAGCGGCGCGACCTGCCACTCGAACCCGACGCTGGCCCGCCCCACCGCCTCGCCGTCGACCCAGCCGACCACCCATGCGCTCCTCGCGGCGTCGAGGTCGTCGAGCACCTCCGCGAGGTGCGCGTCGGGATCCGGTGGCACGGGGTTGTCGAAGACCTCGGCACCTATCCGGACGACCGCGTCGAGCCCTTCGGCGTCCCGGACGAGGGTGACCCGCACCCCGGGGGCGATCGCCGGGACCGATCCCTCGACGGCCCGCGCGACGCACACCTGGTCCTCGACCGTCGTCGCGCCCGCGGCCACGACGAGCTCCTCGAGCCCCGCGGGGGTCGAGTCGTCGCGGAACCACCACTCGGCGCTGCGCGCTCCGCGCGCCCGGAGGTATGCCGTGAGGTCGGCGAAGACGTCGGCGGGCTCCCGCTCGGACCGGGTCCAGTGCACGACGAAGGGCCGGCCGGGCTCGTCGGGGTGGTGGCTGAGCAACGCCTCGTCGTGCTCGAGCGTGACGTGGCCACGGGGCGGGACGACGCCGTGGCGGGTCATCGCCTCCAGGACGATCTCGGGGAAGCCCGCGCCGCCGTCGGCGTCCCGTCCCGGCGTCACGCCTTGAAGCGGCTCGGGTCGCCGGCTCCCTGCCGGACCACCTCGGGGACGTCGCCGGAGAGGTCGACGACGGTCGTGGGCTCGCTGCCGCACTCCCCCGAGTCGATGACGACGTCGACGACGTGGTCGAGCTCCTCCTTAACCTGCCAGCCGTCGGTCATCGGCTCGGTCTCGCCGGGGAGGATGAGCGTCGAGGTGAGCATCGGCTCCCCGAGCTCGGCGAGCAGCGCACGCACGACGGGGTGCTCGGGGATGCGCACGCCGACGGTCCGCTTCTTGGCATGGAGCAGCTTGCGCGGCACCTCACCGGTGGCGGGCAGGATGAACGTGTAGGGCCCCGGCGTCGAGGCCTTCACGGCACGGAAGACCGCGTTGTCGACGTGGACGAACTGCCCGAGCTGGGCGAAGTCGGCGCAGACCAGCGTGTAGTGGTGCTTGTCGTCCAGCCGGCGGATGTCACGGATGCGGTCCTTGGCCGACTGGTTGCCGAGCGCGGCGCCGAGGGCATAGCCGGAGTCGGTCGGGTAGGCGATCAGCCCGCCGTCGCGCAGGGTCTCGACGGCCTGCCGGATCGAGCGGGGCTGCGGGTCGACGGGGTGGACGTCGAGGTAGCGCGCCACCGCTCAGTCCTCCCGCATCGTCACGGGGGTGCCGATCTGGACGGTGCGCGAGACGCTGCACAGCCGGTCGTGCGACTGGGCGATGGCCCGCGGCAGCATATCCCGCGCGCGGTCGCCGTCGGCGCCCTCGGGGAATCGGACGCGGAAGGTCACCTCGAGGTCCTCGATGTGGTTGCCCTGCTCGTCGCGGACCTTGGTGCCCGAGCTCGTCACGGTGAACTCGGTCGGCTCGGCGCGCTTGGCGGTGATGAAGTCGACGTCGACCGCGCTGCACCCGGCGATCGCCGTGAGGAGCAGCTCGACGGGAGTGAAGTCGTCGGTCTCCCCCGTGCCGATGTGGATGGTGCCTCCGCGCACGTTCGTCACGTCGAGCTCGCCGTGGGCCGTCCGCGTCATCGACACCGACCGGAACCCCGGGCCGGTGCCGCCGGTCTCGGGCTCCGCGCTCGTCCGGGCCTCGGTCATGTGCTGCTCCATTTCTCGTCGAGGGCGCGCACGACCTTGATGTCGCGCATCGTCACGGGGGTGCCGGCCAGCTTCTCGAGCCGGGCTCCGGTGAGCCGGACCTTGTCGAACGTCGTGTCGTACTCGAGGAGGAGGTCGCGTCCCACGACCCGGCAACGCTCGGGCGACTCCTCGTAGGCCGTGAGCGCCTTCGCGGCGTCCCTGCCCACCTCAGCCTTGGCGAACGCGACGTAGCGACGGGCCCCCTCACCGACGAGCTGCGGCACCTTCTCGACGGCCGCCAGCAGCTCTGCGAGCTCGGCGGGCGAGCGCACGATCGTCGGCACCTCGAAGCCCCGCCACTCCTGGAGCAGGTGCTCGATGGCGGCCTCGACCTTGGCCTGCGAGCGCATCGTCGACGTCAGGGCGATGTTGCCGGTCTGGATGTGAGTGGCGACGTCGGTGAAGCCGGCGTCGGCGAGCCGCTCGCGCAGCTCGGCCATCGGCACCTTGTGGTGCGGGCCGAGGTTGATGGCCCGCAGGAAGGCGAGGTGGCGCGGCATACGGGGATCCTGCCAGAGTGACGACCATGACCGGCGCACCCGCTGTCCCCGAGGGACGACTCGTCCTCGTCCGCCACGGCAAGACGGAGTGGAGCGAGTCGGGTCAGCACACGGGGACGACCGACATCGAGCTCACCGAGCAGGGCGAGGCCGATGCCGCGACGCTCCCGCAGCGGTTGTCGGGGTTCGACGTGGGGCTCGTCCTCACCTCGCCGATGCAGCGCGCACGACGCACGGCGGAGATCGCCGGGTTCGGCGGCGCGGAGGTCGACCCGAACCTCGTCGAGTGGGACTACGGCGGCTACGAGGGGCGCACGACCAAGGACATCCGGGCAGAGCTCGGCTATGACTGGGCGGTCTTCGAGGACGGCGTCGTCCCGGGCGACACCCCCGGCGAGACCGTCGAGGAGGTCGCGGCGAGGGCGTCGCGGGTGCTGCTCCGGGCGGCGCCGGTGCTCGCGTCGCGCGACGTGCTCCTCTTCGGGCACGGGCACGCGCTGCGCATCCTCGCGACGGTGTTCCTGCGCGAGCAGCCGCGCTTCGCCGCCAAGCTGCTCCTCGACGCCGGGTCGGTGAGCGTTCTCGAGTACGAGCGCGAGCAGCCCGCGGTGAAGATGTGGAACAGCCTGGGCTGACGCGCTCGCGGCCGTCGCCGCGGTCGCGGCGGTCCCGGCGGACCGAGCGGACGGGAGCCACTCAGGGCAGGGACCAGGTGTGCACCGGCTCGTTGGTGCTCATGTGCTCGACGTAGAGCTCGAGCATCTGGTGCAGCGCCCTGCGCCGGTCGCTGCCCTTCTCCTCGAAGCGCCGCACGGCCTCGGTCTGCCACGTCGCACCGTTGACGCCGGCCTGGCAGCGGGCCTCGATGATGCCGAGGAAGCGGTCGCGCACGGCCTGCGAGACGCCCCACTCCTCGAGCCCCTCGTGGGCCAGCGGGAGCAGGTGGCGCAGGACGAGCTCGTCCGCGCCGACCTCGCCGAACCCGGGCCAGTAGAGGCGGGAGTCGATGCCGTCGCGGGCGCCGCGGTGGAAGTTCTCCTCGCACGCCGCGAAGCTCATCTTCGTCCAGACGGGGCGCTCTGTGCCGGCGAGCTTGCGGATGGCGCCGTAGTAGAAGGCGGCGTTGGCCAAGGTGTCTGCGATCGTGGGACCGGCGGGCAGGACCCGGTTCTCGACCCGCAGGTGAGGACGGCCCTTGACGATGTCGTAGATCGGGCGGTTCCACCGGTAGACCGTGCCGTTGTGCAGGCGGAGCTCGGCGAGGTCGGGTGCCTCCCCGGCCTCGAGCCGGGCCATCGGGTCCTCGTCGGTGGTCTCGGCGAGCAGGGCCGGGAAGTAGCGGGAGTTCTCCTCGAAGAGGTCGAAGATGCTCGTGATCCACCGCTCCCCGAAGAAGACGCGCGGACGCACCCCCTGGTTCTTGAGCTCGATCGGGCGGGTGTCGGTGGCCTGCTTGAAGAGCTCGATCCGCGTCTCGGCGTGGAGGCGCTGCCCGAAGAAGAACGGCGAGTTCGCCGCGAGCGCGACCTGCACCGGGCACAGCGCCTGCGCGGCGTTCCAGTGGTCGGCGAAGTCGCCCGGCGTGACCTGGAGGTGGAGCTGGACGCTCGTGCACGCCGACTCGGGCGCGATCGAGTTGCAGTAGGTGGCGACCCGCTCCCCCTGCGGTCCGTGGATGTCGAGGTAGATGTCCTCCCCGCGGGCGACGAAGATCGAGTCGTTGAGCGCGGTGTACCGGTTGTTGTCGCTGATCCACTCGCCCTCGTAGTGCTCCGGCATGATCGTCGGCAGGATCCCGATCGAGACGAGCCGCGAGCCCACCTCACGGGCCTTGGAGTCGGCGGCGTTGAGCGAGGACCGCAGGTCCTCCTCGAGCTCCAGCGCGGAGTCACCGGGCAAGGGACGGGGCGGGACGTTGAGCTCGATGTTGTACTGCGCCAGCTCGGTCTGGTAGCCGGGGTCGGCGATGGCCTGGAGCACCTCGGCGTTGGCGAAGTGGGGGTCGTAGTCGCCGTTGACGAGGTTGAGCTCGATCTCGAGCCCGGTCATCGGTCGCTCGAACTCGAACTGGTCCTGGGTCAGCATCCGCTCGAAGACGTCGAGGTTCTGGCGCACCTTCTCGCGGTAGCGCTGTCGCTCCTCGCGCGTGTAGCTCTGCGCGCTGACCTCTGCACCCACGCCCATCACCTCCGGTTCCAGCCGTCCAGTCGAGCTCGTTGGCCAACTCAATCACCATCCGAGCACAGGGTGCGAGGGGAAGCGCCGGGAATCCGCGTTTCGGTCACCGGCCCTGTCGGTGGCCGGACCTAGCCTCGGTGACGTGCGCATGATCCACACCTCCGACTGGCACCTGGGACGGGCGTTCCACCAGGTGGGGCTGCACGCCGCCCAGTCGGCCTTCCTCGACTCCCTCGTCGAGGTCGTGCGCTCCGAGTCCGTCGACGCCGTCCTCGTCTCGGGCGACGTCTACGACCGCGCCCTGCCCGCCCCCGACACGGTGGCGCTGCTCTCCGACGCGGTCGAGCGGCTCATCGACGCCGGCGCCGCCGTCGTGCTCTCCAGCGGCAACCACGACTCCGCCATCCGGCTCGGCTTCGCGTCCCGCCTCCTCGAGCGGTCCGGGCTGCACATCCGCACGAGCCTCGACGACGTCGGCCGGCCCGTCATGGTCGGTGACGTCGCCGTGCACCCGCTCCCCTACCTCGAGCCCTCCCTCACCGCCGGGCCCCTCGGCGCCTCCGAGCGGACTCATGCCGGTGTGCTACGGGCCGCCATGGCCAGGGTGAGGTCCTCCCTCGCCGAGGGTCGCCACGAGCGGTCGGTCGTCATGGCCCACGCCTTCGTCACCGGCGGGGCGACGAGCGAGTCCGAGCGCGACATCGCCGTCGGTGGCGTCGCCGCCGTGCCGCCCGAGGTGTTCGACGGCGTCGACTACGCCGCGCTCGGCCACCTCCACGGACGGCAGGAGGTCGCCGAGGGCCAGCGCTACTCCGGCTCCCCCGTCGCGATGTCCTTCAGCGAGGCGTCGCACACCAAGGGCTCCTGGCTCGTCGACCTGTCGTCCGACAAGCCCGTCGTCGACTTCGTCGAGGCGCCGGTGGAGCGACCGCTCGCGCTCCTGCGCGGCACCCTCGACGAGCTCCTCACGGACAGCCAGCATGCATCCGCCGAGTCGGCGTGGTGCCAGGTCACCCTCACCGACCCCGTGCGCCCGCTCGGCGCCATGGAGCGCCTGCGCGCCCGCTTCCCGCACACCCTCGACCTGCGCTTCGCCCCCACCGGCGAGGTCACGACGATGAGCGCGTATGCCGGCTCGCTCACCGAGCGTTCCGACCTCGCCGTCTGCTGCGACTTCCTCGGCCACGTCCGTGGCGGCCACGCGGCCGACGACGACGAGCGGGCCCTCATCGAGGAGGCCGTCGAGGGTGCCCGGCTGCGTCGCGCCGGCTCCGACGGCGAGGTCGCGACCCGGTCCGCGCGAGGCAGCGGTGCCGCATGAGGATCCACCGTCTGCGGGCCACTGCCTTCGGCCCGTTCCCCGACGAGGTCACCGTCGACTTCGACGCCCTCACCGCCTCCGGCCTCTTCCTCATCCACGGGCCCACCGGTGCCGGCAAGACCAGCCTGCTCGACGCCATCTGCTTCGCCCTCTTCGCCGACGTGCCCGGGGTGCGCGACCGTCGCGGCATCGTCAGCGACCACGCCGCGCCGACGGCGACGCCGTCGGTCGAGCTCGAGTTCACCTGCGGCACCCGGCGGTTCAGGCTCACCCGCACGCCCGCGCACGTTCGGCCCAAGAAGCGCGGCACGGGCACGATCGAGAGCCCGGCGACGGTGAGCCTCTCCGAGCAGGAGGGCGAGGGCTGGCGCGTCCTCTCCACCCGCAACGACGAGGCCGCCGAGGTCATCCACGACGTCCTCGGGCTCGGCAAGGAGCAGTTCGCCAAGGTGGCGATGCTCCCCCAGGGCGAGTTCGCGGCCTTCCTCACCGCCAAGGACGATGAGCGCCGGGCCCTGCTCGAGAAGCTCTTCGACATCACCCGCTTCGCCGACGTCGAGGAGTGGCTGGTCGACCAGCGCCGGGCGAGCGAGGCAGCCGTGGCCGCCGTCCGCGCCGGCATCGACACCGACCTCGCCCGGCTCGCCGACGTCGTCGCCGCCAGCGGCCTCGTCGAGGGTCACGGCGTCGCGGGGGTTCACGGCGTCACCGTTGACGGCGTCGCCGAGCACGACGGCTTCGCAGGGGGCCACCTCGCCGAGAACGACGGCTTCGCAGGGGGCCACCTCGCCGAGAACGACGGCTTCGCACGGGGCGACGACCTCCACGAGGACGACCCCGCGGCCGGCGCGACGACCGCGGGAGCGACGACCACAGGAGCGACCGTCGCAGGCGCGGCCGTCGCAGGCAGCGCTGGTCCTCCGTCCGTCGACGACTCCCCCGCAGCCATCCGGGCACGGCTCGAGGCGATCGGCGCCGAGCTCGACGCCCAGCTCTCCGAGGCCATGGTCGCCCTCGACGTGGCGGTGAGCGAGGAGTCGCTCGCGGCGCTGGCTGCCGAGCGGACTCGTGCCCTCGTCGCCCTGCGGTCGCGCGCGACGGTTGCCCGCACCGCCCTCGCCGACCTCGACGCGGCGGCCGACGACATCGCCGCAGTGCGGGCCGCACACGACGAAGGACGCAGGGCAGCGGGCGTGCGGGGTCACCTCGACGCCGTGCTCCGCGCCGAGGCCGAGACCCACCGGCTGGCCACGCTCGCCGACCAGAAGACGGCGCGGGTGCGATCCAGCATTCCCGGTGCCACCGACCCGGCCACCGTGCTGGCCGACCTCGTCGTCCACGACGACACGCTTCGAGAGCTCGTCCGGCTCGAGCGCCAAGCGGCAGCTCGTGCCGACCTCGCGCGCGAGCAGCAGCAGGCCGTCGAACACGCCGGCCGGGTCCTCGAGACGGCGGATGCCGACCGGTCGGCCGCCCAGGCGAAGGCCGCGGAGACGGAGACCGGGCTCGCGGCTGCCGTCGAGGCCTCGGCATCCCTCGGCGGCGCGGTGGCCGCGGCGGACGACGCACGGCGACGGCTGCG
>NZ_AVPI01000042.1 GCF_000768675.1 Knoellia flava TL1 | reverse complement strand
CACCCAGCGGCCCGACCGCGGCGCAGATCGCCGCGGCGGCCCACGCCGCCGCCATCAAGTCGATGTCCGGCGAGCACCACGACGACGACGTCGCCGAGCTCACCGGGCCGGCGCACGACGACGCGACCCCGGGCTCGGAGGCCCCGGGCTCGGATGCCACGGGCTCCGACGCCCCGGGCTCGGGCGCCCCGGCCGAGGACTCCACCCGGACCGCCGACACCGCCGCGGAGTCGACCGCCTCCGAGGTCATCGCCGGCGAGAACGTCGCCGAGGACGCGACGCCCGCATCGAACACCGCGGACTCCGCGCCCGCCGCCTCCACCGCGCCCGCCACCGTCATCGCCGAGGTCGGGACCTCCGACGAGCAGCCCGAGCCGGTCCAGGCGGTCGCGCGTCCGGCCCAGCTCGACGAGCCGGTCGTCCGGCCCCGCCGCAAGCGTGGCCGGGTCGTCGCCCCCGCCGGTCCGCCGCGCGCGGCCGAGACCTCCTCGACCCCCGCCGAGTCCGCTCCCGAGGATTTGGAGCAGGCCGAGGGCGACCGCTAAACTCGACAGTCGGTGCGCCCACCGAGCCGATGTCCTGTGTTCTGGGGTAGCTATCAGCCGGTCACCCGAAGGCGCGCATCCTCTTAACCGAAAGTGAGTCCCATCGTGTACGCGATTGTTCGCGCAGGCGGTCGGCAGGAGAAGGTCTCCGTCGGAGACGTCCTCCTCGTCGACAAGGTCGGCCAGGCCGGCGACAGCATCGACCTGACCCCGCTCCTCGTCGTCGACGGCTCGACCGTCACCTCCGACGCGTCGAAGCTGGCCAAGGTGTCCGTCAAGGCCGAGGTCGTCAAGGCCGCCAAGGGCCCCAAGATCACGATCATGAAGTACAAGAACAAGACCGGTTACCGCAAGCGTCAGGGCCACCGCCAGCCGCTGACCCAGGTCAAGATCACCTCGATCGACGCCTGAGCGACCGGACCTTTAGAACACAGACTCACGAAGGTAGGCAGACATGGCACACAAGAAGGGTGCGTCCTCGACCCGCAACGGTCGTGACTCGAACGCACAGCGACTCGGCGTCAAGCGCTTCGGCGGCCAGCTCGTCAACGCGGGCGAGATCCTCGTCCGCCAGCGCGGCACGCACTTCCACCCCGGTGACGGCGTCGGTCGCGGTGGCGACGACACGCTGTTCGCGCTCGTCGCGGGCAACGTCGAGTTCGGCACCAAGCGTCGCCGCAAGGTCGTCAACATCGTCCCCGCGGAGTCCGTCTCCGCGGAGTGACCTCCGCTTCACGACAAGGCGCCCGTATGCCGCGTGCTCACCACACGGCATACGGGCGCCTTTCCGTCCCGGACGGCTCCGACCCGGGGACGCACACCCACCTAGACTGAACTCCCTTCGCCAGAAAGAGGCACCCGAGAGATGGCCGTCAACTTCGTGGACCGCGTCGTCCTGCACGTCGCGGCCGGTGACGGCGGGCACGGCGTGGCCTCGGTCAAGCGCGAGAAGTTCAAGCCGCTCGGCGGGCCCGACGGCGGCAACGGCGGCAAGGGCGGCTCGGTCGTCCTCGCGGTCGACCCGCAGTCGACGACGCTGCTCGACTACCACCACACCCCGCACCGCCGCGCCACCAACGGCAAGCCCGGGGCCGGCGACGAGCGCAACGGCGGCGACGGCGCCGACCTCGTCCTGCCCGTTCCCGAGGGCACCGTCGTCAAGGACGCGTCCGGTGAGATCCTCGCCGACCTCGTCGGCCACGACGCCCGGTTCGTCGTCGCCCAGGGCGGTCGTGGCGGCCTCGGCAACAAGGCGCTCGCCTCGGCCCGCCGCAAGGCGCCCGGCTTCGCCCTCCTCGGCGAGCCCGGCGAGGCCCTCGACATCGTGCTCGAGCTCAAGTCGCTCGCCGACGTCGCCCTCATCGGCTTCCCGAGCGCGGGCAAGTCCTCGCTCGTGTCGGTCCTCAGCGCGGCCAAGCCCAAGATCGCCGACTACCCGTTCACGACGCTCGTGCCCAACCTCGGGGTCGTCACCGCCGGAAGCGAGCGCTACACGATCGCCGACGTCCCCGGGCTCATCCCGGGCGCGAGCGAGGGCAAGGGGCTCGGCCTCGAGTTCCTCAGGCACGTCGAGCGCTGCTCCGTCCTCGTCCACGTCGTCGACTGCGCGACGCTCGAGCCCGGTCGCGACCCGATGACCGACCTCGACGTCATCGAGGCCGAGCTCGCGGCCTACGTCCCCGACAACAGCCTCGGCGGCCGACCGCTCTCCGAGCGCACGCGCATCGTCGTCCTCAACAAGGCCGACGTCCCCGACGCCCGCGACCTCGCCGAGATGGTCAGGCCCGACCTCGAGGAGCGCGGGCTCGAGGTCCACATCGTCAGCGCGGTCGCCCACATCGGGCTCAAGGAGCTGACCTACAGCCTCGCCAGGCACGTGGCCGAGGCCCGTGCCGAGGTGGAGGCGCAGATCGTCGAGCGCCCGCGCGCCGTCATCCGGCCCAAGGCCGTCGACGACACCGGCTTCACCGTGCGCCGCGAGAACACCTCCGACGGCGAGATCTTCCGCGTCCTCGGCGACCGGCCCACCCGCTGGATCCGCCAGACCGACTTCTCCAACGACGAGGCCGTCGGCTACCTCGCCGACCGGCTCAACCGCCTCGGTGTCGAGGAGGAGCTCTTCAAGGCCGGTGCGGTCGCGGGCTCGACGGTCGTCATCGGCCCCGAGGAGAACGCCGTCATCTTCGACTGGGAGCCGACGATGGCTGCCGGCGCCGAGCTGCTCACCGGCCCCCGCGGCACGGACCTCCGCCTCGAGGAGTCCGAGCGCAAGACGCGCAGCCAGAAGCGTGAGGAGTTCCACGGCCGCAAGGACGCCCAGACCGCGGCGCGCGACCAGCTCGCGGCCGAGCGCAAGGCCGGTCACTGGGCCAC
Organism: Knoellia flava TL1; assembly: GCF_000768675.1. GTDB lineage: Bacteria > Actinomycetota > Actinomycetes > Actinomycetales > Dermatophilaceae > Knoellia > Knoellia flava. The sequence continues at coordinate 18,446 of NZ_AVPI01000042.1, read as the reverse complement.
GGTCCGCGACGACGACGACGAATGAGGTCCTGGGGTGGGCACTGAGGCGGTGCTGCGTGCCGCGGTCGGCGGTGCGCGCCGGGTCGTCGTCAAGGTCGGCTCGTCCTCGCTCACCGGGCCCGGTGGCGGCGCCATCGACGAGGCTCGCCTCGTCGCGCTCGTCGACCACCTCGCCTCGGTCCGGGCGCGTGGGGGAGAGGTCGTGCTCGTCTCGTCCGGCGCCATCGCCGCCGGTCTCGGCCCGCTCGGTCTGGGCTCACGGCCGCGCGACCTCGCCACCCAGCAGGCGGCGGCCTCGGTCGGACAGGGCGCGCTCGTCGCGGCCTACGCGCGGGCGTTCGCGCGGCACCAGCTCACCGTCGGCCAGGTCCTGCTCACCGCCGACGACGTCACGCGCCGCACGCACTACACCAACGCCCGTCGCACCCTGACTCGGCTGCTCGACCTCGGCATCGTCCCGGTCGTCAACGAGAACGACACGGTCGCGACCCACGAGATCCGGTTCGGCGACAACGACCGGCTCGCTGCCCTGGTCTCCCACCTCGTCGGCGCCGACGCCCTCGTCCTGCTCACCGACGTCGACGCGCTCTACGACGGTCCGCCGTCACGCCCGGGCTCGACGCGGATCTCCGCGGTCCTGCACGCCGGCGACCTCGAGGGCGTCAAGATCGGCGGCACCGGCTCGTCTGTCGGCAGCGGCGGCATGGCCACGAAGGTGGAGTCGGCCGGCATCGCGGGGGCGGCCGGCATACCCACGGTCCTGTCGCGGCTCGCGGACGCGGGTCACGCGCTCGCCGGGGAGGACGTCGGCACGGTCTTCGCACCGCAGTCGCGTTCGCGCGCCTCGCGGCAGCTCTGGATCGCGCACGCGACGACGCCCCGTGGCCGGCTCATCGTCGACGAGGGCGCCGTCACCGCGCTGACGAAGCGGCGCACGTCGCTGCTGCCCGCCGGCATCGTCGAGGTGCGGGGCACGTTCGTCGGTGGTGACCCGGTCGACGTCTGCGCCCCCGACGGCCGCGCGGTGGCCCGCGGCCTCGTCAACTACAGCTCCGGCGAGCTCCCGCCGATGCTCGGGCGGACGACGCACGACCTGGCGCGCGACCTCGGCGCGGCCTACGAGCGCGAGGTCATCCACCGCGACGACCTCGTCCTCCTCTGACCGCAGCTTTTGCTCCCCGTGCGGGAACGTTGAGGGTCCGGAGGGAACATGTCCCTCCGGACCCTCAACGTTCCCTCCGTATGCCGGCCGGCCCGGTGGGTGAGACCGTCAGAAGAGCCGCGTGACCTCGAACTGCATCCTGGGCTCGGCGATCTCCTGCTGCGACTGCACGAGCTGGAGCTCGCGCGCGCCCGAGTCGAGCGTTCGTTGCAGCAGGTCGAAGACGCTCGACACGGTGCGGCCGAGCGCGACGCCCGCGTCGCCGGTGTCGAGCAGGTGCGCCGTGAAGAGCGCCGCCGTGACGTCACCCGACCCGTTGGCCTTCATCGGCAGCTGCGGGGTCTGGACGATCCACGCCCCGTCGCCGTGGACGGCGAGCATCTCGATGGTGTCCTCCGGGCGGTCGGGTCGCAGCACCGACGTCACGAGGACGGTCGACGGGCCCATCGCGCGCGCGGCCTCGACCGACGCGAGCGTGTCCTCGAGGCTCTCGGGCTCGGTGTCGGTGAGGAAGCCGAGCTCGAACTGGTTGGGCGTGATGAGGTCGGCCTGCGGCACGACCCGCTCGCGCAGGAGGACCGGGATCGCCGGGTGGACGAAGCACCCCGACTTGGCGTTGCCCATGACCGGGTCGCACGCGTAGATCGCGTCCGGGTTGGCGCTCTTGACCCGCGCCACCGCGTCGAGGATGACGTCACCGATCTCCTCACCGCCCTGGTAGCCCGACAGGACGGCGTCGATCGCGGGCATCGCCTCGCGCTCCTCGATGCCGGTGATGACCTCGCGCACGTCGTCGGCGGGCAGCAGCGGTCCGCGCCACGCGCCGTAGCCGGTGTGGTTGCTGAAGTGCACGGTGTGGACCGGCCAGACCTCCACCCCGAGGCGCTGCAGCGGGAAGACGGCGGCGCTGTTGCCGACGTGGCCGTAGGCGACCGAGGACTGGATGCTGAGGATCGTCGTCACGGCGGCCATCCTCCCACCCCGCCCGGATCCCTGAGATGCCCGTATGCCGTCCGCCCACCTCGACCTACGCTGGTTGCCATGGCTGCCCCCTCCGTCGCCACCCTCGACCCGGCCGACATCGCGCGTGTCTCGGACCTCGCCGCCCGAGCGCGTGAGGCGTCGCGTCGTCTCGTGCTGCTGAGCCGCGCCGACAAGGACGACGCCCTGCGCGCCATGGCCGACGCTCTCGACGCCGAGACCGACGCGGTCGTCGCCGCCAACGCCGAGGACGTCGAGCGTGGGCGCGCCGGCGGCATGGCCGAGGGCCTCGTGGACCGCCTCACCCTCGACCGCGACCGGGTCGCCGCGGTCGCCGACGCGCTGCGCGACATCGCTGCCCTGCCGGACCCCGTCGGCGAGGTCGTGCGCGGCTCGACGCTCGCCAACGGCCTGCAGATCCGCCAGGTCCGGGTCCCGATGGGCGTCGTCGGCATGATCTACGAGGCGCGCCCCAACGTCACCGTCGACGCTGCCGGCCTCGGCCTCAAGTCGGGCAACGCCGTCATCCTGCGCGGTGGCTCCGCCGCCGAGTCGACCAACCGCGCCCTCGTGACGGTGATGCGCCGGGCGCTCGAGGAACAGGGACTGCCCGCTGACGCCATCGGGCTCCTCGAGGGCGGACGCGACGCCGTCCGTGCGCTGCTCACCGCCCGCGGCCAGGTCGACCTCATCATCCCGCGCGGGGGAGCGGGGCTCATCCAGACGGTCGTCACCGAGTCCACCGTGCCCGTCATCGAGACCGGTGTCGGCAACTGTCACGTCTACGTCGATGCCGCCGCTGACCTCGACAAGGCGCTCGCGATCGCCGTCAACGCCAAGACCCACCGGCCGAGCGTGTGCAACGCCGCCGAGACCCTCCTCGTCCACGCCTCGCTCGCCGACGAGTTCCTGCCCAAGGTCCTCGCCGAGCTGTCCGGTGCGGGAGTCGTGCTCCACACGGACGCGGCGGCCGGCAGCGCGGCGGAGGCGGCCGGCATACCCCACGTCGAGGCGACCGAGGAGGACTGGGACACCGAGTACCTCGCGCTCGAGATGGCCGTCGGTGTCGTGCCCGACCTCGACGCGGCGCTGGCGCACGTGCGCGCCCACTCGAGCGGCCACACCGAGGCGATCGTCACCGAGGACCGTGCGGCCGCTCGTCGGTTCACGACCGAGGTCGACGCGGCCGCGGTCATGGTCAACGCCTCGACCCGCTTCACCGACGGCGGCGAGTTCGGCTTCGGCGCCGAGATCGGCATCTCCACCCAGAAGCTCCACGCCCGTGGCCCGATGGCGCTGCCGGAGCTGACGACGACGAAGTGGATCGTCGAGGGCGACGGCCAGGTCCGCTGACCGCTCGGTCGCCGCGCTGCCGGCGCAGCGAGGGCTAGCGCGTCACCTTGAGGGTGCGCACCACCCGGTCGCACAGGTCGCGTGCGCGGTCGGCGTCAACGCCCAGCGGGCACACGACCATGAAGACGGATCCGGCCTCGACCCGAGCCCGGCCGGCGACGAGGATCGTGTCCTGGCCCGCGTCGCCGGGGTCGAGCCGCATGGCCGGCAGCCCGTCGACGGTGATCCGCGTGCGGCCCGGCACGGCGACGTCGGGGGCCAGCAGCGCGTCGACCGGGGTGCCCTCGACCGGGTTCGGCGGCAGGAACGACACGGTTGCCGCCTGTTCCTCGGCCATGTCGGGGGTCGCGACGCGCACGCAGTCGCCCTCGTCGGTCTCGCACTCGAGGGTGCGCCACGACTCGGGCAGCGTGAAGGTCAGCGCGCCCCCGGAGGTGCGGGCCCGGGTGTCCGGCGGCGGCTCGTCGTCCCGGCCGGCGAGGAACCAGCCGGCGAGGCCGAGGAGGGCGCCGACGAGCAGTCCGGCGGCGGCCAGCCGGGCCCGGTTCACCGGTCCGCTTCCAGCGAGTCGCCGTCCAGCGAGTCGTGCGCGACGAAGTAGGTGGGGCGGGCCTGCATGACGGCATACATGCGACCGACGTACTCACCGAGGATGCCGAGCGCGAGCAGCTGCACCGCGCCGACCGCCGCGACGATGACGACCGTCGACGTCCATCCGGGCAGAGCGTGGTCGAGGAGGCGGGCGACGACGGCATACACGAGGACGCCGAGCGCGGCGAGACCGCCGAGGAGACCCAGCCACGTCGCGAAGCGCAGGGGGGCGTGGGAGAACCCGGTGACCGAGTCGATCGAGAGCCGGATCATCTTGGCGAGCGGGTACTTCGACGTGCCCGCCGCGCGCACCTCGCGGGTGTAGCCGACCGAGCCGGACGGGAAGCCCAGACCGGGCACGACGAAGCGCAGGACGCGGTTGTGTTCGGGGAGCGAGTTCACGGCGTCGACGGTCGCGCGCGACATGAGCCGGTAGTCACCCGCGTCGGCGGGGGCGTCGACGGCGCCGAGCCGGCGGATGGCCCGGTAGAACAGGCGCGCGCTCCACCGCTTGAAGGCCGTGTCGGTCGACCGGTCCTCGCGCACGCCGTAGACGACGTCGACGTGGTCCTCGCGGGCGATGCGCAGCATCTCCGGGATGACCTCAGGCGGGTCCTGGAGGTCGGCATCGAGGGTGACGACGTAGTCCCCACGAGCTCGCTGGAGCCCTGCCGAGATTGCCGCCTGGTGGCCGGCGTTGGCCCGTAGCCGCACGATGCGCAGCTCCGGCCACTCGCGCCGCAGCCGCTCGAGGACGACCGGCGTCGCGTCGGTGCTGCCGTCGTCGACCGCGACGACCTCGTATGCCGTGCCCATCCCGTCGATGAGCGGGCGCAGCCTCTCGACGAGCAGCGGGAGGACGGCCTCCTCGTTGAACATCGGGATGACGATGCTCAGCGTGACGGCGGGAGCGGGCGCGGACATGGGGTTCAGCGTAGGTGCCGCGCGCGAGCCGCGAGCCCAGACACCACCGAAGGCCCCCGACGTATGAGATCGGGGGCCTTCGGCGTTGGGGCTAGCCCTTACTGAGCCGGTCGTTTCCGACGGGTGGACCCGCCGAGGGTGCCACGCGACAGTGGCGTCGTCCCGGCATCACCGGGAAGAACTTCGACTCTGGCCGTCGGCCGCGGCACGCCCCGCGATGTCGCTCGCGACTGGGGGTGTGACCCCCCATCCGCCCCGTCTACCGGGTTCGGTGGCACGCCGTTCTCCTTCGACCCGACTTCCGCCCTTGCCTCGGGTGCCCGAGCGGTTGTTCGTGAGCACCTGTCTATCGCCCAACACGGTTGCGGCGCAAGATGATCCGGCGCGTTTCTCGGCGAGTGTCGACACCCGCGCGTGTCGTCCACAGGATCGGGCCCTTCGCCACGCGTGTGTGCACAAGCCTGTGGACGGAGCCCGTGGACAACGGGACCGGTAGGCTGCTCGTCATGACGTCGCACGCCGCCCGTGTCCTGGCAGAGGAAGCCGCCACCCACGAGCTCCCCATGCCCCCGTGGGCCTTCGGGGTCCTCGCCCTCGTCGCCTTCGCGCTGCTGCTCGGCGTGACGTGGGCCTTCCGCGGCACCGCTCAGCGGCACACGCCGGTGGACGAGAAGAACGACCACCACTCGACCGAGCTCGCCCACGCCCACGGCGGGACGATGCACGACCAGGGTCACCACTGAGCACTGGGCGGCGTCGCCTGGGCGTGATGGGTGGGACGTTCGACCCGATCCACCACGGCCACCTCGTCGCGGCGTCGGAGGTGCAGTCGCTCTTCGGGCTCGACGAGGTCATCTTCGTGCCGACGGGTGAGCCCTGGCAGAAGGCCGACAAGGTCGTCAGTGAGGCGGAGCACCGCTACCTCATGACCGTCGTCGCGACAGCGTCCAACCCGCACTTCCTCGTGAGCCGCGTCGATGTCGACCGCGAGGGCCCGACCTACACGATCGACACACTGCGCGACCTCAGGGCCCAGCACCCCGAGGACGAGCTGTTCTTCATCACCGGCGCCGACGCCCTCGCGCAGATCCTGTCGTGGAAGGACGTCGACGAGCTGTGGGAGCTCGCGCACTTCATCGGCGTCACCCGCCCCGGCTACGAGCTCTCGGAGTCGGGCCTCCCGCAGGACCGGGTCACCCTCCAGGAGGTGCCCGCCATGGCGATCAGCTCGACGGACTGCCGTGACCGCGTCGCCGACGGCGAGCCGGTCTGGTACCTCGTGCCCGACGGCGTCGTCCAGTACATCAACAAACACCACCTGTATGCCGGGAGGTCGGCTGCGTCGTTCGACGCACCTTCGGCCCCGGCGACGGACCAGGACGAGGAGTCCCGTGCCAGCCACTGACCGTTCCCTCGAGCTCGCTCGCGCCGCCGCCCACGCGGCGGCCGAGAAGCTCGCCACCACCATCGTCGGCATCGACGTGAGCGAGCAGCTCGCGATCACCGACATCTTCGTCATCGCCTCGGCCGAGACCGAGCGCCAGGTCGGCGCCATCGTCGACGAGGTCGAGGACTCCCTGCGTGAGCTCGGCGCCAAGCCGGTGCGTCGCGAGGGCCAGCGCGACGGCCGCTGGGTCCTCATCGACTTCGGCGACATCGTCGTCCACGTCCAGCACGACGAGGAGCGCGAGTTCTACGAGCTCGAGCGCCTCTGGAAGGACTGCCCCGAGGTCGACCTCGGCGCCGTCGGCACGGAGCAGGGCGGCCGGTGACCCCGGGCCCCAACGAGCGGGTCATGCGCGGCGACGCACCACGGCGCCTCTTCGTGCTCCGGCACGGCGAGACCACCCACAACGCCGCCGGCGTCTGGCAGGGGCAGCTCGACTCGCCCCTGTCCGCGCGCGGCGTCGAGCAGGCGGCTGCCGCGGCCCGCGTGCTCGCCGCGTTCTCGCCGGTGCGCGTCGTCGCCTCGGACCTGTCCCGCGCCGCGGTGACGGGCGAGACCGTGGCGCGCGTGGACGGCATACCGTTCTCGACCGACGAGCGCTTCCGCGAGATCCACGCGGGTGCGTGGCAGGGGCTCACCGGGGAGCAGGTGCGTGCCGGCTACCCCGAGGACATGGACAGGCTGCTGCGCGGAGACGACTTCAGGCGGGGCGGGCACGGCGAGTCGGTGGCCGACGTCGCCGCGCGCTGCCGCGAGGGTGTCGAGGCGCTGCTCGCCGACCTCGCGCCGGGGGAGTGCGCCGTCGTCGCCACCCACGGCGTCGCCGGGCGCGCGCTCGCGGCCGACCTCGTCGGCATCGACCAGCGCACGTCGTGGCTCGCGCTCGGAGGGCTCGGCAACTGTCACTGGGCCGAGCTCGTCGAGGGGCGCGCGGGATGGCGGATCCAGACGTGGAACCAGTCCGCGGCAACGGCTTCGGCCGCCGGTGACGGGCTCGCCTGACCCCGATTTGGTGACGGGCGGATGGCGTCGTAAACTTTCGCAGTCGCCTTCGGGCGACGTCCCACCGGGGCAACTCGGGGCATTGGCGCAGTTGGTAGCGCGCTTCCATGGCATGGAAGAGGTCAGGAGTTCGAATCTCCTATGCTCCACCGAACGACAGGGCCGGACACCTCGTGTCCGGCCCTTCGTCGTTCTGCCCCTCCGTCGGGCCGCTCGCGAGGACACTCGACGTCATGGCGACGGACGACGAGGCAACGGGTGACGAGGCGCGGCCCCGGCCCGAGCTGGCGACGATCCTGGCCACCGAGCACTGGAGCCTGCTGGGCACCCGCTCGATGACATGGAGCGAGGTCATGAGCCGGATCTCGATCCTCCTCACCGTGGTCTCGGCGTTCCTCGTCGTCCTGGCCCTCGTGGCCCAAGGGGTGGGGTTCGACCGGTCGCTTCTCGGCATCGCCATCGGCTTCGCGCTGGCGTCCCTCGTGCTCGGGACCCTCACCGCGATGCGTGTCGCCATGGCGAGTGCGGAGGACGTCCAGCTCGTGCGGGCGATGAACCGGTTGCGGGCGGCCTACGTCGAGCTCGCACCCGAGATCAGGCCCTATCTCACGGCGTCGACCCATGACGATGACGCGGGCCTCATGGCGACGTTCGCCGTCGGCGAGCGCCGCACCCTGCCCGCACAGGTTGTCGGGAGCACCGGCTTCTTCGTCATGGTCATCAACACGCTCGTCGCGGGGGCCCTCGGCGGGCTGCTGGGGGCGGCGGCGTCCCTCTCCGGGTGGTGGACGGCGATGTGCGGTGTCGGCGCCGGGGTGCTGTGGCTCCTGCTGCAGCTCGTCGTCGTGAGGCGGCTCTACGGAGGCCCGCTCGAGGACGTCCGTTTCCCCAGCCCGGACTGATCACGGGTCCGAGGATGCGGTGTCCCCGGAATCAGCCGGCTCCGAGCAGCCGCGTCCGGAAGAGGTCGAGCACCTGCTGGAGCGCCTCGTGGGTCGGCTCGCCGGGGGAGTCGACGAGGTGCTCGGTGAGCGTCGAGTGTGGCGGCATCGCGCCGTGGGGGTCGGCCGCCGAGTCCGGCAGCTCGATCGCGACGAAGGCGTCGCCGAGCGTCCGCTCGAGGAAGGCGAACCGCTCCCTCGGCGCGAGCCGGTCACCGGCGAAGCGCAGCCCGAGCACCTGCAGCCCGGCAGCGCACCGCTGGGCGACGACCGCCAGCTCGTCGGGGGAGACGTCGATCGACCTCCGCTGCCACGGGGTGAGCCCGAGCGGCAACGACGGCTGGGCGAGCACCGGCGCGAGCACGCGCTCGTCGGTCGCCATCGCCAGCGCGAACCCGCCCGTGAGGCACATGCCGAGTGCACCGACGCCGGGCCCACCGCACCGCTGGTGCTCGGCCGCGGCGAGGTCACGCAGCCACGGGACGACCGGCGAGGTCCGGCCGGTCGCGAGCAGGGTGAACTCGCGGCTCACGCACACCGACACCCCGGCGCGAGCCATCGCGGTGGCCGACCCGAGGCGGCCTGCGGAGTCGGGGTGGGCGTCGTGTCCGACCCGTCCGAAGAGCACCGGCAGCACGACCGTGCACCCGAGGTCGCGGACCTTCCGCGCGAGGTCGAGCACCCGCGGGGTGACGCCGGGGATCTCGGCGACGACGATGACGGCGGGCCCGCTCCCGGAGCGCAGGACCTCGTGCGTCACCCCGCGCCTGGTGAAGCTCTCGCGGGCGAAGTCGGGGTGCGGGTCGTCGGTCACGGCTGGAGCCTCGCACGGACCGGCCGCGATGTGCGCTCAGTTCGGCCAGACGCCGGACGTGCCGCGCCGGTGCGAGTCGACGAGGTGGGTGTCGACGATGCCGATCGCCTCCATGAGGGCGAACATCGTCGTCGGGCCGACGAACGTGAAGCCCTTGCGCTTGAGCCCCTTCGAGAGCGCCAGCGACTCCGGGGAGGTCGTCGGGACATCGGCGTGGGTGCGCGGCCGCGGCGTCCGCTCGGGCCGGAACGACCAGACGTATGCCGCGAGGTCGCCGTCCGCGTCCTCGCGCAGCGCCAGGGTCGCGCGGGCGTTCTGGATGGTGGCGAGCACCTTGGCCCGGTTGCGGACGATGCCCGCGTCGGCCATGAGCCGCTCGACGTCGTCGTCCCCGAAACCGGCGACGGCGTCCGGCGAGAACCCCGCGAACGCCTCCCGGAAGGCCGGCCGCTTGCGCAGGATCGTCGCCCAGGAGAGCCCGGACTGGAAGGCCTCGAGCGACAGGCGCTCGAAGACGCCGCGCTCGTCGCGGACCGGCATGCCCCACTCGGTGTCGTAGTAGTCGCGCAGCATCGGGTCGACCGAGGCCCACGCCGGCCGCGCGAGACCGTCCTCGCCGACGACGACGCCGCTCACGCGATGTCCTGGCGGGCGTCGACGACGGCCTCGACGAACTCGTGCGGGTCGGCGACGGAGACACCGAGGCGGCCACCACGGTGCACGAGGGTCGCCATGGGACCGCCGACCCGGTAGGCCCACTTGCCGCGGCCCTCCCAGCGCACGCCCCAGCCGTAGCCGACGCCGTCGACGTGGTCCCCGGCGCCGACGTCGGTGACGTCGGAGATGCGGATCGTCCGCGAGGCGAGGGGGTAGCCGATCCGCACCGCCTCGCGGGTGACCGTGACCCGCACCGGGCCGCGGGCCACGAGCCAGCCGAGCAGGACGAGGGCGGCGAGCACGACGCCTCCGAGGACGACCGACGCCCCGCCCATGGCCGCGACGAGCAGCCCGGTGAGCACGCCGACGCCGGCCACGACGGCGCCGACGACGACGAGCGGGGTGCTGGGTCGCACGACCGAGCGGTAGAGGGGCCCGTCCGGGGCCACGGGGTCGGACACGTCAGCTCCTCCTCAGGGTGATGAGCGGGATCTCGGGAGCCGCGGCGACGCGCACGGGCGGACCCCACGTGCCGGCGCCCCGGCTCGTGATGACCGGGACGTCGTCGATGACGGCGAAGCCCTCGACCATCGGCTGCTGGAGCGGCACGAGGAGCTCGAAGGGCCAGACCTGCCCGCCGTGGGTGTGCCCGGACAGCTGGAGGTCGACGCCCCGGTCGGCCGAGACCTCGGCCATGACCGGCTGGTGCGCGACATACAGGGTGAACGCGTCGCCGGTGTCGGCGAGTGCCCGCTCCGGGTCGGGGGCGAACTCACCCGTGCCCTCCCGGTCGTGCACGCCGGCGACCCGGATGGTGTCCGCGCCACGGGTGACGACCTGCGAGGAGTTCGACAGGACGGTGATGCCGAGCCGCTTCCACTCGGCCACCCACTCGGCGGTCGAGCCGGTGTACATCTCGTGGTTGCCGGTCACCGCGAAGACCCCGAGGGGCGCCACGAGATCGGCCAGCGGTGCGATCTCGGCCCGGTGCCGCTCGAAGGGCGCGTCGACGACGTCACCCGAGAGGAGGACGAGGTCGGGCTTGGCGGCGTTGACCCGCTTGACCACGGTGCGCGCGAAGTCCTGGCCGTGCACGACCCCGGCGTGCAGGTCGGTGACGAGCGCGACGGTCGTCCCGTCGAAGGCCGCGGGCAGCTCCGCCGAACGGTGCGTCGTGCGCGTCACCACGGGGTCGGTCGCCTCGACCACCCCGTATGCCGTCGTGCCCAGCGCCCCGACCGTGACGACCGCCGCGACGGCCCGGTTGAACCCGCGCAGGACCGAGCGCCTGCGCTCCTTCGGGGTGGCGAGCCACACGACGACGGCGACGAGCTGCGCGGCGGCGAGCCCGATCGCGAGGTAGAGCGCGACGACGAGCCAGGTGAGCGCCACCGCCGCGGTCACCCGCGTGTCGTCGGCCGTGCCCCACCGTAGCCCGCCCGCGGCGGTGACCACCGCGAGAGCGGTGAGGGCGACGATCGCGAGCGAGACGGCATACCGCCACCGCGTCGCCCAACCCGGCGCCACGACGAGGCGCCGGTGCAGCCAGAAGGTGAGGAGCCCGACGACGGTCAGGGCGATGAGGGCGAAGAGCAGCACGCAGGGGTCCCGGGAGGTCGGTGATGGGGCCTCATGCTCGCACGCACGGATGGACGCCGGCACCACCGTCCCGGCCGGTGGGGGGCTCGGGGAGCGTGGTTTCATGTGGCTGTCCACGCCGCCCAGGGTCAGGAGTGCGATGCGCAGCCTCGACGTCGAGGTCCTCGTCGTGGGAGCCGGCCTGTCCGGGGTCGGCGCGGCCTGCAGGCTGAGCCGGATGGACCCCGCGGTCTCGTATGCCGTGCTCGAGTCGCGTCCCGCGCTCGGTGGGACGTGGGACCTCTTCCGCTACCCCGGGGTGCGGTCGGACTCCGACGTCCACACGTTCGCCTACCCGTTCCGGCCGTGGACCGGCAGCGACGTGCTCGCCACCGGTGAGGCGATCCGCGACTACATCCGCGACACCGCGGCCGAGTACGGCGTCGACGAGCACGTCCACCACGACCAGCGCGTCATCTCGGCGGCCTGGTCCTCTGGCGCCGGCCGCTGGATGGTCAAGGCGGAGACGGTCGAAGGGCTCGTCGAGCACACGGCCAGGTTCCTCTACGTCTGCACCGGCTACTTCTCCTACGACACCGGGCACGTCGTCGACTTTCCCGGGCGCGCCGAGTTCGACGGCCCGATCATCCACCCGCAGTTCTGGCCCGAGGCGTTCGAGCCGGCGGGCAAGAGGATCGTCGTCATCGGGTCCGGCGCCACGGCGGTGACGCTCGTGCCGGCGCTCGCGGAGCGCGGGGCCGAGCACGTGACGATGCTCCAGCGCAGCCCGACCTACGTCCTGCCGCTCCCGGCGATCGACCGTGTCGGAGGGCTGCTGCACCGCATGCTGCCCGAGCGCGCGGCGCGGCGTGCCGTCCGGGGCAAGAACGTCCTCCAGAACGTCGGCCTCTTCGAGGCGTCGCGGCGGTTCCCGCGGGCGGTGCGAGGCGCCCTGGCCCGCGCGAACGCCCGCCTCGTCGGCGACGACATCGTGCGCGCACACTTCACGCCGACCTACGACCCGTGGGACCAGCGGCTGTGCGTCGTGCCCGACGGCGACCTCTTCGCGGCGATCCGGTCGGGGCGCGCCTCCGTCGTCACCGACACGGTCGAGGCGTTCACGCCCACCGGGATCCGGCTCGACGGCGGGACCGAGCTTGAGGCCGACGCCGTCGTCACGGCGACAGGTCTGCGGGTCGAGGTCGCCGGCGGAATCGCGTTCAGCGTCGACGGCTCGCCCTTCCTCCCGCACGAGCACTTCCTCTACAAGGGCGCGATGTTCGACGGCGTCCCCAACCTGGCCGTGTGCCTCGGCTACACGAACAACTCGTGGACGCTGCGCGCCGACCTCACGTCGAGGTTCGTCTGCGCCGTCCTCGAGCACCTGCGCGCGACCGGGACGGCATCGGCGACGCCCCGTCCGGAGACGGCGCTCGACGAGGGGACGCCGCCGTTCGAGCTGACCTCGGGCTACCTCGAGCGGTCGCGCCACCTCCTGCCCAAGCAGGGCACGGCGAAGCCGTGGACGGTGCGCCAGAACTACTTCGCGGACCTCCGCCTCATGTCCGCGAGACGTGTCGACGACGGCACGCTCGAGTTCGACCCGCTGCCGGTGCGGACCCCGGTGCTCGCCGCCGCTGACAGGGGTCGTTCCTAGACTGGTCGGCATGTCGCTGACCATCGGTGCCCACGTCGACCAGACCGACCCGCTCGCCGAGGCGGCCGCCCGCGGGACGACCCTCGTGCAGTTCTTCCTCGGCGACCCGCAGGGCTACAAGGGCCCGGAGATCCGGTATGCCGGGGGAGCCGACGGCCTGCGGGCCGACGCGGAGGCGGCGGGGGTCGACCTCTACGTCCACGCCCCCTACGTCATCAACGTCGCGACGACGAACAACCGCATCCGCATCCCCTCGCGCAAGCTGCTCCAGCAGCACGTCGACGCGGCGGCCTCGGTCGGCGCCAAGGGCCTCATCGTCCACGGCGGACACGTCAGCAAGGGGGACGACCCGGACGTCGGCTTCGACAACTGGCGCAAGGCCGTCGAAGCGACCGACCTCAAGGTGCCGCTCCTCCTCGAGAACACCGCGGGAGGAGACAACGCGATGGCCCGCTACCTCGACCGCATCGCCCGCGTCTGGGACGCCATCGGCTCCGCGTCGCAGGCGGAGCAGGTCGGCTTCTGCCTCGACACCTGCCACGCCCACGCCGGCGGCAACCCGCTCGAGACGGTCGTCGACGACGTCCTTGCCATCACCGGGCGGATCGACCTCGTCCACTGCAACGACAGCCGCGACGCCTTCGACTCCGGCGCCGACCGCCACGCCAACTTCGGGACCGGGCAGATCGACGCCGACCTTCTCGCCGGTGTCGTCCGCTCGGCCGGAGCCCCGGTCGTCTGCGAGACACCGGGCGGGCCCGAGGACCACAAGGCCGACTTCGCCTGGCTGCGCGAGCGTCTCTGAGCCGCGCTTCACCGGCGCCGCGCCAGCGGCGGTGAGGTCACAGCCAGCGGCGCACCCGCGCGGCATACGCGGTGTACTCGTCACCGAAGATCTCGGTGAGGAAGCGCTCCTCGGGCCTGATGGCACCCCAGTGCAGGAGTGCCGCCGACGCCGGCAGCAGGAGCAGCGCCCAGCTCGACGGCACGAGGAGTGCCAGCCCGAGGTGGAGCGCGAGGAGCCCCACGTAGAGCGGGTTGCGTGAGCGCGCGAACGGCCCCTGCGTGAGGATCCGCCTCGTCGCCTGCCCCGGAAGCAGCCCGGTCCGGTGCCGCGCGAAGAGGAGCAGCGCCCACCCGTTCCAGAGGACGAAGGCCGCGAGGACCGTCCACCCGACCGGGATGCGCCACGTCCCGAGGTCGAAGGGATCGCCGAGACCACGGGTGAGGACGAGCCCGAGGACGAGCGGCCCGCCCACCGCCACGGGCGGCCACAGGTGGAACGCGACGACAGGGTCGCCCTCGGCGTCCGGGGCGTCGGACTCGCTCATCGGCGAAGCGTAGCGAGATCGCCGACTCTCGACGGAATATACCCCCCTAGGGTATGGTTACCCGCATCATGAACGCCTCGACCCCACACCACGTCCACGGGCAGCACACGACGAGCCGGGCCTCCTGGTCCCAGGCGGCGAGCGCCACGCTGCACTGCCTCACCGGGTGTGCGATCGGTGAGGTCCTCGGTCTCGCCGTCGGCACCGCGCTCGGTCTGTCGAACCTCGCGACGATCATCCTGGCCGTCGTGCTCGCGTTCGTCTTCGGCTACGCGCTGACGATCACGCCCGTCCTGCGGGCCGGAGTGCCCCTCGCGACCGCGCTGGGCGTCGCCTTCGCCGCCGACACGGTGTCGATCACCGTCATGGAGGTCATCGACAACGCGATCATGCTCGTCGTCCCGGGTGCGATGGACGCGGGCCTGGGGACCTGGCTCTTCTGGGGTGCGCTCGCCTTCGCGCTGGCGGTGGCCTTCGTCGTCACCGTGCCCGTCAACCGCTGGCTCATCGGCCGCGGCAAGGGCCACGCCGTCGTGCACCAGTACCACCACTGACCGAGCCTGCGGGGGAGCCGCAGCCCTGCGATACCCTGACGCCATGGCAGGGCTGCAGCTCCTTCCCGAGCCGCGCTGACCGTCCGAACCCGGACGTCACCGCGGCCAACCCCTCCTGCGAGAGGGGTTTTTTCGTGGGCAGCCAGCCGTAGGACTTCGAGAAGGCAAGGATGAGATGAGCGAGACCGCGCACCGCTACACGGCCGAGCTGGCCGACCGGATCGAGCTGGCGTGGCAGGACCGCTGGGAGGCGGAGGGCACCTTCGACGCGCCGAACCCCTCCGGTCCCTTCGCGGACCCCGAGAAGGTCGCGTCCTACTCCGGTGGGCACATGCTCGTCCTCGACATGTTCCCCTACCCGAGCGGCGCCGGCCTCCACGTCGGGCACCCGCTCGGCTACATCGCCACCGACGTCTTCTCGCGCTACCACCGGATGCTCGGCAAGAACGTCCTGCACTGCCTCGGCTACGACGCCTTCGGCCTGCCGGCCGAGCAGTATGCCGTCCAGACCGGTCAGCACCCCCGCGTCACCACCGAGGCCAACATCGACATCATGGCCCGGCAGCTGCGCCGCCTCGGCCTCGGCCTCGACAACCGGCGCGCCATCCGCACGATGGACCCGGACTACTACCGCTGGACGCAGTGGATCTTCCTGCAGATCTTCAACGCCTGGTACGACACCGAGGCCGAGCGCGCCGACGGTGGCCGCGGGCGGGCCCGGCCGATCGCCGAGCTCGTCGAGGAGTACGCCAGCGGCGCACGTCCCCTGCCGGCGGAGGACGGCCGCGACTGGGCCGACCTGAGCCCTGCCGAGCAGGCCGACATCGTCGACAGCCACCGTCTCGCCTACGCCTCGGAGGCCCCGGTCAACTGGGCCCCCGGCCTGGGCTCGGTCGTGGCCAACGAGGAGGTCACCAACGAGGGCCGGTCGGAGCGCGGCAACTTCCCCGTCTTCAAGCGCAACCTGCGCCAGTGGATGATGCGGATCACCGCCTACTCGGACCGGCTTGCCGACGACCTCGACCGCGTGCAGTGGCCCGACAAGGTCAAGGCCATGCAGCGCAACTGGATCGGCCGCAGCCACGGCGCCCGCGTCGCCTTCCCGGTGGCCGGCCTGCCCGAGGTCGACCCGATCGAGGTCTTCACGACCCGGCCCGACACCCTCTTCGGCGCGACCTTCATGGTCCTCGCGCCCGAGCACCCGCTCGTCGACGCCCTCGTGCCAGCGGGGGAGTGGGCACCCGGGACGAACCCGGCGTGGACGGGAGGCGAGGCGAGCCCCGAGGCCGCGGTCACGGCATACCGGCGTGCCGCCTCCCGCAAGAGCGACGTCGAGCGACAGATCGAGGGCAAGGACAAGACCGGCGTCTTCACCGGCGCGTATGCCGTCAACCCCGCCACGGGCGCCGAGATCCCGGTCTTCGTCGCCGACTACGTCCTCATGGGCTACGGCACCGGCGCGATCATGGCGGTGCCCGGCCAGGACGAGCGCGACTGGCACTTCGCCGACAACTTCGACCTGCCCCGGATCCGCACGGTGCAGCCCACCGAGGGTCACCCCGAGGACGAGGCGTTCACGGGCGAGGGCCCGGCGATCAACTCGGCCAACGACGAGATCGACCTCAACGGCAAGCCCGTCGCCGAGGCCAAGGCCGCGATGATCGACTGGCTCGTCGAGCGAGGGCACGGCGAGGCGACGGTGAGCTACAAGCTGCGCGACTGGCTCTTCTCGCGGCAGCGCTACTGGGGCGAGCCGTTCCCGATCGTCTTCGACGCAGACGGGGTCGCCCACGGCGTGCCCGAGTCGATGCTCCCCGTGGAGCTCCCCGAGGTGCCCGACTACAGCCCGCGCACCTTCGACCCCGACGACGCCGCCAGCGAGCCAGAGCCGCCGTTGGGTCGGGTCCGCGAGTGGGTCGAGGTCGACCTCGACCTCGGTGACGGGCGCGGGGTGCAGCGCTACCGGCGCGAGACCAACACGATGCCCAACTGGGCGGGTTCGTGCTGGTACTACCTGCGCTACCTCGACCCGGAGAACCGCGAGGAGCTCGTCTCCGCGGCGACCGAGGAGTACTGGATCGGTCCGCGCGAGACGCCGGTCGCCGGGGCGCCCAAGGGCACGGTCGACCCCGGTGGCGTCGACCTCTACATCGGTGGCGTCGAGCACGCGGTGCTCCACCTGCTCTACGCGCGCTTCTGGCACAAGGTGCTCTTCGATCTCGGCCACGTGAGCAGCGAGGAGCCGTTCCGGACGTACTTCTCGCAGGGCTACATCCAGGCGCCGGCCTACCGAGACGACCGGGGCCAGCCGGTCGAGGCGAGCGAGGTCGAGGAGGTCGTCGGCGACTCGGGCGCGGTGTCCTTCACCTGGCAGGGCCAGCCGGTGACGCGCGAGTTCGGCAAGATCGGCAAGTCGCTCAAGAACATGGTGTCCCCGGACGACATGTACGCCGCCTACGGCGCGGACACCCTGCGCCTCTACGAGATGGGCATGGGGCCGCTCGACCAGAGCAAGCCCTGGGACACCCGCGCCATCGTCGGCTCCCAGCGCTTCCTCCAGCGGCTCTGGCGCAACGTCGTCGACGAGGAGAGCGGTGAGGTCCGCGTCGTCGACGAGCCGGTGGACGACGCCACCCTCCGGGTCCTGCACCGCACCATCGACGCGGTGCGTCGCGACTACGACGAGCTCGGCTTCAACACCGCGATCGCCCGGCTCATCGAGCTCAACAACGCACTCACCAAGCTCGAGCGTGTGCCGCGCGACGCCGCCGAGCAACTCGTCCTCATGGTCGCGCCGCTCGCGCCGCACATCGCGGAGGAGCTGTGGTCGCGGCTCGGGCACGCGGAGTCGCTCACGCACGCCGACTTCCCGGTGGCGGACCCGGCCCTGCTCGTCGAGGACACGGTGACGTGCGTCGTCCAGATCAGGGGCAAGGTGCGCGACCGTCTCGAGGTGGCGTCGGACATCACCGAGGACGAGCTCCGCGAGAAGGCGCTCGCTCTGCCCAAGGTCGTCGACGCGACCGCCGGGGGAGTGCGCACGGTCATCGTCCGTGCACCCAGGCTCGTCAACGTCGTCCCCATGTGACGCCAGGAAACGCCGCCGTATGCCGGCCCCGCACCGTCGCCCTCGAGGCACGGTGCGGGGCCGGTGGCGTTCTCCAACGCCCTGACCTGCGGAAATGCGCGGATTTGGAGTTCACCGGAAATGTCGTCTAATGTTCTCGACGTCAGCCCGAGAGGGAGGAACGGACACCACGGTGCAGGGCTTGAGGCCCAGCGCGAAGTAGGCCGGTCCCTAGGTCTGACCCCGCAAGACCGAGTCGGTGAGAGCCGGTTTGGGAGGCAGTCGGAAGGCTGCTAGAGTGGGAGCCCCGCGAAGATCCAAGCGCGATCGAGTCCGGTAGCTGGCTGAGGCTGGCACGGGTTTGACGCCCAAGTGTGGCCGCGGGTA
>NZ_AVPI01000041.1 GCF_000768675.1 Knoellia flava TL1 | reverse complement strand
CACGTTCGACGAGGTCGCCGCCAGCCTCTGAGCCTGGTCGGAACAGGGCGCCGGCCGGCAGTCGTCGGCCGGCGCCCTGACCCATCCCCCCTCGCACGAAAGCCAGGGATGAAACGTGACATCTCCGACAGCTCAACCGGTGGGCCCGTCAGGTGCCGTCCGTGACGACGGGGCGACGGCAGTCGAGTACGCCCTGATGGTGGCGCTCATCGCGCTCGTCATCTTCGGCGGCGTCTTCCTTCTGGGGCCGAACCTCGACCTCATCTTCGACGAGGCCGCGGCGTCGCTCTGACAGCTGCGTCTGCATGGCAAGCGCCCGTCCCTCGCACCAGCCTCCATCCAACCGACGACCAGAACCGAGGGGTGACATGTCCAGCACGAGCCGCAGGCGCCGAGAACGAGGCGCTGCTGCCGTCGAGATGGCCATCGTGCTGCCCCTGTTGCTCCTGATCGTGGCGGGCATCATCGACCTCGGCAGGTTGTTCTTCGTGCAGAACATGGTGACGAACGCCGCCCGGGAGGGCGCCCGTATGAAGTCTCTCGGCTACACCGACGCACAGGCCACGACGCGCGTGACCAACGCCAGTCCAGAGTTGTCCGACCTGGGCGGGGCCCCCACGGTGACGTTCGTGGCCTGTCCTGTCGGCCCCGGTCCTACGTCGGCAGCGTCAGCCACCGTCAGCGCCCCGTTGTTCGAGTGGCTGATCCTGGGGGAGGTCGCCAGCCTCTTCGGTGCCACCCCTTCCGCTCCAGACCCCACTGCAACCGCGACGATGAGGTGCCTCGGATGAGATCGGTGAAGAGCGAACGCGGAGCCGTCGCGACGATCGTCGCCATGCTCCTGGGAGGCGCAGTCATCTTCGGCTTGTTGGCGATGGCCGTCGATGTCGGCGCCCTCATGGTCGAGCGTCGCCAGCTTCAGAACGGCGCCGACGCTGCCGCCATGTCCTTGGCCCAGTCGTGTGCCCAAGGCGCCTGCGTCGCCGGAGCGAACGACCTTTCCGGACTGACGAACGCGAACGCGCGCGATGGGGCCCACACCCTCGCTGGCCAGTGCCTGATGAACAAGCCCAGCTCGCTCTCATCGGCTCTTCCTGCCTGTCCGGCGAGTTCGTTGGCTGCGCCTGACTGCCCGCCACTCCCCGACACATATGCGAGCCTTGCCACGACGTTGCCGTACGTCGAGGTGCGGACCTCCACCTCGTCGAACGGTGCGTCGACCCTCACCAACGTCTTCCGGCGCGCCGGGGGCAACGACCCGACGAGTCCGGCTGACGAGTCGTCGACCGACATCCATGCCTGTTCCAGGGCGGCGTGGGGAACTCCCGGTGGAGCCACCGCGACGACACCCATCACCATCTCCGTCTGTGAGTGGCAGAAGTACACCAACGGCGGAGCGTCCTGGGTCGCGAACCCCCCGACAGGTGCGTGGCCGGGGTACAACGCCAGCACCAACCCGTATCCGCCCCCCTTCACCACCCCGAACACGAGCGGACGCGAGCAGATGCTCACGCTGCACGATCCGAGCAAGCCGCCATGCAGCTTCAACGGCAAGGACACCGCGGGTGGCTTCGGATACCTGCAGCCCACAGGCTCGTGTGAAGCGACGATCGTCACCAACGGCTCGGACCAGTGGGCGAACATCGACACGGGCAGCTCGGCGACGAACGACTGCAAGACGCGACTCGCCAACATCTACGCCAACGGTCCGGTCGTGGACATCCCGGTCTTCGACTGCATCGTCAAGAGCACGACAGGCACTCCCACGGGCGGCATCGCCGGCAAGGACTGCACGGGGGCGGGCGCCTCCGGAGCAGGCTCGTACTACCACATCGCGGGCTGGGCGAAGTTCTACATCAGCGGCTACAAGATCGGCGGCGGACCAGACACAGAACGGCCCAGCCGCGTCGGACTGGCCGTGCCCTGCAGTGGTGCCGTCCGTTGTCTCTCCGGCTGGTTCGTGCGTGGCCCGCTGGCGGGGGCGGCCACGGTCGTGCCACCAACTTCGGGCTCCAACTTCGGGTCCTATGCCGTCATTCCCGTGGGCTGACCGGCGCAGCCGGCAACCTCACGCCACAGAAAGAGTTCGTTCTTATGGGTAAGCGCATTCTCGCTATCGCAGCCGCGACGGTCATCGCTCTCGTCGGAGCCGTGCTCGTGCTGCTCTATGCGCGCGGTGCCGACAGCAGGGCAGTCGCGGCGGTCGGCCCGGCCGACGTCTACGTCTCCTCGGCCATGATCCCCGCCGGCACCTCCGTCAAGGAGGCTGTGCGCACCAAGCTGCTCGTCCAGACGAAGACGGCTGCACGTGCCCTGCCCGCCGGCGCCATGACGTCCGTCACGCCCGAGAACGAGTCGTTGCTTGCCCTCACCGACATCCCGCCGGGACAGTACGTCCTCAACACGGCGTTCGGCGAGACCGTCATCGGCGACAAGGCGATCCAGGTGCCCGCCGGCAAGCTCGCCGTCTCTGTCCAGCTGAGCGACCCGGCGCGGGTCGGCAACTTCGTGACGCCGGGCAGCATGTTGACGATCTTCGCCAGCTACAAGCTCAAGCAGCTCGACACGAGCGAGCAGTCGAAGGTCTTCAACGAGCAGGACGTCCAGGGGACGTCGGTCCTGCTCGACAACATCCAGGTCATCGGCATGGGCAACACCGCGCTCCAGGCGGGTCAGCAGGGCACCCAGGTCGCGGCTGACGGTGAGGCACCGGCGCCGGCTCCCCAGGCCCCCAGCTTCCTAGTGACCCTCGCGGTCACTCCCGAACAGGCGACCAAGCTCGTGCACGGCATCAACCAGTACGTGCTCTATGCCGGACTGCGCGGCGCCGAGGTCAAGGTGGACCCGAAGCTCAGCGTCAACGACATCACGATCGCCCAGGCCATCAAGTGAACATCCTCTGGGACTCCGACCCCGCGGCGCTGGACAAATACCGGTTCGCGCTCGGCAACGACACGCAGGCACTCGACTCGGCCGCGATGGTCGCCCGCGTGCTGCACGACAACTTGGCCGTGCAGCACGTGATCATCGGTCCCGACGTTCCGCTCGAGTCCGCGTGCGACCTCGCCGAGAGTGCACGGCTCGACCGGCCGGAGCTCGGCGTCATCCTCCTTCGTCACCGAGTCGACGTGACGACACTGAGCCAAGCCCTTCGCAGCGGCATGCGAGAGGTCGTCGCGGCAGACGACCACACCGCCCTTGCAGACGCCGTGCGGCGCAGCCGCGAGCTGACCATGAAGCTCGTGGGCCACTCCGGGGACGCAGGAGGCCCGGAGGGGCACATCATCACGGTCTTCTCCGCGAAGGGCGGCGTGGGCAAGACGACCATGTCGACCAACATCGGCACCTATCTCGCGCACTCCGGGTCGAGGACCCTCCTGGTCGATCTCGACCTCAGCTTCGGCGACGTCGCCATCAGCCTCCAGCTGATCCCCGACAGGTCCTCGGCCGACGCGGTGGGCATGAGCGGTCACCTCGACGCGCAGGGTTTGCAGTCCCTGGTCACCACCCATGCCGACAGCGGACTGGACGTCATCTGCGCCCCGAGCGACCCCGGTGACGCCGAACGGATCCCGGTCCACGTCGTGACCGAGCTGCTCAAGGTGGCGCGCCAGCACTACGACTACGTCATCGTGGACACGCCGCCGTCCTTCACTGAGCACGTCCTGGCGGCGTGCGACATCAGCAGTGCGCTCGTGCTCATCGCCACCCTCGACATCCCGGCCGTCAAGAACCTCCGCGTGGCGATCGACACCCTCGACATGCTGGGAAGCCCGAAGGAGGCCCGGATCGTCGTCCTCAACCGAGCCGACGCCAAGGTCGGCCTGCGGCCGGAGGACGTCGTCTCCGCCATCAAGACGCCCATCGCAGTCAACGTGCCCAGCTCGATGACGGTCCCGGCCTCCGTCAACCGCGGAGTGCCCATCGTCCTCGACGACCGCAGAGGCACGGTCAGCCTTGCCATCCGCGAGTTGAGCGATGTCCACATCCGTCAGCGCTTCGGGGGAGCCGTCAACGGGGCCGAGACCCGGCAGCGCAAGAGCCTGTTCAGGAGCCGCAAGTGAGCCTGTCGGATCGTCTGGACCTCGCCCGTCGGAGCGCAGAGCCTGCTCCTGCCGCCGGTGCTGAGGCCGCCCACGGAGTCGTGAAGAAGCGAGCGATCGACCCGTTCGCGCAGGTCAAGGGTCGTGTCCACCAGGCGCTCATCGAGAGTCTGGGCCCGCGCCTCTACGACCCGCACCTCCCGGAGGCCGAGCTCGCCGCACAGGTGCGTCAGACGCTCCAGACGACCATCGAGGCCGAGCAGACTCCGCTCTCGCTGGCAGACCGGACGCGCATCGCCCAAGAGGTGTCGGACGAGATCCTCGGGCACGGACCGCTCGAGCCACTGCTTCGTGACCCCGAGATCACCGAGATCATGGTGAACGGCCCGGACTCGATCTATGTCGAGCGCAGCGGCAAGCTCTACCCCGTCGACGCGCACTTCAGCGGAGAGCCTCACCTTCGTCGGGTCATCGACAAGATCGTGGGCCGCGTCGGACGTCGAATCGACGAGGCGAGCCCACTCGTTGACGCCCGCCTCCCCGATGGGTCTCGTGTCAACGCAGTCATCGCTCCGGTCGCGCTCGACGGCGCCATGCTCACGATCCGCAAGTTCGCCGCGGACCCTTTCACCGATGCCGACCTCATCGCCTTCGGGACGATCTCCCCCACGGTCCGCGACTTCCTCAAAGCCTGCGTCCTGGGTCGCCGGAACATCGTCATCTCGGGAGGAACAGGATCCGGCAAGACGACGACCCTCAACGTCATTTCCTCGTTCATCCCCGAGGACGAGCGGATCGTCACGATCGAGGACGCCGCCGAGCTCCAGCTCCACCAGGAGCACGTGCTACGGCTCGAGTCGCGGCCGGCCAACATCGAGGGCAAGGGCATGATCGCCATTCGCGACCTCGTCCGGAACTCCCTCCGCATGCGCCCTGACCGGATCGTCGTCGGCGAGGTCCGTGACGGTGCGGCACTGGACATGCTCCAGGCCATGAACACCGGTCACGACGGCTCGATCACGACCGTGCACGCGAACTCTCCCCGAGACTCCCTCTCCCGCCTCGAGACGATGGTCCTCATGGCCGGTGTCGAGCTACCCGTGCGCGCCATCCGGGAGCAGGTCGCCGGTGCGCTCGACCTCATCATCCAGCAGGCCCGCCTCAAGGACGGGTCCCGGCGCATCGTCGCGATCTCGGAGGTGGTCGGCATGGAGGGAGACGTCATCACCCTGCAGGACATCTTCGCCTTCGACTTCTCGGCCGGTCGCGACGAGCAGGGTCGCTTCCGCGGCCAGCTGGTGGGCACGGGTCTGCGACCCCGGTTCACCCAGGACTTGGCCGACGTCGGCGTCGAGCTGCCCCCGTCTCTGTTCACCTTCGGTTCTCGATGACTGTCCGGCCGAAGTGGCGCACCCGACGTCGGCTGGGTCTGGTCGTCCTGCTCCCGCTGCTCTGTCTTGGCGCATCGCCTGTGCAGGCCTCGACGGCGAAGCCCTTGGGTGCCTCCCTCAGCGACCTGCGGCCATCGGCCACGTCCGTGGACGGCACACTCATCCTGCGTGGTGCCGACTCGGTGGCCGTCGAGCCGCGGTCGGTGACCGCCACCATCGGCGGCAAAGACACCCAGGTCACCGTGACGCCGGCGGCCGCGAAACCGAGGACGACGATGCTCGTCATCGACACCAGCGGCTCGATGGAGGCCAGCGGCATGGCGACGGTGCGGACGGCGGTCAGGGAGTTCCTCGCCGCGGTCCCGCAAGGTGTCAAGGTGGGCGTCGTCTCGTTCGCCTCGACCTCGGGCGTCGACGTGAAGCCGACGACCGACCGAGCCGTCGTCCAGCGTGCCGTCGATGGCCTGCGCTCGCGCGGCGAGACCGCGCTCTATGCGGGAGTGCAGGACGCCGTCAAGGCGCTTGGGACGGTGGGTGAGCGCAGCATTGTGCTGCTGAGCGACGGTGGCGATACCGTCGAGGAGCAGAAGGGCGGCCTCGCCCGAGAAGCCTCCCAGCTCGCGACCGCCACGACCCTGCTGACCCAGGCCAAGGTCCGTGCCGAGGTCATCGCCTTCAACAGCCCTGAAGCCAATGGAGCGGTGCTCAAGCAGTTCGCCACCGCGGGCGGCGGATCCGTCGTGACCGCAGGCAACCGCGGCGCCGTCGCCAAGGCCTTCGATGCGGCGGCGCGGACGCTCGACTCGCAGGTGTCGATCTCGCTGAGTCGACCCGCTGGGCTCACGGGCATCCAGCCGGTGGTCGTCAAGGGCCTGGCGTCCGGTGCCCCCTTCACGGCGACCGCCAGTCTGGACCTCGGAGCGAAGGCGCCGGTCGTCCCCACGTCCGACGAGACCGTGGCGGCCCCCGCTGTGCCCACCGCCGGGATCGGCCTGCCGCGGTCCGCGCCACCGCCGACCCGGTTCCTCCTACCCATCGCCGTGCTGCTGCTCTTCCTCGGAGTCTTCGTCATCGTGGTCGCGACGTTGGGTCCGGTCTTCAGGTCGCAGCGCAAGGAGCGCGTCGCCACGATTGAGGCCTACGGGATGGGCAGCCGCGCCCAGATGAGAGCCGTGCAGTCCTCACCGAGCTCGATCAGCCAGAGCCTGGTCGACGCCGGCGAGCAGTTCATGTCTGGCCGCGAGTCGACGAGTCGGACGATGATGCTGCTCGATCGCGCCGACCTCCCCTGGCGTGCTGGCGAGTGGTTCGTGCTCCGGGTGCTCGCCGTGATCGTCGGAGGGCTCGTGGGATACGTGCTGCTCTTGGCGCGCAACCCTTGGGTCGGCCTCTTCATCGGGGTCGTCCTCGGCTACGTGCTTCCCGCACTGGTCCTCCGGTTCCTGGCTCGGCGGCGGGCGCGGCAGTTCGAGTTCGTCCTCCCGGACGTCCTCATGCTGACTGCCACCAGCCTGGCCAGCGGGTTCAGCCTGCTGCAGGCGCTCGACGCCGTCGCCCGGGACGCGCCGGAACCCTGTGCCAAGGAGTTCTCCCGGGCCCTGGCGGAGACGCGCATCGGCGCGGACGTCTCGGATGCCCTCGACCACACCGCCGACCGCATGGACAGCAACAACATGCGGTGGGCGACGATGGCCATCCGCATCCAGCGCGAGGTCGGTGGCAACCTCGCCGAGACCTTGCGGACGACGGCCGCGACACTGCGCGAAAGAGAAGGTCTGCGCCGGCACGTGCGAGCCCTGTCGGCCGAAGGGCGACTGTCCGCCTACATCCTCATCTCGCTGCCCATCGGCATCCTTCTCTTCTCCATGTACAGCAACTACGAGTACGTCAGCCTGCTGTGGACCACGCTCTACGGGTTGATCATGAGTGTCATGGGGGTGCTCGCGATGGCGGCGGGGATCTTCTGGATGCGCAACGTCGTGAAGATCGAGGTCTGAGACATGCTGCTCTTCTTCGGGGCCCTCCTGTTCGTCGCCAGCGTCGCGGTGGTCGCTCTCGCGACCAGCGTGGGACCCGGTGAGAGTCGTGGTGTCGCTCGCTCCCTCGAGCTCGTCAACTACGCACCGACCCGGAGCTCGGTGGCCAAGCACGAGCTCGCGGCTCGCGACCGCCTGCTCGACCCGATGATCGATGCCTTGCGGCGAATGGCGCTGCGCCTCTCGCCCAGCGGGACGGGCGACCGACTCGCCCGTTCGCTCGACAAGGCGGGCAACCCGCCCGCGTGGACGATCGAGCGGATCATGGGAGTGAAGGGCATCGCGCTGTTCCTCGGCGCGATCACCGCCCTCGTCATCCTCGGGTTCAGCCCGCTGGGCATCTTGGCCGCGGTCGGCTTCGGCACCGCCTGCTTCTTCCTGCCAGACCTGTTGATCTACAACCTCGGGACGAGGCGCCAGCAGGAGATGCAGAGAGGCCTCGCGGACGCGCTGGACATGCTCACCGTCTGTGTCGAGGCCGGTCAGGGCTTCGACGCCGCCATCCTCCAGGTCGCGAAGACCGTCACCGGGCCCATCGGCGGCGAGTTCGCCCGCGTTCTCTCCGAGATCCAGATCGGCAAGTCGCGTGCCGATGCCTTCGCAGCGCTCGGCGAGCGCACGACCGCTCCCGAGATCAAGACCTTCGTCAGCGCTCTGGTGCAGGCTGACCGGATGGGTCTGCCCGTCGCCGCGGTGCTGCGGGAGCAGACCAAGGAGATGCGGATCGCCCGTCGGCAGCGCGCCGAGGAGCAGGCACAGAAGGTGACGGTCAAGATCCTCTTCCCGCTGCTCCTCTGCATCTTCCCCGCTCTCTTCATCGTGATCATCGGCCCGGGCGCCATTAAGATCGCAGCCGCCTTCGGAGGCGGTGGGTTGTAGGCGCC
Source organism: Knoellia flava TL1 (assembly GCF_000768675.1). Taxonomy (GTDB): domain Bacteria; phylum Actinomycetota; class Actinomycetes; order Actinomycetales; family Dermatophilaceae; genus Knoellia; species Knoellia flava. The sequence goes on along the minus strand of NZ_AVPI01000041.1, from coordinate 4,030 downwards.
ACGTTGTGGGCAGCCGGCATGACGCGAAGGTGACCGGCGAGCACAGTTCGTTGTGCGAACATGGAGCACCGGCGCGCCGAACCGCGTCGGCCCACCTCGTGTCCGGCACGGTGTGGCGACATGGGACGGAAGGACTGACCGTGAAGGGTCGCGTGCTCGTCGTCGACGACGACCTCGCTCTCGCGGAGATGCTCGGCATCGTGCTGCGCAACGAAGGGCTCGAGGTCAGCCACGTGGCCGACGGTTCCAGCGCGCTCGGCGCGTTCCGCGAAGCACGCCCCGACCTCGTGCTCCTCGACGTCATGCTCCCCGGCATCGACGGCCTCGAGGTGTGCCGGCGCATCCGCGCCGAGTCCGGTGTCCCCATCGTCATGCTCACGGCGCGCACCGACACCATCGACGTCGTCGTCGGTCTCGAGTCCGGTGCCGACGACTACGTCGTCAAGCCGTTCAAGCCGCAGGAGCTCATCGCCCGCGTGCGCGCCCGGCTGCGTCGCGACAACGACGCCGAGCCCGAGCGCCTCACGATCGGTGACCTCACCATCGACGTCGCCGGCCACTCGGTCAAGCGCGGCGGCGAGTCGCTGAGCCTCACCCCGCTCGAGTTCGACCTCCTCGTGGCGCTCGCGCGCAAGCCTTGGCAGGTCTTCACCCGAGAGGTGCTGCTCGAGCAGGTCTGGGGATACCGCCACGCCGGCGACACCCGCCTCGTCAACGTGCACGTCCAACGCCTCCGCTCCAAGATCGAGAAGGACCCGGAGCGCCCCGAGATCGTCGTCACCGTGCGTGGCGTGGGCTACCGGGCCGGGCCGGCCTGACCATGTCGGGCACACCAGTCGCGGGCGCCGGGGCTGGGGAGCGCGCGGCGTCACCCACGCTGGCGGCGCATGTTCGCACGATCGGCCGGCGTGTGATGTCGGTGCTGCGCAGGGTCGGCGCGCGCATCGTCGCCCTCGCCGCCGCGCTGCTGCGCACGTGGCGCCGCTCGCTCCAGTTCCGCGTCGTCTCGACGACGGTGGTCCTCGGCATCGTCGTCGTCTCGCTGCTCGGCTCCTACCTCTACAACGAGATCGCGAGCGGCCTGCGCGACGACCGAGTCGCGACGAGCGAGTACGAGGCGCGCACCCTCACCCAGGACGTCCAGACCCAGTGGGACAACTTCACCGGCACCTCCGCGCAGGAGCTCAACCTCGCCGCGCTCGACATCATGAGGTCGACGCTCACCCCAGTGGGTCCTGAGCCCTCGCGCTACGTCGTCATGCTCCGCGGTGTCAAGAACTCCAACCCCGTCGTCCTCGACTCGCTCGAGTCCGGCGGCGTCGGTCTCTCCGCGGTGACGCAGTCCATCCGTCAGGCCGTCGCCGACGACCCGAGCCGCCAGCACACGATGGTGAGCGACGTGCTCATCAACGGCCGGCAGGTGCCGGCGGTCTTCGTCGGGACGGGCGTGGAGGTTCCGCGGGCCGGCCGCTACGACCTCTACTACATCTACCCGATGACCCAGGAGCTCCAGACGATGAGTCTGATCTCCACGGCGTTCGGCATCGCCGGGCTCATCCTCACCGCTCTCGTGGGCGCGGTCGCATGGGTCGTCACCAGGCAGGTCGTCTCGCCGGTCCGGCGCGCGGCCGAGGTCTCGGAGCGCCTCGCCTCCGGCAAGCTCAACGAACGTATGCCGTCGCGCGGCGAGGACGACCTCGCCCTCCTCGGCACGTCGTTCAACGCGATGGCCGACAGCCTCCAGTCCCAGATCCGCCAGCTCGAGGGCCTGAGCCGGGTGCAGCAGCGCTTCGTCTCCGACGTCTCCCACGAGCTGCGCACGCCGCTCACGACGATCCGCATGGCCGGCGACCTCATCTATGACTCCCGCAGCGAGTTCGACCCCGTCGTCAGCCGGTCGGCAGAGCTGCTCCAGGGCGAGCTCGACCGCTTCGAGTCACTGCTCGCGGACCTCCTCGAGATCAGCCGGTTCGACGCGGGGGCCGCGGCGCTCGAGCTCGAGCCCATCGACCTGCGTGACATCGTCGAGGAGGTCGTCGACGCGGCCAAGCCGCTCGCCGACCGCCGCGGCTCGAGCATCGAGGTCGTCGAGTCCGGCCCCGTCGAGGCCGAGGTCGACGCCCGCCGCGTCGAGCGGATCCTGCGCAACCTCGTCGTCAACGCGGTCGAGCACGGCGAGGGCAAGCCGGTGACGATCCACCTGCGCGAGGGTGACGGTGCCGTCGCCGTCGTCGTCGAGGACCATGGCGTCGGCCTGAGGCAGGGGGAGGCCTCCATGGTGTTCAACCGCTTCTGGCGCGCCGACCCCGCCCGGGCCCGAACGACCGGCGGCACGGGTCTCGGACTCTCCATCGCGCTCGAGGACGCCCGCCTCCACAACGGCTGGCTCCAGGCGTGGGGCGAGCCGGGCGTCGGGTCGCGGTTCCGGCTGACCCTGCCGCAGCGAGCGGGCTCCTCGCTCACCTCCTCGCCGCTCGCGCTCTCGCCGGGTGAGCAGCGATGACTGTTCGGCGTCCTCGGCTGCGGCGCCTCGTCACCGGGGTCGGGCTCGCCACCGTCGCTGCCCTCGTGTCGTCGTGCAGCGGCATCGGCGCCGACACCTCGGTCAGCCCGGGGCTCGAGGTCCGCGGCGCCGAGGTGCAGCCGGTCCGCGCCTTCTTCCCGCCGCCGGCCAAGGGCGCCTCGCAGCGCGACATCGTGCTCGGCTTCCTCAGAGCCGGCGCGGCGAGCGACGGCAACTTCGACACGGCTCGCAGCTACCTCACGCCCGACGCCGACAAGGGCTGGGTGCCCGAGGGCGAGGTGGTCCTCTACTCGACGACGACGCCGCTCTCGATCACGAACCGCACGCCCGACGTCGCCGTCCTCGCCGGTCCGGTCGAGGCGTCGATCGGCGCCGACGGCCGCTACGTCAAGGCCGCCGTGGGGGCCAAGCGCCGTGTCGAGTTCCAGTTCGCCCGAATCGACGGTGAGTGGCGGATCAGCAACGTCCCCAAGGGTTTTGGCCGCTGGATCACCACGACGGACCTCGGTCGCCTCCTCCAGCCCTACTCGCTCCACTACATCGCCTCCGACCGTCGCGCCCTCGTGCCCGACCGTCGCTGGTTCCCGCCGGACCATCTCGCCACGCGACTGGCGCGGGCCCAGCTCGACGACCCGCCGGCATACCTCGGTGACGCGGTCCGCAACGACGTGCCGCGAGGTTCGCGACTCACCGCCGACTCGGTGTCGGTGACGGACGGGGTGGCGCGGGTCGACATCACCGGGCCGGTCCCCACCGACAAGACCCAGCGCGAGAACGTCTGGGCCCAGCTCGTCTCGACCCTGCTCCAGGACCCGACCGTGCAGGGCGTGACGATCCGGGTCCGCGACGTCACTCTCGAGCTGCCCGACGTCGACCTGCCCGTGCGGACGATCGAGGAGGTCGGCTTCCCGGCACCGCCGGTCGTGCCGCTCGGGCGCCCGCTCATCCGCCGCGGTGACACCATCTACCTCTTGCCGAGCACGAGCTTCGTGGACCGAGACCCGCAGAAGTCGGGCAACGTCGACGTGCCCAAGGACTACCGCTCCCTCGCACTCTCCGCCGACGGCACGGAGATCGCGACCGTCGACCCCGACGGCGGGCACTCGCGGTTCAGGGGAGTGACGCGCTACGAGGTGGCCTTCGTCGGCACGCGGGTCGGCAACCCGGCATACGACACCCGCAACTTCCTCTGGGCAGGGGCCCTGGGCATCGACGACGACTCCGGCACACACCTGTGGGCGTTCTCCGTGGCGGGTGACCCGGCCAAACCTCCGCCGGCGGTCGGGCTGCCGGCCGACTGGCTCACGACGCGGCGTGTCGTCGAGTCCAAGCCGTCGCCTTCCGGCGACCGCATCGCGCTGCTCCACACCGCCGAGAACGGCTCCGACCCGCAGGTCACCGTGACGGGTATCGCGCGCGGGCCGGGCGGGCAGCCCGTCGGCCTCGGTAGCCCGCTGCGCCTCGGCGCCACCCTCGTCAACCCGGCCGGGCTCGTCTGGCTCTCCA
>NZ_AVPI01000040.1 GCF_000768675.1 Knoellia flava TL1 | reverse complement strand
TGGGGCACAGGAGCAGCGGAGGCCCTACGTCCTCTCGATCGACGGCGAGGAGCAGGCACTGGGCGAGACCCCGAAGGGCGTCTCGATCACCTCCGCCGGAGGCGAGCGCGACATCCTCGTGACGAACTCGGACGGGACGGTCATCAGCCGCGCCGGCCAGCAGTGGATCTCGCTCGGGCAGGGCACCGACGTCCTCGTCCCGGCCCGCTGAGCCGACCCTCGACGCGGCCGTCCACAGGCCCTCCGGCACCCCGGTGCTGTCCACAGCGGACGCCCATCGGTCTGGTGGGGGAGCGGTCCAGCGCCGACGCTGGCACGGTGCTCTCCGACCTCGTCGACCTCGTCATCCCGGCCACGTGCGCCCTCTGCCACCGACCGGGCGCCCCGCTGTGCCGTGGCTGCCGCGAGGCCGTCGCACGGTGCCTCCATGCCTCCGCCCGCCCCGCCGTCCCCTCGCCGCCACCACCCGGTATACCGTCCTGCTGGGTCACTGGGGAGGCGAGCGGCGCGTTGCGGGCGGTGGTCACGGCATACAAGGACGAAGGGCGACGCGACCTCGCCAAGGTGCTCGCACCGTGGCTCGCGCAGGCCCTCCGCACGGCGGTGGGGGCGGACGCCGCGGCACGCGAGTCCCTTCGGGGCAGAGGGCTGCTCGTCGTCCCTGTGCCCGGCTCGCCGCGCGCCCGGCGACGTCGCGGTGACGTGCCGCTCCGTCCCCTCGTGTCCGCGGCAGTGGCGACCCTGGCCGGGCGGGCATGCGTCGCCGACGTGCTCGTGGCTACGCGGACGACCCTCGACCAGTCCACCCTCGACGCAGTCGAGCGGGCCGCGAACCAGGCCGGCGCGACGACCGTGCGGAGCCGTCAGCGGGGCGCGGTGGAGGGAGGTGTGTGCGTCGTCGTCGACGATCTCGTGACGACCGGCGCGACGCTCGCGGAGGCCGCCCGGGCGCTGCGCGAAGCGGGTGCGCGGTCCGTCCTGGCGGCCGCGATCGGTGCCACCACGCGGCGGTCCGGGGGTGGTCCGACATTGCGCCACCCCCGCCCTTGAAAGGGTCCGAGCCGAGGTCTAACGTCGGTGCATGAGACCGATCCTCCCTCGGAGGTGGTGCCGCCGCCCCTAGCCCTCGACAGGCACCACAGGCACGCCCCCGAACCAAGGAGGACAAGTGGACATCGTCGTCACCGGACGGCACACGACCGTTTCCGACCGATTCAGGCAGCACATCGCAGACAAGCTCGAGAAGGTCCAACAGCTCGCCCCGCGAACCCGCCGGATCGAGGTGGTCGTCAGCCACGAAGCGAACCGCCGACAGTCCAAGGCCTGTGACCGCGTGGAGATCACCTGTCACATCAAGGGCCCCGTCGTGCGCGCCGAGGCGTGCCAGGAGGACCGCTACGCCGCGCTGGACGTCGCCCTCGAGAAGCTCCTGGAGCGTCTGCGCCGCAAGCACGACCGCACAGTCCGCCGCGGGCGCAACAGCCAGGAGTCGCTCGCCATGGCCGCCGCGATCCCGCCGCCCGAGCCCGAGACCGAGAGCGAGACGGATTCCCCGGAGGACACCGGCGCGTTCGGCGACTCGCCGATCGAGGTTCGTGAGAAGATCCACTCGTCCACTCCGATGACGCTCGACCAGGCACTGAAGGAGATGGAGCTCGTCGGTCACGACTTCTACCTCTTCCACGACGTCGAGACCGACAAGGCGAGCGTGGTCTATCGCCGGCGAGGCTGGTCCTACGGTGTGCTGCACCTCGACCTCAACGGCAGCGCGCCGAGCACGAACGACACCGATATGGCCACAACAGGCCAGTCCGAACGGGCCGCTGCGTCCTGATCACCCTGCGTGATCTCTGGCCCTGACGGCGGAGTTGTTCACCGAAGTTCGCACTACGGCACAAGCGCCGTGTCACTATGACCACGTGAGCGCATCCCCTTATGAGCCGGGTTCGCTGGCCTCAACGCACGGGGAGGCCGGCGAACGAATCCGCATCGTCATCGCCGACGACCACGACCTCTACCGTCGTGGGATGCAGGCCGTCATCGGCCTCGAGCCCGACCTCGAGATCGTCGCGGAGGCGGCGTCCGGAGTCGAAGCCGTGGAGAAGGTCTTCGAGTTCGACCCGGACGTCGTCCTCCTCGACGTGCGCATGCCCGGCAACAGCGGCATCGAGGCCTGCACCGCCATCAAGGAGAAGGCGCCGCGGACCAAGATCCTCATCCTCACGGCGTCCGACGACGAGTCCGACCTCTTCTCGGCCATCAAGGCCGGGGCGAGCGGCTACCTCCTCAAGGACCTCCCCACGGAGCAGATTGCCCAGTCCGTGCGCATGGCCCACGCGGGCCAGTCGATGATCCCTCCGCACATGGCCAGCCAGCTCATCGCGGAGTTCTCGCGCATGAGCAACGAGCCCCCCAAGGACGCCACCAACGGACCACGCCTCACCGACCGTGAGCTCGAGGTCCTCTCGCTCGTCGCCAAGGGCAAGGCCAACAAGGAGATCGCGACCCAGCTGTTCATCAGCGAGAACACGGTCAAGAACCACGTGCGCAACATCCTCGAGAAGCTCCAGCTCCACTCCCGCGTCGAGGCCGCCCTCTACGCGATGCGCCGCAACCTCATCGAGCCCGAGGCCTGAGAACGCGACTTGTTGCCCGGATGGGACACGAGCGCCAGCGAGTGTCCCATCCGGGCAACAAGTCGCAGGTCCAGGCGCCGCTGTGCGGAGTGTCGGCGGTGACGACGATGATGTGCGCATGCCGCCGCGTCTGAGCACGATCGCTGCCCGCCGGATCGCCTTGGCCGCCCAGGGGTTCGGGGTGCCGCGGCCGGAGCCGTGGTCGGCGACGAGCCGGCACGTCCAGCGTGTCATCGACACGGTCGGCATCGTCCAGATCGACAGCGTCAACGTCGTCTCGCGCAGCCACTACCTGCCGTTCTACTCACGGCTCGGTCCCTACGACCACGCACTCGTCGACCGGGCCCGCGACCGCGCACCACGCCGTCTCGTCGAGTACTGGGCGCACGAGGCCTCGCTCGTCCCGCCGTCGACGTGGCCGCTGCTCGACTTCCGCATGCGGCGCGCCCACGACGAGTCCTGGGGTGGCATGCAGGCGGTCAAGCGCGAGCACCCCGAGCTCGTCGACGCCGTCCTCGCCGAGGTGGCCGCGCGCGGACCGCTGACGAGCCGCCAGCTCGAGGCGGCGCTCGCCCACGACCTGCCACGCGAGCGCGACCAGTGGGGCTGGAACTGGTCGCTCGTCAAGGCCGCCCTCGAGCACCTCTTCTGGTCCGGGCAGGTGAGCTCCGCCGGACGCACGACGCAGTTCGAACGCCGGTATGCCGTCCCCTCCCGCGTCCTGCCACCGCACCTTCGCGACGTGGCCGAGCAGCCCGAGCTGCGACCCGGCGACGAGACCGCGTTCGTCGAGCTCATCAGGATCGCCGCCCGGGCCCACGGCGTCGGCACCGAGCAGTGCCTGCGCGACTACTTCCGGCTCAAGCCCGAGCAGGCCCGGCCCGCCATCGCCGCCCTCGTCGAGTCCGGCGATCTCGTGCCGGTGACGATCGACGGGTGGAGGCGGCCGGCATACCTCGACCCGTCCGCCAGGCGACCACGACGGATCGAGGCGCGGGCGCTGCTCTCTCCCTTCGACTCGCTCATCTGGCAGCGCGACCGCACGAGCGCCCTCTACGGCTTCGACTACCGCCTCGAGATCTACACGCCCGAGGAGAAGCGGGTTCACGGCTACTACGTGCTGCCGTTCCTGCTCGGCGAGGACCTGATCGGCCGGGTCGACCTCAAGGCCGACCGCACCGGCGGCCGGTTGCTCGCCCGCCAGGTGACGTGGGAGCCCGGGCGCGGAGGCGCCGACGACACCCGCGAGCTCCACGAGGAGCTCGGCCTCATGGCGCAGTGGCTCGGGCTCGCCGACGTCGACGTCGCGCTGGTCCGCTAGTCCTGAGCCGGTGCGAGCAGGTCCCAGTGGTCGGCCGGTCCGACCGAGCCGTCGGGTGCCGTCGCGGCCTTCTCGTGGCCCCACCGGGTGAAGCCGATGGCCTCGAGCACGGCGTTGCTCGCGGCGTTGTCGGCCGCGGTCTCGGCGACGAGCCGGCGCAGCCCGAGTCCGCCCTCGTCGCGCGGGGCGAAGGCGTGCTCCACCGCCAGCCGGGCGGCGACCTTGGCCGCCCCTCGTCCTCGCGCGCTCGGGTAGAGGTAGTAGCCGAGCTCGGCGGTGTCGCCCCCGGCCAGCGTGCCGTCGTGGACGAAGACGAGCGCCTCGCCGAGCGCGGTGTCGGTCTCGGCGTCGGCGATGGCCCAGTTGACGCTCGCCCCGCGAGCCATGAAGAGCCGGCGCCGCTGGATCCAGTCGTCCCACGTGAGCGCGGTGGGGATCGCGCGCTCGGGCACGTGGTGCGACGGGTGGTTCGGCTCCTCGACGCTCGCCCGGTCCTCGTCGCGCCACGGACGCAGCCGTATGCCGTCCGCCTCCAGCACCGGGGGAGTGACCCACTCGTCGCGGGCCTCCATCGGGTCGTCGCGGCCGAGGCTCGCGAACCATGCGTCGATGAGGCCGCCCTCGCCGTGGGCGACGTGCTCGGGCAGCGTCGTGACGAAGGTGAACCCGGCCGCGCGGGCGACGGCCCATGAGGCGAAGTTGCCGCGCTCGGCGTGCCAGTCGACCCGCTGGCCGCCGGCGTCGAACCAGTACTGACAGACGAGCCGCAGCGCCCGGGCCATGACGCCGCGTCCGCGGGCGTCGGGATGGAGGCCGTAGCCGACCTCGGCGCGCCCGGCTTCGCGGGGTCGCAGGTCGATCGACCCGAGGAAGCGCCCCTTGTCGTCGTCGGCCCCTCTGACCTCCTCGATCGCCCAGAGCCGGTCCCCGTCGCCGTCCCAGCCCTGGGCGATCTCGGTGACCCACTCGCGGGCCATGTCGGGCGTGTAGTCGCGCGGCACCTGGGTCCAGCGCAGGCTCAGCGGGTCGGTGCACTGCTCGACGATGCGGTCCACGTCGGCCTCGGAGTGGGCTCGCAGGCGCACGACGCCGTCGGTGAGGGTGGGCACGGAGTCGGGGAACGGCATACGGGATTGGACCACGCAGGCGTGCAGGGCCGGAACCGATTAACGGGTGCGTCGCGTTGGATGCTGTGGAGAGCCGCGTCACGTGCGGACCGGTGGTGTGGCTCGACTACCCTTGCTAGGTCCCGCGGTATGCCGACGGGGCGGCCGAGCGTGACCATTGTTGTTCAACGAGGAGTCCTACCCGTGGTGAAGATCGTCGAGAAGCTGCTGCGCGCCGGTGAAGGCCGGATCGTCAAGAAGCTCGAGAACATCGCCGACCAGGTCAACGCGATCGAGGAGGACTTCGTCGCGATGAGCGACGACGAGCTCCGCGGCATGACCGACGAGTTCCGCTCCCGCCTGGCCGACGGCGAGACCCTCGACGACATCCTCCCCGAGGCGTTCGCCGCGGTCCGCGAGGCGGGCAAGCGCACCCTCGGCAAGCGGCACTTCGACGTCCAAATCATGGGTGGCGCGGCGCTGCACATGGGCAACGTCGCCGAGATGAAGACCGGTGAGGGCAAGACCCTCGTCGCGACCCTGCCGTCGTACCTCAACGCCATCGAGGGCAAGGGCGTCCACGTCGTCACGGTCAACGACTACCTCGCCGAGTACCAGGCCGAGCTCATGGGCCGCGTCCACCGCGCCCTCGGCCTCGAGACCGGCTGCATCCTCGCGAACATGACGCCGGACCAGCGGCGCGAGCAGTACGCGAAGGACATCACCTACGGCACCAACAACGAGTTCGGCTTCGACTACCTGCGCGACAACATGGCGTGGTCGACCGACGAGCTCGTCCAGCGTGGCCACAACTTCGCCATCGTCGACGAGGTCGACTCGATCCTCATCGACGAGGCCCGCACGCCGCTCATCATCTCGGGCCCGGCCGACCAGCCGACGAAGTGGTACAGCGAGTTCGCCAAGGCCGTGCAGCACCTCGAGCGTGGTGAGGGCGGCGACCAGATGCGCGGCATCCCGAGCCGGGGCGACTACGAGGTCGACGAGAAGAAGAAGACCGTCGGCGTCCTCGAGCCGGGTATCGAGAAGATCGAGGACTACCTCGGCATCGACAACCTCTACGAGTCCTCGAACACGCCCCTCATCGGCTACCTCAACAACGCGATCAAGGCCAAGGAGCTCTTCACCCGGGACAAGGACTACGTCGTCATGGACGGCGAGGTGCTCATCGTCGACGAGCACACCGGTCGCATCCTCAAGGGCCGCCGCTACAACGAGGGCATGCACCAGGCCATCGAGGCCAAGGAGGGGGTGACGATCCAGAACGAGAACCAGACGCTCGCGACGATCACCCTCCAGAACTACTTCCGCATGTACGACAAGCTCTCGGGCATGACGGGTACGGCCATGACCGAGGCCGCCGAGCTCAACTCGATCTACAAGCTCGGTGTCGTGCCGATCCGCACGAACCGACCGATGATCCGCAAGGACCAGGCCGACCTCGTCTACCGCACCGAGGAGGCGAAGTACTCCGCGGTCGTCGACGACATCGTCGAGCGCCACGAGAAGGGCCAGCCGGTCCTCGTCGGCACGGTGTCGGTCGAGAAGAGCGAGTACCTCTCCGAGCAGCTGCGCCGCCGGGGCGTCAAGCACGCCGTCCTCAACGCCAAGCACCACGAGCGCGAGGCCGCGATCGTCGCCGACGCCGGCCTCAAGGGCGCCGTCACCGTCGCGACCAACATGGCCGGCCGAGGCACCGACATCATGCTCGGTGGCAACCCCGAGTTCATGGCCGTCGCCGCCCTCAAGGACCGCGGGCTCGACCCCGTCGAGACGCCCGAGGAGTACGAGGCCGCGTGGGACGCCGCGCTCGCCGACGCCGAGGCCAGGGTCAAGACCGAGCACGAGGAGGTCACCGAGCTCGGTGGTCTCTACGTCCTCGGCACCGAGCGCCACGAGTCGCGCCGCATCGACAACCAGCTGCGTGGTCGTTCCGGCCGTCAGGGTGACCCGGGCGAGTCCCGGTTCTACCTGTCGCTGCAGGACCACCTCATGCGGCTCTTCAACGCCGGCATGGTCGACAGGGTCATGAGCTCGACGGGCATGGAGGACAACACGCCCATCGAGTCCAAGATGGTGTCGCGCTCCATCGCCTCCGCCCAGAGCCAGGTCGAGGCGCAGAACTTCGAGATCCGCAAGAACGTCCTCAAGTACGACGACGTCCTCAACCGCCAGCGCACCGTCATCTACGACGAGCGCCGCCGCGTCCTCGAGGGCGAGGACCTGCACGAGCAGATGCGCTTCTTCGTCAACGACGTCGTCTCGGGCTACGTCGACGCGGAGACGGCTGAGGGCTTCCCGGAGGACTGGGACCTCGACCGGCTGTGGACCGCGATCAAGGCGCTCTACCCGATCTCGATCACGCAGGAGCAGGTCGTCGAGGCGGCCGGCGGGCGTGGCGGGCTGCGGGCCGAGACGCTCAAGGAGGAGATCCTCTCCGACGCGCACCACGCCTACGACGCGCGCGAGGCCGCGCTCGGCAGCGAGGTCATGCGCGAGGTCGAGCGTCGCGTCATGCTGTCGGTCCTCGACCGCAAGTGGCGTGAGCACCTCTACGAGATGGACTACCTGCAGGAGGGCATCGGCCTGCGCGCCATGGCCCAGCGCGACCCGCTCGTCGAGTACCAGCGCGAGGGCTTCCAGCTCTGGCAGGCGATGAACGAGTCGGTCAAGGAGGAGGCCGTCGGTCTGGTCTTCCACGTCGACGTCCAGGTCGACCAGCCGACGACGCCCCAGGTCGCCGAGGCGCCCCAGCAGTTCTCCGACATGTTCGGCGGTCTCTCCGGGGACGGTTCGGGCGACGGCACCCAGGCCCCCGAGACGCAGGACGCCCTGGCGACGCCGCACGTCGAGGTCGCCGGCGTCGGTGTCGAGCGCCCGCGCCAGCCTGCGCAGCTGCACTACACCGCCCCGTCGGAGTCCGGCGAGGTCGTCGAGCGCGATGTGGCGTCGAACGCCGGCAGCAACGGCAGCGGCGGTCTCACGGCGGAGCAGCTCGCCTCGACGCCGAAGAACGCGGCCTGCCCCTGCGGGTCGGGCAAGAAGTTCAAGATGTGCCACGGCAAGACCGCCTGAAGCAGTCGAGAGTAGGCAGGATCCCGCTTCCACCCTGTGGAGGCGGGATCTTGCCTACTCTCGACTGCTTCGGTCAGCCGATCTGGAGCGCCTCGACCCGCCACCGGCCGTCGAGCCCGCTGAGGCGCACCGCCATCGCCCGCACCCGTGGCCCCTCGCTGACGACCACGCTGCACTCGGCGACCCCGTCGGCGGGTTCGCACACGCGCACCGAGCGCACGATGGCCCGTCCGCTGCCTTCGCGTGAGGCGGACGCGCGTGACCCGGACGCCCGGCGGCGGGCGGCAAGCGCGCCGCGACGCGCGACGACGGCATAGACCTGCGGGGTGGTCCACCGCACGACCTGGGCAGCGGGACGCAGCCCCGACATGACCTCGACGATGGCCTGCGCGATCTGCGCGGCCCACGGCTCCGGGTCGGGCAGGTCAGCGCGCGCGGTGCTCTGCGGGCCGAAGACCTGCTCGTCGCTCGCGGCGGCGAGGTCGACGGCGAGGGCGTCCTGGATGTAGCCCGGGTGGCCGAACGCGTCGGCGGAGCGCTGCATCGCCTCGACGAGCGGGATCGCAGGCGGGCGGCGGCTGGGGGCGTGGACGGCCACGGGCCGCAGGTGGCTGCTCGTCGCGCGGGTCATCGGACGGCGCTCGCACTCGGGTCCGGCACGCGCAGGAGCTGCCCCGGGAGGAGGAGGTCGGGATCGTCACCGATGACCTCGCGGTTGGCCTCGAACCAGCTCGGCCAGGTCCGTGCGACCTCGGCGTCCGCGGCGCCGGGGCCGAGGTGGGCAGCGGCGATCGACCACAGGGTGTCGCCGCGGTGGACGACGACCTCGTCGGTGTCCGAGCGGCCCGCAGCCGTGCGGTCGGCGCCGGCGGGGCGGGCGGGG
>NZ_AVPI01000039.1 GCF_000768675.1 Knoellia flava TL1 | reverse complement strand
CGGGTTCGCGGGGCACGGTGGGCCCGGGGGCAACGGCGGCGCGGGTGGCCGCGGGCGCGACGAACGCGGGTTCGTCCGCGGCGGTCGACCTGGCGGGGGAGCGACCCGGGCCGAGGTCATCGCCCAGCTCGACCGCGACGGGCTGCTGCCGGCGATCACCTTCATCTTCAGCCGGATGGGCTGCGAGGCCGCCGTCGGGCAGCTGCTCTCGGCCGACACGCGGCTCGTCCCGCAGCGCGAGGGCGAGCGGATCCGGCGGCACGTCGAGGAGCGGATGGGCTCGCTCGCGGACGAGGACCTCGGCGTCCTCGGCTACTTCGACTTCGTCGAGGGCCTGTCGCGCGGCTTCGCCTGCCACCACGCCGGCATGCTGCCGCTCTTCCGCGAGATCGTCGAGGAGCTCTTCACCGCCGGTCGCATCCGGGCCGTCTTCGCCACCGAGACCCTCGCCCTCGGCATCAACATGCCGGCGCGCACCGTCGTCCTCGAGAAGCTCGTCAAGTTCAACGGGGAGGCCCACGTCGACGTCACCCCGGCCGAGTACACCCAGCTCACCGGTCGTGCCGGCCGCCGCGGCATCGACTTCGAGGGGCACGCGGTCGTCCAGTGGAGCCGCGGCCTCGACCCGATCGCCGTCGGTGGTCTGGCCTCGACGCGCACCTACCCGCTGCGCTCGAGCTTCCGGCCGACCTACAACATGGCGGTCAACCTCGTGGCGCAGGTCGGACGCGAGGTCGCCCGCGACATCCTCGAGACGTCGTTCGCGCAGTTCCAGGCCGACCGCGCCGTCGTCGGGCTCGCCACGAAGGTGCGTCGCAACGAGGAGGCCCTCGAGGGCTACGCCGAGGCGATGCACTGCCACCTCGGCGACTTCCGCGAGTACGCCGGGCTGCGCCGGGCCATCGCCGACATGGAGAAGGACGGCGCGAAGCAGCGCTCGGCGAGCCGGCGTGCCGAAGCCGCCCTCAGCCTCGAGAACCTCAAGGTCGGCGACGTCGTCAAGGTGCCCGCCGGCCGCCGCGCGGGGTGGGCCGTCGTCGTGCAGTCGGCCAGGTCGGGCAAGGGGACGCCGAGCGGCCCAGGGGTCGTCACCGAGGACCGCCAGTTCCGCCGGCTCACGCTCACCGACGTGCCGGAGCCGGTGGAGGCGGCGACCCGGATCACCGTGCCCAAGCACTTCAACCCGAAGTCGCCGAAGTCCCGCCGTGACCTCGCGACGACGATGCGGATCGCCGTGCCGCACGACCCGCCAGCGAGGTCGGCCAGGGAGGCAGGGCGCGAGGCGGCCCAGGAGAACGACCGCCTCGCCCATCTGCGCGCCGAGCTCAAGGCGCACCCGTGCCACCAGTGCCCCGAGCGCGAGGACCACGCCCGCTGGGCCGAGAGGTGGCACCGCCTCAAGCGCGAGACGTCCGGCCTGCAGCGCAAGGTCGAGGGACGCACGAACAGCGTGGCCCGCACCTTCGACCGCATCTGCGTCGTCCTGCGCGAGCTGGGCTACCTCGACGACGACTCGGCCGTCACCGACCGCGGCGAGCGGCTGCGCCGCCTCTACACCGAGCGCGACCTCCTCGCCGCCGAGTGTCTGCGTCGCGACGTCTGGAAGCGCCTCGACCCGCCCGGTCTGGCGGCCTGCGTCTCGACCCTCGTCCACGAGCCGCGCCGCGAGCAGGTCGACCCGTCACCGCGCATGCCGAACGACGACGTCTCGACGGCCGTCACCGAGATGCAGCACCTATGGAGCGAACTCGACGACCTCGAGGAGCGGCACGGGCTCGAGACCACCGAGGCGCCCGACGGCGGCATGGCGTGGATGGTGCACCGCTGGGCGAGCGGCGAGTCGCTCGACACGGTGCTGCGCGGCCAGGACATGGCGGCCGGTGACTTCGTCCGGCGGTGCAAGCAGATCGTCGACCTGCTCGGTCAGGTCGCTGACGCGGCGTCCGACGGCGAGCTGCGCCGGACGGCGCGCAGGGCGATCGACGGCATGATGCGCGGCGTCGTCGCCGCCGACCGCCTCGACTGAGGAGGGTTGCGGCTCAGGGGATCTGGAGGGCGGAGAGGACCCGGTTGATCGGGTTCGTGATGCCGTAGGTCGACGCGAGCTCGCTGAGCAGCCGCGTGTCGGCCACCGACGTGGGCAGCGCCGTGTCGACGTCCGCGACCGGTGCGTCCCGGGCGACGCGCACCACCCGCGGTGCGACGTCGAGGTATGCCGTCGCTGCCTCGAGGTTGGCCCGACGGGCTCCCTTGAGGGCTGGGTCGCCGTCCTCGATCGCCTTGCGCAGACCGTCGAGGTCGCCGTAGGTCGCGATGAGCTGGGCGGCGGTCTTGTCGCCGATGCCCTTGACGCCGGGCAGTCCGTCGCTCGTGTCGCCGCGGAGGATCGACATGTCCGCGTAGGCGTCACCGGACGACACGGCATACCTCTCCTCGAGGTAGGCCTGCGTGCCGAGGTCCGGCTCGCGGACGCCGCCCTTGCCGGTGTAGAGGACGCGGACCGCGTGCTCGTCGTCGATGAGCTGGAGGAGGTCGCGGTCGCCGGTGACGACGTCGATCGGCATCGTGCCGCGGTGGCGCTCGACGAGGGTCCCGATGACGTCGTCGGCCTCGAAGCCGTCGGCGCCGAGCCGGGCGATGCCGAACGCCGCGAGGGCGTCGGCGATGAGCGGCACCTGCGGCGCGAGGTCGTCGGGCACCTCCTCGGCGGCGGTGTCGTCGGAGGCGGGGTGCGCCTGGTCGGGCACGTCGCCGGCGGCCGGGGCCGGGGCGTCGGCGCCCGCCCCCGCGACGCGGTGCGCCTTGTAGCTCGGGATGAGGTCGACGCGGAACTGCGGGCGCCAGTCGTTGTCCCAGCAGGCCACGAGGTGCGACGGCTGGTGGGCCGTGACGAGGGTGGCGATCATGTCGAGGAAGCCGCGCAGCGCGTTGGTGGGGTGCTCGTCGGGGGAGGTGCGCTGGTCGGGCACGCCGTAGAACGCCCGGAAGTAGAGCGAGGCGGAGTCCAGCAAGAGCAACTTTTGAGTGCGGTTTGCGACGTCAGGCATGTGGCGAGCCTAGGTGAGAGGCACATGGTTGCGAGAGCCCCGACGTGCCTGGCTGCGTTGGTCCGTGACGGCATACTTCCGGCATGACTGGCTTGGAACGGGCGCGTGCCGATCTTGCACGGGGTGATGCCCGCAAGGCCCGGGACCGGCTCAAGGGTCTGGTCGCGACGTTCCCGGACAGCGTGGAGATCCGTGGTTTGCTGGCCGAGGCCTATCGGAGGGATCGCCAGTTTCCGGAGGCCGGTCGTTGGGGTTACCTCGTCGGCGACGCGGCGACTGACGCCGAGCGCCGGGCTTTCGAGAGGCACGCTGGATTCGGCTGGCGAGGTCGCATTACCGAGTCACGCCTACGGCGCTTGTTGCGGACAGACGAATTGGCTGTGATCGCCGATGACGATGGGCGCGGAATGCTTCGGACGCTGCCATCTCGTCGGCATCCCGACCGCCCAGACGGTCTCGGGGCTGCGCTGGCGCGGGCAGTGGCGACACTTCGAGCCGCGTTGACGTGGCGCTGAGCTGGAGCGAGGCGGAGTCGAGGAGCAGCAGCCGGTCCGTCGTCATGGCGGCAGCCTAGTCAGCCGGTCCGACCGGCCCCGGCGTCAGATCGCGCCGGCCACGGTGCCGGTGAGCCACACGCCGAACGCCAGCAGGAGGAGCGCTCCCACGACGACGTCCCACAGGGTCCGGGGTGAGCCGCGGCTGATCCGGACGAGCCGGACGACAAGGGTGACGGCGAGGACGAGGGCAGTCAGCGGTGCGAGGGCGATGCTCCCGAGGATGAGGGTGAAGTCGTGAGCGGTCAGGGTGCAGCCGAATCCGAGCCCTTCGCACTGGCCGTCCGGGTTGCGATCCGGCGCCACGAGCAGCCCGGCACCCCAGAGGACCCACAGGACCACGAGGGTGGCGAGGACGATGAGCGACCCGCGCGGCCTCCTCGACCTCGCGGGCGCCTCCGTCGTGCTCGTCGGTGTGGTCATGCCAGCCATCGTGCCCTGTGGAACTAGGGTTGGCAGCGTGGAGGACCTGGACCGCAAGATCGTCGACCAGCTCTCGACCGACGGCCGGATGAGCTACACCGACCTCGGACGGGCGCTCGGCATGTCGACGTCCGCGGTCCACCAGCGCGTGCGCCGCCTCGAGCAGCGGGGGATCATCAAGGGCTACACGGCCCGGGTCGACCACGCCGCGATCGGTGTCGCGATGACGGCGTTCATCTCGATCACCCCGCTCGACCCCGCGGCGCCGGACGACATCCCGGACCGGCTGCGCGACGTCCCCGCCGTCGAGGAGTGCCACTCGGTGGCAGGTGACATGAACTACGTCCTCAAGGTCCGCGTCGCGACGCCGCTCGAGCTCGAGGAGCTGCTCGCGACGATCCGCTCCAAGGCCAACGTGTCGACCCGCACGACGGTCGTCCTCTCGACCCCCTGGGAGTAGGGTTCGGCGGCCTCTGTGGAAAAGCCCGCGGCGGCTTCGGGCGATCCGGGCAGCATCGGCCCATGACCTTCGAGAACCTGCCGGCCAACCTCCGTGAGCTCGCCCTCGACGACCCCGTCCTGCGGGCCGACGCCGTCGACCTCTTCGTCACGCATGCCGACCGGGAGTCGGGCTGCGTGATGCTGCTCCTCCTCGACGAGGGCCACCGGGTCGAGAGCCCGGTCGTCATCGGCGAGATGGGCCGCCCGACCGCCGAGCAGCTCGGCCTTGTCGTCGACCGCGTCGTCGCCGAGCTGCGGCCGCCCGCGCTCCTCGTCGCGCTGGGCCGCGGCGGGTCCCCGCTCTTCACCGACGGTGACCGGGAGTGCCACCAGGTGCTCGTCGACGGCTGTCGCGACGTGGGTGTCGAGCTGCTCGCGACCTACGTCGTGACGCCTGGCGCCGTGCGCGAACTGCCCGACCACCTGCGCATCGCGTCCTAGCACCCACGTCGGGCGGTTCAGCGCTGGACCCGCAGCCGACTCAGCGTCGCGAGGGCAGGGTGAGGATCTCCGCGCCGTCCTCGGTGATGGCCACCGTGTGCTCGGTGTGCGCGGTGAGGCAGCCCGTGGCGCTCCGCAGCGTCCACCCGTCGGCGTCGGTGATGAGCTCGGCGGTGTCGGCCATGACCCACGGCTCGAGCGCGAGCATCAGGCCCGGGCGGAGCCGGAAGCCGCGTCCGGGCCGCCCGGTGTTGGACACGTGCGGGTCCTGGTGCATCGTCGAGCCGATGCCGTGCCCGCCGAACTGCGTGTTGACCGAGTAGCCGGCATCGCCGAGCACCGTCCCGATGGCGTGCGAGATGTCCCCGATCTTCCCGTCCGGTCGTGCCGCCGCGATCCCGGCCTCGAGCGCGCGCCTCGTGGCGGCGATGAGCGCCTCGCCCTCGGGCTGCGGTGCGTCGCCGACGATGAACGTCACCGCCGCGTCGGCGGCCACGCCACCCTTGAGCACGGCGAGGTCGAGGGTCAGGACGTCGCCGTCGGCGAGGGCGTAGTCGTGGGGGAGCCCGTGGAGGACGGCGTCGTTGACCGACGTGCAGATGTAGTGCCCGAAGGGCCCGCGACCGAACGACGGCTCGTAGTCGACGTAGCAGGACTCGGCCCCGGCCTCGAGGATCATCTCCTTGGTCCAGGCGTCGACCTCGAGCAGGTTCGTCCCGGGAACCGCGCGCTCGCGCATCGACTGGAGGATGTCGCCGACGAGCGCGCCGGTGACGCGGGCCCGGGCCACCTCGGCCGGGCTGAGGATCTCGATCATGGGGGCAACCCTGTCACGACGCGCGTCGGGCGATCGGCGCCAGGGTGGCACCGGTGGCCCGCACGAGGTCGTCGGGGCTCAGCTCCAGGTCGAGCCCGCGCCGTCCGCCCGACACGAGCACGCTCTCGTGCGACGACGCCGAGTCGTCGAGCACGGTCGGCAGGGCCCGCTTCTGGCCGATGGGGGAGATGCCGCCGACGACGTAGCCGGAGCTGCGCTCCGCCGTCGCCGGGTCCGCCATGCCCACCTTCTTGACCCCGAGCGCGGTCGCGACCGCCTTGAGGTCGAGCGTGGCGTCGACCGGCACGATGCCGACCGCGAGCCCACCGCCGGTGTCGACGAGCAGCGTCTTGAAGACCCGCGCCGGCTCGACGCCCAGCGCCTGCGCCGCTTCGAGACCGTAGGACTCGGCCGCAGGGTCGTGCTCGTAGGCGCGGACGGCATACGCGATCTTCGCCTTCGTCAGCGCGACCGTCGCCTGCGTGCCGACCGAGCCACCGCGGTCCTTGCGTCCCATGACGCGAGCGTATGCCGGTCGCTCACTCGCGCGTCGTGAAGGTGCGCACGAGGGCGGCCGAGCCCGAGAGCACCGCGACGACGACGCCGTAGACCGTCGCGGTCGTCTCCAGCCCGAGCTCGGGCGCCGCGAACCCGGCGGCGACGGCCGGCAGCCCGAACGCGAGGTAGCTGACGACGAAGACGCTCGAGAAGAGCTCGCCGCGCTGGTCGGGGCCGACGGTCGGCGTGATCGAGCGCATGATGCCGAGGAACGACGTCCCGAAGCCCGACCCCGCGACGACCGCGGCGAGGAGGAAGCCGACCAGGGACCCGGCGTGCAGAGCGACGAGCGTGAGCACCGTGCCGAGCGCGAGCATCGTCGTGCCGTAGATCGTCACCGCGCGCGGGGTGCGGTTGCGCCAGAGGTAGCAGCTGAGCGACCCGGTGCCGGTGAGCACGGCGACGACCGAACCCTGCGCGAGGTGCGAGCCTCCGCCGAGGAGCTGGCCCACGATGGGAGCCCCGAGCGAGAGGTAGAGGCCACCCGTGGCCCAGCCGGCGAAGAGAGCCGGGGCGCTCCTGCGGAAGGCAGCGCGAGCGGGCACCGGGATCCCGACGCGTGGTCGCAGCGAGCCGGCCCAGCCGTCGTGACGGGGCGAGGTCTCGGGGAGAGCCAGTGCCGCGAGGGCAAGGACGGCATACACGGCCGTGAGCGTGGCGAAGACGAGCGGCAGGGCGTTCGAGGGCTGCGCGTCGAGCACCGCGCCGGCGACGAGCGCGCCGGCCGCGAGGCCGAAGAGGGGCGTCACGCTGTTGAGGGTCGCGGCCAGACCGGGGCGCGACTCTGGCTCGAGGTCGGTGACCGCGGCCGTCATCGTCGAGAGCAGCAGGCCGGCGGCCACGCCCTGCACGACCCGGGAGACGAGGAGCATCGTGACGCCGTCGGAGTGCCAGAAGCCGACCATGCTGGCGGCGAGGACGGCGAAGCCCACGGCGAGGACCGGTCGGCGGCCGACGTGGTCCGAGAGCGAGCCGGTGACGAGCAGCGTGGCGAGCAGGGCGAGGGCGTAGACACTGAAGATCGTAGTCATCGTGCCCGCGGAGAAGCCGATCTCCTGCTGGAGCACGGGATAGAACGGCGACGGCGCACTCGCTCCGACCATCATCGCGACGACGGCGGTGAGTGCGAGGACGAAACCCGGTCCCCGGCCCAGTCGCAGACGCGATTCGGAGTCCCCGTCGCCGCGCCCGGCCGGTGCCCGGTCGACGTCCTCGTCCGTGCTCGTGCGAATACTGGTCGTGCTCATGGGGACCTCTCGGACGATTCGTCGGTACGAGAGGAGAAGAACCCCGGGCGACCTGTGCGCATTCCGCCCCCCACCCCATGACGCACGGAGACGGGCCCCGACCTCGGTGAGGTCAGGGCCCGTCGGTGGTCGGCGAGTGCCGGCTCAGTCGAGGTCGCGCGCGGAGGCGTCCCGGCTTGCACCGGCACCGGCGAGCGCCGCGGCATGGACCTCGTCGACGTCGGTGTTGGAGCGCCACCACTCCTGCCCGGCCTCGGGGAGGGTGTAGATCGGGTCGTAGTAGACGTACTCGCGCGACAGCGCCTGCGCGTCCTCGCCCTCGATCGAGGTGCGGTAGTTCTTGCGCCAGAAGGACATGCCCTTGTCGCGGTCGTAGCTGTCCACCTGGTGCACCCAGCGCTTGCCGACGAACGGCACGTCGCAGACGATGCGCGGCGTCGCGAAGCCGGGGAGGTAGCCCATGATCGAGTGCTGGAGGTGCTGTGCCTCGTGCAGCGCGAGGCGCCAGTGCTCCGAGAACGGGATCATGTCGCACATGTAGAAGTAGTAGGGCGTGATCATCGCCTCGTCCTGGAGGGCGAAGCAGAGGTCGAGCAGGTCCTCGCTCGTGTCGTTGACCCCGCGCATGAGGACGCCCTGGTTGCGGACGTCGCGCACGCCCGCCTGGAGCATCGCCTTCGCCGCGTCGGCGACGAGCGGCGTCACCGAGTTCGCGTGGTTGACGTGCGTGTGGATCGCGAGCGAGACGCCGCGCGAGCGGGCCAGCGCCGACACGCGGGCCACGCCCTCGACGACGTCGTCCTGGAGCCAGTGCTGCGGCAGCCCCATGAGCGCCTTGGTCGCGAGGCGGATGTCGCGGATGTTGTCGATCCGGAGAAGCTTGTCGAGGAAGCCCTCGAGGTTCTTCCACGGCATGTTGGCGACGTCGCCACCGGAGACGACGACGTCGCGCACCTGCGGGGTCCGCTGGAGGTAGTCGAGCATCGCGGCGTGGCGGTCGACCGGCTTGCCGGCGAGCTTGAGCTTGACGATCTGGGGCGTCGAGTTGCCGACGAGGTCCATGCGCGTGCAGTGGCCGCAGTACTGCGGGCAGGTCGGCAGCATCTCGGCGAGGACCTTGGTGGGGTAGCGGTGGGTGAGCCCCTCGACGGCCCACATGTCGTGCTCGTGAAGGCTGTCGCGCGCCGCGAAGGGGTGCGAGGCCCAGTCGGTTCGGCGGTCGCTGAAGACGGGGAGCATGTAGCGGCGGACCGGGTCGGCGAGGAACGCCTCGGTGAAGGCCGCGCCGGCAGCCGGCATCGAGCCGTCCGCCCACGTCATCTCGCTCACCATCGTGTTGAGCATCTGCGGCGGGACGAGCATCGACATCGTCGCCCGCTCGGCCTGGTCGCGCTCGAGGTCGGCGTAGAAGTCCTCGGTGAGGAGGTCGCCCATGAGGTCGCGCAGCTGGCCGACGTTCTTCACGCAGTGGGCGCGCTGCCACTGGGCGTTGGCCCATTCAGCAGCGGTGACGTCGCGCCACCCCGGGAAGCGGGTCCAGTCGGGCTCGACGAGCTCCCTGCGCCGGTAGACGTAGGGCTGCTCGATGTTCGTCGTCATGTCTGCGAGGATACGGACAGATCACTCGCTCGTCACATTCATGCCGCAATATTTCTTGCTGCGTGTCGTCAGACAGGAGAACTTGCGTGCCCGCCACGGTCTCGTCCCGCACCACCACGTCGTCGCCTCTCGGTGTTCACCGGGTCCTCGAGCCCGCGGGGGAGTCGCTGCCCCAGGCTGCCCGGGTCCTCGACGCGAGCCCGGAGATCTGGGACGACGAGGTCCGCATCGACGTCGAGACCCTCAACCTCGACGCCGCCTCCTTCCGCCAGCTGCACGACAAGCACCACGGGGACGGCGACGCGATCCGCGCCGAGGTCCTCGAGATCGTGCGCTCGCGCGGCAAGATGCAGAACCCCGTCACCGGCAGTGGCGGCATGCTCATCGGCACCGTGGCCGAGGTCGGCCCGCGCTCCACGCTCGGCCTCACCGTCGGTGACCGCGTCGCGACCCTCGTCTCGCTCTCGCTCACCCCGCTGGCGATCACCGACGGCCTCGTGCGCTGGGACGGGCTGGGGGAGCGGGTCCCGGCAGCCGGTCACGCGGTCCTCTTCGGTCGCTCGATCGCCGCGACGCTTCCCGAGGACCTCTCGCCCGAGCTCGCGCTCATGGTGATGGACGTCTGCGGCGCACCTGCGCTCGTCGCCAGGACCGTCCGCTCGTATGCCGGCCGCGCGCCCTCCGGTGATGCCTCGCCTGCTGCTGGGGGTCCCTCGGTCGTCGTCCTCGGCGGTGCCGGCAAGTCGGGTTCGCTCTCGCTCGCCGCCGCCGACGACGCCGGGGCGACCCGTCGCGTCGCCGTCGTGCGCGACGACGCCGAGGCGGCCCTGCTCGAGGGCACCGACCTGGCGACCCACGTCGTCGTCGCCGACGCGCGCAGTCCACTGGGTCTCAGCGAGGCCCTCGCCGGGGTCGGTGGACCAGCCGACCTCACCGTCGTCTGCGTCGACGTCACCGGGTGCGAGCAGCCCGCCATCCTCGCCACCGCCGAGGGCGGCACGGTGATCTTCTTCTCGATGGCGACGAACTTCGCCGCCGCCGCGCTCGGAGCCGAGGGCCTGGCCGCCGACGTGACGATGCTCGTTGGCAACGGCTACGTCCCGGGGCACGCGGCCTACGCGCTCGACCTGCTGCGCGGCACGCCGTCCGTGCGCGCCCTGTTCGAGGGCCGCCTCGAGGACTAGCACGGTAGTTTCGGCGGTGTGGTGACGAGCATCTACATCGCGGGCACGGAGGCGCAGTCGGGCAAGTCGGCGGTCGCAGTGGGACTGCTCGACCAGCTGGCCCGCCGTGCCGGCCGGGTCGGCGTCTTCCGGCCCATCGTGCGCGCCGGCGCTCCCGACGAGCTCGTGCGCACGCTGCTCGCGCAGCTGCCGGGCACCCTCACCGAGGAGCGCGCCTGCGGGGTGACCTACGACGAGCTCCACGCGTCGCCGGAGCGGGCCATGGGGGTCATCGTCGACCGGTTCCACGACGTCGCCCACGACCACGACGTCGTCCTCGTCGTCGGCTCCGACTTCACCGACGTGGCCGCCCCCACGGAGTTCTCGGTCAACGCGGCCATCGCAGCCAACCTCGGCTCGCGCCTTCTCCTCGTCGTCCCGGCCGGCGACCACGACCCGGCCGAGGTGGCGACGACGGCGGAGATGGCGGTCGCCGCCGCGCGCGGCGTCCACGCCCACGTCACCGGCGTCGTCGCCAACCAGGTCTCACCGGATCTCCTCGACGCCACCCGGGAGCGGCTCGCCTCGCGGGTGGCCGTGCCGGTCCAGGTCCTGCCCGAGACCCCGCTGCTGCGTGCGCCCACAGTCGGCGACCTCATGGAGGCCTGCGACGGCCGGCTCGTCCACGGCGACCCGGCCCGGCTCGACCGCGAGTGCATGGGCCTCGTCGTCGCGGCGATGACGATGCCCCACGTCCTCGACCGCCTCATCGAGGGCGGCGTCGTCATCGTGCCGGGGGACCGGGAGGACGTCGTCATCGGCGTCCTGCTGGCGCACCGCTCCAAGACCTTCCCGACCCTGTCGGGCATCGTCCTCAACGGTGGGTTCCCGCTGCCCCCGCAGGTCGAACGGCTCATCGAGGGCCTCGACGTCGTCCTGCCCGTCATCGCCACCGACGGCGGCACGATGGCGACCGCGAGCCGCCTCGGCGCCGCCCGCGGCCGGCTCACCCCGGACTCGGGGCGCAAGCTCGCCGCCGCCGTCGCCCTCATCGAGCAGGGTCTCGACGCCCAGGAAGTCCTCGGTCCCCTGGTCACGGCCGGCCCGGGCGAGACCGGCGGGGGCGTCGTCACCCCGCTCATGTTCGAGCACCGGCTCGTCGAGGCGGCGCGCGTGGCGGACTCCCGCATCGTCCTGCCCGAAGGCGCGGAGGACCGGATCCTCCTCGCTGCCGACACCGTGCTCACCCGCGGTCTGGCCCGGCTCACCCTCCTCGGCGACCCGGACATCATCGCGGCGAACGCGGCGCGCCTCGGTGTCGACATCTCCCGGGCCGAGGTCGTCGACCCGGCGACGAGCCCGCTGCGCGAGCGGTTCGCGGCGACCTACGCCCGGCTGCGCGAGCACAAGGGCGTCACCCTCGAGCAGGCCCGCGACAGGGTGCTCGACCCGTCCTACTTCGGCACGATGCTCGTCCACGAGGGCCTCGCCGACGGCATGGTGTCGGGGTGCATCACGACGACGGCCCACACGATCCGGCCCGCGCTCGAGATCGTCCGCACCACGCCCGACGTGTCCGTCGTGTCGAGCGTCTTCCTCATGTGCCTCGCCGACCGGGTGCTCGTCTACGGCGACTGCGCCGTCAACCCCGACCCCAGCGCCGAGCAGCTCGCCGACATCGCGATCTCCTCGGCCCGCACCGCCGAGCGGTTCGGCATCGAGCCGAGGGTGGCGATGCTGTCCTACTCGACGGGTGAGTCGGGCAGTGGCGCCGACGTCGACAAGGTCCGGGCGGCCACCGCCCTCGTCCACGAGCGCGCGCCCGAGCTCCTCGTCGAGGGACCGATCCAGTACGACGCCGCCGTCGACCCCCACGTCGCCGCGACCAAGCTCAAGGACAGCCCGGTCGCCGGACGGGCGACCGTCCTCGTCTTCCCCGACCTCAACACCGGCAACAACACCTACAAGGCGGTCCAGCGCAGCGCCTCCGCCGTCGCGATCGGTCCGGTGCTACAGGGCCTCAACCGTCCGGTCAACGACCTGTCCCGCGGTGCCCTCGTGCGCGACATCGTCAACACCGTCGCCATCACCGCGATCCAGGCAGGCGCCTGATGTCGCCGCGCCCGGTCCTCGTCGTCAACGCCGGCTCGTCCTCGCTCAAGTACTCCGTCCTCGACGCCGAGTCGGGGGAGACCGCAGCGGAGGGCATCGTCGAGCGGATCGGCGGCACCGGACGGCTCAAGCACACCCGCGACGGGGAGACCACCGAGCAGGAGGTGACCTGCAAGGACCACGCCGAGGCGCTGGACGCGGTCCGACAGGCCCTGCGCGAGCACGGGCCCGACCTCGCGACCCTCGACCTCGTCGCCGTGGGTCACCGGGTCGTCCACGGAGGTCCCGACTTCACCGAGCCGGTGCTCGTCGACGACGACGTGCTCGACGCAGTCGAGGCCCTCGTGCCGCTCGCCCCGCTGCACAACCCGGCGAACCTCGAGGGGATCCGCAGCGCGCGAGAGGCGTTCCCCGACGTGCCCCAGGTCGCGGTCTTCGACACCGCCTTCCACCAGAGCCTGCCGCCCGCCGCCCACACGTATGCCGTGCCACGGGAGTGGCGCGAGCGCCACCGGGTCCGCCGCTACGGCTTCCACGGCACCTCCCACCGCTACGTCTCGCGGCGCACGGCCCAGCTCGTCGGACGGCGCCCGGAGGAGTGCAACGTCGTCGTCCTCCACCTCGGCAACGGCGCGAGCGCCTGTGCCGTCCGGGAGGGGCACAGCGTCGACACGTCGATGGGCCTGTCGCCGCTCGAAGGGCTCGTCATGGGCACCCGCTCGGGCGATGTCGACCCGGCGCTGGGCGCCTACCTGGAGCGGGTCGCGGGACTCGACGGCACGGCATACGACACCGCACTCAACAAGGAGAGCGGGCTGCTCGGCCTCGCCGGCGTCTCCGACCTGCGCGAGGTCGAGTCCCGACGCGAGGCGGGCGACGAGGACGCGGCGCTCGCGGTCGACGTCATGGTCCACCGCCTCCGGAAGTACGTCGGCGCGTATGCCGTCCTGCTGGGTCGCGTGGACGCCATCGCCTTCACCGGGGGCATCGGCGAGAACAGCAGCCTCGTGCGGGCCGAGGTCGTCGGCGGGCTCGGGATCCTCGGCGTCGAGCTCGACGCCGACGCCAACGCGGCCGGTGAGCCCGAGCGTCTTGTGACGGCGCCGGCGAGCCGCATCCCGGTCTGGGTCGTGCCCACCGACGAGGAGCTCGAGATCGCCCGCGCATGCCTCGCCGTGCTCGACGCTCAGGGCAGCCGGTAGACCGAGACGTGTGACCCGGACTGAGAGGTGAACGGCGCGCCGGCCCAGTCCGCGTGCCGTGACTCGAGCTCCATGCCGGCGAGCCGCGCCATGAGGTCGAGCTCGGACGGCCAGACGTAGCGGTGGGGCGTGAAGCCGATGCGCGCCTCGCGCCGCTCGGGCCCACGAGCCTTCGGGTCGAACCGCACGTGGTGCGACATGAGCCGCTGGGTGGCGGTGTCGATCGCGTCGAGACCGACGTAGCCGTCCTCGACAGCGAAGACCTGCGCCGGCGCGGTGGGCGAGACGCCACGCAGGTCCGGCACCCAGAGCTCGATGACGAAGCGTCCGCCGGGGGAGAGGTGGGCGGCGGCGTTGCGGAAGCACTCGACCTGGGCCTCCTGGGTGAGCAGGTTGGCGATGGTGTTGAAGACGAGGTAGACGAGCGAGAACTCGCCGTCGACCCGCGTCGTCGCCATGTCGCCGTGCACGGCGGTCACGGCGTCCGAGCCCTCGGTCTGCGCCAGCTGGTCGAGCATCGGCCGGCTGGCCTCGATGCCCGTGACGGGCACACCGCGACGGGCGAGCGGGATCGCGACCCTGCCGGTGCCGACGGCGAGCTCGAGGGCGGGGCCGCCCGCGGCGAGCCCGACGAGCCGGTCGACCGTCGGGTCGAGGACCTCCGGTGACGACATGCCCTCGCCGGGGGTGTCGTAGGTGGTGGCGGCCTGCTCGTCCCAGAGCTCGTCCTGGGTGAGGGAGTCGAGGCGGGTGAGGTCGATCGTCATGCGACCCACCCTGTCGGCGCCCGTCCGTGCCGGGCAACCGGATTTCGGCGCGAACCGACCTCGCTGTGACGATCTTGCGGGCACGAGCCGCTGCTGCGAAAGAATCGGCGGCGCCGTTGATAGTGTGCCGTCGTGTCTTCACGTCCCCGCCCCCTCCTCGAGCTCGACCGGGCCGACGTCCGCCGGGCCCGCTCGCTCGCCCGCTCCGTCGGGAAGCCCGTCGTCCGGATCGCCAACCGGCACACGACCGTGTCTGTCGAACGTGCGACGCTGCGCCTCGCCGGCCTCTCCGGCGCCGACCACGAGCGGGTGCCGTGGGTCAACCACCTCGTCGACGCCGTCCGTGAGGGTGCGGGCCTCGAGCACGGCGTGACCCTCCCCGTGTGGGACGCCCTCCGGCGCGGGGAGGCGCCCGACCTGCTCACCCTCGCCCAGAAGGCGAGTAGCCGGTCGGTCGACTTCCGGGTCCCCGAGGGCAAGGAGGCCACGGCGGCAGCGAAGCAGTCGCGCACGGCGGTGGCGGCCGGCATACGGCGGATCGACCGGCAGCGCGCGTCCCGGGACCGGCTCGTCAGGCGCCACGGCGACCCGAAGCAGCGCCCCTGGATCTACCTCATCGTCGCCACCGGGGACATCTACGAGGACATCCCGCAGGCGCAGGCCGCCGCGCGCGAGGGCGCCGACGTCATCGCCGTCATCCGCTCCACGGGACAGTCGCTCCTCGACTACGTGCCCGAGGGCGCCACGCGCGAGGGGTATGCCGGCACCTACGCCACCCAGGAGAACTTCCGCCTCATGCGGGCCGCGCTCGACGAGACGAGCAAGGAGGTGGGTCGCTACATCCGGCTCACCAACTACGCGAGTGGGCTGTGCATGCCCGAGATCGCGACGCTCGCCGGGCTCGAGCGGCTCGACATGATGCTCAACGACTCGATGTACGGCATCCTCTTCCGCGACATCAACCCGATCCGCACCTTCGTCGACCAGCGGTTCAGCCGCCAGATCCACGCGCGCGCCGGCATCATCATCAACACCGGAGAGGACAACTACCTCACGACGAGCGACGCCGTCGAGGCCGCGCACACCGTCACCGTGAGCCAGCTGCTCAACGAGTACTTCGCCAAGGAGGCCGGGCTCGAGGACTGGCAGCTCGGCCTCGGGCACGCCTTCGAGATCAACCCCGACCTGCGCGACAGCTTCCGGATGGAGCTCGCCCACGCCCTGCTCGCGCGCACGCTCTTCCCGGACGCGCCGCTCAAGTGGATGCCGCCGACGAAGCACATGACCGGCGACGTCTTCCGCGGCAACCTGCTCGACGGGTTCTTCAACCTCGTCGGCGCCCTCACCGGGCAGGGGATCCTGCTCGTCGGCATGATGACCGAGGCCGTCGTCACCCCGTGGATCTCCGACCGCGACATCGCCCTCCAGAACGTCCGCTACGTCCTCAACGCCGCCGGGGGGCTCACCGAGGACTTCCACCCGCCGCGCGACGGGTTCATCCAGACCCGGGCCCGCCAGGTGCTAGGCGAGGCGATCGACCTGCTCCAGCAGATCGCCGACGAGCCCGGGAAGGCGCCGCTGCTCGAGGCCATCGCCGACGGCACCTTCGGCGAGATGAAGCGGCCGGCGACGGCCGGCAAGGGCCTCGACGGCGTCGTCGAGCGCGCCGACGGCTACGACAACCCCGCGATCACCCTCCTCGAGGAAGGGAGCACCCGATGAGCGCCTCGACCCACGGCGCCGAGGTCACCGAGATGCCCTCGGTCATCCGGCCCTACGGCGACCAGACCGGCGACGGCATGGTCCAGGTGTCCTTCACCCTGCCGATGCCCAACGGCAAGCGGGCCGAGGGCGCCGCACTCCAGCTCGCGTCGAAGATGGGCATCGAGCCGGCTCTCGTCGTCCACGCCAAGGCCATCGGCGACGGCTTCACCTTCTTCGTCGTCTACGGCCCGGTGAAGCACCTCGTCGAGCCCGGTCTCGTCGAGGTCGTCGAGCGCGAGTTCCCGCTGCTCTCGGGCAAGGAGATCAACACCGCGATCAAGCGCCACCTGCGCCGCAAGCTCGTCGTCGTCGGCGCCTGCATCGGCACCGACGCCCACACCGTCGGCATCGACGCGATCCTCAACATCAAGGGCTTCGCGGGGGAGAAGGGCCTCGAGTACCACCGCGAGATCAAGGTCGTGAACCTCGGCGCCCAGGTCCTCATCCCCGACCTGGTCGAGCGCGCCCGCGCCGAGAAGGCCGACGCCGTCCTCGTCAGCCAGGTCGTCACCCAGCGCGACGCCCACATCCACAACACGACGGCGATGTCGGCGGCCTTCCGCGAGGCGTTCCCCGCGGGCAAGGTGCCGCACCTCGTCGTCGGCGGGCCGCGCTTCGAGGAGGGCTCGGCCGGCGCCCTCGGCGTCGACCGGATCTTCGGGCGCGGGACGACCCCCGGCGAGGTCGCGAGCTACCTCGTCCACGCGCTCGTCGCGCCTCGCGCCGCCGCCGGCCAGAGCAAGGGAGCATGAGCACCATGAGCGAAGCCACCGTGGGGCGCACGGTCACCCACCGCCGCTACGTCCCCTACAGCCACGCGCACTACGCCGGTAACCTCGTCGACGGTGCCTACTCGCTCGCCGCCTTCGGTGACGTCGCCACCGAGATGTGCATCGTCACCGACGGCGACGAGGGACTCTTCGCGTCCTACAGCGACGTCCAGTTCCTCGCCCCCGTGCGCGCCGGCGACTGCATCGAGATCGAGGCGACGCTCGTCCGGGTCGGCACGCGCAGCCGCGAGATGGAGTTCGCCGTGCGCGTCGTCGCCCGCGGCAACCCCGAGCGCGGCGAGTCCGCTGCCGACGTCCTCGACCCGCCCGTCGTCGCGACGACGGCGCGCGGTGTCGTGGTGGTGCCGCCGCGCTGATGCCGGTGACCTACGGTGGCTCCGTGCCGCCGAGAGTCCCGTATGCCGTTCGCGCCCTTCTCGCGGTCGTCCCCGGGGTCCTGCTCTGGCTCGCGTTCCCCACGCACGACCTCTGGTGGCTCGCGCCCGTGGCCGTCGCGCTGCTCGGTGCGGTGACGATCGACGTAGGTGGACGTCGCGGCTTCGTCTTGGGGCTGCTCGCCGGATGGGCCTTCTTCGTGCCGGTGCTCTCCTGGTCGGGGATCTACGTCGGCAAGGTGCCGTGGTTCGCCCTCGCCACCCTCGAGGCGCTCTACCTCGCCCTCATGTGCGCCGTCGTCGGATTCGTCGGGCAGCGCCTCCGTCCTCGCTGGGGCGACTCGGCGTATGCCGTCATCCCCCTTGCGTGGGTGGCGCAGGAGCTCGCTCGGGGGACGACGCCGTTCGGTGGCTTCCCGTGGGCGCGGCTCGCGTTCAGCCAGGCCGACAGCCCGCTCGCCAACGTGGCGCAGTGGTTCGGCGCGCCGGGCGTCACCTTCGCCGTCGCCGTCGTCGGCACCGAGCTGCTGCTCGCGGCCAGCGTGGCGCGCAGTCAGCCTCGGTTTGCCGCGGTGCAGCTGGGGCTCAGCGTCTTCTTCGTCGCCCTCATCGGGGTGCTGCTCGTCCCGCCGGTCGACGGGCGACAGGTCACCGTGGCCATGGTCCAGGGCAACGTTCCCCGCCCGGGCCTCGACTTCAACGCCGAGCGCCGCGCCGTCCTCGACAACCACGTGCGCGGCACCGAGCGGGTGGGGGAGCGGGTGGCGTCCGGCGACCTCGGGGAGCGCATCACCGAGCCACTCAGCCTCGTCGTCTGGCCCGAGAACTCCTCCGACATCGACCCCATCCGCAACCCCGACGCAGCCGCGCAGGTGCAACGTGCCGTCTCCGCCGTGGGCGTGCCCGTCATCGTCGGCGCAGTGCTCCAGGAGCCGCAGCCCGATGTCTCCAACGTCTCGCTGCTCTACCGGCCCGGGGGAGGTGAGCCCGAGCGCTACGTCAAGAACCACCCCGTGCCGTTCGCGGAGTACATCCCCTACCGCTCGTTCTTCAGGAACTTCAGCGACAAGGTCGACCTCGTCACCAAGGACTTCGCCAAGGGCACCGATCTCGGGGCGTTCCGGGTCGACGCACCCTCTGGTGGCTACTGGGCGCTGCCGACGATCTGCTTCGAGGTCGCCTACGACGGGCTCATGCGCGAGTCCGTGACCCAGCCGGGCAAGGACGCCGGGCTCATCCTCGTCCAGACGAACAACGCGACCTTCGGCTACACCGCCGAGTCCGAGCAGCAGTTCGCCATCTCGCGGATCCGGGCCATCGAGCACGGTCGCTCGGTGGCCCACGTGTCGACCGTGGGCGTCTCGGGCTTCATCGCCCCCGATGGCTCCGCGAGCGGCAAGACCGGCCTCTTCACCGCCGAGCAGCGCGTCGGCTCGGTCGCCATCCGCACCGACCGCACCCTCGCCGACACCCTCGGCCCCTGGCCCGAGTGGCTCGCCTCGGCGGCGCTGCTCGTGCTGCTGGGCTACACGGTCGCCGTCGGCCGAGGCGCTAGGGTCGGACGACCCGAACCGGCGCGACCCCGAAGGACTGTCGTTGACTGAGCGTCCCACCCTCGAGCGCGTCGTCGTGCTCATCCCGACCTACAACGAGCGCGAGAACCTGCCGCTCATCGTCGAGCGCGTCCGCCGGGCGGTGCCGGAGGTCGACGTCTGCGTCCTCGACGACAGCTCGCCCGACGGCACCGGTGAGGTCGCCGACGAGCTCGCCGCCGCCGACGACCAGGTCCACGTCCTGCACAGGGCGGGCAAGGAAGGGCTCGGAGCGGCCTACCTCCACGGCTTCGCCTGGGCCCTCGAGCAGGGCTACGAC
>NZ_AVPI01000038.1 GCF_000768675.1 Knoellia flava TL1 | reverse complement strand
CACCGGCTTCTCACCGCCGCCGACGACGCCGATCTCGTCATCGGGTCGCGCTGGGTCAAGGGCGGGGAGGTCGTCAACTGGCCGACCCACCGCAAGGTGCTCAGCGTCGGCGGCAACATCTACACCCGCGTCCTGCTCGGGATGGACGTCAACGACGCCACCGCTGGCTACCGGGTCTACCGCGCCGAGGCGTTGCGCCGGCTCGACCTGCACAACGTCGAGTCCGCCGGCTACTGCTTCCAGGTCGACCTCACCCGCCGGGCCGTCCTCGCCGGCCTCACCGTCGTCGAGGTCCCGATCACGTTCGTCGAGCGCGAGATCGGCGACTCCAAGATGGACCAGGACATCGTCCGGGAATCACTCGCCCGCATCACCGTGTGGGGCGTTCAGCGCCGCGGCGACCAGCTGAGGGAACGGCTCGCCGGCCGCGCTCGTTGGCACAGGTTGTGAACCACCCGATCGGCTCCACCCCCTATGCGCGACGTCAGCGTCGGCCCCGCTGGCTCACCTTCGTGCTCGTTGGGCTCGTCCTCGCCCCGATCATCGAGATCACGGTGCTCGTCCTCGTGGGCAAGGCGATCGGCATCGGCTGGACGATCCTCGCGCTGCTCGCGCTCACCCTGTTCGGGACGTGGCTCATGCGCCGGGAGGGCTCCCGCACGTGGAAGGCCCTGCGCGAGGCGTCGAGAACGGGGCGGATGCCCAGCCGCGAGATCGCGGACAACGCCCTCGTCCTCATCGGCGGTGCGTTCCTGCTCCTGCCGGGCTTCGTCAGCGACGTCATCGGCCTCTTCTTCGTCCTGCCCTTCATCCGCGTGTTCGCACGGCGGCTGCTCGAGGCCTTCGTCTCCAGCCGTGTCCTCGTGGCCGTGCCCTTCCCGGGCCGTGGCCCTGGTGGCAACGGACCGGGACCCCAGGGGACGATCCGTGGCGAGGTCGTCGACTGACCTCCCGCAGCTGACTGCCCCACGGCGAGGGACCCGCCCCGCCGTGGGGCATCCACTCGTGAAAAGCGTCCGAAACGCACGTATGCCGTGTGCCCGAGCGGGCACACGGCATACGTCGTCTGTGGGGGAAGAACCGCGTCAGGCGGACTTCTTCTTGCCCGGCTTCTCGCCGCGCGACGCGCGCAGGAGGGTGAGGCGCTCCTCGAGAAGCTCCTCGAGCTCGGGGATGGAGCGGCGCTCGAGCAGCATGTCCCAGTGCGTGCGGACGTGCTTGACCGGCTTGGCCTCGGGCTCGGGGCCGCCGCCCTGGAGCTTGGCCTCCTCGCCGCAGCGGCACTCCCAGACCGACGGGATCTCGGCCTCGATCGAGAACGGAAGCTCGATCTTGTGGCCCTGGGGGCACAGGTAGGTCGTGATCTGTCGCTCGCTCGGAACGACGTTCTCATCCGTCTCCATGCTGAGGGCGCCGAGTCGGCTGCCGCGCAGGCTGCGTTCTGCCATGGGGTTACTCCCAACGAAATCGTGGATCCCGGCGGAAGGGTCCGTGCGCCGGGTGTCACAGGGTGAAACGGATGAGGAACACTCGTTGTTCCGAAGGCAGCAACCGACGTCACTGCCGCCTGGCAGGGCTCGTTTCCCCCGTGTGACCGATCGCGCCGTGAACGGCGCGACATATCAGTCTAGCGGATTCAGAGGACTGCCGGCACCTCGTTGCCGGCCTCACGGATGCCGCGCCTCATGTCGACCTTGGAGAGCAGCACGCCGCCGAGCACGAAGAAGACGAGGAGCGCGAGGATCGCGGGGCGGTAGGAGTCGGTGAGCTGGTGCACGAGACCGAAGATCACGGCCCCGAACCAGCTCGTGCCGCGCTCGAGTGCCTGGTAGAGGCTGAAGAACTCGGCCTCGCGGTCGCGGGGGACGAGCTGGGAGTACATCGAGCGGCTCAGCGCCTGGGTGCCACCCATGACGAGGCCGATGCCGACGCCGAGGGCGAAGAGTGCGGCGAGGGCCTTCTCGGGGACGAAGAAGGCCGCCACGATGACGAGGACCCACATGACGATCCCGCCGAGGACCGTCCGCCACGCGCCGAGCCGGCGGGCGATGCGACCGAAGACGAGGGCGCCGCCGAACGCGACGAACTGGACCATGAGGAAGAGGGTGAGCATCGTCGTCTCGGAGAAGCCGAGCTCAGCCGTGCCGTAGAGGCTCGACTGGCCGATGACGGTCTGGATGCCGTCGTTGAAGAACATGTAGGCGACGAGGAAGAGCAGCGTCTGGCGCAGCCCCAGCAGGTGCCGGAAGGTGTCGGAGAGCTGACGAAGCGTGCCTCCGACGACTCCGGCCTTCGCCGCCACGACGGGCTTCTCGACGCCGCGCATCTGCCACATGCCGATGACGGGGATGAGCGTGAACAGGCCCCACCACAGGCCGGCCATGAGCATGCTGAGGCGAACGGTCTGCCCCACCTCGTCGTCCTCGGCCCCACTGAGCATGAGGAAGTTCACGGCGAGGAGGAGGCCACCGCCGAGGTAGCCCAGGGCCCAGCCGCGTGAGGACACCTTGTCCCGGTCGTCCGGGTGGGCGATGCGCACGAGGATCGCGTCGTAGACGACGAGCGAGGCGCCGAGGGCGATGCTCGCGACCATGAGCAGGACCACGCCGAGCTGCCAGTTGGTGCCTTCGACGAAGAACATGAGCGAGGCTGCGGTCGCGCCGATGCCGGCGAAGAGGGCCATGAGCCGCGCCGGACGCTTCGTCCGGTCGGCGATGGCGCCGACGAAGATGAGCAGCAGTGCGCCGACGAAGGTCGAGAAGCCGACGGTGTAGGGGTGCAGGGAGCCCGGGTCGATGGGCAGCCCGAGGACGTTGAGGTCGGTCGTGCAGTCGGCGCCGTCGGGCAGTCCCGGGCAGGCCGCCTCGGTCGCGATCGCCGTGAGGTAGGGGCCGAAGAGGACGGTGGCCGTCGTCGTGACGAACGCCGAGTTCGCCCAGTCGTACCAGTACCACGGCCGCTGGTAGCGGGCCGTGTCCGCGTACTCGTCGATGGAGGGGTCGGCCGACTGCGTCGTCATGAGCCGAACTGTGGCACACCGGGGACCGCGCGAGGGCGAGTACGCCTACTCAACGCAGCGTGTCGGCGTCAGCCCGCGAACTCCCAGTGCCACGGCTCCGGGGTGGCCCCGCCGGGACCTGCCCAGCTCGGGTGGAACCAGCCGTAGAGAGGAGCGTTCTGCTTCATCCAGAGGTGGGCCGGGGAGCCGAAGTTGTTGATGCCGCCGCAGAGGTCGAGGGCCATGCCGAGGCCGTGGCGGCTCGTGCCCGGACGGGCGGCGAACCGGCCGCGCTTGGCCTTGGTGACGTACTGCTGGCTCAGCGTCCGGTAGGAGTCGGTGACGCAGATCGGGCTGCCGGTCTGGCGGGCGTAGGCCTGGCTCATCGCGTTGAAGGCCGCGGCGGCCCGTGGCGAGAGCATCTCACCGGGCGCCTGCCACAGCGGGCAGAGGGCGCTCGTCGGGAAGAGCCCGTTGGGGTAGTTCGTGGACGCCGTCGTGCAGGGCTTCCCGATTCCCGAGGTCGTGATCGCGGACCCGAGGACGTCGACGAGCTTGGCGTAGGCGGCCTTCGCCGCCGGAGTCTGTATGCCGGCGAGGTAGGCGGCGATGGGACCGGCCTTCGCGACGTCGGCGGAGTGCGACTTCTGGAGCGCGGCGAGCTTGGTCTGCTGGGTCTTGACGAGCGTGTCGAGGGCTGCCTTCTCGCGCACGATCGTCGCGGCCGCGTCGGTGGCCGCCTTCTGCGCGTCGGCGCGGACCTCGGTGAGGTGGTTCTGGCGGGCGGTCAGCGTGCGGACCTCGTCGACTGCG
This sequence comes from Knoellia flava TL1, assembly GCF_000768675.1. Lineage (GTDB taxonomy): Bacteria > Actinomycetota > Actinomycetes > Actinomycetales > Dermatophilaceae > Knoellia > Knoellia flava. The sequence continues at coordinate 1,852 of NZ_AVPI01000038.1, read as the reverse complement.
CGGACCCGCTGGTCGGTGAGGTAGGAGAGGTCGCCGAGGGGGTCACCGACCTCGGCCTCCTCCGCCCGCATGGCGTCGAGGACCGACAGCAGCTCGCCGCTGCTGCCGCCCTCGGAGTAGGCCTGGAAAGCCCATTCGCGCACGATGGCTCGAGCGCGGTCGAGGCGGCCCTGGAGGACTCCCAGCTCGACCTTGGCCTGGGCGGCGGCGGCCGTCGCGGCCGCCTCGGTCGTGCGGGCCGTGGTGAGCGACTCGAGCAACGTGTTGGACTGCGCGGCGAGGCCCTGGAGCTCCTTGAGGGCGACGGCGAGACCGGTGTTGGAGGCGGTGATCTGGGCCCAGATCTGCTCCGCGGCGGCGACCTGCCTGGCGAGCTCGGTGGTGCTCAGGGTGATGTCTGGGTCGAAGGACCGGGGTCCGTCGTCCGTCTCGCCCGGAGCCGGGGGCTCCCACGGGAGCCGCGGGGTGGGCGTCGGCGTGCCCGTCGGCCGGGGCGTCGATGTCGGCCGGGGCGTGGCCGTCGGCTGCGGGGTCGTCGATGGGGGTGTGGTGGGCGTCGGGGCCGCCGTCGTGGGCTCGGGGGTCGGAGTCGGCGTCGGCTCCTGCGTGGGCTCCGGGGGTGTCGGCGTCGGTGTCGGTGTCGAGGGCTCGGACGTGACGGCCGGCGTCGGCTCGGTCGTCGGCTCCGCCACGGCGGCGCTCATGCCCATGGCGACGAGGGCTGCCGTGGCAGCGGCGCCTGTCGCGAACCGCGACAGTCTCGTGCGATGCATGCTGGAGTCACTTCCCGGAGCCCGAGACGTCGCCGGCTCCTGCGCAGTCCGGGCCGTGCGACCCGGCTTTCCTCCGCAACAGCCTAGAGGGTGGCTTCTGGGCTGTCAGCCGTTCGGTGCTGCTTCGATCGCCTTGAGGACCGCATCCGCCAGTGTCCTGTGGCCTGTGTCGTTGGGGTTCGTCCCGCTCGCGACCATGAGGTCGGGCTTGCCCACAAGAGGCTGTCCGGTGTCGAGGTACGTCACGCCGGAGGACTTCGCTGCCGCGATGACGGCGTCGGTCACCGTCTTCAGGGACTCCGGCTGCGGTCGCAGGTCCCACCACGGGTTGACGACGTAGATGTCGGCGTCGGGCAGTTCCTTCTCCAGCGCGGCCAGCGTCGCGGTCGCCGCCTTCGCGACCTGCTCCGGGTCCGTTCCGGTGTCGTTGCCACCACCGGTGACGACGACGACGGACGGCTTGGCCGCGACCACCGACGGCACGGAGTCCTCGAAGTTGGGGCATGCCGTGTCCCCACAGGAGCCCTCGGGACCCGTGCGCACGTAGCCGGTGCGCGTGTGACCCAGGTTGACCTCCTTGAGACCGAGCTCGACCGCCACCAGGGCGGTCCAGCGCCGGTCGGGACGTGAGGCGCTCTTGCCCTCGGCGACCGAGTCGCCCAGGAACACGACGGGCCCGACGGCCGTCGAGGAGGGTGTCGGGGAGGGGGTCGCGGCGGACGTGGGTGCGGTCGACCGGGTCTGCGGGGCGGAGACCTCGGGACCTCGGCTTCGAAGGGAGAACCCGACGAGCACGAGGGTGAGAACCAGCAAGCCTGCCATCAGGCCGTTCTGCAACCGCTCGTTCATGGGGTGCAGTGTTCCACGTGCGCGTCCCGATGCCCGTGACGTGGACCTGTCCGGTGTCGGGCGCCGACCGGACAAGGCACGGTCGTCCTGTTGCCGAGGTGTTCCGGCACCGCGAGGGTGACAACGGCTCGTGGACCACCGTCGCTTCACTAGGAGCAAGTCATGCCTCTCCGTCTGCCCAGATCGACCCCGCTCGTCGCCACCGCCGCGGCGCTCGCGCTCGCGGCGCC
>NZ_AVPI01000037.1 GCF_000768675.1 Knoellia flava TL1 | reverse complement strand
CTGCGCTCGGTCGCCGCACTCGGGCTCGCCACCGCCACGACGGGTGCTCGGCGCCGGGCCGCCCGTCGGGTCGCCCTCGCGCGTGCCCCCTGGTGGCAGGTCCCCTTCCTCGCCCTCTGGGTGCTCCTCAGCTCCGTGGCCGCCGGTGTCGGCCTCCTGCTGCTCAAGAGGCCCCGCGCGGCCGTCGCGGCGTTCGCCGACGCGGGCTCGCTCGACCCCTTCCGCGTCGTCGCGGCGCGCCACCGCACCCGGGGAGGGCGGCAGCTCCGGCACCGCGACATCGACACGCTCTTCGTCCCCGCCTCGGCGATCGTGCGGCGTTCGCTCGACCGGGCCCACGAGGCGGTCATCGCCCCGTCGAGGCTGCCCGACGAGCACGTCCGCGACCCCGAGGCCTCGTCCGGGCTGGGGCGACTCCTCGTCCACCCGGCCCTCCTCGCCGTCCTCGCGTCCGTGGCCGTGGTCGTCGCCGCCGGTCGCGACATCGGCGGTGGGCTCGTGAGCAGGTTCGGCTCCGGCGTCACCGGCGGTGAGCTCGTGACGACCCGCGCCACGTCGAGCACCCTCTGGCACGCCGCCTTCGACGGCTGGCACGGCGCCGGTCTCGGTGGCGACGGTCCCGCGAGCCCGTCGCTCGCGCTCCTCGCCCTCCCCACCTGGGTGCTCGAGCAGCTGCCGGGGGCCGGCGACCTCACGTCCTCGGCCGGTGCGGTGGTCGGCGCGCTCCTCGTCCTCGCCCTTCCCCTCGCCGCCCTCTCCGCCTACGTCTCGTCGAGGGTCATCACCTCCTCGCGGTCGCGCCCGGTCCGCGGTGCCGTCGCGTTGCTGTGGGCCACGACCGGCGCTGCCGGCGCGGCGGTCGCGCAGGGACGGCTCGGTGCGCTCGTCGCGCTCGTCCTGCTCCCGCCGGTCCTCGCCGGTGTGGTCATGCTCGCCCGGCCGACCGGCACGGCGACCGGTGCCTTCGCCACGTCGCTCGGTGCGGCCGCCCTCGGCGCCTTCGCGCCGCCGCTGCTCGTCCTCGTCGTCCTCGCCTGCGTCGGAGTCGCCGTCGTCGGCGACAACGGCGCCCGGGCGCGCGCCCTCGTCCCCGCCGTCCTCGGCCCGCTCCTCCTCGGCCCCTGGCTGGCCGACGTCGTCGACGACTGGGCACTCGCCGCCACCGGACCCGGCCTGAGCCAGTGGGGGACCGCCTCCACGGAACCTCTCGCCCTCGCCCTGCTCCACCCCGGCGGCGCCGGCAGCCTCCCGTGGTGGGTGAGTGCCGTCGTCGTCGCAGCCGGTCTCGTGGGTCTCCTTGCGCCGCGCCGCGTCCGGTCCGTGGCGACGGGCGCAGCCCTCCTCGGCCTCGTGTCGCTCGCCGCCGCCCTTTTCGCACCACGGCTCGAGCTCGCTCCCACCGGGCTGGCGTCGGGACTCGCGTCGGCCCCACCGGTCACCGCGTGGTCCGGCACGTTCATCCTTCCGCTCACGCTCGCGCTGCTCGCGATGGCCGTCGTCGGCGCCGAGACCCTGCGAGGACGTCTGCGGACCGCCTCGACGGTCGGGTTCGTCCTCGTCGGGCTCGCGACGGCCGGTGCGCTCGGCTGGTTCGGGTTCGGCGAGGTGCTGCGCACCTGGTCCGACGAGCGGCCGGCCGTGGCGGTCGAGCAGGCCGACAACGACCTCGCCAACCGCACGCTCTTCGTCGACCCGGGAACGACCGGCGCGGCATACCGAATCGTGGGTCGTGAGTCGAGCTCGCTCGCCCGGTCGCTGCCCCGCGACCTCGAGCACGATGCAGCGCTCGCCGACGACGTCGCGGGCCTGCTCGACGGCACGCAGGTCAGCGCCGGGCCCCGGCTCGCCCAGCGAGCCGTCGGGTTCGTCGCCGTCGCGGAGTCCGCCGGCGAGGACGTCGCCCGCCGTCTCGACTCGGCGCCCGGCCTCTCCCGGCTCGCGAGCAGGGACGGCTACGCGTTCTGGCGTGTCGCCGCGCTGGGTGCCTCGCCCGAACGCGCCGTGGCCCCGACGAGGCTCTCCCTCGTCACCGGCACCGACCGTGCGCCGGTCGCCACCACCGGCGAGCACGGCGCGACCGAGACGACGGTCACGGCACGGGACGGCGACCTCCTCGTCGTCGCCGAGCCCATGGCGTGGGCCGCACATGCCGAGGTGAGCATCGACGGCCAGGTCCTCAGGCCGCGTGCCGACACCGAGGAGCCGACCTATGCCGTCCCCGCGGGCACGCACGACCTCGTCGTCGAGGTGACGACCGAGCACTCGTGGTGGCGACTGCTGCAGGGCATGGCTCTGGCGATCGTCGGTTTCCTCGCGATCCCCTTCGGCACGAGGTCCTTCAGGAGCAAGCGGTGAACCGCGCGCGTCTCATCGGCCCCGTGAGGCTGCTGCTCACCACGGCAGCGGCCGCCGGGCTCGTCGCCGGTGCCACCGTGTCGCCGGGGGCCGGTGCCGGCGCGGGACGCGGAGCGGCCACCCAGCGGGCCTCGACTCAGCAGCCGGTGTCGTCCGCGGCGGTCTCGTGCCCCGGTCCGGAGCTCACCGGGATCGACGATGTCGAGGACCTCGAGATCTCGCCGCAGATCGGGGCGGCCACGGCGCCGCTGGAGGTCATCGCGCCGGTGGTGCCCGCCGGGCGGGGTGTGCTCGTGTCGCGCTCTGCCGGTGAGGTGAGCAACCCGCTCCGCTCTCGAGGTGCCACCGCGACCCTGCCGACGACGGACGGCGTGGCGAGCGAGGTGTCCTCGAGTGGCGCGATGGGGCCGGGCCTCGCCGCGACGCAGGAGTGGGCAGCCGCTCGCGAGGACCTGCGGGGCCTCGTCACGGTGCCGTGCATCGCCCCCGGGTCCGAGTCGTGGCTGCTCGCGGGCGGAGGCGACCCGGGCCGACAGGAGCGCCTCGTCCTCACCAACACCGGCGCCAACGAGGTCACGGTGGACGTCGAGGCGTTCGGCCTCCGTGGACCGATCGTCTCGCCGAGCGGCTCCACCGTCGTCCCGGCCCGCGGGCGAGTGGCCCTGCTCGCCGACGCGGTCACCGGTGACGAGAGGTCCCCGGCCATCAGGGTCCGCGCCAACGGCGGCTCCGTGAGCGCCGTCCTCACCGACACGTGGCTCGACGGGTCGGTGCCGGCCGGCGCCGAGACCACCGTGCCCACGGCCGAGCCCTCCACGCGGCAGGTCATCCCGGCTGCCATGGTCTCGGGCACCGCGTCGCTGCGCATCGCCGTGCCGGGTCCCGACCAGGCCGTGGTGAGTGCGCGGTTCCTCGGACCCGACGGGGCCACGCCACTGCCCGGCGGAGGTGTCGTCAGCGTCGGTGGCCGCTCGACGGGTGAGCTCGCCGTCCCGTCGCTCCCCGAGAGCATGTATGCCGTCGAGCTCACCTCCGACGTGCCGGTGGTCGCCTCGCTCTTCGCCTCCTGGCGCAAGGGTGACATCCGTGGTGACTTCCTCTGGGCCCCGTCGACCGAGGCCGCCGACGGGCTGCTCGGGGCGGCCTATCCCAGCTCCGACGTGCCGCGTCGCCGGCTGTTGAGCGTCGTGTCGACCGGAGCGCCCGTCGAGGCCCGCGTCACGTGGAGCTCGAAGGGTCGGTGGTCGACGAGGTCGCTGGCCATCCCGCAGGACTCGTCAGCGGCTCTCGACCTCGGCGACGCCGAGTCGGTCTGGGTTCAGCGGGCCTCGGGCACCGGGCAGGTCCGGGCCGCCGTCGGCACGATGATGGGCACCGTCGAGCGGCTGGTGTCCGTGTCGCCCCTCGCGCCGAGCCCGGTGACCTCACCCGTGAGCCGCGTCTACCCGGCCTCCTTCTGACGCGACGGTCCGGCTCAGAGGTCGATCTCGGAGACCGGCACGTTGAGCAGCGCCGCCACCTGCTCGGCCACGACCTCGCGCACGATGACCGACACCTCCGCCGCATCCCGGGCCCGGGTCTCGACCGGGCGGCGATAGACGACGATCCGGTGCCCCACGGACCCTCCGACGGGGACGAGTCGACCCACCGGAGCGGCCTGCTCCTCCCACGGGGCGGGATCGGTCGGCGGGACCTCCTCGACGGCGAACTCCACTGCGGCATACCGGTTTCCGAGGTAGTCCCTTGCACGCTCCGAGACGTCGATGACGACGTCGTCGAAGGTCTCCCTGCGCGACCGCATCGCCGGCACCGGAGGCCACGCCATCGGGCCTCGTGGTCCCCGTCCGCGGCGGTCCCGGCGACGGCGGGAGGCCGGGGAGCGGGGGTCGAGGGGAGCCACGGGACGAGCCTACGGCGCGCCACCTCACCTCTGTCGGAGCGGTGTCCTAGAGTCCATGGGGTGAACGCGTCCAGGAAGTGCAGCAAGACCGCGTGCTCCCAGCTTGCGGTGGCCACCCTGACCTACGCGTATGCCGACCGGGCCGTCGTCCTCGGGCCGCTCGCGACCTATGCCGAGCCCCATTCCTATGACCTCTGCGCCGACCACGCGACCCGTCTGACGGTGCCGCAGGGGTGGGAGTTCCTCCGTCTCGAGTCCGACGGCTACGCGCCCGCTCCCGAGGTCGACGACCTCCTCGCGGTGGTCGATGCCGTGCGGGAGCGCCCGGCGAGCCAGCCCACCGTGGCGAGCGTCGTCGTCAGCGCCATGCCGGTCGCGGGCGAGCAGCGCCGCGGTCACCTCCGGGTGCTTCCCGGCAGCGGCGAGGCCTGACCCCCACTTCTTGCCCGACTGCGACACAGCGCATCGCCCGGCGCCCGCAACACACCGACTTCTTGCCCCAACGCGACACGACCCGCGGCACGACTCATCTGGTCAAGATGTCGCGGGTGGCGCGTCTGGGCAAGAGGTCGCGGGGGAGTGGCGGTGGGAGGTGGCGGGCGTCAGGCGCCGACGTAGGCCTTGAGGTGCGTGCCGGTGAGGGTCTTCGCCTCGGCGACCAGATCCGCCGGCGTGCCCTCGAAGACCACCGTGCCGCCCTCGTGGCCCGCCCCCGGTCCGAGGTCGATGACCCAGTCGGCGTGCGCCATGACCGCCTGGTGGTGCTCGATGACGATGACCGACTTGCCGCCGTCGACGAGCCGGTCGAGCAGCGCGAGGAGGTTCTCGACGTCGGCGAGGTGGAGGCCTGTCGTCGGCTCGTCGAGGACGTAGACCTCGCCCTTGTCGGCCATCTGCACCGCGAGCTTGAGCCGCTGGCGCTCGCCACCCGAGAGCGTCGTGAGCGGCTGGCCGAGCGTGAGGTAGCCGAGGCCGACGTCGACGAGGCGCGTGAGGATCGTGTGCGCCGCCGGGATCCGGGCCTCGCCCTCCCCGAAGAACGCCAGCGCCTCGTCCATCGACATCGCGAGGACGTCGGCGATGTTGCGCCCCCCGAGCGTGTAGTCAAGAACCGCCGCCTGGAAGCGCCGCCCCTCGCACTCCTCGCACAGTGACTCGACCGTCGCCATGACGCCGAGCTCGGTGAAGATGACCCCGGCGCCGTTGCACGTCTGGCAGGCGCCCTCGGAGTTCGAGCTGAAGAGGGCGGGCTTGACGCCGTTGGCCTTGGCGAAGGCCTTGCGGATCGGCTCGAGCAGCCCGGTGTAGGTCGCCGGGTTGCTCCGGCGCGACCCCTTGATCGCGCCCTGGTCGACGACGACCACGCCGTCGCGCCCGTCGACCGAGCCGTGGATGAGCGAGCTCTTGCCCGACCCGGCCACGCCGGTCACAGCAACGAGCACCCCGAGGGGGATGTCGACGTCGACGTCGCGCAGGTTGTGGGTCGAGGCGCCGCGCACCTCGAGCGTGCCCGTCGGCGTGCGCACCTCGTCCTTGAGGCGGGCCCGGTCGTCGAGGTGGCGGCCGGTGAGGGTGCCGGCCGAGCGCAGCTCCTCGACGGACCCCTCGAAGACGATCTCGCCGCCCGCCGAGCCCGCCTGCGGACCGAGGTCGACGACGTGGTCGGCGATGGCGATCGTCTCGGGCTTGTGCTCGACGACGAGCACGGTGTTGCCCTTGTCGCGCAGGCGGATGAGCAGGTCGTTCATGCGCGCGATGTCGTGCGGGTGCAGCCCGATCGTCGGCTCGTCGAAGACGTAGGTGACGTCGGTGAGCGAGGAGCCGAGGTGGCGGATCATCTTCGTGCGCTGCGCCTCGCCACCGGAGAGCGTGCCGGCGGGCCGGTCGAGCGAGAGGTAGCCGAGCCCGATCTCGGTGAACGAGTCGAGCAGGTGCTGCAGCCCCTTGAGCAGTGGCTTCACCGAGGGCTCGTCGAGCCCGCGGACCCAGTCGGCGAGGTCGCTGATCTGCATCGTGCAGACGTCGGCGATGGACTTGCCATCGATGCGCGACTTCAGGACGTCGGCGGTGAGGCGGGTGCCCTCGCACTCGGGGCACTGCTGGAAGGTCACGGCACGCTCGACGAACCGGCGCACGTGGGGCTGCATCGCCTCGGGGTCCTTGGACAGCATCGACTTCTGGATCTTGGGGATGATCCCCTCGAAGGTGAGGTTGATGCCCTCGACCTTGATCTTGGTCGGCGGCGCATAGAGCATCGTCTCGAGCTGCTTGGCGGTGAACTTCTCGATCGGCGTGTCCATGGGCAGGCCCATGCCCTCGAAGAGCCGGCCGTACCACCCGTCCATCGAGTAGCCCGGCACCGTGAGCGCGCCCTCGCTGAGCGACTTCGACGCGTCGTAGAGCGCGGTCCGGTCGATGTCGCTCACGTGCCCCATGCCCTCGCAGCGCGGGCACATGCCGCCGAGGTAGACCTGCTGCTGCGCGACCCGCTTCTCGGTGTGGCCGCCCTTCTCGGTCGTCATCACCCCGCTCGCCTTCCGCGTCGGGACGTTGAAGCTGTATGCCGTCGGCGGACCGACGTAGGGGTCGCCGATGCGGCTGTAGAGGATGCGCAGCATGGCGTTGGCGTCGGTCGCCGTGCCGACGGTCGAGCGCGGGTTGGCGCCCATCCGCTCCTGGTCGACGATGATCGCCGTCGTGAGGCCGTCGAGGTGGTCGACCTCGGGTCGCGCGAGGGTCGGCATGAAGCCCTGGACGAAGGCGCTGTAGGTCTCGTTGATCATCCGCTGCGACTCCGCGGCGATCGTCCCGAAGACGAGCGAGCTCTTGCCCGAGCCGGAGACACCGGTGAAGACGGTGAGCCGTCGCTTCGGCAGCTCGACGCTGACGTCCTTGAGGTTGTTCTCGCGCGCGCCCTGCACGCGGATGAGGTCATGGGTGTCGGCGGCATGCGGCTGCGTGGTCACGAGCACACGCTAGTGGCAGGGGCTGGCGGGTCACCCGCCCTTGTAGGGTTCCTGCGTGCCTCCCCACAACCTCGCCGAGTTCGTCAAGGCCTACGACGTCCGGGGCCTCGTCCCCGAGCAGCTCGACGTCGACGTCGCGTGGGCGATCGGGGCGGCGTTCGCCGAGGTCGTCGTCGAGCGTGAGGGTGGCACCGGGTGCGTCATCGGGCACGACATGCGTGAGACCTCACCCGAGCTCTCCCGCGCCTTCGGCGCCGGGGTGACGAGCCGCGGCATCGACGTCACCCACATCGGACTCGCGAGCACCGACGGCCTCTACTTCGCGAGCGGTCACCTCGACCTCGCGGGCGCGATGTTCACCGCGAGCCACAACCCCGCGGCCTACAACGGCATCAAGCTCTGCCGCCCCGGCGCCCGGCCCGTCGGCCAGGACTCCGGGCTCGCGGACGTCCGCGACCTCGCCCAGGAGCTGCTCGACGGCACCGGCGAGATGCGCGACGCGGAGGAGGGCACGACCACCGACCGTGACGTGCTCGCCGACTATGCCGCCTTCCTGCGCCGGCTCGTCGACCTGTCCGGCATCCGCCCGCTCAAGGTCGTCGTCGACGCCGGCAACGGCATGGGCGGGCACACCGTCCCCGCCGTCCTCGAAACCGCCGCCGGCCTGCCGGCCCTGCCCCTCGAGGTCGTCCCGCTCTACTTCGAGCTCGACGGCACCTTCCCCAACCACGAGGCGAACCCGCTCGAGCCCGAGAACCTGCGCGACCTCCAAGCCGCCGTGGTCGACCACGGAGCCGACCTCGGGCTCGCCTTCGACGGCGACGCCGACCGCTGCTTCGTCGTCGACGAGCGCGGCGAGCCGGTGAGCCCGAGCGCGATCACCTCGCTCATCGCCACCCGCGAGGTGGCCCGTGAGGTCGCCGCCGGCACGCCGGCCCGGGACGTCGCGATCGTCCACAACGTCATCACCTCGGCCCAGGTCCCGGAGGTCATCGCCTCCCTCGGAGCGAGGGCCGTGCGCACCCGCGTCGGACACTCGTTCATCAAGGGAGAGATGGCCCGCGCGAACGCCGTCTTCGGCGGCGAGCACAGCGCCCACTACTACTTCCGCGACTTCTGGTTCGCCGACACCGGCATGCTCGCCGCGATGCACGTCCTCGCCGCCCTCGGTGAGCAGGACGCACCCCTCAGCGCCCTCATGGCCGACTGGACGGCATACACCGCCTCCGGCGAGATCAACTCGACCGTCAACGACCAGGCCGCGAGCACAGATGCCGTGCGCGAGTGGGCGCGCGACAAGGACGTCGAGGTCGACGAGCTCGACGGCCTCACCCTGACCCACGCGGGTGGCGAGGGCGACCCGATGTGGTGGCTCAACCTGCGCGCCTCCAACACCGAACCCCTGCTGCGGCTCAACGTCGAGGCAGCCGATGCGGACACGATGGCCGCGATACGCGACGATGTCCTCAGCGTCGTCCGCGGCGCCGCGAGAGGAGACAGCTGATGTCAACCATGGAGCCCTGGCTGCGCGAGATCCTGCGCTGCCCCAACTGCCGGGCCGAGCTGCGCGACGAGGTCGGCGCCGACGGTCCCGAGCTCGCCTGCACGTCCGCCGAGTGCGGTCTGGTCTACCGCATCGACGACGGTGTCCCGGTCCTGCTCGTCGACGAGGGGCGCAGGCCGGCCTGACCGGCCGCGTCGCGCACACGCCGTGCCGCACCTGGACGAGGCCTTCCTCGACTCCGCCGAGGCGCTCGAGCGCCTCGACAGCCGCGGGTCGCTGCGCGCGCTCGCGACCGCCGGCGCGCAGGTGCGCCGGTCCATCGTCACTGCACGCGAGGCCGGCATCGAGCGTGTCGCCGGAGGTGACCGTCCACGCTCGGTCCTCGTCGCCTCCCTAGGGGGGTCGGCGGTCGTCTGCGACGTCCTCGACGTCCTCGCGGAGCCGGGATCGCCGGTTCCGCTGACGACCCGTCGCGAGGCTCCGCTGCCGGGCTGGATCGGGCCGCTCGACCTCGTCATCGCCGTCTCCCAGTCCGGGCGCGCGGCCGGTCCGCTGGCGCTCGCCGCCGAGGCCGCCCGCCGCGGTGCCTCGCTCCTCACCGTCGGCGCTCCGGACTCGCCGCTCGCCGACGTCTGCGCCCGTGGTCGGGGCGTTCATGTCGACGTCGCCCCCGACGTGCCGACGTCGCGTGCCGCGCTCTGGTCGCTGCTCACCCCGGTCCTCCTCGCCGCCGACGGGCTCGGCCTCATCGAGTGCCCCGAGGCGGTCCTCGAGCGCGTCGCCGACGTCCTCGACTCCCGCGCGGAGGAGTGCCGTCCCTCGTCGGAGTCGTTCGTCAACCCGGCGAAGTCGATCGCCGTCGGGCTGGCCGAGACCGTCCCCGTCGTCCTCGGAGACGGTGCCCTCACGGGTGTCGCCGCCGGACGAGCCGCAGCGATGCTCGCCCGCACCGCCCGTATGCCGGCCACCTCGGGCGCGCTGCCCGATGCGGCCGCGCAGGTGGTCGCCTGCTTCGACGGCCCGTTCAGCGGGTCCGGCGACGCGGGGCAGGGGAGGGGCGGCGACATCTTCGCCGACCCCTTCCTCGACGGTCCGCCCTCGCCGCAGCTCGGGCTCGTGCTGCTGCGCGACCACCCCGACGCGACGCCGACCTCACCGGCGACACCGGCGACGGTGCCGCCGCGCGAGCTCGCCGACGCCGTCGCCGACTCCGCGCGCGACGCCGGGGTCAAGGTCTGGGAGGTCGAGGCCCTCGCCGGCCACCCCATCGAACGGCTCGCGTCGGTCATCTCGCTCACCGACTACGTCGCGACCTACCTCGCGCTCGGGCTCGGCCTCGACCCCGCCATCTCCCGCCACGTCACCGAGCTGCGCGACCGCACGAGCTGACGCACGCTCCATCGCCGCGCCTACCGCAGCGGAAGTGTTGTGATCGCAGCACCGACGATGCGGTAGCCGCGATGTCGGTCGCCGGGTCGCCCCGCCGTCGCTCAGCGCTGGGCGAGGTCGAGGACCTCGGCCGTCGGCAGCTGCGCCAGCGCTGCGCCGTCGAGGAGCAGCTTGCTCGACCGCAGCCCGCTGCCGATGACGACCTCGCCCGCTGCGACCACAGCCGCGTCGACGAGCACCGGCCAGTCCACGGGCAGCCCGACCGGAGTGATCCCCCCGAACTCCATGCCGGTGAGCGAGACGGCGTCGTCGTGCGGAGCGAACGAGATCTTGCGGACCCCGAGGTGACGCCGGACGACGCCGTTGATGTCGGCACGGTCCGTCGCGAGCACCATGACAGCGGCGTACGTGACCTCACCGGCGCGCTTGCCCGCGACGACGACGCAGTTGGCGCTCGCCTCCGGCGCGACGTCGTATGCCGTGCAGAACGCGTCGGTGTCGGCGAGCGTCGCGTCGATGGTCGCCACCTCCGCGGCAGCCACCCCAGCCGGCACCGCAGCCCCCGCCAGAGCGGCGGCCACGGGTGGTGCGACGAGCTCGGGCGAGGACGCGGCAGGCGACCAGGACAGCGTTCCGCGGGCGGACGGCATACGGGTCAGTGGGAGTTCTTCGGCGCAGCGTCGCCGGCAGCCGGGTCGGCACTGTGGGCCGCGGACTCCTCGGCAGCGTGCTCGTCGTGCCCGCCCTTGTGCGGGATGACGTGCATGACCGCAACGACGATCGCACCCACGATGAGGCCGAGGATCGCGGAGCCGATGGTGTTGGTGACCCAGCCGAGGACGCCGCCGAGCGCGCCGGTCGCGTCGTGGACCGCCTCCTCGGCGTGGTGGACCCACTCGTAGGGGTAGTGCAGAGGCGACCAGTACTCGCTCAGCTCGTCGAGCCCGACGAGGATGATGTGCCCGCCGACCCAGATCATCGCGGCGATGCCGACGACGGAGAGGGTCGCCAGGAGCTTGGGCATCGCGGCCACGAGACCGCGCCCGAACCCGGCCTTGGCGCCGTCGCCCTTGGCAAGGTGCAGGCCGACGTCGTCCATCTTGACGATGAGCGCGACGACGCCGTAGACGAGCACGGTGATGAGCACCGCGACGACGGCCAGGATGACCGCGCGCGTCACGAAGGGCTCGTCCTTCACCTCGTTGAGCGAGATGACCATGATCTCGGCCGAGAGGATGAAGTCGGTGCGGATCGCGCCACTCGTGATCGTCGCCTCGTCGGCGACCTTGCCCTCCTCGTGGGCCTTGCCGGCGGCGTCCTCACCGTGACCGCTGACCCGCTCCCAGATCTTCTCGACGCCCTCGAAGCAGAGGTAGGTGCCGCCGACCATGAGCAGCGGCGTGAGGGCCACCGGCAGGAACTGGCTCAGCAGCAGCGCCGCCGGGAGGATGAAGAGGAGCTTGTTGCGCAGCGACCCGATCGCGATCTTCTTGATGATCGGCAGCTCGCGCTTGGGCTCGATGCCCTGGACGTACTGCGGCGTGACCGCCGTGTCGTCGACGATGACACCGCTCGCCTTGACGCTCGCGCGGCCGGCAGCGGCGGCGACGTCGTCGACCGAGGCAGCCGCGGCCTTGGCGAGCACCGCGATGTCGTCGAGCAGGGCGAAGAGTCCGCCAGCCATCAGGCCGCCTTCGGGTCGGTGGGGGAGTCGGGGTGGAGCACGCGCTCAGACTAACCGGCGAACTCCGGACGGCCCGCTCTGCGACGCGGCTCGGCCGTTCACCGTCGGCCCCTCGCTCGGGGTGCGCGCGGGACGCCGGAGGTCTAGGGTCCAGACATTCCGGTGGCTCATGGGGGGGCAGCAGGATCGCCAGCCACGGAAGGGCATCGGACACGCATCACGTCATGTTCCACACCATGTCCAAGAGGGGATGTCCATGTCTTCACACGTGTCACGCAGGGTCTTGCTCGTCGGCGGCGCCGGCGCCGGGGTCGGCGTCGTCGCCACCGTCGCCGCTCCGGCCGCCCAGGCCGCCGGCACCAACTACGCCTACCAGGTGCAGAGCAGGTACAACTACTGCTCGGCCGCATCGTCGCGGATCGCGCTCAGCTCGCCGATCCTGCGTCGCGACGCGTCCGAGAACCGCACCGTCCCGAGCCAGGACAGCCTGGCCAACAGCCTCAACCTCGACCCCTACGACGGCGACGCCGCCACGACAGGTCTCAAGGATCCCGAGCTCATCGCCAAGGTGCTCAACAACCGCTTGGGGATCGCCTCTCGCACCAACCGCTACCGGTTCCGCATGTCGCCGAGCGGCACGCTCTACACCGACCTCCAGGCCAAGGTCCGCGAGAGCATCTCGGCCGGTCATCCGGTCGTCATCAACATGAACCGGGTCGACGGCGACTACTTCGACGGCCACTACATCGCCATCGTCGGCTACGGACCCGACCGCTACCAGATCGCCGACCCCTACCGCTCGTCACGCAACGGTGTGTGGCGCGACAAGCAGGACATCGTCGACTGGAACAAGCTCAACCGCTTCACCTGGTACGGCAGCTGAGCCGGGCCGCGTGGACCGCCCGGGTCGTCCGGGCGGTCCACGCCGCTCACTCCTCCTCGTCGCGGTCCTCCGCGTCCTCGTCCTCGGCGAGGTCGTCCTCCTCGTCGTCCTCGCGCAGCGGGTCCTCGTCGTCGTCGTCCTCCTCCTGCTCGGTGAGGGCTGGGCGGGTCACCTCGCTGTCGGGGTCGACGGCGTAGTCGCCGCGGACCTCCTCCCACGTGTCGAGCTTGTCCTCGTCGAGGTCGACGCGAACCTCGTCGCTCACCTCGTCGTTGTTCGCGTCGCCCGCCCCGGAGGCGCCGTCCCGTATGCCGTCCGTCCCCGTGCCGTCGAAGGTCTTGCTCATCGTCGTGCTCCGTCCGTCGCGCCGTGTGGGTGCCCGCGAGGTGCCCCGCGGCATTCCATGTCTACCGCGTGCAGTCGGTAGAGTGGGGTCGCCGGCGCGGGTGATACCCCGCTCTCACGTGTTCGCCCAGATGGGCTGCGCCGGGTCGCACACCAGTCCTCAACGGAAGTGATTTCGCATGTCCATTGACTACAAGGTTGCCGACCTGGGCCTCGCAGAGGCCGGCCGCCACCAGATCCGCCTCGCCGAGCACGAGATGCCCGGCCTCATGAGCCTGCGCGAGGAGTTCGGCTCCTCGCAGCCGCTCAAGGGCGCCCGCATCGCCGGTTCGCTCCACATGACCGTGCAGACCGCCGTCCTCATCGAGACGCTCACCGCGCTCGGCGCCGAGGTCCGCTGGGCCTCCTGCAACATCTACTCGACGCAGGACGAGGCCGCCGCGGCCGTCGTCGTCGGACCCGAGGGCACCGTCGACAACCCGCAGGGTGTCCCGGTCTTCGCCTGGAAGGGCGAGACCCTCGAGGAGTACTGGGACTGCACCGAGCAGATCCTCACCTGGCCCGGCGAGGGCGCCAACATGATCCTCGACGACGGTGGCGACGCCACGATGCTCGTCCACAAGGGCCGTGAGTGGGAGACCGCCGGTCAGGTGCCGCCCACCACCGACGAGGACTCCGAGGAGTTCGGTGTCTTCAAGGCGCTCGTGCGGCGCTCCCTCGAGCAGGACCCCCAGAAGTGGACGAAGGTCTCCGAGGAGGTCAAGGGAGTCACCGAGGAGACCACCACCGGTGTCCTGCGCCTCTACGACCTCGCCAAGACCGGTGACCTGCTCTTCCCCGCGATCAACGTCAACGACTCGGTCACCAAGTCCAAGTTCGACAACAAGTACGGCTGCCGCCACTCGGTCATCGACGGCCTCAACCGCGCGACCGACGTCCTCATCGCCGGCAAGGTCGCGGTCGTCTGCGGCTACGGCGACGTCGGCAAGGGCGTCGCGCAGGCCCTCGCGGGCCAGGGTGCGCGCGTCGTCGTCACCGAGGTCGACCCGATCTGCGCCCTGCAGGCCGCGATGGAGGGCTACCAGGTCGCGCGCCTCGAGTCCGTCGTCGAGACCGCCGACATCTTCATCACGACGACCGGCAACTTCAACATCATCACGGCCGAGCACATGCAGCAGATGAAGAACAAGGCGATCGTCGCCAACATCGGCCACTTCGACAACGAGATCGACATGGCCGGCCTGGCCAAGATCGACGGCATCACCAAGACCGAGATCAAGCCTCAGGTGCACGAGTGGACCTTCGACGGCGGCACCAGCATCATCGTGCTGTCCGAAGGTCGCCTCTTCAACCTCGGCAACGCCACCGGCCACCCGTCGTTCGTCATGTCGAACTCCTTCACGAACCAGACGATCGCCCAGATCGAGCTCTTCACGAAGACGAGCGACTACGACAAGCAGGTCTACGTCCTGCCGAAGCACCTCGACGAGAAGGTCGCCCGCCTGCACCTCGAGGCGCTCGGTGTCGAGCTCACCGAGCTCACCAAGGAGCAGGCCGAGTACATCGGCGTCGACGTCGCCGGCCCCTACAAGTCGGACCACTACCGCTACTGAGCCACGGGCTCACCACCACACGCCAGGGCCGGGTATGCCGGGGACGCGGGTCCCCGGCATACCCGGCCTTTCGTCGTTGCCGATGTCGCCACGGGGAAGCGGCCGACCAATAGGCTGCGCTCGGCCGATCGGGCCGACTGAGGAGGCGCGCGGTGAGTGGACACGGGTTCGGCGGGCGTCAGCAGGGCGTCCTCGACGAATGGAACGACGAACGAGGCTTCGGCTTCATCTCGACTCGTGACGGGGCTGGTCGGGTCTTCGTGCACATCAGCGCCTTCCCACCCTCCCGACGGCCCACGGTCGGCTCCCAGGTCACCTACTAAGAGGTCGTGGACTCACGAGCCAGGCGTCGTGCATCGGCGGTGCGCTACGTCGGGAGCGATCGAGCGGCCACGACCCGCCGGGCGAGCACGCCGCGACGCAGGAGCGTCCGTCCGCAGTTCGCTGTCGCCCTGGCGTTCATGGCGTGCGTGCTCGTGCTCGCGTTCCTCGGCGAGGTCCCGGCATGGACGGTCGGCGGCTACGCGGCGTTGAGCGGGGTGGCGTTCCTGACCTACAGGGCGGACAAGGCGGCTGCGCGACAGGGCGCGCGGCGCACGCCTGAGTCCACGCTCCACGGGATCGACCTCCTGGGTGGCTGGCCCGGGGGACTGGTGGCCCGTCACGTCCTTCGGCACAAGACGACGAAGCAACCGTTCCGGACCGTCTTCTGGGTCACCGTCGTCGCCAACTGCGCAGCTCTCGCAGCCTTCGTCGTGGTCGGTTGACCTCGGTGGGTCAGCGTTGGGGCTCGACGTAGAACCAGTCGTCCAGGTCCTCGAGCCTGGCACCCGCGACCACCCCGGCGACCGCCTGCCAGGACCACGGGTAGGGAAAGAAGTGCAGGTGCAGGTTGAAGCTGTAGCGGTACGGCCGCTCCCTGGGAACGACGACGACGAGGGCGTCGCGTGCGACCCGCCGGAGCTCGGCGAGAGCGCGGGGGAGGTCCTGGACGTGCTCGAGGGTGTGGGTGCAGACGACCACGTCGAACTCGTCGTCGTCGTAGGGAAGCGCCTCGACGCTGGCCACCTCGAAGGTCACGCCCTCGATCTGTCGTGTTGCCTCTCCCATGACGATGTCGGAGGCCGTGACCTCGCTGGCGACTCCCGCCATGCGTGCCGCGAGCCAGCCACGCCCGCAGCCGACCTCGAGCACCCGTCGCCCGGTCACCTCACGCAGGATCGCCTCGGTGCATGCAGCGTTGAGATCCGTCTCGCCCTGGACCTCCGACCCGGCGACCCGCCTGTAGACGTCCGCGAACTCGTCCGGCGTCATGTCGAAGGCCTTGGCCTTGAACGTCATGAAGTCCCGCGCGTGCTCGCCGACCGCGAGTCGAAGGAGCGGGGTCATGAAGAGGCGGTTGTCGCGGAGCCCGGCGGGGACCCAGTTGTCGAGGACGTTTCGGACGCGCAATGAGGTGGCTCGAGACACGGGCATGCCGTCATCGTGCCGGAGCAGGTGCGACACCGGGTCGAAACGCCACGCTCATCCGTGGGGTGGACCTATCGTGTCCGCATGTCTGTCGGGGGAAGGGTGGCGCCTCCGGCAACGCAGGGCGGACCCCCCTCCTCCGGGCGCACCCGTGCTCACGCCTTCGTCGCACTGGGTGCAGCGGCAGCCGTCGCCAGCGCTGTGGCAGGACGTCCGCTTGCGTGGTTGCTCGTCACCGTCGCGACCGTGGCCGTGCCAAGGGTGGGCCTGCGCGGTGGGTTCGAGCGCTTGCCGTCGGCCGCGGTGGTGGTCGTTGCCACTCTCTGCTCGGCGAGCCTCGTCTCTGGACTGGTCGGTCTCGACGTCACGTCCTCGCCGTGGCCCGCTCGGGTCCTCCTCGGCGCTCTCGGCATCGTCCTCGTGGTCGGGGCACAGATCCTCGCCGTCGGCTCGCCGCCAACCGCGAGCCACTCACGCGTCGAGCTGATCGTCTCGACGCTGCCGGCCGGCGTCATGGCGTTGCTCTGGATCCTGATCGCCGCCAGCCCACTCGGCACGGCGACCTCGTGGTTCCTCTCGGGTGACCACCTGCGTCACCTGGCCCTGGTGACCCGGACGCTCGACGCGGGAGCCCTGGAGTACACGAGCCAGAGCTACCCGCGTGGGTGGCACGCCGCCCTGGCGCTCCTGTGGTCGTCCTCCGGCCTCGATCGCGACGCCGAGGGCCTGGCGGCGCTCATTCGCCTGCAGTCGTTGGCGACGTGGCTGGTGCTGGTGCTCATCGCGCTCGCCCTGGGGCTCACGGCGTCGACGTTGACGCGATCGCGGGACGACCGACCCTTGGTGACCGGGGCGGCGGGTTGCCTGACCGGCGCCCTGGTCGTGGGCCGGGGGTTCTTCGGTGACTACGTGCCCCGCGGCTTCCAGACCTCCCTCGTCGCGCTTCTCATCGTCTCTGCCGTCGTCCTGCGTCTGACCCGGAGCCGAAGCGACCGGGGTGCCCTCGTCGTGGCGTCCGTCGGCGTGACGCTCATGGCCCACGTGTGGCAGGTGCTCCTGCCCGTCGTCGGACTGCTGCTCGTGCTGGTGCTGCGTGAGCGCTGGCAGGCCGCCTTGCCTCGGCGCTCTCTCATCGCCGACGTGGTCGTCCTCCTTGCCACGACGGCTCTTGCGATCCCGGGAGTGCTCGGTGCGCTCCACGGCTACGGCGTCGGCGCCATCGCAGTCCCGGGTGACGTGCCACCGCCGGCACTCGGCTGGATCGTCGTGGTCGCTCTCAGCGGGGCGGTCCTCGCCATGCGCACGCCTCGCGCGCTCCTGACACCGCTCGTGGTGGCCGTGGGAGCCTCCGTCGCCACAGCGCTGGGCCTCATGCTCGTGTCGGGCGTCGGCTGGTCCTCCTACTACCCGAACAAGACCATCTGGACGGCCGCAGCCCTCGGCCTCCCTCTCGTTTGCTCAGCGGCGGCCGGTCTTCTTCCTCGGTCGGTCTCGGGCGTGTCCGGACGCGCGGTCGTCGCACTCGTGGCCTCAGTGGTCATGGGCCTGGTCACGATCTCCCTCGCGGCACCGGTCGCGGGGCTGCGCGGTGCGTGGTCAGCCGCCGACGGTGACGTCGTCATCGACACCGTGACGACTCCCGCAGCAGCGGACGCAGCCGTGGTGTGGGCCGTCGGGTCTGAGGTCGACGACGCCACCAGCCAGCTCCTGCTCGACTTCTACAGCGCGACCTCCACGACCCCACCGTTGGGGTTGGCCCCTCGTGGCATCGACGAGCAGTGCCGGCTCCTCGAGGAGGCAGGAGCGCCGCTCGTCCTGTCCGACGCCGTGGAGGCCGACGTGCGCTCGCGCTTCACCTGCGTGCCACAGCTCGACATCGTCAGGGTGGAGGCAGCACCGTGACCCCTTCTCCGGGGTGGCCCTCCGCGGCCTCCTCCGCGTCGCGGCCCGCGCCCGTGTGGGGTGGAGACCTGCCCGCAGCAGGCATCGTCATCCTGGCGACAGTCGTGTGCGTGGCGACGGTGGGGGGATGGACCGGGTGGTCCGTGCTGCGTGAACCGCTCTGGGCGTGGTGCGCCCTGGCACTCGCCGTGGCGGCAGGAGGCTCGCTCCTCGTGCGGGCAGGTCGCGCCCACGTTCCGCGCGGCGGCTTCGCGGCACTTCTCCTCCCCCTTCCCGCCTCGTCGGTCGTGGCGGTCACCGTCGTGGGTGTCGTGCGCGGCGCCCCGCGTGGGCTCGAGTGGTTCCTCAACGGAGACCACCCGCGACACGTCGTCTACGTCGCCGACACGTGGGCCCAGGGAAGCCTGACGTATGCCGTCGACGGCTATCCGCGTGGGTGGCACTCACTGTTGGCGACGCTATGGACCCTCTCCGGCGCAGGTCTGGACGCCGAGCACGTCCTGCGACTCCTGGAGCTCATGGGCGCGGCCAGCCTTCTCCTCTCCGCGTCGCTCGCCCTGGCGTTGGCCCACACGGGGCACGCGCTGGCCGGGCGACTGGGGTTGTCCTCGAGGGCGTCCATCGTCGTTGGCGTCGTCGTGTCGGCGCTCTCGCTGCTCAACGTCTTCCTGGCCAACTACCAGGCCCTGGGCTACGAGAACTCGCTGCTGGCAGCCCTCGCCGTGGTGGTCTGCTGCCGGGAGGTGCTGCTGCGGGCCGGCACGGCCTTGTCGCTGGTGACCACGGCGTCCGCGGTCGTCGTCGTGGCTCACGCGTGGCAGCTCCTTCTGCCGTCGGTGGTGCTGCCGGCGCTCTGGTGCGCCGGTGTGGCGTGGCGTTCCGGGCTCGGGCGCCGCCGGCTCGTGGTGGCTCTCCTCGCCTGCGCCACACTGGTCTTCGCAGGCCCTGGGGTCCTGGCCGTCGTCACGGGGGTCGGCCTGGACCACGCAGCCGAGCCAGGGCCTGACAGTCCGGTCCCGCTCGTGTTGCTGGTCATGGGTCTGGGTGCCTCGCTCCTGCTCGGGCTGGCGTCCCGAGACTGGCCGACGCGGTGCATCGGTGCGGTGAACGCACTGCCCGCGGCGACGGCGCTCGCCCTGGCGCTGAGCCTCGGGGTCGGACCGTTGCACTACTACCCGAGCAAGCTGCTGTGGCAGGCAGCGCTCCTCTCCCTGCCCGCGTTGGGTGTCGCCATCGCCGCGGCTGCTGTCGGTGCCGTGCGTCGCATCGGCGTCGTCCTTCTCTTCGGACGGGTCCTGGCAGTTCTCGGCGCCGTGGTGTCGGTCTATGCCCTCGCGCTGCCGTGGGGAGCGCAGGTCGGTGCGTGGTCCACTGTCGACGGTGGACGTGTCGTCACGGCTCTGGCCACGCCCAGGGCCGAGGAGGCGGTGGTCGTCTGGCTCGAGGGCTCGCCCACGACCGACTCGGTCACCCGCATCCTGCTCGACGCGTTCCGCGTCGAGTCCACCCGTGCGCGGGTGCCTCAGGCTCGCACGACGGTCGGCGAGGAATGTGCCCTCTTGCGCACCGCGTCCCGCCCACTGGTCCTGTCGACCGCGGATGAAGAGCAGGTGAGCGCGCGGTACGCCTGCGACGGAGCAGTCATCGTCGAGGTCCTCAGGGTGTCTCCTCGGACGACGGGGCACCGTTGACGAGGGTGACGCGACCCATCTGGGTTGGAGTCAGCTCCCGAAGCAGTCTCTGGGACAGTGCCGGGTCGGTGACGACGACTCGCTGGTCAGGGTCGGACAGGAGGCGCTCGATCAGTTCTGCTGCTGCCGCCGTGTTGCTGCGGTCCAGTCCCAGGACATAGAGGTCGTCGTCGATCTCACCCGCCCGGACGGTTCTCGAGCGCGTGAGCGCGTGGAACCACTGGTTGGCGTAGGCCGGGCTGAGGTCGGATTCAGCCGTGGCCACGAGCGTGGTTCTGGCGGCCATCGACGGACTCGTCACCTCACCGGAGAGTCTCAGCACCACACCAGCGCCGGATCCGGATGTGGACAGCGCCCGTTGCTGCAGCTGCTCTCGAGTGGCTGCTGCCCATGACAGGGACGACGCGGGGTAGTGCTGCAGACCGACGCCAAGACCTGCCGAGGCCACGACGGCGACGATCGCAGCGCCGAGGACTCCGACGATCGTCCTCGGTGGCCCGAGCACAGCCTGCCGTGCTGCGACCAGCTCCGCCGCAGCGACGGCCGACAGAAGGAGGCCGACGACCAGCGCCGCCATCGACACCTTCCAGAAGTAGTAGGACAGCTCGCCTGTCGCGTAGACCTGGAAGGCGCCCAGGCACACCACCTCTGCGAGGGCCGTGAGAACGATCATGAGCCCCACGCGATCAGTCGCCGAACGCCACGCGCCCGCTCCGGCCACGTGGCCACCCACCACGACCACCAACGCACCCAGGAGGACGACGACGGTGGCGGCCACGCCGACGGCGGCGACGGGACCGTCCATGACGACGTGCTCTGTCGGGGACTCCTTCACCGACTGCCAGATCATCAGGGAGCTGACGACAGCGGTGGCGGCAACACCGCAGGCGAGACCGACCTTGCGCAGCCCACGCGCCGCGCGCCACGCCGACCACACGTGCGGTCCGGCGGCGACGCAGGCGAGAGGGAGCACCAGCATCCACGAGGCTGCGACGACCACGAGGCCGAGAATGGCCGCGAGCTCGTGGGCGGCGAGGCTCGGGCGCCCGCGCACCAAGAGGTGGATGACGGGTGCCGAGAGGGTCGCAAGGAGGAAGCTGAGGTGCCCCTGCATGAGGTTGAGGGCACCTGGTACACCCAGGACGAGGCTCAGGCCCACGACGAGAACCGAGATGCGAACAGGAGTGAACGTCTGCTGGGGAATCGACTGCATCAGCGCCGCGGTCGTGAGGACGGCCAGCACGACGTAGAGGGCCCACTGCATACGGGCGTAGGTCACGAGCTCGTTCGGCACGTCCGCAGAAGCCCCCACGAAGAGCTGGCTCATGACGACGAGCAGCGAGTGGAACCACTGCGGGTACTGGTCGAAGAAGAAGCCACTCCGATCGGCAGCCTCAGGAAGGAACGGCGGTGCCGTGAGAAGCAGCCGCTGCTCCACGAACATGGAGAAGTGCGAGGCGTGGTCCCATCCTGCGGTCAGCATGCGCATGGCCGAACCGGGGTTGGCAGGCGACCGCAGCGGGGAGGCTGCAGCCATCGCCAGCAGGGCGGCGACGACGATCGTGCAGTCGCTCCGGTGGACGGCCGGCACGACCGCACGCCCGGATCGGAGGATGGACAGGGCCGAGATCGCCGAGGCCAGGGCCACGAGCGTCAGGGCCGCCGTCCGCTCGCCGATCACGGGCGGCAGCCAGATGAGGACGGGGGAGCAACCGACAAGCAGCGAGAGGTTGACTGCGATGCGGCGGTCGAGTCTCCGCGCGGTCGGCACGAGCACGATTAACGCCACAGCCCACACAGCCGTCACGGCTTCGCTCAGCGCGCACCCGAGCAGCACGATGCCGGTCACGGCAGCGAGCAGCACGGCCACCGGGCGTCGTCGTCCCACGCGTGCAGGGGCGACGCCCGCGGTCGACGGGCGCGAGTCCAGTGTCACCTGTGCGGGGACCAGGGGCTGGCTTCCTGGATGTCCAGGAGCATCGAGAAGAGCAGCAGCTGCAGGCCGCTGAGCAGGGGTGCGACGCAGAGGATGACGGTGCCCGGTGAGGCAGTGGGAGGCCCGAGCGTCTGGGAGATGATCCAGATGCCGACCAGCCCACCGAGTAATAGCAGTGCCAGACCGCTGAAGAAGAGCAGGGCCACGGCGGAGAAGGACTGGAGGACGTACTTCCACCACATGCGCGTCCAGAACCCCCGAACGAGTCGCAGGGCGATCCGTGGCCCCACGCTGGCGAGGTTCATCCCCGAGACCTCCGTCCCGTAGCGGGCCGGCACGGGCACGTCGACGGCGGGGACCCGCAGGATGTTGAGGTTGATGAGCAGGTCGTTCTCGAAGTCGTAGCGCCGGGCGATCTGGTCCCACGGGATGCGTTCGAGAGCATCCCGGTGGATCGCGGTGTAGCCGTTCTGCGGGTCGAAGAGGTTCCAGTAGCCACTCGAGGCCTTGGTGAGGAACGAGAGGGCGATGTTGCCGAAGACCCGGGCACGCGGCATACCGCTGAACGACCCGCGCCCGTAGAAGCGGTTCGCCTTCGTGAACTGCGCCCGTCCATCGGCGATGGGGTCGAGCAGGGCGGGAAGGTAGTCAGGGTCCATCTGGCCGTCACCCGCCATGACCACGCACACGTCCGCGCCCAGCTCGAGGGCGCGTCGATGGCCCGCCAGGATCGCACCGCCGACGCCCTGGTTCTGGGGAAGCGTGATCACGTGGGTGCGGTCGTCGGCGGCGTCCCGGGCGCGCTGCGCCGTGGCGTCCGGGCTGGCGTCGTCGACGACGACGACGTGGTCGACCAGAGGCGGCATGGTCCGGATGACGTCGGCGATGTGCTCCTGCTCCTTGAACGCAGGAACGACGGCGGCGACTTTCAGCTCTCTGAACATGGTGATCCTCCGGTTCAGGGGAAGACGGCACGAGTGCGTGCCTGGTCGTGGGTGCTGACGACACGAGCTGCGGTGGACGCTCGAACACGCAGGTTCTCGAAACGGGCCGAGACGCTTCGGTCTGCTGCGTTGCGCTGGGGGTCTCCGTCGACGGTGACCGTGAGCCGTTGGTAGCCGACGGGGGCGTCGACGACGAGCTCGAGTGGCGTGGGTCGGTCGGCGACGGCAGTGACGCGGGCAAGCACCTCGTCGCCCCTGCGGACGACGACGTCACGCGCGGCCGCGCCCAGGGCGGTGACGTTCATCGTCACCGTGACCCCCCTGACCGTCTCGCCGGACAGGTTCGAGGTGGTGATGCCCGCGCGAGGTCCGCTCTCCTGCGAGACGTCGCGGTCGTCGACCGTGATCGCGCCGGCCACGAGCCCGACGACGACGGGGCTGAGCAGCCTCTCACGGTCCGCAGCCGTGCCGCGTGCGTCGTCGGGCAGCACCCAGGCCTGGAGGCGACCGTCGGGCGTTCGAGCCACCGGCGCGCCGAGCCGTGACGTCAGGGCGGTGACGGCGGGGGAGCCGGGGTCCACCCCGGCACCGTCGACCTCGACGGCGCAGAACCCCGCAGCGCGAAGTCCGGCGACGAGCGCGCTCGGGTCGGAGAGCTCGATCCCGACGGTCCAGTCGCCCGCGCGAGTGCCGCTCATGCCGCCATGGCTCCAGGCGAGGCGCCGGTCGGTGAGGTGCTGCACCAGCTGGGCGTTGGCCTCGTAGCCCTGAGGGAGGTATCCCTCGGGAAAGCGCATGACAGGGAGCTGGAGGACACCGCAGCCGGTCGACGTGGCAGCGGCGAGGGACCCGGTGTAGTCACGTATGCCGTCCAGCTGGGTGGCGATGTCGTCGTACCTCGGTGCGCGAGAGGGGTTCGTCTGGTCGAGGACCCCGACGACGAGGGTGAGGGCGGCGAGTGCCACGGCCATCCTGCGTCCTCGTGGCCGGCTGAGCCAGTGACCCACCGCGAGCAGGCCGAGAAGGAGCAGCACGAGCGACAGACGAGACCACGCCCGCAGCTGGGGCGTCGCGAACAGCGCGACGACGCTGCCGAGGCCGCCGACCGTGTAGAACGCGGCCGTCGCCACCCACATGGCTGTCCAGAGGCGGAGCCGCTCCGGCGCACGGTTCCCGCTCGTGAGTGACCTGAGGCCCACGAGCACCAGTGCCGTGGCCCCCACGACGCCCACGATCCCCAGGGCCAACGTCTCGGTCACCGGGCGGCCGGCGTCCCGATAGGCCTGGGTCAGCGCGGCAAGGGGTTCGACACGGTGCCCCTCCCACGGCAGCAGGAGGTCGATGAGACGACCCGCGTACCGCTCCGACTCGAGGGCGGTCCTCGTGGCGGGGCGCGGGCCGGTCGACGAGGTGCCGGCCATGCCGATCTTCGCGGCGACGAGCGGGAGGGCGGTCACTGCGGCGAGCCACACCATGCTGATCAGGCCACCCCGCAACGATCTGGCTCGTCCGGTGCTGCCCGGCCTCAGCACGAGCGCGACTGCGAGCAGGATGAGGGTGAAGCCGGCGTAGTAGGCGCCGCTGAGGCCGACGAGGGTGAGCGCGAGCAACGTCAGCACGAAGCGGCGCCCGCGTGGCTGTCCGGGCGCCAGGGGGCTCCTGCCCCTCGCCACGCCGAGGGCCACCCAGACGCCGAGGGGGAGGGTCCAGTAGGACGCCAGCCAGAGGTGCTCGAAGCGCTCGGCGTGGTAGGGAGCCGCGGCGAAGAGCACGGCGACGACGACGGAGGCCGGGCGGCGAAGTCGCTCGCTGCGGGCGAGCAGGTAGGTCGTCAGTGCGACGAGGGGATAGCCGAGGAGGAAGTAGGCCGAGCCCGTCGTGGCCGCGTCCCCGCCGAGGAGTCCGAGCGCCTTCACCCCGAGCACGTGGATGACGTTGAGCTCGGGGAAGAAGGAGGCGTTCTGACCCCACGGGAACCCCACGAACGCGCTCTCCCAGAACCACCCGTGGACGAGGATCTCGTCGATCTGGGTGAGGACGACAGGGCTGTCACCGACCAGCGATGGCGGCACGCCGGGCCGCCACTCCCACGCGCGCAGCGACACCACGCCGACGACCGTGGCAAGGACGGAGGCGACGACGCCACCGACGACATCGGCGTGGCGCCACCACGGCCTCTGCGAGCTCCCCCGGCTCATCTCAACACCCACAGGCGGAAGTCTGGGTCCTCGGCTGCGACTGTCCACGCAGGCTCGCGCGCGAGCGCGGCGTCGAGGGGCCGGCGTCGGTCGGCGAGGACCGCAGTCACCCCGTGCTCCGTCGCGTAGTCCTGCCAGCCGGGACGGGCCTCCTGAAACCCTTCGTATGCCGTCGCGACCGGCAACGAGTAGACCTCGGCACGGAGGTCGCGCAGGGGTCGCCGGTCAGGGTGGGCCCATTCGGTCCAGCCCACGGCGCGACCGTCGACCGCGAGCACCGCCTGGGGTGGCAGGTTGCTCAGGGTCTGCGACACGGTGGATGACACCGGCGGCTCCCCGATGCCGCGGGTCAGGTGCAGCGCCCCGAGGCCGAGCGCCACGACGAGGGCGAGCACCCAGGCGGCGACCTCACCCGACGCCCGTGCTGCCGGAACTCGAGTCTCACCGCGCTGCGCCTCGGTGTGGGCTCTGCGTCGGCGACCGAGCAGGCCGGTCATCCCGACGGCCACGGCCGGAGCCAGCACGACGGCGCCCACCGCGATCGTCCGCACCATCCACAGGCCGAGGCCGGCGGCGACAACCACGGTCAGAGCGCGCGTCCAGCGCCTGCGTGACGATCTCAGCAGCCCCAAGAGGGCGATGACGCACCCGACAAGCAGCACGAGCAGGAGCGGGTTGCCGGCGGAGGGGCGCTGCCACTCGTTGGCGGTGAGGCGGGCGACCGACGAGACGTTGAAGGGCTCGACGACCGCGCTGATCCCCAGTGGCGTCAGGAGTGCAACGCCGAGACCGAGACCGGGGACAGAGGCCGCGAGGAGCCGGGCTCGCCCGCTCCAGCAACCGTCGAGGAGTCCTCCCACCAGGAGCACACCCTGGACGGCGAGCCCCAGGATCCACGAACCATGAACCATCGTCCAGACCCACACGACCGGGACGCAGGCCCATGGAACGGTGCCCAGTTCGGAGGCTCGCCACCACAGTGCGGTCACGATGGCGAGCAGCACCATGGCGGCGAGCTGCGGTCGCTCGCCCCAGGATGCACTGGCCGCGAACATCGACAGTGCGCTGCCACAGAGTGCTGCGGTGGGTCCCACGAGGCTTCGACACGCCGTCGCGATGACGGCACCAAGCGCGACCACGAGGAGGAGCCGGACGGTCTGGATCGCCGCGATCCCACCGACGTCGTGGACCCAGGACATGAGGAGCTGCGCGAGCCACTGCGTCGGGACGTACGGACGGTCGGCCAGCGCCGTCAACGGATCCGGTTGAGGCCCGAAGCGCTCACCGGCACGGAGCAGGTCGCCGATGCGGAGGTGGAGCCAGAGGTCGACGTCGGGGGCGTCCCGAACGCTCAGCACCAGTCCGGGCACGGCGCCGGCGACGAGCGCGGCGACCCACATGCGCAAGGGCAACGACCGACGTCGCCCGACCCGTGCCAGATTGGCAGGGGAGGACCCGGAGACCTCCATCGCTCCCCCTTCGATGTGTCGTACGACCCGAGTGCACACCCTAGGGTCCAGAGGCTCCGGGGTCCTCCGGATCTGAGCCGGTAGTAGGTTCAGACTCCCCCATGACTATTTCGGGTCAGTTACAACCGGGGCTCATGGGCTATGTGAACTAGCCATTTTCTGTGCGGTAACACAGAATTGCCACAGGTTGTCTACTGACGAGAACTATTTCTCCACTTTTTCGCGATTCGGGCCCTTCGGCGCACGTTCAGCGGCAGTATCAACCTCGGTCCTCCACCCAACACGCTCTGAAAGGCACCACCATGACCACCGCTCTCACCAAGGCACTCGTCAAGCTCCGCACGATGC
>NZ_AVPI01000036.1 GCF_000768675.1 Knoellia flava TL1 | reverse complement strand
CGGCGGCGCCGGCACCGACGCCTCCGGCCGCGACCGAGCCCACGCCCACGCCTCCGCCGCCACCACCGGCCGCGCTCGAGGCGCCGGTCGCAGGCGGGCCGGTGAGACCGGTCGAACCGGTCACGTCACC
Organism: Knoellia flava TL1; assembly: GCF_000768675.1. GTDB lineage: Bacteria > Actinomycetota > Actinomycetes > Actinomycetales > Dermatophilaceae > Knoellia > Knoellia flava. Next base: position 27,797 of record NZ_AVPI01000036.1, on the reverse strand, counting down.
GTCGGAGCTGATCGGGTCGAGCTCGTGGTCCGGGTCCGGGTCCGGGCCCTCCGGGTCGCCGATGGTGATCTCCTCCGGCTCCTCGGGGTTCGGGATCGGGATCTCCTCGCCGCCCGGGTCGCCGCCGGGCCCGGTGGGGTGGATCTCGTAGACGGGCTGGCCGTAGGCGCCGACGTGGTAGCCACCGCTCGTCGACGGCGTCGACGTCCCCGAGGGGTAGTTCGTGCTCGGACCGGGACCCGAGGGAGAGTACGGCGCCTGCTTGTCCTGCGTCGTGTCGATCGGCATCGTGCCCGTGGCGGTCCTCGTGTCGGCGCCGAGCTGGTCGAGGACCTTCTTGGCGGCCTGGTTCCGCTGCTCCCAGAGCGCGTCCTCCGCCGCGGCTGCTGCCTCGGCGTCGGGGACGCTGTACTTCTCGCGGTTCTCGGCCGTCGGGAGGTAGGGCGCGGGCAGCCGGGTGTGGTCGGCCGGGTCGACGTAGGTCGAGATGCTCGCGACGTCGGAGTACCACGCCGCCTTGGCGTCACTGATCGCCTGGTAGACCTGCCCGAGGCTCGTGTCGACGTCGCCGATCTTGCTCGCGTGGCCGTCGAGGGTCGTGCTCAGCTTCTCGAGGCTCGACAACGCGGCCTCCGCCGCGGGCCCCTGCCACCCCTTGCCGCCGTCGCTCGGGGCCTGGAGCTCGGTCCGGACCTGCTGGACGTCCTTGGCGAGGTCGTCGAGCTTCGTCTTCGCGGCGCGCCAGTCCTCCTGCGTGAGGAAGATGGTCGAGGTGCTCGAGGAGAAGACCTTGAAGAGCTGGCGCTCGTAGTGCTTGGCCTTCGGGTTGAGCGTGGGGCCGCCCCCGCCGCCGTCAGCGATCAACACCATTGCTGTGCTCCTTCGTCAGGGCGGCGACCCCATCCGTCGCCGCCGCCTGTCCGTGCGTGTTGTCGAAATCCTGTATGCCGTCCGTGCCGGCATCGTGCGTGTTTCCATCTCTCGCGGCCTTCGCCCCACCTGTCCGGAGCCGCAGGGCGACGGCGGCCCCCAGAACGGCGAGGAGCGCCAGGCCCACGACGAGCAGGACGAGCCCGGAGCCGCCACCGACCCCCTCCTCACCGGCCGCATCGACCGACCCGTCGGTGGCGGGCTCGGGGGCCTGTGCACCTGAGGGCGACGCGCTCGCCGACGGGCTCGCCGACGCGGGGGGAGCTGCACCGGCCGCGGGCGTCACGGCGGCGATCTCCTCGGCCGTCGGCTGGACCACGCCCTTGTCGGCGACCATGGGGTTCGTGAGTGGCAGCCCGTCGACATCGAGCTTGACGGCGTCGGCCGGGGCGACGATGCCGAACCCGTAGGACTCGGTCTTGCCGGTCGACGCCGGCAGGTCGTCGCCCACTCGGCGGAACCAGGTGAAGTACTTCCCGCCCTCGGCTCGCATCCCCACCGCCTGTCGGGCAGCCTGCAGCACCTGGTTGCCGGTGGCCTCCGGGTGCGCCGACCACAGGGCGGCGAGGCCGCCGGCGGTGATGGCGGTCGCCTGGGAGCTGCCGTCGGAGATCCCGTCGCTGCGCCATCCCGACGGCGTCCAGGTGCCGGTGGCGATCGCAGTCCCCGGGGCCGCGAAGTCGACGAGGTTGTTCCTGCGGGTCGCGCTGTCGTCGAGGTTGCCCTTGGCGTCGACGTGCGTCACGGTGACGACACCGTTGCCGAGCCCGGGCCACCGCACCTGCCTGGTGTCGTTGTTGGTCGAGGCCACGACGATGGCTCCGGCACGGTAGGCGTCGAGCAGTGCCGGGACGTAGTCGTTGCTGTAGTCCGTGCTGAGACTGATGCTGATGACCTTGGCGCCGTCCGTGACGGCCTGGCGAATCGCCTTCGCGGTGGCGTCACCGACGACGTTGACGCTCGGGTCCTCGAGGCCGCAGCTGAGCTTCTCTGGATCCCGGGGGTCACCGAACGTCACGGCATAGTGACGCAAGGTCGCCTCCGGCGCGATCCCCGTGATCCCCCGCCCGCCGCGGGCGGTGCCACGACCGCTGCCGACGATGAGCGAGGCCATGCTCGTCGCGTGGTCGGCGAGCACACCCTTCACCGTCGAGGGCCGGACGCCACCACCCGGCGCGAGGCACGCGGTCGTCGAGGAGGCGACCCTTCCCTCGAGCTCGGGGACGCTCGAGTCGATCGGGCCGTCGATGAGGGCCACGGTGATGCCCGAGCCCTTGCCGGCTCGGTTGAGCTCGTCGACACCCATCGCCGTCCGCCACCACTGTCCGTCGTCCAGCGGATCGGCGCTGGCCGCCGGAACGCTGGTGACCGCCCCCACGGCGACGGCGAGGGCCGCGGCAGCGTGGGCGATGCGTCGTGGACGGGTGGAGCGGCGAGGCATGGTCACTGCACGTACGGCGACTGCGGCTGGCCCGAGGTGGCGTCGTAGGTCGTCGTGTCGGGGTCGTCGTCTGCGGGCGGGAGGTCGCTCGTCGGCATCTCCCCCTCGGACTGGGTGTCTGGGTTCTCGCCGGTCGGGATCTCGTCACCCTCGGTGCCGGTCTGGCCGGGCTGGCCGCCCTGCTGCTGCTCTTCGGCCGAGTCGGCGGTCTGCGCAGCGGTCTGGGCGGACTCGGTCGACGAGGCCGTCTCGTGGTTGCGGGTGCTCTCGAGCGGCCCGTTCTCCCAGCGCTGCCACAGCTCGACGAACGCGGCGCCCGCCTGGTCGTCGCGGTCCTTCATCTGCTGGGCGGAGGTGCGGATGCCCTGCGCGACGGCGTCGAGGTCGGCCTTCGCACCTCGCATCGTCTCGAGGTAGATCGTGCGGACCTCCTCGAAGACGGCGCCGTAGGAGGCGAGGACGGGAAGGTCTCCGAAGGTGTCCTTGTCCGCGAGCGCGTCGCGGATCTTGCGGACGCCCTCGGTGGAGTCCGTCTCCCACTTGGTCTGCTTGGTGTTGGCCAAGGTGGTCATGGTCTCGGTCGGGTACTCGACCTCGTCTTCGCCTGCCACGGCTGGTGCCTCCCCTGAACGTTCTCGTGTGCGTCGCTGGTGACGCGGTCCGTGCCGGCACCCCGTCGCAGGGGTGCCGGCACGTCCGTCACGTCATGACCCGGGGGTCAGGACCAGCTGTTCTTGTTGCGGAGCTCACCGGCGAGGTAGGCCTCCTTGGACTGCTCGACGGCCTTCTTGATGTCGAGGAGCAGCTCGTTGAGGTCCTGGACCTCGGTGCCCCACTTCTTCTTGACCTCCTCGAAGGCGCCCTTCGCGCCGGCTTCCCACTCCCCCATGTGCGGGCGGAGGTCGCTCTCCATGTCGGAGACCTTCGACTTGAGGTCGTTGACACCCTTGACCATGTCCGCGATCAGCGTGTCGAGACCGCCACTGCCGACCTTGATGTTCTGGCCGCTCATCACTTGCCCCCCATCTGCGAGGTGTACTTGCTCAGCAGGTCGGAGGACATCTGGTCGTCCGACGTGTACTGCTTGTCGTTGCTCACGAGGTTCTCGCGGAAGTGGTCGAGGATGTCGACCAGGTCCTTGGCCTGCGTGGTCCACGCCACCTGGACGTTCTGGAACGCGCCGGCTCCGGCACCCTCCCAGTGCGCCTTGACCTGCTCCATCTGCCCCTGCAGCGTGTTGAGCTTCTGCTTGAGGTCAGTCCGTGCCTGGTCGACGATCTGGGCACTCTTGGCGATGGAGCCTGCGCCGACCTTGATGTTCTGGCTTCCCATGTCACTTCCCTTCTCTCTTGGTCCCATGGACCTCGCGGTGGTCCTCCCGACCACTCATGGTGGTTGGACCCCGGCTCTGCACGTCCCCCGAAGTCCTGACAGGGATGACCATACGGGGGCAGTTGCCGGTAACCAATGGGGAGAACTCCCCGTCTATGCTCGGTTCGACCTCGGGTGGACCGGGGAGCCAGCAGGTGTGCACGTTTCGGGGAGGAACACTCGTGAGCCAGAGCGCGGCAGCGTCGCTCGTCAGGCTGTCCGTGTCGTCGGGGACCAGACGAGCCGACCTCGGCATCCCCGGGTCGATCCCGGTGGCCGAGATCATCCCCGACCTCGCCCGGGAGCTCGGCGTCCTCGAGCCGCACTCCGCCAGCCTGGGCTACCGGCTGATGCGCGCCGACGGCTCCACGGTCGACAGCGACAGAAGCCTTGCGGCACAGGGCATCGAGGACGGTTCGGTCCTCGCGCTCGAGCCCAACCGCGTCGACGGTGACAAGGTCTACGACGACGTCGTCGAGGCCGTCGCGGACCTCGTCGAGACCCAGTTCACGCCGTGGACCGCAGCCAACAGCGCGGGCACCGCCGTCGGCGCCTCGGTCGTCCTCTTCGTCGCAGCGGCATACGCGCTCTTCACCGCCCGCGACAGCGGCCTCCTCGTAGCCGCGCTCTCCGGTGCGTGCGCGCTGCTCCTCGTCGGTGCCGCCGCCGTCCTCGCCCACGTGCGCAAGCAGCCGGCCGCCGCGGTCGCCCTCGCGCTCACCGGTGTCGTCTACGCGGTCGTGGCCGGCTACGCCGCGGTCCCCGAGGCGCGCCTCTGGGGAGAAGGACTCCTGTATGCCGGCGCCGGGGCCACCGTCGTCGGCCTCCTCGGCGCCGTGGCCGTGACGCGGCACCGCCTCCTCGTCGGCTCCACCGCGGTTCTCGGTCTCGCGATGGTCGTCCTCGGCGCCCTCACCCACACCGTGGGATGGGACATGACGACCGTGGCTGCCGCGACCTTCGTCGTCGCCGCACTCGTCGGCAACGTGCTCCCCTGGGTCGGGATCTCCACGAGCCGGCTCACGACCCACCCGCCCAAGACCGACCTCGAGATCTTCGAGGACGTGCCCGAGGTGCAGCGCGAGGACGTGCGACGCCAGGTGGCCGCCGGGCACGAGCTCATGGTCGCCCTCGGCGTCGCCAGCTCGGCCGTCATGGTGCTCTGCACCCCGCAGCTCGTCTCCTCGGGTGCCGCGGGCGCGCTGCTCGCCTTCGTCGGATTCGTCGTCACCCTGCTGCGCACCCGGCACAGCCGCACCCGCACGACGGTGCTCATCGCCATGGTCGGGGGCATCGTCGGGATCGCGGCGGCGTCGGTCGCGGCGGCCCAGACCCACCCCGACTGGCGACCGCTGCTCGCGCTCGGGCTCGCCGGTGCCGCCGCCGTCGTCGTCGCCCTCGCCCTCGTTCTTCCGCGCACCCGGGTCCAGCTCGGCCGGGTCGCCGACGCCGTCGAAGGCGTCGGCCTGGTCGCCCTGCTCCCGCTCGCGGCGTTCGCCGTCGGGCTGCTCTGAGAGGGCGCGATGGCGACCAAGAAGGACCTCGTCGAGGCCCAGTCGTTCAGCAAGCGGCGCCTCACCACCGCCTTCGTCAGCGGCAGCCCCGGCGGCCGCGAGGTGGAACCCCACCGCCCGATGAAGGCCGTCATCGGCGGTCTCGCGCTCACCGTCGTCCTCGTCCTCGGCAGCATGGCCTTCGGCTGGCTCAAGGGGTCGCTGCCGCAGGACTGGGGTGACAACAAGCTCGTCATCGCCAAGACGAGCGGAGCCCGCTACGTCTCGATCAAGGAGACGCTGCACCCGGTGCTCAACACCACGAGCGCCCGGCTGCTCATCCCCGCAGGCGGCTTCGAGGTCATCACGGTGGCCGACGACAAGCTCGCGAAGCAGAAGCGCGGCGCCACGATCGGCATCCTCGGCGCACCCGACTCGCTCACTCCCCCCGACGCCCTCACCAACAGTGGCTGGGTCTCCTGCCTGGGCAGCGAGGGCGGCGTCTCGACCGGCGTCGGCCCCTCGGTGCGCAGCACGCCGGTCGACACGGGCGCGACGGTCGTCACGACCGACAAGCAGACGTTCGTCATCGCGGGCGGCATGCGCTACCCCGTCGCGGCCGCCCACGTCAGCGCCGTCATGCTCGCCCTGGGCCTCGACGGCGAGCCCCGCCAGGCGGCACCCGCCGTGTGGACCAACCTCTTCGCCCTCGGCCCGGCACTCCAGCCACTGCGCCTTCCCGACTTCGGCAAGCCCGCGCCGGGCCTGCCCCCGGGTGCCGACGTCGGCTCGGTCCTCGCCGTCGGCAACGCCGGCCAGGAGGCACGTCGCTACCTCGTCAACCAGGCCGGCGAGCTCGAGCCGCTGCCCGACCTCGCCCATGCCCTCTATCGCATCGGCTCAGGGAGCACGACCGAGGACCTGCCGGTCACCCCTGCCCAGGTCACCCAGCTCGCCGTCCGCCCGCAGCGCGTGGCGCCGCCGGCGTGGCCCGCCGACCTCCCGACCCCCGTCGACCAGGCGCCCTGCGCGACGTTGACGACCGCCAGGGGTGCCGAGCCGAAGGTGGCGCTGTCGACCTCGACGACGGTGCGCCCCGAGGCGGGCACGACGAAGGCCGCCGTCGACCTGGGCACAGGAGCCCTCGTCCGCGCCGTGGGCGCCGGATCCCCCTCTGCCGGGCCGCTGCTCGCCATCGACCAGACGGGCACGTCCTACGCTCTCGACGCGTCGACCCCCGACCTGCTCCAGCGGCTCGGCTACTCCCCGGAGGACGTCGCCCCGGTGCCGCAGTCGTGGGTCGAGCTCTTCCGCACCGGCCCCGAGCTGAGCGTCGAGGCCGCCCGGACCACCGTGGCCGCCGCGTCGTGACCGGGCGTCGCACGACGGTCGTCACCGGGGTCCTCGGGATCGTCGCGGCGGGTCTCGTGGGGCCGGTCGCCACGCCGCTCGCGGCCCCGGCGCACGCCGAGGTCCGCGAGTGCACCGAGGGCGTCACCCGCTTCGTCCCCCAGCCCCCTCCTGCGCTCGAGCGCCTCGGCGCACGCACCGCCTGGTCGCTCTCGCGGGGTCGGGGAGTCGTCGTGGCCGTCGTCGACTCCGGCGTCGCCGCGACCAACGTCCACTTCCCCAAGGGGTCGGTCCTCCCCGGCCGGAGCTTCGTCGGCGGTGCGGCGACGACCGACGAGAACGGGCACGGCACGGCGATCGCCGGCATCATCGCCGCCCGCGACATCGGCGAACGGTCCGGCGTCGTCGGAGTGGCCCCGGCCGCGACGATCCTCCCCGTCAAGATCACCGGTGGCGAGTCCGGCGGCGACGAGGAGCAGCAGCGCTCGGCCAACCTCGCGCCCGCCATCACGTGGGCCGTCGGTGCCGGCGCCGACGTCATCAACCTCTCGCTCTCGACGACCGCCGACCGGCCGGACGTGCGCGCCGCCGTGCGCGGAGCCGTGCGCGCGGGCGTCGTCGTCGTGGCCTCGGCGGGCAACCGCGAGCAGGCCGCCGACGCCAGGGACGGAGTGCGCTACCCGGCGGGCTACCCCGGGGTCATCGGTGTCGCCGCGACCAACGCCGCCGACGTCGTCACCGAGAACTCCATCCGTGGCCCGCAGGTCGACCTCGTCGCCCCCGGTGACAACGTCGTGACGACGAACCGCGCCTGGGGCGACTGCGTCTTCTCGCAGGACCAGCAGTCGAGCAGCTATGCCACCGCCTACGTCTCCGGGGCCGCGGCCCTGCTGCGCGAGCGGCTCCCCCGCGCCTCCGCCGCGGTTCTCGCCCACCGTCTCGAGGCGACCGCGTCACGCGGCTCCCGCACGGTGCGCAACGACACCTCCGGCTGGGGCGTCGTCCAGCCCTACGAGGCGATGACGACCGTGCTCGACGACACCGTCGCCGGTCCCGTGGCTCCCGGCGGGGTCGCCCGTCCCACGCCGCCTCCAGAGGTCCGGGCGGTCGACCTCACGCCCGCACCCGACCCGCGCGAGCCCGACCGGGGCGCCGTCCTCTGGCTCCTCCTCGGCGTGGGCGCGGCCGTCCTCGCCCTCGGCATGGCACGCATGCTCCGCCTCGACCGCAGCGCCTGAGCCGCGCCGTCGCGCACGGCGTGGGCGAACGGCATACGCCGCGGGGAACCGGGTTGGGAGCACCGGTGACGTTCTGGGAGAATCGCGCCCATGTCTGCTGACCTCACCTCGTCTCGCGCTGCCACGATCCCGGAGCGCCCCTCGCTGGACGGCCTCGAGGACAAGTGGGGACAGGTATGGGCCGAGCAGCAGACGTTCGCGTTCGACCGCGAGGCGGCCCTCGCCGGCCCTCGCACGAAGGTCTTCTCGATCGACACGCCCCCGCCGACCGCGTCGGGCAGCCTCCACATGGGCCACGTCTTCTCCTACACGCACACCGACTGCATGGCGCGCTACAAGCGGATGGCCGGCTTCAACGTCTTCTACCCGATCGGCTGGGACGACAACGGCCTGCCGACCGAGAAGCGCGTCCAGAACTTCTACGGCGTGCGCGGTGACGCCTCGCTCCCCCACGACCCGGACTTCGTGCCGCCGCACCGCGGTGACGCCAAGAGCCTGCGGGCCGGCGACGCCATGCCGATCTCGCGGCAGAACTTCATCGAGCTCTGCGACGAGCTCACCGTCGAGGACGAGAAGGCCTTCGAGTCGCTCTTCCGCCGCCTCGGGCAGTCCTTCGACTGGGACATCTCCTACCGGACGATCGACGACCACTCGCGCGCGACGGCGCAGCAGGCGTTCCTGCGCAACCTCGCCCGCGGCGAGGCCTACCAGGCCGAGGCCCCCGGACTGTGGGACGTCACCTTCCAGACCGCGGTCGCCCAGGCCGAGCTCGAGGCACGCGACTACCCCGGCGCGTTCCACCGCGTCGCGTTCCACCCTGCGGGCAAGGACGACCCGGCTGGTCCCATCTACATCGAGACGACGCGCCCCGAGCTCATCCCGTCCGTCGTTGCGCTCATCGCCCACCCGGACGACGAGCGGTATGCCGGTCTCTTCGGCTCCACGGTCCGCTCACCGTTGTTCGGGGTCGAGGTGCCCGTCGTGGCGCACCCGCTGGCCGAGATCGACAAGGGCTCCGGCATCCTCATGTGCTGCACCTTCGGCGACCTCACCGACGTCATCTGGTGGCGCGAGCTGCAGCTGCCGACCCGCTCGGTCATCACCCGACAGGGCCGGATCCAGACCGAGACGCCGGAGTGGATCGCCGGTGGTCCGGGTGCCGAGCTCTTCGGCGAGCTCGCCGGCAAGACCGTGCACTCGGCCCGCGAGCTCGTCGTCGCCGCGCTGCGCGCGTCCGGCGACCTCGACGGCGAGCCCAAGGCGACCCAGCGCAAGGCCAACTTCTACGAGCGCGGCGAGAAGCCCCTCGAGATCGTCACCTCGCGCCAGTGGTACATCCGCAACGGCGGCCGCGACGCCGACCTCAACGACAAGCTCATCGGCCAGGGCCAGTCGATCGACTTCCACCCGTCGTTCATGCGGTCCCGCTACGCCAACTGGGTCGCGGGGCTCAACGGCGACTGGCTCGTCTCCCGCCAGCGGTTCTTCGGTGTGCCGATCCCGGTGTGGTACCCGCTCGACGCCGAGGGCGAGCCCGTGTGGGACTCGCCAATCGTGCCGACCGAGGAGTCGCTGCCGATCGACCCGGTGTCCCAGGCGCCCGAGGGCTACGACGAGTCCCAGCGCGGACAGGCCGGCGGGTTCATCGGTGACCCCGACGTCCTCGACACATGGGCCACCTCGTCGCTCTCGCCGCAGATCGCAGCGGGCTGGCGCAGCGTCGACGAGTCGGGGGCCGTGACCATCGACCCGGTCTTCGAGAAGGTCTTCCCCATGGACGTGCGCCCCCAGGGCCACGACATCATCCGCACCTGGCTCTTCGCGACGGTCGTGCGCGCCTACTTCGAGCACGGGACGGTGCCGTGGACCAACGCCGCCATCAGCGGCTGGATCCTCGACCCGGACCGCAAGAAGATGAGCAAGTCCAAGGGCAACGTCGTCACGCCCGAGGACGTCCTGCGCGAGCACTCCGCCGACGCCGTCCGCTACTGGGCTGCCTCCGGCCGCCTCGGCACCGACGCCGCCTACGACGTCGGCCAGATGAAGGTCGGCCGCCGCCTCGCCATCAAGGTCCTCAACGCCAGCAAGTTCGCGTTGTCGTTCGGGGACGTGGAAGGTGACCTCGCGGCCCAGGTGACCAACCCGCTCGACCGCGCCCTGCTCGCCGGGCTGCGCGACGTCGTCGAGAAGGCCACCGCGGGCTTCGAGTCGTGGGACTACACCCGTTCGCTCGAGGTCACGGAGACGTTCTTCTGGACCTTCTGCGACGACTACCTCGAGCTCGTCAAGGACCGCGCCTACGGCTCGCAGGGTGACGCCGAGGCCGCGTCGGCCCGGGCCACGCTGCGCATCGCGCTCGACGTCGTCCTGCGCCTCCTCGCGCCGTTCCTCCCCTACGTCACCGAGGAGGTCTGGTCCTGGTGGCACGACGGGTCGGTCCACCTCACGTCGTGGCCGAGCGTCGACGAGGTCGCCGTCGCCGGTGACGCCGTGGACCCCGCGATGCTCGCCGCGGTCGGTGCCGCGCTGGCCACCGTCCGCAAGAGCAAGTCCGAGGCCAAGCTGTCGATGCGCGCCGAGGTCGCCCGGGTCACCCTCGGCGGCCCCGAGCAGCTCCTCGACCACGTCCGTGCGGGCGAGGGCGACCTGCGCTCCGCCGGACGCATCACCGGCTCGCTCGAGCTCGTCCCCGCCGAGGCGTGGGGCGCGAGCGACGTCGAGCTCATCCCCGTCGAGAAGCCCAAGCCCCAGCAGTGACCGCCCGCCGCTGCCCGTGACCGGTCCCCGACCGGCACGGGCAGCGGCCGGTGCGCGACCGGCATACGCAGGACGTCCGGTTGCGATCCGCGGGCGCGGTCAGGCGTTCGAGGGTGCCCGCACGCCGCCGAGGGAGCGCTGGGCCTCCCACGAGCGGATGCGGCGGTGCCCGGTGGGCTGGACGACGAACCACGGCACGTCCCATCCGCTGAGGCCGATGCGGTGCTCGACGACCGTGTCGCGGCGCAGGTGCCCGACCCGGCCGGTGCCGGGGTCGTAGACGTCGAGGACACGGTCGCCGTCACCGGGCAGCACGAGGACGACGTGACGCGGCAGCGTCGCGTTGCCGACGTAGAGCAGGGCGGGCTCCCCCTCGGCGACGACGTCGACGAGCCGCTCGAACGCCTTCCGCAGGGTCGACCCGGAGAGCGGGCGCACCGTATCGACGTCGTAGAGCGTGCCGGTCGTCGCGGCGCCGTACTCGAGCTCCCGCTTGGCACCCCACGGCGGTGTGCCGAACGCTCGCGGCCACGGGAGGTTGAGGCGGTTCGGGCCGGCGAAGAGCCCGTTGGTCCGGCGCATGACGACTCGCTCGTAGGCCGCGAACCGCTCCGCCTCGGTCGCGCCCGGCGGTGAGCCGGGCGGGCACGGCACACCGGTGCGCACCCAGCTCGCGAAGACCGGGTCGACGAGCATCCGGGCGACCGTGAGGCACGCGGAGCCGCACGTCACCGGGGACTGCTGCACCGGGCCGGTGTCGCCGGCTCGGAGTCGGAAGGGCGGGGCCACGTCGCCCACCTTGCCAAGTCCCCCGCGCGTCCGCCAGCCCCTCCCACCGGAGCGTCGCCGACTCGTCCCCCGACGCCGGCGTTCTCGTGCCCCGGAAGTGCGGGAGGCATAGGGTTCCGTGCCATGGGGCGACGCGACTGGGCCTGGGCGGCAGGGACCGCCGGTGCCCTGCTGCTCGCGGCCTGGGTCTCGGGCGCCGGGCCCATCGCGGCCTTCACCACGCCCGGCCTCAGCCCGCCGACGGACGACGAGTTCGGTGAGCTCGTGCAGCCCGACACCGGCGACGCCCGTCAGCCGGAGGGCGAACGCACCCGACCGCTCGAGGACAACGAGCTCGTCGCCAACGTCGTCGCGTGGACGCTGCGTGTGGTCCTCGTCCTCATCGTCGCCGTCGTCGTGCTCCTCGTCGTCCGCGCGCTGCTTCGCCGCCTGCGTCGCGACCCCGTGACCCCCAAGGACGAGGTCGAGGCTCCGGTCCTGCCCGACGTGCTCGTCGCCGGGGTGCGCGCGAGCGAGGCCCAGCTCGAGCACGGGACCTCGACCGAGGCGGTCATCAATGCGTGGCTCACCCTCGAGCGCACCGCGGCCGAGGTGGGCCTCGAGGACGACGTCGCACGCACCCCTGCCGAGCTGGTCGGCGCCGTCCTCGGTGACTTCGACGTCGACCGGGTGGCGATCGAGCGGCTCGCCGACCTCTACCGCGAGGCGAGGTTCTCCGTGCACCCCATCGGCGAGACCCAGCGCGCGGAGGCCCGCGAGGCGCTGCGCTCGGTCCGCGAGGACCTCACCCGCCCGTTGCGCGCCCTCGGCGGGAGTGTGGCCCGGTGACGCGTCGCCTGGCCCGGCTCGTCGACGGCAACGAGGTCGTGGCGGCGGTCGGCGCCGCCGCCGTGCTCGGCGTCGTCGTCGGGCTCGTGCCCGCCCTCGACCGAGTGCTGCTGCTCGTCGTCTCGACGGGACTCGTCGTGCTCGTCGGCGCGCTCGTCGTCTGGCTCCTCCGCAGCCACCGCGAGGTCGAGTGGACGACGAGCGCGGGGACGCCCGAACGCGTCCGGGGAAGCGACCGTCGGGTCACCGTCCTCGCCCGCACCATCGACGCCGCCGTCGCAGGCGACAAGCCGGCCCGGCACGAGCTCCAGTCCCTCGTCCGGTCGGCGGCCGAGGCCGGGCTCGGCGCACGGGGACTCTCGCCCGACCTCACGAACGACGCGACCCGCGCCGCGCTGGGACCGGCGCTCACGGCATACCTGACCTCCGCGACCCCTCGTCCGGTGACCCCCGACGAGCTCTCCGCCTTCATCACCACCCTCGAGGAGCACTGAGTGAGCGACACCGTGAGCGACACCCCCACCCTGCACGAGGTCGGCGACCTCTCCGCCCGGATCCTGTCCGCCGTCGAGAAGGCGGTCGTGGGCAAGCGCGAGAGCCTCGAGCTCGTCCTCGCGGGCCTGCTGTCCGGCGGGCACGTCCTCATGGAGGACTTCCCGGGGCTCGGCAAGACGCTCGCGGCGCGCTCGTTCGCGCAGGCACTCGGGATCGACTTCGCGCGCGCGCAGTTCACCCCCGACCTGCTGCCGAGCGACCTCACGGGCGCGTTCATCTACGACCAGCGGTCGCACGAGTTCGTCTTCCGACGCGGGCCGCTCTTCACGCAGCTGCTCCTCGCCGACGAGATCAACCGCACGCCGCCCAAGACCCAGGCCGCGCTGCTCGAGGCGATGCAGGAGGGGCAGATCACCGTCGAGGGCGAGACCTTCCACCTCGAACGGCCCTTCCACGTCCTCGCCACGGCGAACCCGGTCGAGTACGAGGGCACCTACCCCCTGCCCGAGGCCCAGCTCGACCGCTTCCTCATCCGGGTGTCGTTCGGCTACCCCGGCGCCGCCGACGAGTGGGAGGTCCTGCGCCGCCGCATCGACCGCCGGCAGGAGGCCCAGACCGTGCCGGTCGTCACCGACGCGGAGGGGTTCGTCGCCATGCAGCGCGCCGTCGAGACGGTCACCGTCGACGAGAGCGTGGGTCGCTACTGCGTCCGGCTCGCGGCCGCGACCCGCTCACACGCGAGCCTCGTCATGGGCGCCTCTCCCCGCGGCTCGCTCGCGCTCATGCTCGTGAGCCGTGCGTATGCCGTGATCCGCGGTCGCGACTACGTCACCCCCGAGGACGTCAAGGCCGTGGCGCATGCCGCCCTCGACCACCGCGTCACCGTGCGCCCCGAGCTGTGGATCAACGACGTCACCGCCGAGAGCGTCGTGAGCCAGGTGCTGTCGTCGGTGCCCACCCCCTCGCCGACCGAGGGCGAGAGGCGCACCGGGTTCGAGGGCCCGTGAGCGAGGACCCCACCGACGCCGCCGACGGGGCTGGCGACCCGGGCACCCTCGTCCCGGAGGGCAGCGCCCTCACGGCAGTGTGGCGACCCACCGCAGCCCACGTGCGCGCCGTCGTCGTCGCTCTCGCGCTTCTCGGGATCGGTGTCGTCATGCGCCGGCCCGACGCCGTCGCGCTCGGTGCGCCGCTCGCCGTCGTCGCCGTCTGGTCGCACCTGCGCCGGCCCGAGGTCGCACCGGTCGTCCACGCGTGGCTGCGCCACGGCGTCCTTCGCGAGGGCCAGACGACCGCGTGGACGGCCACCGTCGAGCCCGGACCCGGCGTCGAGGAGGTGGCGCTGGCCGTCACCGAGACCGAGTTCACCCGCTACACCCCCGCGTCGCAGTGCGTGGCCGCCGGCGACGTGGGGGACGGCGGCGTCGGCAACGTGGGCGACAGCGGCCCGGCGGCCACCCGGCTCGACGTCTTCTGCCAGAGCACCCGCTGGGGGCTGCGCCGCCTCGGGCCCGCCACCTGCGCTGTGACGGGGGCGTTCGGGGCGCACGTCTGGGAGCCGGCCCCGGTCCACGCGCCGCTCGTGCCCACGGTGCCGCTGCCCGAGGCCTTCTCGGCCCGCACCCCCGCGCCCGACCCCGACGGCCTCGTCGGCCGCAGCCGCTCGCGCCACCACGGTGACGGCAGCGAGCTCGCCGACGTGCGCGGCTTCCGCTTCGGCGACCGCCTGCGTCGCATCCACTGGCCCGTGTCCGTCCGCACGGGCGAGCTCCACGTGACGACGACCTACGCCGACGAGGACAGCGAGATCCTCCTGCTCGTCGACGCCATGCAGGACCTCGGGCGCAGCAGCGGGTTCGACGGCGAGGGCAGCAGCCTCGACAACGGCGTTCGGGCGGCCGCGGCCGTGGCCGAGCACTACCTGCGTGCCGGTGACCGCGTCGGGCTGCAGGTGCTCGGCGCGCACCAGAGCCCACGCCTCTCCCCCGGGCTCGGCACCAACCAGCTGCGCCGCCTGCTCGACGTGCTCGCGCGCGTGCGGGTGGCCGACGGCGGCGTCGTCGACGAGAAGCGGCTTCGGGGCCAGCTGCTCCACCCGGTCTCGGCCGGGACGCTCGTCGTCTTCCTCACCCCCGCCGTCTCGGTGAGTGTGCTCGCCCACGCGGCGCAGCTCTCCCGCCGGGGCACCTCGACGATCGTCGTCGACACCCTGCCGCGTGCCATGGCGACCGGGGACCTCACCGACGAGCAGCTCGCCGGGCTCGTGCCCGAGCAGTCCGGGTCGGCCTCGGCCCGGCTCGCCTGGCGTCTGCGCCTGCTCGAGCGCTCACGCGAGGTGTCGCGCACGCGGCTCGCCGGCGTGCCCATCGTCCCATGGGTCGGTCCCGGGACCCTCGACCTCGTCATGCGCGACATCGCCAAGCAGCGACGCTCCCCGAGGGTGGTGACCCGATGAGGTCGACCTCGCAGACCGTGCTGCGCGTGGGCATCGGCGTCGTGTCGATCGCGCTCGCGCTGCTCACCGTCGCCGTCGGGCCCTTGGGCTCGGTCGTGGCCGCGCTCGTCCTCGTCGGGCTCACGCCCTTCGTCGTGATCGACCCGGGCTCACGGCTCACCGCCCTGCTCGTCGGGCTGCACGGCCTGCACTGGCTCATGAGCCACCGCGCGCCCGACGACCTCGGTGACTGGGCGCTCACCCTCGTCGTCGCCGTGGGGCTCCTCTCCATCCACCTCGGCGCGGCACTTGCGGCGTCCCTGCCCGCCTCGGCGCCCGTCCCACGCCCGAGCGTCGCCCGGTGGGCGCGGCGCGGTCTCGCGGTCGTCGGTCTGTGCCTGCCGGTCTGGGCGCTCCTCGCCGTGCAGACGGTCGCGCGTCCCGACGGTGACACGCTGGCGACCTACTCCGCCCTGGCAGCGGTCGCCGTGCTGGGCCTGGCCCTGTGGCTCGCGCTCGTCAGGCCACGCCGCGAGGGATGAGCCGGGAGCGGAACTGCGGCGAGGAGCCCATGCCCCGGATGGGCGGTCACACGCGCGTCCGCCCTCAGCCGCCCACATGTGGGAGCGGAGGCGTCAGGCGGTGCGCTTCCGGCGCTTGGTGCCCGCGTCGCGGCGAACGACCGTCGGGAGGACGTTCTTGCGCACGACCTCGTCGGTGACGACGACCTTGGTGATCTCGTCGTCGCTCGGCACGTCGAACATCACGGGGAGCAGGACCTCCTCCATGATCGCGCGCAGTCCGCGAGCGCCGGTGCCGCGGGCGAGCGCCTGCTCGGCGACGGCCTCGATGGCCTCGTCGGTGAACTCGAGCTCGACGCCGTCGATGCGGAACATCTTCTGGTACTGCTTGATGAGGGCGTTGCGCGGCTCGGTGAGGATCTGCACGAGCGCGCTCGTGTCGAGCGGCGAGACCGTCGTGATGACCGGGAGGCGGCCGATGAACTCCGGGATGAGCCCGAACTTCATGAGGTCCTCGGGCATGACCTCGTGGATCGACTCGGCGAGGTCCTTGGGCGTGTGCAGCTCGGAGCCGAAGCCGAGGCCCTTCTTGCCGTTGCGCGACTCGATGAGCTTCTCGAGGCCGGCGAAGGCGCCGCCGACGATGAAGAGCACGTTGGTCGTGTCGATCTGGATGAACTCCTGGTGCGGGTGCTTGCGCCCACCCTGCGGCGGCACGCTCGCGGTCGTGCCCTCGAGGATCTTGAGCAGCGCCTGCTGCACGCCCTCACCCGAGACGTCGCGGGTGATGCTCGGGTTCTCGGACTTGCGGGCGATCTTGTCGACCTCGTCGATGTAGATGATCCCCGTCTCGGCCTTCTTGACGTCGTAGTCGGCGGCCTGGATGAGCTTGAGGAGGATGTTCTCGACGTCCTCGCCGACGTAGCCGGCCTCGGTCAGGGCCGTCGCGTCGGCGATGGCGAAGGGAACGTTGAGCATCTTGGCGAGGGTCTGGGCGAGGTAGGTCTTGCCGCAGCCGGTCGGCCCGATGAGGAGGATGTTGGACTTGGCGATGTCGACGTGGTCGGCGTCCTTCTTGCCGATCGTGTCACCCGCCTGGATCCGCTTGTAGTGGTTGTAGACGGCGACGGCGAGCGACTTCTTCGCGACGTCCTGGCCGATGATGTACTGCTGGAGGAACTCGAAGATCTCGCGCGGCTTGGGCAGCTCGTCGAGCCCACCCAGCTCGGAGGACTCGGCGAGCTCCTCCTCGATGATCTCGTTGCACAGCTCGATGCACTCGTCGCAGATGTAGACCGCCGGGCCGGCGATGAGCTTCTTGACCTGCTTCTGGGACTTGCCGCAGAAGGAGCACTTCAGCAGGTCGCTGGTCTCTCCCACTCGTGCCACTGGGCTCCAGTCCCTTCACCTCGACAACGGGTGCCGCCGTCCCGACCTCGGAGGCCGGGGATGCGGCGACGTCAGTGACGCTACCCCGAGGGGGCGTCGTCGCCACCCATTCAACGCCTCCGACACGGCGCGAGTCGCGCTTGTCCGCTCTCGGCAGAACGGCACGCCGCGGGCGGGCGACGCCTCCACACCTGGGCAGCCGAACGCGCGTATGCCGTCCGCTCACGTGAGCGGACGGCATACGCGCGTTTCGGGGTGGTGCGGGGGTCAGACCTCGAGGGCGGCCTTGCGCGAGACGAGCACCTCGTCGATGAGGCCGTACTCCTTGGCATCGGCCGCGGAGAGGATCTTGTCGCGCTCGATGTCCTTGCGGACGAGCTCGACGTCGCGGTTCGAGTGCTTGGCGATGGTGTCCTCGAGCCACTCGCGCATGCGGAGCACCTCGTTGGCGTGGATCTCGAGGTCGGAGGCCATGCCGCCCGTGCCCTCGATCGCCGGCTGGTGGATGAGCACGCGCGAGTTCGGCAGCGCGTAGCGCTTGCCCGGCGCACCGGCTCCGAGGAGCACTGCCGCGGCCGACGCCGCCTGGCCGACGACGAACGTCTGCACGTCGGGCCGGATGTACTGCATCGTGTCGTAGATCGCCGTCATCGCCGTGAACGAGCCGCCGGGGCTGTTGATGTACATGAGCACGTCGCGGTCGGGGTCCTGGGACTCGAGCACGATGAGCTGGGCGATGATGTCGTCGGCGGACGCGTCGTCGACCTGCACGCCGAGGAAGATGATGCGGTCCTCGAAGAGCTTGGTGTAGGGGTCGGTCCGCTTCATGCCGTAGGAGGTGCGCTCCTCGAACTGCGGGAGGATGTAGCGGCTCGACGGCGCGGGCATGGCGAGTCGGCCCTGCGGGGTGAGGTGGTTCGCGTTCATGTCAGTGATCTCTCCTGGTCGCCGGGTCAGTCGGTGACCGGGTTGTCGGACGAGGGACCGGCCTGGTCGGCGCGCGAGAAGACGTGGTCGACGAAGCCGTACTCCTTGGCCTCCTCGGCGGTGAACCAGCGGTCGCGGTCGGAGTCGGCCTCGATCTGCTCGGGCGTCTGGCCGGTGTGTTCGGCGATGAGCTCGGCCATCTGCTTCTTGATGTGGAGCAGCTGCTCGGCCTGGATCTTGATGTCGGACGCCGTGCCGCCGATGCCGCCGGAGGGCTGGTGCATCATGACGCGCGCGTGCGGCGTCGCGTAGCGCTTGCCCGGAGTGCCCGCGGAGAGCAGGAACTGCCCCATCGAGGCGGCCATGCCCATCGCCACGGTGGCGACGTCGTTGGGCACCCACTGCATCGTGTCGAAGATGGCCATGCCCGCGGTCACCGACCCACCCGGGCTGTTGATGTAGAGCCAGATGTCCTTGTCGGAGTCCTCGGCGGCGAGCAGGAGCATCTGCGCGCAGATCGCGTTGGCGTTCTCGTCGCGGACCTCGGAGCCGAGGAAGATGATCCGCTCCTTGAGGAGGCGGTTGTAGATGCTGTCGTCGAGGCCGAGCTTGTCGCCCGGACCGGCTGCGACGATCTCGTTGCTGCTCACGCTGGTCGCTCCTGCCGTGATCGTGGGTCGTGCCTTTCGCTGACCCTAACGCGCGGGTCCGCCGGGACACTCCCGCCCCCGGGCGATGTTCGCCCTGAGCACAATGCCCCGCAACGACGCCGTATGCCGGTCAGCCGTGGTCGTGCACCGGCTCGGCCGGCGCCGTCGTCGCCACCCGCTGCGGCTCGCGCACGCTCTCGAGGATGAGCTGGACGAGGAGCGCCATCGTGCCGACGGCGAGGAGGCTGCGGAGGACGCCGACGTGGTCGCCGAGGAAGCCGAGCGCGGGAGGACCGGCGATGAAGGCGAAGTAGCCGATGGTCGCGACGACCGACATGCGGGCCGGGGCGCGCTTGGGGTCGTCGGCGCTGGCGCTGAGCCCGACCGGGAAGCCCAGCGAGACACCCACACCCCAGACCGCGGCACCGACGAACGCCATCCAGTCGTTGCCGAAGATCACGAGCAGCGAGCCCACGACCGCGAGGACGAAGGTGGCCCGCAGGACGGGGACGCGTCCGTAGGTGTCGAGCCAGCGGGTGCCGAGGAGGCGGCCGATGGTCATGAAGGACAGGAACGTCGCGAAGGCGAGCACCCCGGCCCACGTGGGCAGGTCGTGGCCCTCGACGAAGGCGACGGCGAGCCAGTCGTTGGCGGTGCCCTCGGTGAACGCCGCGACGAGCACGACGAGACCGATGAGGAGGGTGCGGGGCTCGAGCCAGGCCGACCGCGCCGAAGCCCCGGCGAGAGCACCCTCGGCCATCGCCTCGGCCTCGGCGGCCCTGTCCTTCTCGTGCTCGGCGTCCTCCACCTCGCGCGGGAGGAAGGCACGCATCGCCACGAAGCCACCGGCGGTGACGAGCAGCGCGGACCCGAGCAGGTGCGGCAGGAGCGGCACCGAGGCCCAGGACATGCCCGACCCGATGAGCGCGGACAGGACCGTGCCGCCGCTGAAGGCGGCGTGGAACTGCGGCATGACCGTCTTGCCCAGGAGCCGTTCGACCGAGGCGCCCTCCAGGTTCATCGCGACGTCCCACACGCCCACGCCGGAGCCGATGAGGAAGAGGCCCACCGCCACGACGAGGCGGGACTCCGCAAGGTCGACACCGGCACCGACGACGCCGAAACCGACGATCCCGACGAGCATGCCCACGCGGATCGTCGGGACGACGCCGAACCGCTCGGCCAGGCGACCGGTCGACGGCATGGCGAGCATCGAGCCCGCCGACATCGCGAAGAGCGTGGCGCCGAGCTGGCCCGCCGAGAGGTCGAGCCCGGCCTTGGCGTCGGCGATCCGCGACGCCCACGTGGCGAACGCGATGCCGGCGAGGGCGAAGACGACGAAGACGGCGGTGCGCGCCGCGACGACGCGGTCGCGGGGCAGGGCGGTGGTGGTCATGGAGCGGATCTCTCGCATCGAGGTGGAGCGGTACGGGGTGCGGATGAGGCGGGTGGCACGGGTTTCCCGGTGCTGGCGGCGACGGGTCACGTTGCCGCGGGTCGAATCGATTCGATAGTCTGCCTCCCATGACCCGTCCACGTCAAACCCGCAAGGTGACGCTGCGTGACGTCGCCGACCGTGCCGGAGTCGCGACGAGCACCGCCTCGCTCGTGTTCAGCGGCCGCGGCCCGGTCGCGCAGGCCACCGCCGACCGGGTGCGCGCGGCCGCGGCCGACCTCGGCTACGCCGGACCCGACCCGCTCGCCAGCTCGCTGCGCCAGGGACGGTCGGGCACGGTCGCCGTCATCGTCGAGGAGCGCCTGCTCGACGCCTTCCGGGACCCCTTCGCCCTCACCGTCCTCGACGGTCTCGCCCAGGAGCTCGACTCGATGGGGACGAGCATGCTGCTCATGGCCGACCATGCCGACTCCCCCGACAACTCGCTCGCCGGCCACGCCATCGATGCCGCGATCTTCCCCCTGTGCGGGCGCGACGAGAGCCCCCTCGTCGACCACCTCGTGGCCCGCGGCATCCCCCTCGTCGGCGCCGGTGCGCCGCTGCGCGACGAGGTCATCCACGTCGTCATCGACGAGCACGGCGCCTCGGCCTCGGCCACCCACCACCTCGTCGACCTGGGGCACACGCGGCTCGCCCACGTGACGATGCCCCTCGGCGCACCGCGACCGACCCACCTCGTGGGCCGCGACGACATCGCCGGGACCGTCTACGCCGACGCGCGAGAACGCGCCCTCGGCTTCCTGGACACCGCACCGCAGGGCTCGGTCGTCGAGACCGAGCGCGCCGACGTCGTGCAGGGTGAGGTGGCCGGCCGCCTGCTCCTCGACGTCGCGCCACAGGACCGCCCCACCGGCGTCGTCGCCCAGTCCGACCTCCTCGCCGCCGGGGTCGTCCGCGCCGCCGAGTCACTGGGCCTGCGCGTCCCCGAGGACGTGTCGGTGACCGGGTTCGACGGCGTCGACCTGCCCTGGCTCGACGCCCGGCTCACCACGGTCGTGCAGCCCGGCGAGGCCAAGGGACGGCTGCTCGGCGACCTCACTCGCCGCGCGCTCGCGGGCGAGTCCCCCGCGAGCACGCCGTTCGAGGTGCGCCTGCGGGTCGGTGACACGACCGCGCCACCGCCCGCCGGCTGAGCCGCTTCAGGAGCCGGAGCTGGAGCCGGAGCTCAGGAGCCCGACGACGCCTCGGCGAGCCGGCCGAGCGTGTCCTCGAGCTGGTGCTCGGACACCAGCGGGAACGACACCTTCTGGAGCAGGTCCTTGTCGGTGACCTTGGACCAGTCGTAGGTGTGGGTCACGAGCGTCTGGTCCGGACCCTGCTGCTCGAGGCGCCACACCCACTCCCACCCGGGCGGGTTCGTCCCGGCCGGCGCCGTCTGCCACGCGAGGAGCGCGTTGGAGTCGTAGCCGGTGACGTGGTTGTCGGTCTGGTAGTCCCCGCCCATGTGGTCACCCGACATGTTCATCGTGAAGACGTCACCGACCTTCTGGATCCGGTCGGCCTGCTCAACGGACCTGATGAAGCCTGAGCCGTCGAGCTCCTGGTGGCGCTGCGGGTTGCTCAACACGTCGAAGACCTCGCTGGCAGGAGCATCGATGGTGCGGGTCACGGTGATCTGCTTGTCGTCGCTCATCACGCCACCATGTCACCTCGAACCGCCTTGTGACGTGGGAGGAGCGGGCTCACATGCACGTATGCCGTGCGCCCACCTCGTGGTGGGCACACGGCATACGTCGTGGTTCGCGTCGAAGGCGTCAGGCCTTCGCGGTCTCCTCGGTCTCGGCGTCCGCGGCCTCGGTCTCGAGGACCTCGGCGTCGTCGGCCTCGAGCTCGGGGTCGACCGTCTCAGCCTGGGGCACGAGCTCGTTGAGGTCGATCGAGTTGCCGGCCGTGTCGGTGACGACGGCCTTCTCGAGGACGGCGGCGAGCGCCTTGCGGCGGGCGACCTCCTGGACCATCGCGGGGACCTGTCCCTGCTGGTCGATCGCCTGGGCGAACTGGTTCGGGTCCATGCCGTACTGCTGCGCGCTCATGATGAGGTACTCGATGAGCTCGGGCTGCTCGACCGAGATCTCGAGCTTCTCGGCGAGGGCGTCGAGGAGGAACTGGCCCTTGAGCGCCTTGCGGGTGCTCTCGTCGACCTCGGCACGGTGGACGTCGTCCTCGAGGCGGTCCTCGCCCTCGAGGTGGCTGTTGACCTCGGCCTCGACGATGCCGTCGGGGACGGGCACGTCGACGGCCTCGAGGAGGTGCTCGAGGACCTTGTCGCGGGCCTGGACGCCCTGCTCGAACTTCTTGGCCTGCTCGGCCTGCTTGACGACGTCCTCACGGAGCTCGTCGAGCGTGTCGAACTGCGAGGCGAGCTGGGCGAAGTCGTCGTCGAGCTCCGGGAGCTCGCGGACCTTGACCGACTGGACGGTCACGGTGCACTCGGCGTCCTGGCCCTCGCGGTCGCCACCGGCGAGCGGGGCGGTGAAGGTGACGGTGTCGCCGGCCTTGGCGCCGGTGACGGCCTCGTCGAGGCCCTCGAGCATGTTGCCCGAGCCGACCTCGTAGGTGACGCCCTCGACGCTGTCGATCTCCTCGCCGTCGATCGTGGCCGAGAGGTCGATGGAGAGGACGTCGCCGTTCTCGACGGCGCGCTCGACGGTGGAGAGGGTGCCGAAGCGCTGGCGCAGGTCGGTGAGGCGCTCCTCGACGTCGTCGTCCGAGGCCTTGACCTCGTCGACCTCGACGGCGATGCCCTCGAGCTCGGGGAGCTCGATGTCGGGGCGCACGTCGGTCTCGACGGTGAACTCGAAGTCCTGCCCGTCCTCGAGCGGCACGGCGGTGACGTCGACCTCGGGCTGGCCGATGGCCTTGACACCCTCGGCGTCGACGGCCTCGGCGAAGAAGCGCGGCAGGGCCTCGTTGACGGCCTCCTGCACGACGGCGCCACGGCCGACGCGCTGGTCGATGATGCGCGCGGGGACCTTGCCCTTGCGGAAGCCGGGGATCTGGATCTGGCTGCCGATCGTCTGGTACGCCTTGTCGAGGTCGGGCTTCAGCTCGTCGAAGGGCACCTCCACGATGAGCTTGACCCGGGTCGGGCTGAGGGTCTCGACGGCACTCTTCACTTCAGGCACTCCACACGTGTTGGGATCAGTGGTTGGTGCGGGCCAGGCCCGCGGGTGGACGTCAGTCCCGGTCTTTCAGTCCCGCGGGCTGGAGGCGCGGGCGTGGGCGTGAGCACACGGCATACCGACGGACGTCGCAATCCCGACCATGCTAACGGGCCGCGGCAGCCGCGCCGAATCGCCTGTCGCCGAAACCGCCCACGGGCTCTCCCGCCGGAGTACGTTCCCCCGAGTGGCCGCATCCGGCCCGCATCCCTGAGGAGATCCCATGTCACGACGTCTCATCCGACCTGCGCTCGGCGTCATCGCGCTCGCGGCGTCCACCTTCGTGGTGTCCGCGCCCGCGGGAGTGAGCGCGGCCGGCTCACCCTCGCCGGCCGTCGCGGAGTGCGACCCCGCCACCGGCGCCGCCTCCGCCGCCCGCGTCCGCGACGACGCCAAGGGCGCCAAGGAGCCCGAGCTCTACAGCAAGAACGAGGCCAACGCCTACGGCGTCATCAAGGACAGCCCGCTTCTGGCCGCCGGCTCGGTGACGATCCCGACGATCTTCCACGTCGTGTCCAAGGAGACGCTGTCGCCGGCCGCGAAGACGCGGATGGAGACGATGATCGACGCGCAGATGACCGTCCTCAACGACTCGTTCTCGGGTGCCACCGCCGAAAAGGCCGCGGACACGCCGTTCCGCTTCGACCTCACCGACACGACGTGGACGGTGAACTCGGTGTGGAACACCGTCACCCCCGGCAAGGTCGAGCGCGACATGAAGAAGGCGCTCTACCGGGGCGACTCGCGCACCCTCAACGTCTACGTCGCCGACATCGGTGACGGCCTCCTCGGCTGGGCCTACTTCCCCAAGGGCTACAACAACGGACGCGACTTCATCGACGGCGTCGTCATGCTCGACGAGTCGATGCCCGGTGGCACCGCCGGCAAGTACTCGCTCGGAGACACCCTCACCCACGAGGTCGGCCACTGGCTCATGCTCGAGCACACCTTCGCCCACGGCTGCTCCGCCTCCGGCGACTACGTCGCGGACACCCCGCGCGAGGCCGTGCCGCAGTTCAACTGCCCGACCGGCGCCGACACCTGCACCGCGCCGGGCCTCGACCCGATCCGCAACTTCATGGACTACACGCAGGACTCCTGCATGAACATGTTCACGCCCGGCCAGGCCGAGCGCATGAGCGACGCCTGGCTCGCCTTCCGGGCCTGACGCTCCTCCCTCCCGCAGGCACAGGTATGCCGCCCGCTCACGATGAGCGGGCGGCATACCTCTGTCGTGGAGCGGGCGACGAGAATCGAACTCGCGTAATCAGTTTGGAAGACTGAGGCTCTACCATTGAGCTACGCCCGCGTGCTCGTCGGGAACGGCCTGACCGTCCGGCTCCGAGCAGGGGTTAGCCTAGTGGCCGCCCTCGCGGGAACCGAAATCGGCCGTCACTGCTCGTGTCGCCGCCCTCGCACCGCGGGACGCGGGGTATGGCGCAGCTTGGTAGCGCGTCCGCTTTGGGAGCGGAAGGTCGCCAGTTCGAATCTGGCTACCCCGACAGCGTGGCCGTGCGGCTCAGCGCGGCGTGAGCGAGAACTCCGCCACGGTCCGGCCCGCAGCCAGACCCTTGGCCTCGAACCCGTCCTGCGGCCGCCACTCCGGCCGCGCCCCCTCGACCATGTCCCACCCGCCGTGGGCCGTGACCTGCTCGCGGACGTGCTCGGCATAGACCGCGTGGTCGGTGGCGATGCGCAGGACCCCACCGGGTGCGAGCCGGTCGGCGAGCAGGGTGAGCGTGTGCTGCTGCACGAACCGTCGCTTGGCGTGCTTGGCCTTGGGCCACGGGTCCGGGAAGAAGAGGTGCACCGCGGCGAGCGAGCCCGAGGGGACGCGCGAGGTGAGCAGGGGCACCGCGTCGCCGCGCTCGACCCAGAGGTTGGTCAGGCCGAGCGGCTCCGCGGCCGCCAGCATCCGCGCGACGCCGGGGACGTGGACCTCGACCGCGACGAGGTCGTGATCCGGGTGGCCTGCCGCGTAGGCGACCGCCGCGGCTCCGTGGCCGGACCCGATCTCGAGGACGACCGGCGCCGTGCGCCCGAACCAGGCCTGCGGGTCAAGCACGCCCTCATCGGGGATCGCGTGGCGGGGAAGCAGGCGCTCCATGCGCTCGGCCGTGAGGGGTGAGGTCCGCCACCGCGGGGTGAAGGTGCGCACGCCGTCGCGCGGGGTGTGCTGGAGGACCGATCGGGAGGAGGACACGACACCGAGGCTAGCCGCGGCGTGAGCGACGTCCCATTCCTGATGGGTCGAAGTGGTGCAGATCGCGCATGTCGTGCTGCTACCGTCGCAGGTTGGGTGTGGTACTCGGCGACGCTGTCCCATGCCCGGTTGCGTGCTCGACCCTGCGGGCCCGCATCGTGAGTGGCCGTCCGCACGGGCGAGAGGCCAGGAGCCTGGAAGGAAAGCCCCGTGAGTGAGCCGTTGACCCTCGAGGAGACCCGTCCGCAGGACGACACCCCGTGGTACGCGATCGACGAGTGGTCGCTGCGCCGCAAGCTCGCCCTCGCACTGGCGATCCCCATGCTCCTCGCCGCCACCTTCGGCGGCCTCCGCGTCGTCACCGCGACGAGCGACGCCCAGAACTTCGCCCTTCTCGAGTCACGGGTCGCCGTCCTCGCCCCGGCAGTGCGCATGGTCGACAGTGCCGCGGGAGTCGCCATCGCCGGGCGAGGTGGGGACGCCGGCGCGGCGGACCGGGCCCGGGAGACGTTCGACCAGAATGCCGCGGACCTGCGCCGGGCCATGCGCTCGACCGACCTCACCGACGAGCAGGCGACAGGCCTCGAGGCGGCGCTCGCCTCGGCCCAGCCGCTGCGCGACTCCCCCGCAGACGCGCCGGTCGAGACCGTCGCCGGACAGCTCGCCGACGCCGTCGGCCACGTCACCGTCGTCCTCGGCGAGTTCGCCGGAGCCACGTCCGACACGCGTCTCACTGCGGTGCGCGATGTGCTCGCCGGACAGGTCGCCCTCACCGAGCAGCGGCTCCTCACGACCTCGGCCGGTGCCGAGGTCGACGCGCTGGCGCTCGGCAAGGCCATCGGCGAGGAGGCCACTGCGATCGAGTCGCTGTCGAGCAGCCTCGGCGCGACCGACACCTTCGTCGACACCCTCGCCCAGGGCAACGAGCTCCGCCTCGCCGCGGCACCTGCCGTGGCGTCGGGCACGTCAGGTCTCCCCCGCGCGGCCGACGCGGGCAGCGTCTACACGACGCTGGCCAACCGGATCAACGACCAGGTCGTCGCCACGATGGCCGCGAAGTCGAGCGACGCCCGCAGCACAGCGATCCGCGACGCCATCGCGACGATCGGCCTCCTCGTGGCGGCAGTCCTGCTCGCGCTCGCCGTCGCGCGCATGCTGCTCGACCCGATCAAGCAGGTGCGACAGGCCGCCCTCGACGTCGCCAACGAGCGGCTGCCCCTGGCCCTCGAGCGGATCCGCGCCGGCGAGGAACCCCCCGCCGTCGAGCCGATCCCGGTCCACACCCGCGAGGAGGTCGGGCAGCTCGCCCGCGCCGTCGACGTGCTCCACACCGAGGCCATCCAGCTGGCGACCGAGCAGGCCCGCCTCCGCAGCCAGGTGAGCGCGATGTTCGAGACGTTGTCGCGCCGCAGCACCTCGCTCATCAACCAGCAGCTCGGCCTCATCGAGAACCTCGAGCGCGACGAGGACGACCCGCGACGGCTCGAGAGCCTCTTCCGCCTCGACCACCTCGCCGCCCGGATCCGACGCAACGGCGAGAGCCTGCTCGTCCTCGCCGGCGCCGCACCGCGTGGCATCGGCGGTCAGGACCTGCCCCTCGGCGACGTCCTGCGTGCCGCGGTCTCCGAGGTGCAGGACTACCAGCGCGTCGACGTCGCCTCGAGCGACCTCGTCATCTCGGCCGGTGCCGCGCCCAACCTCGTCCACCTCTTCGCCGAGCTCATCGACAACGCGCTTTCCTACTCGCCGCCGGACAGCACGGTCGTCGTCGCCATCGCACGGGGCATCGACGGTGGCACCCTCGTCGAGGTCGTCGACGACGGGCTCGGCATGGCGCCGGCGGCCATGGAGGCCGCCAACGACTCCCTCATCACCGGTGGCGAGGTGACGACGGAGACGGCCCGCCGCATGGGTCTCTACGTCGTGGGCCAGCTCGCCATCCGCCACCAGGTGACCGTGCGGATCCGGCCGAACCCGGAGTCCACCGGCACCGTCGTCTCGGTCTTCCTGCCGTCCTCGCTGCTGGCCTCCGGCCGTGAGGTGCCCCGTGCTGCCGGCTCCACCGGCACGACCGGTGCGACCGGTGCGGTGGCGCCAGAGCTCGGTGACACGGCGCCGGCTCAGGACGACCGGCCGCGGGTCACGACACTCACGGCGGTGCCCAACCTGCCCGACTCCCCGGCCGAGAGCGGCCTCACGGCGGCGCGCTCGGCTGCGAGCCCCACCTCGCTGCCCTCCGTCGGTGACACGGGTCCGATCCCCATCGGCGCCCGCGGTTCCGCCCCCGCTTCCCCCTCGGCCAACCCGGCCGGCGACGCCGGACCGTCCGCCGGCACGGGCTCGCCGGCGGGAGGGCCGGGCGGT
>NZ_AVPI01000035.1 GCF_000768675.1 Knoellia flava TL1 | reverse complement strand
GTTGAGCTCGAGGAGCATCTCGAGCAACCGCTCGGCGGCGGGGTTCGGGCGGCCGGTGTCGCGCACGAGTGCCGAGATGTCGCGCACCGGTGTCGGGTCGGTGAGGCGCAGCCGCGTCACCTCGGGCGGCAGCGCACGAGCGGCGAGGCGCGGCATGACCGAGATGCCGACGCCGGCGGCGACGAACTGGATCGCCGAGTAGTGGTCCTGCGCCTGCACCGTGAAGCGCGGCGTGAAGCCTGCCGCCGCACAGGCCTGCACGAGGATCCGGTGGCCGGGGTTGCCGACGAGGTCGTTGGACACCCAGGTCTCGCCGCGCAGGTCGGCGAGCGGGACCGCACGGCGGGCGAGCAGCTCGTGGTCGTGCGGGACGACCGCGACATAGGGGTCGCGGGCGAGGTGGACGCGGCGGTAGCCGGGCCGCTCGGTGTCGCTGGGCATCTCGGTGACGATGTCGAGGTCCGGACGGACGGTGCGGCTCGTCACCTCGGTGAGGACGAGGTCGACGGTGAGGTCCGGCTGCTCGGCGGTGAGGCGCTTGACGAGCGCCGGCATCCACGCCGAGCCGGCCGACGCGAAGTAGCCGACGGTGATCCGCCCGCTGCGACCCTCGCGCAGGTCGGTGACGACGGAGTCGAGCCGGTCCCACTGGCTCATCGCCTCCTCGCTCTGGGAGGCGAGCTCGACGCCGGCCGGCGTGGGCGAGATGCCGCGGCCCTGGCGCTGGAAGAGCACGAGCCCGGTCTCCCGGGCGAGCGCGCTGAGGTGCTGGCTCACCGCGCTCGACGTGAGGCCCAGGTTGTCGGCGGCCGCCTGCACCGAACCGCTGCTGACGACGGCGCGGAAGACCCTGAGACGGTGCGGATCGAGCATGGCTTGACTCTACAGTGCCGCTTAACAACTCCTAAGCAAAGTCACGTTGTGCTAAGCAGTTGAAACGAGGACCATTGGACCCATGATCCCCCGCACCCAGACCTTCACCACCGCCCACCGCATCGCCGAGCGCCTGCGCAACTTCCGCCGCCCCGGCACCTCCGGCTGGTCCACCACCGTCGACATGGACAACACCCGAGCGAACCACGAGCTCATGGTCGCGTCGCAGTGGCAGCACACCAACCGCTCCATCTGAGCACCGCTGCACCACTGCTGCTCGACTGAGGCAGCCCGCACCACCGGCGCACACCCGCGCCCACCGACAGCGCTGGACCGAGACCCGGGCCAGCGCTGACTCATGTCCCGCGGCGCTCCCGCACGAGACGGTCGAGCGCCTGCAGCTCGGCGCGAGCCTCGTCGGCGTCGGCGCCCGTCGCCGTCCGGTCCGCCCTGCGCGCCAGGTCCGCGATCCGCTCCGGGTCGAGACCGTGGCGGCGCGCCCCCTCGAGGCTCTCGAGCGAGAGCAGGTCGGGCAGCGCGAAGGTCGGCGCCTCGCCGCGGACGGCCGGGCCGTCGACGACGCGGACCTCGCGCTCCGGCACCGCACCCTCGTCCGGGCCCACGACGTCCACGCCGAACGCCTCGCCGACGAGCCGCGCATAGGCCGCGTGTCCGCGCACGTTGGGGTGGAAGGACTCCTCGAGCGGGAACGACACCCCGCTCACCCACTCGTCGCGGTCGCAGACGGCGTGCCCGGCGAACGCCTCACGAGGGTCGACGACCTGCGCCCCTGCGGCCCTCGCCGCGGTGGCGACGACACCGGCGAGCTCGTCGACACCCTCCCCGATCCGGCGCATCTCGTGCGGGCTGAAGAACGTCAGCGCGTTGCAGTCCTCGCCGTTGAAGAGCAACGGGTATGCCGTGACGACCCGTCGCGCGTCCGGCGCCGCCTCCGCGACCCGCGCCAGGAGGACTGAGAGCCGCCGCGGCAGCTCGGTGCGCAGGGTGGCCAGGGCGGCGTCGATGACGGGGTCGGAGTCGACCATCCATGCGGGCTTGGCGCACTCGACGAGCACCGGGACGAAGCCGATGTCGTTGCCGCCGACGGTGAGCGACACGTGCGACGTGGCGGGCCCGAGCGCAGCGAGCTGGTGCTGCTCGACGTCACGCGTCGTCGCGCCGAGGCACGCCTGGTAGGCGAGGTCCAGCCCCAGAGCGCGGGCCACGAGCACGGGGTAGCCGTCGACCGCGCGCCAGCAGGCGTTGCGGCGGGCACCACCCCCGACGCCGGCGGCATACGAGTCACCGAGGGCGACGTAGGGCTGCGGCATCCGCCCATCCAAGCAGTCGAGAGGAGAGAACACGCCGCACCAGCAGGCTGGTGAGCGGCGTGTTCTCTCCTCTCGACCGGTGGGGCGGCCGGGTCTGGCCTGCGCGCCACCGTTCTGCGCGCCACCGTTCTGCGCGGCGGCGTCCTGAGCCTGGGCGACCTTGGCGCGAACGTCGTCCATGTCGAGGCCCTTGATCTGCTCGATGATGCCCTCGAGCGCCGGCGCGGGCAGGGCGCCCGGCTGCGAGAAGACGAGGATCGAGTCGCGGAAGGCCATGAGGGTCGGGATCGACGTGATCTGGGCGGCCGCGGCGAGCTGCTGCTCCGCCTCGGTGTCGATCTTGCCGAAGGTGACGTCGGGGTGCTTCTCGGACGCCTCCTCGAAGACGGGCGCGAAGCGCTTGCACGGGCCGCACCAGTCGGCCCAGAAGTCGACGAGCACGATGTCGTTGCCCGTCACGGTCTTCTCGAAGGTCTCGGCGGTCAGCTCGACGGTGGCCATGCAGGGGTCTCCTCGGGTGTCAGGGGTGTCTGGTCGACTGTCTTCACAGGCATCAACACCGGGAGGCACGCGGATCATCCATCGGGGGCAAGGGTCCCACGCTCGGCGACGGACGGCATACGCCATCCGGGTCGGGACACGCCACGGGCGCGCGTCGGTACAGGGAGTTCACGACGCGCGCCCGGCTCCTCCGATGTTAGCGAAGAACTCGTGTCGTTGAACAGTCTTCGAGGTTGTGACACGCGACGCGTCGCGTCCGCGACCCCCATATGCTGCCGAGGGTGACGACGACGAGCGCTGCCCACTCCGTGACCGAGTCCGACCGGAAGCACGTCTTCCACTCGTGGTCCGCCCAAAGCCAGATCGCGCCGGCGGAGGTGGTGAGCGCGCAGGGATCCCACTTCGAGCTCGCCGACGGCAGCCGCTATCTCGACTTCTCGAGCCAGCTCGTCAACGTCAACATCGGCTACCAGCACCCCAAGCTCGTCGCCGCCATCCAGGAGCAGGCGGGGCGGCTGCTCACGGTCTCGCCGGCCTTCGCCAACGACGCCCGCTCGGAGGCGGCCCGGCTCATCGCCGAGCTGGCGCCGGGCGACCTCGACTCGGTGTTCTTCACCAACGGCGGGGCGGAGGCGACCGAGAACGCGATGCGGATGGCCCGGCTGCACACCGGGCGGCAGAAGGTGCTCACGACCTACCGCAGCTACCACGGCGCCACGGCGGGCGCGATCGCCGCGACCGGGGAGCCGCGGCGCTGGGCGTCGGAGCCGTCGGTGCCGGGCATCGTCCACTTCTGGGGCCCCTACCTCTACCGCTCCGCCTTCCACGCCACGTCCGAGGAGGAGGAGTGCGCGCGGGCGCTGCAGCACCTGCGCGACACGATCATGGTCGAGGGCGCGGCGACCGTCGCCGCCGTGATGCTCGAGACCGTCGTCGGCACCAACGGGGTGCTCGTGCCGCCCGCCGGCTACCTCGCCGGGGTGCGCGAGATCTGCGACGAGCACGGCATCGTCCTCATCGCCGACGAGGTGATGGCCGGCTTCGGGCGGTGCGGCGAGTGGTTCGCGGTCGACCGGTGGGGCGTGACCCCGGACCTCATCTGCTTCGCCAAGGGCGTCAACTCCGGCTACGTCCCGCTCGGCGGCGTCGTCATCTCGGCCGAGATCGCTTCGACGTTCGCCGACCGGCCCTACCCCGGCGGCCTCACCTACTCCGGGCACCCGCTTGCCTGCGCCTCCGCCGTCGCGTCGATCGGCATCTTCAAGGAGGAGGGCATCCTCGAGCACGTCCGCGGGGTCGAGGAGACCGTGCTCCGGCCCGGGCTGGAGGCGATCGCGGACCGGCACCCGTCCGTGGGCGAGGTCCGTGGCGTCGGTTTCATGTATGCCGTGGAGCTCGTCCGCAGCCGCCGCACCCGTGAGCCGCTGGTCCCGTTCAACGCCTCGGGCCCGGCGGCGAAGCCGATGGCCGAGTTCGTGGCAGCGTGCAAGGAGAACGGACTGTGGCCGTTCGTCCACTTCAACCGGACCCACGTCGTGCCGCCGTGCACGACGACCGCGGCCGAGATGCGCCAGGGGCTCGAGATGCTCGACGCCGCCCTCGACGTCGCCGACCGCCACACCACCGACTGACCCACCAGCCCTTCGACTTATTGCGAGTTGTGGCGGCTCGCGCCGTCGGCGCTCCGCCCGCAGACTGCGCCACAACTCGCAATAAGTCGGCCCAAGACCGGGGGGGTCAGGTCTCGCGGGTGAGGACGACGGCGCTGTAGGGGCCGAGCGTGAGGACGGCGCTCTGCTCGCACCCGTCCATCGCCTCCCCGTCGGCCTCGACGTCGAACGCGTCGACCCCGCCGAACTCGGGGGCGTAGAGCGGCGAGTCCGAGTTGAACCGCACCTTCCACAGCCCGGGCGCCGGCAGGCCGACGGGGAGCTCGCGCTCCACCCTCGTCGAGAAGTTGAGGACGACGACGGTGTCGTCGTGGACGCCGCCCTCGGCCCAGCGGTGGAGGGCGAGGATCTTGGCCTCGTTGTCGAGACGCAGCACCGAGGCCCCGCTCCCCCGCAGCCCGCCGCTCACGCCGTCGGCGTTGCGCCGCAGCCGGATGAGGTCACGGTGGAGGGCGACGATCCCCGAGTGCTCCTCGGACTTGCCCCAGTCGAGCGCCACCGAGTCGTCGAACCAGCGGTCCTCGAGGAACTCCTGACCCTGGAAGAGCATGGGGATGCCCGGCGAGCACATCACCGTGACGAACCCGAGCGCGGCGCGCTTCTTGGCCGCCCACGAGTCGGCGTCGCCGGGCGCGACGGCCTCGGGGAGCCGGGTCTTGCCGTTGGCGACCTCGTCGTGCGACTCGGTGTAGACGACGCGCGCCCCTGCCGGCCCGCGCCCCTCGCCAAGCACGGCAGCGGCGACGGCCTCGAGGTCACGGTGCTCGTCGCTCAGCTCGGTGAGTGCCCGGCGCACAGGGTGGACGAAGCCCGCGTCCCACTGCGCGTGGAAGCCGAGCCCGCCCTCGTCGGCAGGCGTCGTCACGACCGGGTCGTCCTGCAGGTCCTCGGCGATGAGCAGCTTCCACGGCTGGCGCGCCGCGATCTCGGACGTGAGCCACGAGAGGTATGCCGCGCCGTCCGGGATGAGCGACCCCTCGTCCCACGTGCCGCCCGTGACCGAGCGGATGTAGTTCGTCGCGTCGAAGCGCAGCCCGTCGCAGCGGAACTCCTCGAGCCACAGCAGCGCGCTGTCGCGCAGGAACGAGCGCACCTCGGGTCGTCCGTAGTCGGGCCGGGTCGCGCCCCACGGGGTCGCCGCGCGCCAGTCGTTGTAGAAGTAGATGCCGCCGCCGTCATCCTCGGACCAGCCGTCGAAGCGCCACAGGTCGAGGTCGGACGGGCCGATGTGGTTGTGGACGACGTCGACGACGACGGCGATCCCGTGCTCGTGAGCCGCCTTGACGAAGCCCTTGAAGGCGTCGGGCCCGCCGTAGCCGGACTCGACGGCGAAGACGTGGCTCGGGTTGTAGCCCCACGAGATGTCGCCGGCGTACTCGAACGGCGGCATGACCTGGATGACCGAGACCCCGAGGTCGCGCAGGTGGTCGAGGCGATGGGTCGCCGTCTCGAAGCTGCCGCGCCCGCCGTGGCCGTCACCCCCGAAGGTGCCGACGTGCATCTCGTAGACGACGACGTCGTCGCGGGACGGCATACGGAAGTGGTTGTCGCCCCAGTCGAAGGCGTTCGGGTCGTAGACGACGCAGTTGCCGACCGAGCTCGTCATCTGGCGGGCGTAGGGGTCGGCGCGCCAGACGACCTCGGAGCCGGTGTCGACCTGGAACTGGTACTCCTGCCCGGCGTGGACGCCGGGGACGTGCACCGACCACGTGCCCGAGGCGCCGTCGCCGTCGCGCTCGAGCTGCGGGTTGGCGCCGCTGTCCCAGCCGTTGAAGTCACCGATGACCCAGACGTGCGTGGCGTGAGGGGCCCAGACGCGGAAGGTGGCCCCGCCGTCGACGAGGACGGCGCCCATGCCTTCGTGCGGGGAGGGTGCGGTGAAGTCCATGCCGGTCAACCTAGTGTGCGGCGACCCGACGGCCCGTGCGCGTCCGGGGTCATGATGTCGGGATGGACGTGCGCATCGTCGGTAAGCCCCTCCCGCCACCCGTTCTGGGTGGGCGCGGGGTGCTCGTCGGCCTCCAGCGCGGAGGCGAGGTCGAGACGCCGCGACCCGTCGAAGGCTCGTCGATGACCTTCGACGCGGCGCTCGACGTCGTCGTCACCCAGGACGGCGTGGACCTGCGCGGGCCGTGGGTCCAAGGGCGCCGCGGCGACCGCTTCCTCTACCTCTGCTGGGGCCACGACGACGGTGGCGGGTTCGTCATGGCGCGCCGGGCCAAGCTCATGCTCGGTGTCCTCGACCCGGTCGACCTCGTCGACGCCCGCGACGACGCGCTCCTCGTCGGCCGGCTGTCGCTCGTCGACGCCCGCGGCGGGCCGGTGTGCGCCGCGGTCCGGCCGCCCGCCATCCGGTGGACCCTCGAGCGCGGGCTGCCGGCGGACGCGAGCCAGGGCCCGCCCGCCTGAGCGCCGCGCCGAGGCGTCTAGCTGTGGGTCATGTCCTCGGGCACGACCCACTCGTCGAACTGCTCCTCCGTGACGTGGCCGGACGCGACCGCCGCCTCGCGCAGCGACAGGCCCTGCTTGTGCGCGCTCTTGGCGATCGCCGCGGCCTTGTCGTAGCCGATGTGCCGGTTGAGCGCGGTGACGAGCATGAGGTTGCTCGCGAGGTTGGCCTCGATCCGCTCCTCGTTGGGCTCGATCCCCCGGGCGCAGTGCTCGGTGAACGAGCGGCACGCGTCGGCGAGCAGCCGGGTCGACTCGAGCACTGCGTGCGCCATGACCGGCTTGTAGACGTTGAGCTGGAAGTTGCCCTGCGACCCCGCGAACGCCACCGTCGCGTCGTTGCCGAAGACCCGCGTCGCCACCATCGTCAGCGCCTCGGCCTGGGTCGGGTTGACCTTGCCCGGCATGATGCTCGACCCGGGCTCGTTCTCGGGGATCCGCAGCTCGCCGAGCCCGTTGCGGGGCCCGGAGGCATACCAGCGGACGTCGTTGGCGAGCTTCATGAGCACCCCACCGAGGGTGCGCAGCCCGGCGCTCACCCCGACCAGCGCGTCGTGCGCCGACAGTGCCGCGAAGAGGTCCGGCGCCTGCCGGAACGCCTGCCCGGTCTCGGCCGCGATCCTCTCAGCGGCCAGCGCGCCGAACCTCGGGTGCGCGTTGAGCCCGGTCCCGACGGCGGTGCCACCGATGGCGAGAGCGCGAGCCGACTCCACGGCATACGAGAGGGCCTGCATCGCGTCGTCGATCTGCGCGACCCATCCCCCGAAGACCTGCCCGAGCGTCACCGGTGTCGCGTCCTGCAGGTGCGTGCGGCCCACCATGACGACGTCCTCGTATGCCGTCCGCTTGCCGTCGAGGACCTCGCGCAGCTCCGCGACCGCGGGTTCGAGACGCTCGACGACCTCGAGGACGACGGCGATGTGCATGGCCGTCGGGAAGGTGTCGTTGCTCGACTGTCCGCGGTTGACGTGGTCGTTGGGGTGGACCGGCGACTTCGAGCCGCGCTCCCCGCCGGCGAGCTCGATGGCGCGGTTGGAGACGACCTCGTTGGCGTTCATGTTGGACTGCGTGCCCGAGCCGGTCTGGAAGACGACGAGCGGGAAGTGCTCGTCGAGGTCGCCCGAGATGACGTCGTCGGCGGCCCGCACGATGAGCTCGGCGACGTCCTCGGGCAGCTCGCCGAGCTCGCCGTTCGCCTGTGCCGCAGCCTTCTTGAGGATGCCGAGCGCCCGGATCATCGGCCGGCCCCAGACGAAGGTGTCGCGCCCGATGTCGAAGTTCTCGATGCTGCGCTGGGTCTGCGCGCCCCAGTAGGCGTCGGCGGGCACCTCGACGGGTCCCATCGTGTCCGACTCGGTCCGGGATGCCTGTGCGTGCGCCATGTCTCCACCGTAGGCACCACAATGGCGGAATGACAGAGGACCCCCGATGACCGAACACCCGCCGGTCGAGACCTGGCTGACCGACATGGACGGCGTTCTCGTGCACGAGGAGCACGCCATCCCCGGTGCCACCGAGTTCATCGAGGCGCTCAAGGCCGCCGGCCGGCCGTTCCTCGTCCTCACGAACAACTCGATCTACACCGCGCGCGACCTGCGGGCCCGGCTCCTCGCCAGCGGCATCGACGTCCCCGAGGAGTCGATCTGGACCTCGGCGATGGCGACGGCGCAGTTCCTCGCGGACCAGCGACCGCAGGGCACGGCCTACGTCGTCGGCGAGGCCGGCCTGACGACGGCGCTGCACGACGTCGGCTACATCCTCACGAGCCGCAAGCCCGACTACGTCGTCCTCGGCGAGACCCGCACCTACTCCTTCGAGCAGATCACCCAGGCGATCAGGCTCATCGAGAAGGGCGCCCGGTTCATCGCGACGAACCCCGACGTCAGCGGCCCCTCGACCGAGGGCACGCTGCCCGCGACCGGCTCGGTCGCCGCGCTCATCTCGACCGCGACCGGCCGCCAGCCCTACTACGTCGGCAAGCCCAACCCGCTCATGATGCGCAGCGCGCTCAACCGGCTCGAGGCGCACTCCGAGACGACCGTGATGGTCGGCGACCGGATGGACACCGACATGGTGTCCGGGCTCGAGGCGGGGCTCCGCACCGTGCTCGTGCTCACCGGCTCGACCCGCCCCGACCACGTCGAGCTGTTTCCCTACCGTCCCACCGCCGTGATGGACTCGATCGCCGACCTTGTCCCGATCGTGGAGTCCGGAGGACCCATCGCATGACGTCGCAGACGCCAGATCCGTTGTCCGAGAACGAGATTCCGCCTCACCAGTCGGGTCTCCCCGACCTGGCGGGTATGCCGTCCGGCTGGGTCGCGCGCGTCCCTGCACGTGACGACGTCACGGCCCTCGTCTCGCTGTCCGAGGCGCATCAGCGGATGGCCAAGGGCTCGGGCACGGTCGACGTCGACACCGTCGAGAGCAACGTCGCCGGCACCGGTTCGTGGACGCGCCACCAGGCGCTCGTCACCGATGCCGACGGCACGGTCATCGGCTGGGCGACGGTGCACGACCGGGCGAGCGGCCGGACCCTCGTCGAGGTGACGGTGGCCGCCGAGGGTCTCGAGGAGGGCGACGCCGACGCACTGGCCACCGCGCTCTTCGCCTGGGCCGAGGAGGCCGGCCGGGTCATCGCCGGGGGGCGCGACCTCGGTGGCACCCAGCTCGACTCGGGCGCCTACGCCGACGACCAGCGCCAGCGCCGCTGGCTCGCCGCAGCCGGCTACCGACAGACCCGCACGTGGCTGCAGATGTCGCGGCCGGTGTCGGCCGCCGAGGCGGATCCCGGTGCCCTGCCCGCGCCGCGCGAGGGCGTGACGATCCGGCGGGTAGCCAAGCACGACAACGGGCTCCCCGTCGCCGCCGACCTCCAGACGGTGCACCGGATGCTCGAGGAGTCCTTCGCCGACCACTTCAACAGCTATCGGGAGTCGTTCCCCGAGTTCCTGTCGCGGCTGCGCGAGGACCCCGGACACAGGTGGGACCACTGGTGGATCGCCGAGCTCGACGTCGACGGTGAGACCGTGCCGGGTGGCGCCCTCGTCGCGACGATCCTGCCGCCGGACGACTCCGGCGCGCTCGGGAGCTATGTCGACTACATCGGGGTCCACCGGCTGTCCCGCGGACGCGGGGTGGCGAAGGCCCTGCTGCACACCGTGATCCGCGATGCTGCCGAGCGCGGGCACAACCGCGTCGGGCTCGAGGTCGACGCCGACTCCCCGACCGGGGCGGACGGCCTCTACCTCTCGATGGGGTGGGTCACGGCATACAGGACCGAGTCGTGGCACCGCGACATCGCGACGGCCTCGACCGACTGACGCCGACCCCTACCGGCGGCGGCGCGACGGGCCTACCGTGGAGAGATGATCACCGCGGTGCACACGCTGGTCTACTCGGACGACGCCCCGGCGACCCGGGCCTTCTTCAGGGACGTCCTGGGGTGGCCGTCGGCCTCGGACCCGGTGGCCGAGGGCGAGCCGGAGTGGCCGATCTTCCGCTCGGGCCCCAGCGAGCTCGGGGTGCACCCGACGACCGGTGAGGGTGGGGACCACGTGCCGCGCCACCACTCGATCTCGCTCATGTGCGACGACCTGCGGGCGACGATGGACGAGCTGGCGGCGCGCGGGGCGACCTTCACGACCGACCCGGTCGACCGCGGTTTCGGGGTCGTCGTCTTCATGTCCGTGCCCGGCGCCGACGACGTCATGCTCTACGAGCCGCACCACGCGACGGCCCACGACCTCGCCGCGAACTGAGCCGCTGGGGCGGAGCCCGATGGAACGGACAGGGTGCGCCGCCTGCGGGGATGGTGGTGCGTTCGGGTCGAGCACCCATAGGTGTTCGTGAACACCTATGGGTACTCGACCCGAACGGCACCCATCGGGGTCACGAGGATCCGAGCCTGCTGAGGACGACGGCGAGGACGGCGTCGGCGCCCTCGTCGTCGGATGCCAGCGGTGCGGTGACCAGGTCGGCGCCGGCGTCGTCGAGCCGGTCGTGGAAGTGCCCCTCGGCGAGGAGGTAGGACGCCACCACTACCGAGGGCGCGCCGCTGTCGCGGGCTGCGGCGACCGCGTCGGGCACGGAGGGGGCCGTCCCCGCGGCGTAGGCGACCGACACCGGCGCCTCCCACCCGGCGGCGAGCTGCTCGGCGGCGACCTCGACGTCCTCGGCCGCCTCGGCGCGGCTCGAGCCGGCGGCGGCGAGGACGACGTGGGCGCTCGACGGCGCCCCGGCCTTGCGCAGCCGCTCGAGCAGCAGGGTCGCGAGCAGCGGGTCCGGCCCAAGCTGCGCGAGCGCGAACGACCCCGGGTGGCCCGCCACCGCGTCGGCGATGTCGACGTCGACGTGGAACCCGCGGCTCAGCAGCAGGGGGACGACCGCGACCGACGTGTGCCGCGTCATGACGTCGTCGAGGACCTCGCCGACGAGCGGTGACTGGACGTCGACGAACGCGAGCGCCACCTCCTGCGTGGGCAGGGCCCCGTCCACCCGCTGGGCGAGGCGGCGGACGGTCTCGGCCCCGCGGGCGTCACGGGTGCCGTGGGCGACGAGGACGACGGCGGTGTGCTCCATCCCCGCAGTCCAGCACAGATGGCCGCCTCAGAGCTCGCCGGTCTGCACCCGCCACAGCGAGGCATAGCTGCCGCCCGCACCGAGCAGCTCGTCGTGCGTGCCGGCCTCGACCACGCGCCCGGCGTCGAGCACCCAGATGCGGTGCGCGTGCCGGACTGTCGAGAGGCGGTGGGCGACGACGATCGCGGTGCGGTCGAGCGTGGCCCTTCGCAGGGAGTCCTGGATCGCGGCCTCGGTCTCGTTGTCGACGGCGCTCGTCGCCTCGTCGAGGACGAGCACGGCGGGGTCGCGCAGGAGCGCCCGGGCGAGGGCGATGCGCTGCCGCTGTCCGCCGGAGAGGTTGACGCCGCGCTCGCCGAGGTGCGAGTCGAAGCCGTCCGGCAGCGCCTCGATGAAGTCGGCCGCCGCGGCCGCAACCGCCGCCTCGCGCACCTCCTCGCGCGTGGCGTCGGGCCGCCCGTAGGCGATGTTGTCGGCCACCGAGCCCGAGAAGATGTAGACGTCCTGTGCGACGTAGCCCATCGACCCGCGCAGCGAGTCCCAGTCGAGCTCGCGCACGTCGCGCCCGTCGAGGCGCACCGAGCCCTCGCGCGGGTCGTCGAAGCGCAGCACGAGGCGGAGCAGCGTCGACTTGCCCGAGCCGGTCGCGCCGACGACGGCGTGCGTCTCGCCCGCGGGGATGACCATGTCGATGCCGTGGAGGACCGCCGGACCCTCGCCGTAGCCCGCTGTCACGCCGCGGAGCTCCACCGCACCACGCACCGGCCGCTGAAGCGCCTCGGTGCCCGCGGGCACGGTGACCGGCTCGTCGAGCAGCCGCAGGATGCGACCGGCAGACGCGCGGCCGCGCTGGTAGAGGTCGAGAACGGTCGCGACCTCGGTCAGCGGCCAGAGCAGGCGCTGGGTCATGAAGACGAGCACCGAGTAGAGACCCACCTCGAGGTCGCCCCTCAGCGCCGACCAGCCACCGAAGAGCAGGGTGCACGTGAAGCCGGCGAGGATCGCCATCCGCACGAGCGGGACGAAGGCCGCACTGGAGCGGATCGCGTCGACGTTGGCCTTGCGGTAGGCCGTCGACAACGCGGCGATGCGGTCCCGCTCGCGGTCCTCGGCCGTGAACGCCTTGATCGTCGAGATGCCGGCGAGGTTGGCGCTCAGCGCACCCGAGAGGTCGGCGACGCTCTCGCGCACCCGTCCGTAGAGCGGCTCGAGGCGGCGCTGGAAGACGAGCGACCCGGCGATGATGAGCGGGATCGGCAGGAAGGCGAGCACGAAGAGCTGGAGGCTCGACGCCGCGAAGACCGCGCCGACGAGCACGACGTTGAGCGCCGTCTGGAGGATCGCGGCCGCGCCGACGTCGAGGAACCGCTCGAGCTGGTTGACGTCGTCGTTGAGGGTCGCGAGGGTCGTGCCGCTCGCCCGCCCCTCGTGCCACGACATGTCCAGGTGCTGCGCGTGGTCGTAGGCCTCGACCCGCAGGTCGTGCTCGACCCCTTGGGCCAGACCGCGCCACAGCACGTCCGCGACGTACTGCGACGCCGACTCGATGACCCACACGAGGACGTTGAAGGCCGCGAGCCACCCGAGCTGGGCGTAGCGGGACTCGATCCCGAGCAGCTCGCCGACGAACGAGTCGTCACCGCGGACGACGACGTCGATCGCCGCACCGATGAGGAGCTCGGGCATGACGTCGGCGACCTTGTTGACGGTCGACATCGTCACGGCGGCGACGAGGCGGCCGCGGTAGCGGCGGTGGCGCTGCCAGAGGGCGTGCAGGGGGCGGTCGGGGCCGGCGGGACGGGTCACCGCCACACACTAGGTCCCGCGCACGTCACACCGCGCAGCCCTGTCCCCGTGCTGACCGGCTTCCTACGATGGGCGCCATGACCGCCTCCCCCGCAGACCCCAGCACCGAGAAGATCGTCCTCGTCGACGGCGCCCGCACCCCGATCGGCAGCTTCGGCGGCATGTTCAAGGACGTGCCCGCCCACGAGCTCGGCGCCACCGCGGCCCGCGAGGCGCTCATCCGCTCCGGCGTCGCGGCGGAGGACGTCGACGAGGTCGTCATGGGCTGCATCGGCCAGGTCGGGCCCGACGCCTACAACGCGCGGCGCGTCGCGCTGGCGGCCGGGCTCCCGACGTCGGCACCGGCATACACGGTCAACCGGCTTTGCGGTTCGGGACTCCAGGCGATCTGGTCGGCGGCGATGCAGATGCGCTGGGGAGGCGTCGACCTCGCGCTCGCGGGCGGCGACGAGTCCATGTCGCGTATGCCGTTCTACGACTTCGGTGCCCGCGCGGGCTACCGCCTCGGCAACCGTGAGCTCGTCGACGGCACCGTCATGATGCTCACCGACCCGTTCCACGGCATCCACATGGGCGTCACCGCCGAGAACGTCGCGGCGCGCTACGGCGTGAGCCGCGAGGAGCAGGACGAGTTCGCCCTCCGCAGCCAGCAGCTCGCGACGAGCGAGGCCGGCCGGGCCGCCTTCGCCGAGGAGATCACCCCCGTCGAGGTCGGTGGCCGCAAGCCGTTCACCGCGACCGAGGACGAGCACCCCAAGCCGGGCACGACGCTCGAGGCGCTCGCCGGGCTGCGGCCCGCCTTCGCCAAGGAGGGCACGGTGACGGCCGGCAACGCCTCCGGCATCAACGACGGCGCGGCTGCCGTCGTCCTGGCCCGCGAGTCCGTGGCCGCGGAGCGGGGGCTCGCCGGGCTCGTCACCCTCGAGGCCGTGACGACGGGCGCGATGGAGCCCGAGCTCATGGGCTACGCACCGGTCGTCGCGCTCGAGAAGCTCTTCGAGCAGACCGGGCTGGGCGCCGACGACATCGACACCTTCGAGGTCAACGAGGCGTTCGCCGCGCAGGCCGTCGCCGTCGTCCGCGACGCCAAGCTCGACCCCGACAAGGTCAACCCCTACGGCGGTGCCATCGCCCTCGGCCACCCGGTCGGCGCGACCGGCGCGATCCTCTCGCTCCGGGTCGCCAAGGACCTGCACCGGCGCGACCTCGAGACCGGCGTCGTGACGATGTGCATCGGTGGCGGCCAGGCCCTCGCCGCCCTCTTCCGCCGCATCTGAGCTGCGGTCGTAGGGTGACCGGCGTGAGTGAGACATCGAGGCGCAACACCCGGGACATCGAGTCGGGCATCCACACCGACTTCAGCCGGGAGATGAGCTACGGCTCCTACCTGGCGCTCGACGAGCTGCTCAGCGCCCAGCACCCGGTGAGCGACCCGGAGCACCACGACGAGCTGCTCTTCATCATCCAGCACCAGACGTCGGAGCTCTGGCTCAAGCTCGTCCTGCACGAGCTGCGCTCGGCCGCCGACCTCCTCGCGCAGGACGAGATGCGGATCGCGCTCAAGCGGATCGCCCGCGTCAAGCACATCCAGCGCACCCTCACCGACCAGTGGTTCGTGCTCGCGACCCTCACCCCGACCGAGTACAGCCAGTTCCGCCACTACCTCGGCCACGCGTCGGGCTTCCAGTCCTGGCAGTACAGGGCCGTCGAGTTCATGCTGGGCAACAAGCACCGGGGCATGCTCAGGGTCCACGAGGCCGATCCCGCCGCCCACGCCCTCCTCGAGG
Source organism: Knoellia flava TL1 (assembly GCF_000768675.1). Classification (GTDB taxonomy): domain Bacteria; phylum Actinomycetota; class Actinomycetes; order Actinomycetales; family Dermatophilaceae; genus Knoellia; species Knoellia flava. The sequence continues at coordinate 14,782 of NZ_AVPI01000035.1, read as the reverse complement.
AGCTCCTCGAGGCGCCGAGCATCTACGACGAGTTCCTCAGGTATCTCGCCCGACGTGGGTATGCCGTGCCGCAGGAGATCCTCGAGCGCGACGTGAGCGTCGCGCACGTCCCGAACGAGGAGCTCGTGCGCGTGCTCACCGGGATCTACGAGGACGCCGAGCAGCACTGGGACGTCTACGAGGCGTGCGAGGAGCTCGTCGACCTCGAGGACAACTTCCAGCTGTGGCGCTTCCGCCACCTCAAGACCGTCCAGCGGGTCATCGGCATGAAGACCGGGACCGGTGGCTCGAGCGGCGTCGGGTTCCTCCAGCGCGCGCTCGAGCTCACCTTCTTCCCGGAGCTCTTCTCGGTGCGGACCTCGATCCGCGAGCCCCGGAACTGACCGGTACCTCCCGTGTCGAACGGGAGGAGTTGGCGAGCTGTGCACGGGGACGGGAAGGGGAATCACAGCGACATCGCAGCGCCGTGCCCGAGCTGACGACCACCGGGCACCCACCGCACGGGCGTGCCCGCGCGCTCGCTCATGACCCCACCGTGGGGGCCACCGCTGCGACGTCACTGCGGATCCGCTGCGGACGGCTTGGTTCGGCCCGGCTCGTCGGTCGGCTCGTCGGTCGTATCGCGGTCGGCTCGCGGTCAGCTCGTCGGCCTGCCCGGCGCCTTCTTCGTCGGCTTCTTGACCTTGGGCGGCAGGGTCGCGATGTGGGCCCGGGCCCGCTCGAACCAGTCCGCGGCATCGGCGTCGCCCAGCCCGGGCGGCAGCGAGAGCCAGCCGTTCATCGGCCGCTCCGCCGGCCCGAACGGCCCGGTGCCCGGCAGGGCGCGCAGCTCCTCGAGGCCGCGTCGTCGAGCTTGACCCCGAGCGAGTCCCCGAAGAGCCCGGCAAACATGTTGCCGTTGACGAAGGCGCCGACCGACCCGAACATCGGCTTCAAGTGACGCCGGGGACGTCGGGCACGAGTGTACGGAAGTACGCCTTGGCCTCGTCGCTGTGCTTGGGCATCTGCATGGTCTGTCGACTCCTCGACTCGTGGGTGCCGGCGCCTCAGAGGGCCCGGGCGCGGTTGTTGCGGGGGTTGTGCTCGAGCTCCACGAGGCCCAGCTCCTCCAGCAGCGGCGGGAGGTACATCCCGAAGCGCCCGCGGTAGCCCTTGCGCAGGCCGTACCAGCCACCGACCGGGTTGTCCTCGGACCGGCCCCACGCCTCGATCGTGCCGTCCTTGGCGTCCTTCTTCTCGTCGGCGGCGCCGAGCTCCACCCAGTCGCCCTGCTCGACCAGCCAGGCGTGCAGGTCGTCGACGGCGCTGAGGTGGTACTTCAGCGTGGTCGTCCCGACCTGGCAGACGAGGACGGGCGGATCGGCCTCCTCGTCCCGCCACATCGTGTATGCCGACGTCCCGGGTGCCGTCGTGAGCTCCCAGGGCGACTCCTTGGTCCCGTCACCGCTCATGGAGCCAGGGTCTCAGGGCCGAGGTGCTCGCGGACGGCCTTTCTGGGCGCCCGGGCAGCCCACGCCTCGGTGATGATCTCCTCGAGCTCGTCGCGGTCGATCTCGCCGAGCCGGGAGAGTCGCACGAGCACGCCGGGGTGGCTGCGGAAGTGCGGGATGTCGAAGAACGGGTTGTCGGCCTCGACGAGCGACTGCTTGACGCCCATGTCAGGGGTGAACACGACGAGGAGGTCGTCCCACATCTCGCCCGTCTCGGGGTCGACCGCGGTCCTGTGCGGCATCCGGTAGAGCAGGAACCCCTTGCCCCCCACCTTCCAGGTCGGCCGGTCGCCCCACGAGATGCCGAGCTCGGCCCCGGGCAGGGCGCCGGCGATCTCGTCGACGTCCTCGGGTCGTGCGCGGCGGAGTCGCGCGCTCATCGCCCGCGTCCCGGCTTCTCGCTCGCCCCGACGTACTGGTCACACCACTCGACGAGCGGCCGCATCGCCGCCCAGTCCGCCCGCACCCGCTCGAAGACCTCCTCGGTCTCGAGCCAGTCCGGCGTGCCGTGGTCCCGTGACGCAGTGAGCGTCCGGTGCCGCAGCAGCTCGAGTCGCGGGGCGTCCTCGCGTATGCCGCGTGGCCGCGTCGCGAGCACGTCGCCTCCGATGTCGAAACCGTTGTCGGACAACGTCTCCACGATGTGCTGGAGGCGGGCACCCGCGACGTCGTCCTGCACGCTGGCGCGGTAGCGGGCGACCTGGTCGGACTCCGAGGCATAGAAGCCGCCCGCGGTCCGGAGGCCGTCGGGGCCGACCTGGACGTACCACCCCATCCGGGCCGAGGTCGGCACGAAGAGGCCCTGGTGGTCCTTGTAGGGGCGCTTGTCCTTGCTGAAGCGCACGTCCCGGTTCGGGCGGAAGACATTGGGCTCCCCGAACTCCTCGGTGAGCACGTCGCCGAGGTGCTCCAGCGGCTCACGCACGTTGGCGGCATACCTGTCCTTGGAGGCGGCCCACCACTCGCGGGTGTTGGAGGCCCCGAGCTCGCGGTAGAAGGCGACGGCGTCGAGCGGGATGCCCGGGACGTCGGCGGGCTCAGCCGAAGCCGTGGGTGGCGAGGGCGTCATGGAGCGCCTCCTCCTCGTAGGACAGGTGGGCGAGCAGGGACTCGGCGAGGTCGTCGACGGCGTCGGAGAGCGCGTCGATGGCGCGGTGGCCCTCACTGCCGTCGGCCGGGTCGGCGACGAGCGCGACCAGAGCCCGGTCGAGGCCGTCGAGCAGGTCGGCGATGACCTCGTGCTCGTCCTGGAGCCGGGTGACGACCGGCTCGAGCGTGGGGTCCGCCCGCAGCAGGTGGGGGAACATGCCGCGGTCCTCGTTGGTGTGGTGGCCGGTGACGATCCGGCAGTAGGACTCGCAGTAGGCGCCGAGGGTCCAGTTGTTCTGGCGCATCGTCATCGTGTTGATCGCCGACCGTGCCGAGCCCACCGTCGCGTGGCCCTCGCGGACCTGGCGCACGATGTCGCGCACCTGGTCGAGCTCGGCCCGGAGGTAGTCGTGGACCTCGACGAGGTGGGCGGGGATGGCGAGCTGATGGGCGGTGAAGCGCGAGGACGACTGTGTCGCAACGGTTTCGGCGGACGCACGCACTTCGGGGTCGTTGGTCGCCGCCGATGGTGTGCTTTCGGACGTCTCGCGACCGCCGCCCTCCCGCTCGGCCGCGACGAGCTCACGGGTCAGTGGCGCCACCTCCTCGGCGAAGCGGCGCAGGACGTCGGGGTCGTCGGTGGCGAGGATGAAGGTGCTCATCCCGAGGCCGACGGCGAGGTCGGTGAGCTGCTCGGCCCAGTCCTTCGGGGTCCCCTGGAGCAGCCCCGAGCCGGTGCCGAACCGACCGTGGACGTTGTAGAGCCTGCGGACATCCTGCGGTGCGCGCCCAGCGGTGATGGCCGCGTCGTCGATGCGGGCGTTCATCTCGGGCAGCGCCTCGGGTGGGGCGTAGGCCAGGCTCGGGATCCAGCCGTCGGCGAGCCGTCCGGTGACCCGGAGCATCCGCGGCTTGAGGGCCCCGACCCAGATGGGGATGTCGTGCGCCGGCCGCGGACCGGGTCGCAGGCCGCGGGTGGAGTAGTGCTCGCCGTCGTGCCGGCCGGTCTCCCCGGCCCAGAAGCCGCGCAGGACTCCGATCGCCTCGACGAGCGCGTCGACCGCCTCCCCCGGACTGCGCCGCGGGCCACCGGCCGCCTCGATGGCGTCCCAGAACGCGCCCGCCCCGAGCCCCAGCTCGACGCGGCCGCCGGTGAGGACGTCGAGGGTTGCGGCGGCCTTGGCGAGCACGACCGGTGGGCGCAGCGGCAGGTTGGCGACGTTCGTCGAGAGCCGCACCTGGCTCGTGCGCGCACCGATGGCCGAGAGCAGCGTCCACGTGTCGAGGTGCCTGGCCTGGTAGGGGTGGTCCTGGACGCTCACGTGCTCGAGGCCGAGGACGTCGGCGAGCTGGGCGAGCTCCAGCACCTCGCGGTGGCGGGCCGCGTCCGGGTTGGGGAAGACGCCGAACTCGAGGTCGAGGCCGTAGTCGGGCATGGAGGCATCCTTCCAGTGCAGGGTGGGTAGGACAGGACGAGCACCCACACCCGGCAACGAGGAGGAGACCCATGCCCACCGACGACCAGACGTTGAACGCGCAGAGCACGTCCACGCAGGAGCTCACCGACATCCCCGGCCAGCAGCAGGACTGGCCCGGGACGACCGACGAGCTGTCACCGACCCCCGACCACGGGGAGTCGTCGTGGACCGGACGGGGCCGGCTCGAGGGCAAGCGCGTCCTCGTCACGGGCGGAGACTCAGGGATCGGCCGGGCCGTCGCGGTGACCATGGCCAAGGAGGGCGCGACCATCGCCATCGCCCACCTGCCGCAGGAGCAGTCCGACGCCGAGGACACGGTGCGGGCGGTCGCAGAGGCCGGCGGCACGGCGCACCTCTTCGCCACCGACCTCACCGAGCTCGCGGCCAACCAGACGCTCGCGACCGACGCCGTCGAGGTGCTCGGCGGCCTCGACGTCCTCATCTGCAACGCGGCCTACCAGATGACCTTCGACGACCTCGAGGCCTTCCCGCCCGAGCAGATCCAGCGCACCTTCGCGACGAACGTCTTCTCGACGTTCTGGCTCGTGCAGGCCCTGGCGGGTGAGCTCGAGAAGAGCGGCGGCAGCGTTATCGTCACGACGTCGATCCAGGCCTACGAGCCGTCCGGCCATCTCCTCGACTACGCCGCGACCAAGGCCGCCCTCAACAACCTCGTCGTCAACCTCGCCGGCGAGCTCGGACCGCGCGGCATCCGGGTCAACGCCGTCGCACCCGGGCCGATCTGGACCCCTCTCATCCCCGCGACGATGGAGGAGGAGAAGGTCGAGGGCTTCGGGTCCGACACCCCGCTCGGCCGGGCCGGCCAGCCCGTCGAGGTCGCCGCGGCCTACGTCTTCCTCGCCTCCGACGAGGCGAGCTACGTCTCCGGCACCGTCGTCGGGGTGACCGGCGGCAAGCCCGTCTTCTGACTCATCACACGAACGGACACCCGGCTCCCGAGCCGGGTGTCCGTTCGCGAGCCTCGTTGACGAGGCTCGGGAGCGGCGCTCCGGCTCGCGAGCCCCAGTGTCCGCACCCCGCGCCGGGCGGACGGCATACGGGGGTCCAGAGGTAGGCGTCACGCCCCGCCTGAGGTAGGCGGCCACGCACGAAATACGGCACCTGACCGATGTGGGCGGCTACCTCACCCGACGACTGTTGAGGAGTCAGCAACAGCCAGGTCGGAAAGGACCAGCGATGAACACCTCCTTCATCACCCCCGAGGCCGTCCGCGCGGAGATGCACGCCCGCTACGGCCAGTTCCCCGAGACGCAGGAGCGCCCGGGCTCCTCGCTCCACGTGATCCGCCGCGTGCGGGCCCGTGTCAGCGCCGCCCGCCGCACCCGCTGAACCGGGTGACCTCCGGAGTGGGGCTCGCGCCCGAGTCGGTGGAGTCGTCGATACTTCGACTCATGACCCCTCCCGTGCGCGAGCTCGTCGGACGCGACGCCGACCTCGCCAGGCTCGTCGAGATCCTCGGACTCGACGCGCCTCGCGGGGGCGGCGTCGTCGTGTCCGGCGACGCGGGCATCGGCAAGTCGAGCCTGCTCGCCCGCGTCTCCGCCGACGCCGAGGAGGCCGGTTGGACCGTCGCGTGGGGGCACTGCGTCGGCCAGTCCGGCAGCGGCGTCGCCCACCTCCCCTTCACCGAGCTCGTCTCGCGGCTCGAGGTCCTCGACCCCGAGGCCGTCGAGCAGGTCGTCGCGACGCGCCCCGCCCTCGCCGTGCTGCTGCCGGGTCGCCGCGACACCGCCGGCGCGTCCTCGCCCGGCCAGGTCGCCGAGGCCGTCCACGCCCTGCTCACCGTCGTCGACGAGCGGTCACCGCTGCTCGTCGTGCTCGAGGACGCCCACTGGGCCGACCCGTCCTCGCGCGACCTCATGACCCTCCTGCTCACGCGCGGGTTCTCCTCGGCCGTCGCGCTCGTCGTCACCTACCGCTCCGACGACCTCCACCGCCGCCACCCGCTCCACGAGACCCTTGCCGTCTGGGCGCGCATCGCCGGTGTCGAGCACGTCGACCTCAAGCCGCTCGACGACGCCGCCATCCGCGACATCGTCGCCACCGCGGGCTCGCTCGACCTCGGCGCCCGCACGACGCAGGAGATCACCCGCCGGGCCGAGGGCAACCCGTTCTTCGCGGAGGAGCTCGCCGCGAGCACCGTCTCGGGACAGCCGATCTCCGGTGGCCTCAGCCGGGTCCTGTGGGCCCGCGTCGAGCAGCTCTCCGCGCCGGCCCAGGAGGTCGTGCGCACGATGGCCGTCGGCGGCCGGACGATCTCCCACGACCTCCTCGTCCGCCTCGTCGACCTCGACGAGGCGGAGCTCGAGGCGGCGATCGCCGAGGCCGTCGAACGGCACGTCATCGAGACGCGGTGGCCGCCCGCCTACGCCTTCCGCCACGCCCTCCTCGCCGAGACGACGACCGCCGACCTCCTCCCGGGGCAGCGGATCCGCCTGCACCGCGCGTATGCCGGTGCGCTGGCCGCCGATCCCGGCCTCGGCTCGCCCGCAGAGCTGGCTCGTCACGCCGCCGCGTCGGGCGACCTCGTCACCGCGGTGCGGGCGGCCCGCGAGGCCGCGCGTGCGGACCTCGCGGTAGGTGGCCCGGCGAACGCCCTCCAGCACTTCGAGGACGCCCTCGGCTGGCTGCCCGAAGAGGCACCCGAGCGCGACGAGGTGAGCCTCGAGGCCTCCGACGCGGCGCTCACCGCCGGGGACATCGTCCGGTCGGTGCAGCTGCTGCGCGACCGCATCGAGCACCCCGGCCCCGACCAGTCCCCGACCGTGCGCGCCCGGCTGCTCGCCACCTGCGCCAACCGGTGCCGGCTCGTCGACCTCGCCTTCGCGCAGTCACCGCTCGACATGACGACCGAGGCGATGGCCCTCGCGCCGCAGGGTGACGACGCCGACCGGCTCTTCGTCATGACCGCGCACATGCAGCAGCTCGTCGACACCAGGCAGTACCCCGAGGCCGCCGCCCTCGGCGAGGAGGCGACCGGGCTCGCCGAGCGCCTCGGGACCCCGCTCACCGAGATCCGCACGGTCATGTCGCGGGTCATCGAGGTCCACGACGACCTCGACGCGCTCGAGCGCCACATCGAGGGCCTGCTCGCCGACCTCGGCGACCGCGACCCGCTGCGGGTGCGCATCCACCACCAAGCGGCGACGATGCACCACCGGCGCGGGCACCTCGAGCAGTCGCTCGAGTCCTACGACCGCGGCGCAGCCCTCGCCGCGGAGCTCCACATCGACTGGGCCCCCTTCGCACTCGAGTCGAGACTCATCGGTGGGCTCACGGCATACGAGATCGGGGACTGGGACGGCGCGGTCCGGCGGCTGCACGTCACCGACCCGCCCTGCCCCAGCCGGGGCGGTCGTTCTTCGACGCCGCGCTCATGTCGGTGCGGGCCGCGCGCGGCGAGGACATCGCCGAGAGCGAGATCGCGGCGGTGCGCGAGTGGTGGCACGTCGACGGGTTCGGCGTCGTCCAGCTCGTCATGCCGGCCGTCGAGCACTACGGCCACCGGGGTGAACTCGCGCGCGCCCTCGACATCGCCGAGGACGCCGTCGACGACCTCGAGCGCACGTGGGGCCGGTTCCACGCCATCGTGCGACTGACCGCTCTCGTCGCCGGGCAGGTGGCGGGCAACGCACCACAGCTCGACGCCGCACTGCTGCGCCGCGCGACGGCCGACCTGGAGACCATGACGGCCCGGGTCGACGCCATAGTCGGCGAGCCGCAGCGGGGCGTGCTCGAGCCCACGACGTCGGCCATCGAGGACACCAACACCGAGACGTGGGCCTGGGACCGTCGCCTGCGCGCCGAGCTGTTGCGGGTGCGGTGGCTCACCGGACAGGGCACCCCGCCGCCGGTTGGAGACATGGTGGCGGCCTGGCATGAGTCGGTGGACGCGTTCGAGCGCTACGGCCACCCCTACGAGACGGCGCGGTCGCGGGCGAGGTTCGCCGCCGTCCTGCGTGCTTCGGGTGACGTCGCCGGCGCTCGCCGCGAGGCCGACCTGGCGCGGGAGGTGGCGACACGTCTCGGTGCCGGCCCCCTGCTCCGCGAGCTCGACGCACTCGAGTCGGCACCGGCCACCGCGACGGACGACCCCTACGCCCTCACCCCGCGCGAGCAGGAGGTGCTCGAGCTCGTCGCCCGAGGCCTGAGCAACGGGCAGGTCGGCGCACAGCTCTTCATCTCGACCAAGACGGCGAGCGTCCACGTCTCGCGCATCCTCGCCAAGCTCGGCGCCTCGTCGCGCACCGAGGCCGCGGCGCTGGCCCGCGAGCGCGGCCTCGTCCCCTGACCTCGCACCGCGCGTGGCTGAGTCCCGATACTCGGGCGCGAGCCCGGCTCGGGTGGGAGGGTGTCCACGTGATCCCCCGCCTCGGCCCCGTCCCGGCCCACGAGCTCTTCGTGGCCCTCGGGGTCGTCGCGGCCGCGGTGGCCTTCGTCCTCGAGGCCCGGCGTCGTGGCCAGCGCGACGAACGGCTGCTCCACGTCGTCCTCGGCGCCGTCGTCGGCGGCGCGGTCCTCATGCGGATGGGGACGTGGCTCCAGCACCTCGACCTCAGGCAGAACGCCTCGGTCATGGAGCAGTGGCTCCACGGCAACCGCTCCATCCTCTCCGGGCTCGTCGGCGCCTGGCTCGGTGTCCACGTCGCCAAGAGGCTCACCGGCTACCGGCTGCGGACCGGCGACCTCTTCGCACCCGCGGTCGCGCTCGGCATGGCCGTCGGGCGGGTCGGCTGCCTGCTCACCGAGGAGCCGGGCACGCCCACCGGTGGCGGCTGGGGCATCACCCTCGACGCCGCCGCGGCCGAGCGGACGGGGAGCGTCGCCGGGGTGCCGCTCCACCCGTCGTTCGTCTACGAGATCGCCTTCCACGCCACGGCGTTCGCGGTGCTGTGGTTGTGGCTTCGCCACCGCGACCTGCCTCCGGGAGAGACCTTCGTCTGGTACGTCGCGGCATACGGGGTCTTCCGGTTCGCCGTCGAGGCGGTGCGCGGCAACGAGGTCGTCTGGATGGGTCTCACCCGGCCGCAGCTCTTCCTCGCCGTGACCGTCCCGGTCGTGCTGGCGCGCATCGCGTGGCGCTGGCGGTCCGGTGCGTACGCACCCACCCGTCCCGCCCCGCCCGTGGAGGTGAGCGCGTGAGCGCACCCCGAGGAGCCGGTATGCCGTTGCGAGACTCGCGCGTGCACCGCTACGTCAACGCGTTCTGCCCCCTGTGCCACGAGGAGCGGCCCGACCGGCCGCTCGCCGAGGTGCGCCGGCTCAGCGGCTGGCTCGCCGTGCGGGACGGCCGGGTGTGGCTCGAGCGCGGCTGTCCCGACCACGGGCTCGTCCGCACGCTCTATGACGAGTCGCCCGAGATCCTCGCCTACCTCGAGCAGTGGACGGCGCCGACGAAGGTCCACGAGCCCGACACCCTCGGCAACTTCAAGCCGGTGCCCAGCGCCTACGAGGACGGTCTGCCGCAGATGCAGACCCAGCACACGTGCATCCTCCTCGAGGACCTGCTCGACCACTGCAACCTCAAGTGCCCGACCTGCTTCGCGGAGTCCTCACCCGCGCTGGCCTCGGTCGCGCCGCTGGAGCAGGTGCTCGCGTCGATCGACACCCGGCTCTCCCGCGAGAACGGCCGGATCGACGTCCTCATGCTCTCCGGCGGAGAGCCGACGCTCTACCCTCGGCTCGAGGAGCTGCTCGACGCGGTGACGGCCCGGCCGATCGTGCGGGTGCTCGTCAACACCAACGGGCTGCGCATCGCCCAGGACGACGAGCTGCTCGCGCTCCTGCGCCGCCACCGCGAGCGCGTCGAGGTCTACCTCCAGTACGACGGCGAGTCGGCGCAGGCGTCGATCACCCACCGGGGCGCCGACATCCGCCGCTTCAAGGAGCGCGCGATCGAGCGGCTCTCGGGCGCAGGGGTCTTCACGACGCTGACGATGACGGCGGCGCTCGGCGTCAACGACGACGAGATCGGCCACGTCGTCAAGCGCGCCCTCGACACGCCCTACGTCGGTGGGGTCACGATCCAGCCGGTCTTCGGGAGCGGCCGGGGCAGCGGGGTCGACCCTCTCGACCGGCTCACCCACACCGGCGTCCTCGCCCGGCTCGAGGGCCAGACCGGCGGCCAGGTGACGTGGCGCGACCTCACGGCACTGCCCTGCAGCCACCCGCACTGCTGCTCGGTCGGCTACCTCCTGCGCGACGACGCGGGCGAGTGGCGCTCGCTCACCTCGCTCATCGGTCACGACCGGCTCAAGGAGTGGCTCGACCTCGAGCCCGACCTCCTCGCGAACCGGATCGCCGACGACGCCATCCCGGACGCGATGAAGGCGATCGTGCGCGGCTCCCTACTCGACCTCCTCAGCGAGCAGTCGTCGCTGTCGCACCCGTCGATGGCGACGATCTGGAAGGACATCTGCACGAGCTGCGACCTCGGCATCGGGACCCTCGCCACCCTCGCGTCGTCGCAGCTGCCGGGGCGGCACGAGAAGCTGCGGACGCTGCTCGGCGAGCGAGTGCTGCGCGTGACGGTCAAGCCCTTCATGGACATGAACACGATGATCGAGGAACGGCTCACCCAGTGCTGCGTCCACGTCGCCACGGTCAACGCCGAGACGGACGCGCACCAGTGCGCACCGTTCTGCGCGGTCCAGGCGTGGGCGCCCCTGTCCCGCACCCGGATCTCGACGGCGACGGGAGTCCGGGCATGACCGACCCGCGCATCGTGCCAACCGACTCCCTGAACCTCGCGGGCACCTCGCCGTCGGCGGCCGGCGTGGGTGCGCCGGCCGCGGCCGGCGGGGAGGCCGCGGCGGCCCCGGACCCGCTGAGGCTCTGCATCTTCGCGACCGTCGCCCTGCTGGGCTGGCTGCTCGGACCCCTGGCCCTCGCCTTCTTCGCCGGCCTCGGGGTCGTCGGCTACGCCCGCGCGCGCAGGGCCGGGCTGCTCCGCTCGAGGTGCCTGCTCGGCGACACCCGCCTCGTCCTCGCCTACCTCGCCACGCTCGTCCTCCTCGCCATCGCCGCGCTCGTCGTCGGCTTCGGCCCGTGGCGGCTGTGGTGACCGCCCTCGACGTCCGGGAAGGAGCCCGATGACCGACCAGCCACCCGAGGGACAGGAACCCCGCGGACCCGTGCCCCCGCCAGGGCCACCGCCGCACCAGGGGCAGCCCCCGGGGCGATGGCAGCAGCCCGGAGGCCAGTACCCGCCACCGCCGTACGGCCAGCTGCCACCGGGACAGCTGGCGCCGGGCCAGCAGCCTTACGGTCCCTACGGCGCGACCTACGCACAGCGACCACCGGCACCCGGGATGGCGACGTGGGGCAAGGTCGTCCTCGGCGCCCTCATCGGACTCTTCGTCTCCGTCGGCTCACCCCTCCTCGCGTTCGCACTGGCGGGCCTCGACGCGCCGGTCGAGCTCCTCGTCCTCCTCGTGACGGTCATCCCGGTGCTGCTCGCCTCACCGCTGCTCATCGCGCGCCAGACGAGGTCGTGGGGCATCGGCATCATGCTCGGGCTCGCGGTCGGCAGCTTCGTGCTCGGCGGTGCCTGCGTCTCGCTCGTGGCAGGCTACTGACGATGGCGACCTTCACCGCGACGAAGACCTCCGAGGCGACGGTGGCCCATGAGCGCGACCTCGTCTGGGAGGTCCTCACCGATCCGTCGACGATCGCCAGGATCACGCCGATGGTGCGCGCCATCACCGCGGACGGCGACCTCTGGCACTGGCAGCTCGTGCGGATCCCCGTGCTGGGCAGGCACGTCGAGCTCGACTTCACCGAGCGGATGGACTTCGACCCGACCTCTCGCATCACCTTCACCCACGAGCCCGACGGGCACGAGCGGGCCGGCACCGACGGCCGCTACGACCTCACCGGCGCCCGGCCGGAGGGGTCGACCCACCTGCGCATGGAGCTCTCGGTGTCCGTCGACCTCCCCTTCCCCGGCATCGCACGCCCGGCGGTGCAGGCGTCGATGCACGGGGTGCTCACGGCCATGGGCTCCGGCTTCGCCCACGGGATCGAGAAGGAGCTCAGGAGTCGAGCGGCACGACGTCGGTGATGACGACCGCGGCCCGCGGCCTGCGCCCGGGCAGTCTCTCGAGGACGGGCTCCACGACGGTGAGCGCGCGGTACCACCAGCCGTACTTCGCCCCGATGGCCCGTTTGACGCGGGCAACGGAGGCGGCGTCACGCTCCACACGTGCGCGACCGGCATACCGGGGTGCTTCGGGAGCGACCTCCCCGCGCACGCTGCACGGTCGCAGCTCGACTCGGTCGGTGTGTGCGAGCCGCTTGGTCTTGCCCGTGCCGTCGACCGTGACGACGAGGAGGTCGTCGCCGTCGGGCGCGACCCACACGGGCGTCGGGACGCCGGCGCCACTGCGGCGGAAGGTCGTCAGCTCGACGTACTGCTGCTCTGCGAGGAACCGGGTGACGTCGTCCATGCGGGTATGCCGTCCGCTCACCGGTGGATGAGGTCGCGCCAGTTGTCGGGCACCCGGCCCTGCGGCCCGGGCACCGGCTGGTCCTCCGGGCGCGCGGTCGGCTCGGCGAGCGAGGGACCGCGACCCATCTCCTCGGTGGCGTAGTTCCACAGCCACGCCTCACCGGGCTCGAAGCTCGCGACGATGGGGTGACCCGTCTCGCGGAAGTGAGCGGTCGCGTGCTGCTCGGGGGAGGTGTCGCAGCAGCCGACGTGGCCGCAGGCGGTGCACCGGCGCAGGTGGACCCACCAGCCCTGTGCCGCAGTGCATTCGGCGCATCCGGTGCCCGATGGCGGGACGGAGGGGTCGAGGTCGGCCGACTCGGCGAACAGGGCTGCCATGGCTCGACGCTCCGTCAGCCGAGCAGCAGGGCGAGGACGGCGAGGGTCGGGGCGACCCCTTGGATCGCGGCAGGTCGCAGCTTGGTGGAGTCGCTCGCGGCGAGGACGAGCGCGGCCGCGGCCATCGACCCGCACCCGGCGAAGATGAGCGCAGCGCCCGCGTCCTCGGACCCGGAGGCGTGCAGGGCCACCCCGACGAGCGCGACGACGGCGAGGAAGAGGTTGTAGAAGCCTTGGTTGTAGGCCATCGGCTTCGTCACCTCCGCCGTCTCCGGCGTCGTGCCGAAGACCTTGCGCGTGGCAGGCGCGGTCCAGGCGACCGACTCGAGCCGAAAGATGTAGACGTGGATGGCCGCGGCGACCACGGCGAGCACGTAGGCGACGACGACCATGCTCGAAGCGTAGGGCCCGGAGGGCAGGATGGGCCCATGGACGCTCCGCGACCGCGCGACGTGCGGCTGGCCGACACCCGCGCCCGGCTCGAGACCGACATCGACCTGTGGGTGGCGACGGCCCCTCCGGACGGCGGCGGACCGGGTCTCGTGCCGCTGTCCTTCGACTGGGACGGCTCGCGACTGCTCCTCGCGACCGGTCGCGACACCCCCGCGGGTCGCAACATGCGCGAGAGCGGCGTCGTCCGCCTCGCCCTCGGAGGGCTGCGCGACGTCGTCATGGTCAAGGGCTCGGTCGAGGAGGTTCCTCTCGACACGCTCCCGGCCGAGCGTTGGGAGTCGTATGCCGTCCGCACCGGCTGGGACCCGCGCGAGTCCGGTCCTGCGTATGCCGCCTACCTCGTCACGCCGGTCGTGGTGCAGGCGTGGCGCGAGTACCCCGAGCTCGCCGACCGCACCCTCATGCGCGAGGGCGTCTGGGTGGGCTGACCAGCACCGATGCCGCCGACGGGGGCGACCCGGACTCCTGCGGACGACGGGAATCCGCAATAGCCTCGTCCCATGCCAGCCAGCAGCATCATCCTCGTCCGGCACGGACAGTCCGAGGGCAACGTCGCCGCCGAGTCAGCGCAGCGCGAGCGCCTCGAGCGGATCGACGTGCCCGCCCGTGACCCCGACGTCGCCCTCTCCGGGCTCGGTCGTGAGCAGGCCGGTGCCGTCGGGCGGTGGCTCTCGACGCTGCCGGACGGCGAGCGCCCCGGGATCGTGTGGACGAGTCCCTACCGGCGGGCGCGGGAGAGCGCCGAGATCGCACTGTCGGTGGCCGAGACTGAGCTCGACCTGCGGGTCGACGAGCGGCTGCGTGACCGCGACATGGGGATCACCGACATGCTCACCGCGGCCGGCATACGGTCGAAGTACCCCGAGGAGGCGGAGCGGCGCGAGTGGATCGGCAAGTTCTACTACCGCCCGCCGGGCGGCGAGTCGTGGGCCGACGTGGCCATGCGGGTGCGCGCGGTGCTCACCGACATCGGCAGCACGGAGAGCCACGACAGTGTCCTCGTCACCGCGCACGACGTCGTCATCCTCATGTTCACCTACGTCGCCGAAGGGCTCGACGAGGAGGGAGTGCTCGAGCGCTCGCGCACCGAGCCGCTCAAGAACGCCGCCATCTGCCGGCTGGAGCGCGACGAGGAGTCCCCGACCGGTTGGCGGGTGAGCGACTACAACATCGACTCGCACCTGCGCGACGTCGGCGTCGAGGTCACCGACCAGCCGGGCGCCTCGGACGAGGTGGGTGTGGGCCGTGGCTGAGGTGCCGGTGGCCGTCCGGGGCGGCGACGCCGACGCCCCCCGGCCGGTGACGCCGCACCTGCTCGAGGACTGGCCGCTGCCCGAGCCCGAGGGCAGCAAGTACAGCCGGGGCCAGGCGCTCGTCGTCGGCGGGTCGCGCTCGACACCCGGCGGCGTGCTGCTCGCCGGGCG
>NZ_AVPI01000034.1 GCF_000768675.1 Knoellia flava TL1 | reverse complement strand
GCGAAGCCGGCCGACCCGCCGAGCCGCGACGTCGACCGGCTGCGCACCGCCGCCGCGACCCTGCGCGACCACCGCGACGCGATGCACGAGCCGCGCCACCCCTGGGGCGTCTCGGTCCACGACGTCCAGGAGGCAATCAGTGCCCTCGGCTCGGCCCCGCGCCCGCCGCACTCCCGTGTCCGGATCCGCGGCGAGGCGCTCCAGGCGCTGCCCCGCGACCGCTATGAGGTGCTCACCCGTGAACTGACCCGCGTGGCGTCGCTGGGCGCTTGGCGCACCGAGCCCGGGGCCGACCCGTGGTACGGCGCCGCCATCCGCACCGCCGACGAGGCTGTCCGTGCCCGCGAGCTCGTCGAGCGCTGGGCCGGCGACGGCGTTCCCGAGGTGGGCCTGACTCTCGCCGACGTCTTCGCCGGGCTGCGCCTGCCGGACTCTCGGACGGTGCGCGACTGGGGACGGGTCCTCGACACGGTCGCCCAGGTGCGCGACACCTTGGAGACCTTCCGGCCCGAGGTCTTCGACGTGCCGCTCGGCGAGTTCGTGGCCGCGACCGGGACGTCGGACTACCGCGCCTCTGTCGGGTCGGACCTCGGCTGGTGGGAGCGACGTGGCCTGCGCCGTCAGGTCCGCCGCTACGTCCGGCCCGGCCGCCCCCCGGCCGACCTGCACGCGGCGCTGCTCGCCGCGAGCGAACAGCGCAGCGCGTGGAAGGAGATGGCCGGCGCCGGGGGCCGTCCCGAGATGCCGGCCGACCTCGATCGCGCCCTCGAGGCGTATGCCGTCCTCGCCGCCGACCTCGAGTGGCTCGACGAGCGCGTCCCGCGGGCGGGCGATGCGCCGTCGCTCCTCGACGTGCCGCGCGAGGAGCTGAGCGCTCGGCTCCAGGCCCTCGCCGACGCCCCCGACCGGCTTGCCGTCGTCCCCTCGATCCTCGGGCCCGTCGAGTCGATGCGCGAGGCCGGGCTCGGGGCCCTGCTCGACGACCTCGCCGCCCGTCGGGTCAAGGCCGACGACGTCGCGGGCGAGGCGGACTTCGTCTGGTGGAGCTCGGTCCTCGACGACATCGCGCTGCGCGACTCCCGCGTCGGCGCCCATGACGGCGAGGACCTGAGGCGGACGGTGAGCGAGTTCGCCGGCGCCGACCGCGAGGTGCTGCGACAGAACGCCTCCCGCGTGCGCGCCAACGTCGACCGCGTCCTCGGCGACTCCCCGGAGCTCGAGAGCCTCGTCCGCGCCGAGGGTGCCAAGTCGCGCCGCCACCGGCCGCTGCGCGACC
Source organism: Knoellia flava TL1 (assembly GCF_000768675.1). Classification (GTDB taxonomy): domain Bacteria; phylum Actinomycetota; class Actinomycetes; order Actinomycetales; family Dermatophilaceae; genus Knoellia; species Knoellia flava. The sequence goes on along the minus strand of NZ_AVPI01000034.1, from coordinate 90,420 downwards.
TCCTCCCGGTGGCAGGCGAGCTGCTCACCGCCGTCCGCCCCTGCTGGGTCATGAGCCCGCTCGTCGTCGCGTCGGTCCTGCCGCCCGGGGTGACGTTCGACGTCGTCGTCTTCGACGAGGCCTCGCAGATCCCACCGGCCGAGGCGGTGTCGGCGATCTCGCGCGCTCGGCAGGTCGTCCTCGCCGGGGATGCCCACCAGCTGCCGCCCACGTCGTTCTTCACGACGGTGTCCGAGGGTGACGAGGCGAGCCCCGACGACGCGCTGAGCGAGGGTGTCGAGTCGATCCTCGACGTCCTCGGCGCGACGCTGCCCAGCCGCCGGCTCTCGTGGCACTATCGCTCGCAGGACGAACGGCTCATCTCCTTCGCCAACGAGCAGGTCTACGACGGGTCGCTCGTCACGTTCCCGGGGACGGGGTCGGCGCCCGTGCTGCGCCACGAGCTCGTCGACGGCGTCGGGGTCGTCGCCGAGGGCGAGACCAGCGTCGAGACGACCCAGGCCGAGGTCGAGCGGGTCGTCGAGCTCGTGCTCGAGCACGCGAGCACGCGACCGGGCGAGAGCCTCGGCGTCATCGCGCTGGGGCTGCGCCACACCCAGCGTCTCGATGACGCCCTCCGGCGAGCGCTCCAAGGACTCGACGCGAAGACCGCGGCCTTCTTCACCGAGGACGTCCACGAGCGCTTCTTCGTCAAGAACCTCGAGCGCGTCCAGGGTGACGAGCGCGACGCGATCATCCTCTCGGTCGGCTACGGCAAGACACCGCACGGCCGGGTCCTGCACCGCTTCGGCCCGCTCAACAACGAGGGTGGCGAGCGTCGGCTCAACGTCGCGATCACCCGGGCCAAGAAGCGGATGACCGTCGTCTCCTCGATCGGCGCCGACGAGCTCGACCCGGCCCGCCTCAAGTCACGAGGTGCGCAGATGCTCCACGACTTCCTCGCGCACGCCGCGTCGTCGACCGCGCGGGCCGAGACCGGCGAGCCCGCCGAGGTCGCGCCGAGCGGCTCCGTGCAGTCGGTCGTCATGGCGGAGTTCGCCCGTCGGCTGCGCGCCAGTGGGCTCGTCGTGCACGAGCGCTACGGCTCGTCCGCGGACCCGATCGACCTCGCCGTCGAGGACCCGCAGCGTCGGGGGCGCCTGCTCGTCGCCGTCGAGTCCGACGGCCCCGAGTACGCCTCGATGACGAGCGCCCGCGACCGCGACCGGCTGCGTGCCGAGCACCTCGGACGACTGGGGTGGAAGCACGTCCGGGTCTGGACCCGCGACGCCTTCCGCGACCCGGCCCGCGACGTCTCGCGCATCCAGGCCCTCGCCGAACGCGGGGGCTCGTGACCCGTCGCCGGCGTCGCGCGACGAGCTCCCCGCAGCGGGTCGGCTCGGACGCGGGCCTCACGACGACCCGGCCCACGCCACCACGCGCCACCGATCAGCAGCCGACCGAGCCCGTTTCTCGCGACGGCGGTCGGAAGAGCGCAGGGTCGGCCGACGAGCCCGCGGCGACCGCGGAGGACTCGACCGGCGCCGCGACGACCACGGAGGCGGGCGGAGGGCATACGGGCGGCCGGTCGGGAGCCGAACGTCGCACGGTCGAGCAGACCAAGGACGACACCGACGCGGGCTGGGGCGAACGTGGGGACGACGACGCCACCGGCCGGTGGCTGCGCGAGAACCGTCCGCCGCACTGGTCCTGAGACGTGACACGGGGCGGGAGACGGCTGGTGCCGTCTCCCGCCCCGTGGCGGTTCCCGGTCGGGTGACCGGAGGTGGTGCGTCGTCGTCAGAGGTTGGGACGGGCACGCAGGCTGTCGCGGATCTCCTTGAGGAGCTCGGTGTTGGGGTCGACCGTCTCCGTCTCCGGCTCGTCCGGGAAGAAGCGGGCCTTCGCGGCGGCGTAGGGCTTGACCACGAAGAAGTAGACGACGGCCGCGAGGATGAGGAACGAGATGAGCACGGTGAGGAAGTTGCCGATCGACAGGCCGGCCGGCTCCCAGGCGGAGAAGTCCGGGCTGCCACCGATCTTGCCGACGATCTGCATGATGATCTTGACCATGGCCTCGACGACCTTGCCGAAGGCCGTGGCGATGACGACCGCGACGGCGAGCTCGACCACGTTGCCCCGCAGGACGAAGTCCTTGAATCCACTCATAAGTCTTGCCTTTCTTGTCGGAGAGGTGCCCCCGGACGAGCGTCGCGCCGAGGGGGATGCCACGGTACAAGTCAGGTCGTCGGTCGTCACAGCGTAGCGTCGGGACGGTCGGGCGGCGGACGGGTGGGCCCTCAGCCGGTGACGACGGTGAGGACACGGGGTGGACCGCCCTCGGGGCGCTGACCAGCGAAGACGCGGTCCAGTTCGGTGGGCTCGAGGGCGAGGACGATCCCGGCACCGACGTCGCCCGGGCCCGGAAACGATCCGGCGAACGACATCGGTTCGGGCGTGTCCGTGCCCAGGACGAGCACGTCGTGGGCGAGCGCCGGACCGCCGGTGTCGGCATAGACCGTGACGCGACGGCCTGCCGAGACGAGGTCGAGACTCCGTCCGTCGGCGACGAGCAGACGTGCCGCGACCGTGCCGCGAGGCGCTCCGTCGGCGGGGGAGCGGGGGACGAGACGGGTCGTCGTTAGTGTCTCACCCGCCACCACCGCGGAGCCGACGCGGCGGCCGATAAGGGGTCCGAGCCGGGCGACGGACGCGGGCGGAGGGGAGGAGCCGGGCACCCGGTCGACGCGAAGGTCGGTCGGCTCGAGGAGCGCGCCCGCCTCGAGCGCACGGGCCGCGACGACGACGGGTGACGTCGCTGGGGGAGGGGGACGCACGACCCCGACGAGAAGGAGCGCGGCCGTCGCGACGCTGGCACCGGCCACGGCCCGACGCAGGACCCGTCGTCGCCACCGCGCCCGCCGGGACGGTCCGAGGAAGGCCGGGCGAGGCGGCAAGGGGAGACGGATCCTGGGCATGCGACCGACGGTAGGCGCGCGGGTCGCCCGTCCGCGGCGCTCCTTCCGGGGCCTGTGGACGGCCACTTCGGAGCCGGCGCCTTGTGGACGACGGAGCGACCGCTCACGCGCACGTCGAAGCGCGACTCGCCCTCGTGGTGCCCGCGGCACTACGGTCGAGCAGTGAGCGACGACAGCACGACCGAGGCGCCCGACCACTCCGACCACCCCGACCACCCCGCGGAGTCGAAGCAGGGGCGCGAGCAGGACCCGGCGCGGTTCGAGGAGCAGGAGCCGGAGCGTGCGGACGACCAGCCCGCCGAGCCGCAGCAGCCGGCCTTCGCCGACCTCGGACTCGACGATCGGGTGGTCAGGGCGCTCAAGGACGTCGGCTACGAGACGCCGTCGCCGATCCAGGCGGCGACGATCCCGGCCCTGCTCGAGGGCCGTCACGTCGTCGGCCTCGCCCAGACCGGCACGGGCAAGACCGCGGCCTTCGCGCTTCCGATCCTCAGCCGCCTCGACCTCAAGCAGAAGACCCCCCAAGCCCTCGTCCTCGCACCCACGCGCGAGCTCGCCCTCCAGGTCTGCGAGGCGTTCGAGAAGTACGCCTCCCGCATGCCCGGTGTCCACGTGCTCCCGGTCTACGGAGGGCAGGGCTACGGCGTGCAGCTGAGCGCCCTGCGCCGTGGCGTCCACATCGTCGTCGGCACCCCGGGCCGGATCATGGACCACCTCGAGAAGGGGACGCTCGACCTCTCCGAGCTGCGCTTCCTCGTGCTCGACGAGGCCGACGAGATGCTCAAGATGGGTTTCGCCGAGGACGTCGAGACGATCCTCGCCGACACCCCGGAGGACAAGCACGTCGCGCTCTTCTCGGCGACGATGCCGTCACAGATCCGGCGGATCTCGAAGAAGTACCTCACCGACGCCCTCGAGATCACCGTCGAGCGGAAGACGACGACCTCGCCCAACATCTCGCAGCGCTACCTCTTCGTCTCCTACCCCCAGAAGATCGACGCCCTCACGCGCATCCTCGAGGTCGAGAACTTCGAGGGGATGATCGTCTTCGTCCGCACCAAGAACGAGACCGAGCTGCTCGCCGAGAAGCTGCGGGCCCGCGGGTTCTCGGCCGCGGCCATCAACGGCGACGTCGCCCAGGCCCAGCGCGAGCGCACCGTCGCCCAGCTCAAGGCCGGGAAGCTCGACATCCTCGTCGCGACCGACGTCGCCGCCCGTGGCCTCGACGTCGAGCGGATCAGCCACGTCGTCAACTACGACATCCCCACCGACACCGAGTCCTACGTCCACCGCATCGGTCGCACCGGCCGCGCCGGACGCAGCGGTGACGCGATCTCCTTCGTCACGCCGCGCGAGCGCTACCTCCTCAAGGCCATCGAGAAGGCGACCCGCACGACCCTCACCGAGATGCAGCTGCCGTCGGTCGAGGACATCAACGCGACGCGCCTCGGCCGGTTCGACGACCGGATCACGGCGGCGCTGGCCTCGAGCGACATGGACGCCTTCCGCGACGTCATCGGCCACTACGTCCGCGAGCACAACGTGCCCGAGTCCGACGTCGCCGCGGCGCTCGCGGTCATCCTCCAGGGCGACGAGCCGATGCTGCTCGACCCCGAGCCGGTGCGTCCGCCGCGCCGTGAGCGCGACGACCGGGGCCCGCGCCGGGACGACCGCGGCGAGCGAGGCGAGCGGGGAGAGCGGGGAGAGCGGGGGGACCGTCCGGACCGTGGACCCAAGCGCGGCACCTCCGGGCCGATGACGACCTACCGGATCGCCGTCGGTCGCCGCCAGCACGTCGAGCCGCGCCAGATCGTCGGCGCCCTCGCCAACGAGGGAGGGCTCGGCCGCCAGGACTTCGGCCGGATCGACATCCGCGCCGACCACTCGCTCGTCGAGCTGCCGGCGACCCTGCCGCCGGGCACGTGGGAGAAGCTGCGCGGCACCCGCATCTCGGGTCAGCTCATCGAGCTCCGCGAGGACCGCGGGCGTCCGGGGCGGCCGCAGCGCGCGGACCGCAAGCCACACCGCAAGGGTCAGCGGGCCGACCGGGACCAGTGACCCCGGTCGGGAGGGACGCCCTGCGTCAGGCCGAGGCGGCGGCGGCGGTCGTGGTGCTCGAGGACGAGCCCGACGACGACGAGCTCGACGACGAGCTCGACGACGAGCTCGACCCGGAGTCGGACGACGTGCTCGCGGGCGTCGAGCTGCTCGACGACGCGCGCGAGTCGGTGCGGTAGAAACCGCCCCCCTTGAAGACGACACCGACCGAGTTGAAGACCTTGCGCAGCGACCCGTCGCACTCGGGGCAGACCGAGAGCGAGTCGTCGCTGAAGGACTGGACCGCCTCGAAGCGGTGGTCGCAGTCGCGGCACGCGTAGGCGTACGTGGGCACGGGTTCCTCCCTGGGCAATGCGGATGAGCGTTCTCAAGGATACGGAACGTCGAGGGATGCTCCGGTATGCCGGCCGCCCACCGCTCGCGGACGGCATACGGTCCCGCTTGCGTCCGGCAAGGTGACGCCCTGGCGACCAGAGTTGCGGACGCCAGCCGAGGTCCCCGCTTGCGTCCGGCAAGGTGACGCCCTGGCGACCAGAGTTGCGGACGCAAGCCGGCGTCAGTCGGCGGTGGACCAGCCGGCGAGGCGACCCTGGCGGCTCACGTCGCGCAGCCGCTTCTCGACGGTCGAGCGGAGGGCGGCCGGGGTGACGACGAGGAGCTGGTCGCCGCGCCTCAGCGGCGTCGTCTCCTTGGGCACGAACGAGGTCTCGTCCCGCACGACGAGCGCGACGTTGGCGCCGGAGGGGAGACGCAGCTCGTAGACCTGGACGCCGGCGAGGCGCGAGCGCGGACCGACCGTCACCTCGAGGAGGTGTGCGCCGATGTCGTCGAAGGGCGTGGCCTCGAGCGCGAGGTCGAAGGTGTGGTGGGCGCGGTCGAGCCCGAGCCGGTGGGCGACCCAGGGCAGCGTCGGTGCCTGCACGAGCGTGAAGAGGATGACGAGGACGAAGACGAGGTTGAAGATGCCGTCGACCCCTGCCGTCCCCGCGGTCACCGGCACCGTCGCGAGGACGACGGGCACGGCGCCGCGCAGCCCGGCCCACGAGAGGAACGCCTGGGTCCGCCACGGGATCCCGAAGGGCGTGCACGACGCGAGCACCGACAACGGCCGTGCGAGCAGCAGGAGCACGAGCCCGAGGACGACGGCGGGGACGATCTCCCGCCCGAAGCCCGCCGGGTCGGCGAGCAGGCCGAGCATGACGAAGAGCCCGATCTGGGCGAGCCAGCCCAGCGCCGTGGCGAAGCCCGACACGGCGGCACGGTGCGGCAGGCCGCTGTTGCCGAGGACGAGCGAGGCGAGGTAGCACGCGATGAACCCGGACGCGTGGACGACGTCGGCGGCGGCGTAGGCGAGCACCGACACCGCCATGACCCCGATGGCGAAGAGCGCCGACGACCCGCCGGCGACCCGGGCCATGAGCCGCCCGCCGAGCCAGCCGACCGCGAGCCCGACGGCGGAGCCGATGACGAGCTCGAGCGTGATGAGGACGACGAGCGACCACCACGACTCGACCCCCGCGCCGGCGGCCGAACCGGTGGCGAGGGCCGTGACGATGATGACGACCGGGGCGTCGTTGAAGCCCGACTCGGCCTCGAGCATGCCGCTCACGTGCCGGGGGAGCGGCACCTTGCGCAGCACGGCGAAGACGGCGGCGGCGTCGGTCGAGGCGAGGATGGCGCCGATGAGGAGCGCGCTCGTCCACGTCATGTCGAGGACGAACCGGGCCGCCAGCGCGACGACGGCGATCGAGACGACCGCCCCGAGCGTCGCGAGGGCGGCGGCCGGCGCCAGCGACGGCCGGATCGACTCCCACTTCGTCGTCACGCCGCCCTCGGTGAGGATGAGGACGAGGGCGGCGTAGCCGAGGACCTGGGTGAGCTCCTCGTCGGAGAAGTCGATGCCGAGACCGCGGTTGCCCAGCACCAGCCCGATGCCGAGGTAGATGAGCAGCGAGGGCAGTCCCGAGCGGGTCGAGAGCCTCACCGCGGCGATGGAGACGATGAGGACGGCGGCCCCGATGAGGAGCGCGATCGAGAGCGCGTGGAGGTTGTCCGGCTCGGCGGTGACGACGCTGGTGGGTGCCGGAAAGGACGACGTGGCTGCACCCGGCATACCCAACGTCGTGATCACGGCCCGTCCTTGCGAGTGCTGCGGATGTCTGTCCTAGTCTCGCAGGGTGAGTCCCCTCCGCGTTGCGCGTCGCGCCTTGCTGGTCCTCGGCGGCATCGTCGTCGTCGCGGCCCTCGTCCTGTCCGTCGTCGGTGTGTCGCTCGTCCGCCGGTCCTTCCCGCAGACCGAGGGCGAGATCAAGGTTCCCGGGCTCGATGCCCGCGTCGACGTGCTGCGCGACGACCGCGGCATCCCGCAGATCTACGGCGACAGCCTCACCGACATCGCCAAGGCGCAGGGGTTCGTCCACGCGCAGGACCGCTTCTTCGAGATGGACCTGCGCCGCCACGTCACCGCCGGGCGGCTCTCCGAGCTCGTCGGCGAGGCCGGTCTCGAGACCGACCGGGTGGTGCGGACGATGGGCTGGCGGCGCACCGCCGAGGCCGAGCTGCCGACGCTCGACCCGCAGACGCGCACGACGCTGCAGGCCTACGCCGACGGCGTCAACGCCTACCTGCGCGGCCGTTCGCCGTCGCAGGCCTCGCTCGAGTACGTCGTCCTCGGCACGACCGTCTCCGACTACCGCATCGAGAAGTGGACCCCGGCCGACTCCATCGCGTGGCTCAAGGCGATGGCGTGGGACCTGCGCGGCGACTACGCCAACGAGCTCGCCCGCGCCCGCCTCTCGACGCGCGTCACCAGCACCCAGATCGCCGAGCTCTTCCCGCCCTACGACGCCGCCAACACACCCATTCTCTCGGCGGACCAGTGGCAGCCGAAGGACACCGGTGGCCAGGTCTCATCGAGCATCCCGGCCGCCCTCCGCTCCGCGGCGACGGCCACCTCCTCACGCGAGGTGGCCGACGCCCTCGGCACGCCGTCGGCACAGCGGGCGTATGCCGCGGTGGGCCGCGCGCTCGAGGCCGTCCCAGCGCTCATGGGTCGCGGTGAGGACATCGGGTCGAACTCGTGGGTCATCGGTCCCGACAAGTCGGCGACCGGCAAGCCGCTGCTCGCCAACGACCCGCACCTCTCGCCGGGCATCCCCGGCATCTGGTACCAGGTCGGCCTGCACTGCCGCGAGAAGTCCGAGCAGTGCCCGCTCGACGTCGCCGGCTTCTCCTTCTCGGGCGTGCCCGGCGTCGTCATCGGCCACAACGACAAGATCGCCTGGGGCTTCACCAACCTCGACCCCGACGTGAGCGACTTCTACCTCGAGCGCGTCGACGGCGACCGGGTCCAGCGGGGCCGGACGTGGGAGCCGCTGCAGACCCGCCGCGAGGTCATCAAGGTCGCGGGGAAGCCGGACGAGACGATCACCGTGCGGTCCACCCGCCACGGCCCGATCATGTCCGACGTCCTGCCCGCCCTCGACGACGCCGGTGAGCGCTCGCCCGTGCCGCAGGTGGAGGGGCAGGCTCCGGCGACGTCGCAGGACTACGCCGTCTCGATGGCGTGGACCGGGCTCCAGCCGGGCAAGACCGCCGACGCGATCTTCGCGCTCAACGTCGCCCAGGACTTCACCGAGTTCCGGCAGGCGGCGCGGCTCTTCGCGGTCCCGGCGCAGAACCTCATCTATGCCGACGTCGACGGCCACATCGGCTACCAGGCCCCGGGCCAGGTGCCGGTCCGCGTCTCGGCGTTCAAGGGCGCCCCGCCCGGCTACTGGCCCGCGCCCGGCTGGGACGAGACCTACGATTGGCAGGGCTACGTCCCGTTCGAGTCGATGCCCAGCGCGCTCGACCCCGACGAGGGGTTCCTCGTCACCGCGAACCAGGCCGTGACCTCGAGCCCGACGCCGTTCCTCACGACCGAGTGGGACTACGGCTACCGATCGCAGCGCATCCGCGACCGCATCGAGGCGGCGACGCAGGGTGGGCGCACCATCACCGCGGCGACGATGGGCCAGATCCAGATGGACTCTCGCAACCAGTTCGCGCCGGTGCTCGTCAAGGCGCTGCTCGCCGTGCCGCTCGCCGGGCCCGACGAGTCCGAGGACGAGGTCGCCTTCACCCGTGAGGCGCAGGACCTCCTGCGCGACTGGGACTTCACGACGCCCGCCGACGACTCACGCGCAGGTGCCGCGGCGGCCTACTACAACGCGGTCTGGGCCAACCTGCTCCGGCTGCTCTTCGACGACGAGGTGCCGGCAGACCTCCAGGCCGACGGCAACAGCCGCCACATGGCCGCCGTGACTCGCCTGCTCGAGAACCCCAAGAGCCCCTGGTGGGACAACCGCCAGACCGCCGGCGTCACCGAGAGCCGCGACGAGATCCTGCGGCAGGCCCAGGTCGAGGCCCGTCTCGAGCTGACGCGCAAGATCGGCAAGGACGTCGACGACTGGCGCTGGGGCAGGCTGCACACCCTCGAGCTCACCCACCAGGTCATGGGCGGCGACGCCGTGCCGGGCATCGTCCGCGCGATCTTCAACCGCGGCGAGTTCGAGATGCCGGGCGGCTCCTCGATCGTCAACGCCAACGGGTGGCGCGCCAACCTCGGCTACGAGACGACGTGGGCGCCCTCGATGCGGATGGTCGTCGACGTCGGGTCCTTCGACCGCTCGACGTGGATCAACCAGACCGGCGCGAGCGGCCACGTCTTCAACGGCCACTACGACGACCAGACCGAGGACTGGGTCGAGGGCCGTCAGCAGCCGTGGCCCTTCACCGAGAAGGCCGTCCGCGAGGCGACCGACGAGGAGCTCGCGCTCGTCCCGGGCGGCTGAGCCTCAGAACCACTCGATCCCGTCGGCGGTGAGCACGCCGTCGACGGGAAGGTCGTGGTCGTCGTGGGGCAGGGCGTCGGGCTGGACCTCGCCGGGGTGGAGCACGACGACGACCTTCGCCCCAGCCGCCTTGCGCGCGAGTGCCCGGTCGTAGCTGCCGCCGCCACGACCGAGCCGGGTGCCGGTGCGGTCGGCGGAGAGGCCGGGGCCGAGGACGAGGCCGGCGGCCGACAGCGCGTCGGGACCGGCCGGCATACGGGCGGGGTCGGAGGCGTCGCACCAGTCGAGGTCGTTGTCAGGCAGCGTGACCGGCACGAGGACACGTATGCCGTGCGCCGACAGCGCGTCGATGGTGGCCGCGAGCGGTGGCTCGCTCCGCATCGACTCGTAGGCCGCCACGGTGTCGCCGGGCCCGAGGCCCAGGTCGGTCACCAGGACGAGGACGTGGGCTGCGAGCGACTGCGCGTCGGCGTCGCGGTCTCGGTCGGCGACGATCTCGCGCCGGCGCGCGAGCAGCACCGGACGCAGGGCGGTCTTGTTCTCGGCCGCTGGTGTCGACGCCATCGCACCAGTGTGACCGCCGGAACGACGCACCACGAGCAGGGCGCGCTCACCTAGGGTTGCCGGCATGGGTGACGACGGACTGGGCGCGGCCACCGACCTCATGCGCGAGAGAGGTGTCGACGAGCGGGCGATCGGCGCCTTCACCCGCTTCTACGGGCTGCTCGAGACCGAGGCCACCGGCTACATCCACGAGGACGACATCGAGCCCCTCGGCACCGTCCGCTCGCTCGCCGAGCTCGAGGCCGGCGAGTCCGAGCTGCACGAGGCGCTCGCGACGTCGGCGGTCCTCAAGCTCAACGGCGGCCTCGGCACGTCGATGGGCATCTCGGGACCCAAGACGGCCCTGCCGGTGCGCGACGGCCTCACCTTCCTCGACATCATCGCCCGGCAGGTGCTCGCGCTCCGCAGGGAGCACGACGTCGAGCTGCCCGTCGTCTTCATGGACTCGTTCCGGACGCAGGAGGAGACGCTCGAGATCCTCGCCCGCTACCCGGACCTCGAGGTCGAGGGCCTGCCCCTCTCGTTCCTCCAGAGCGCCGAGCCCAAGCTGCGCGCCGACGACCTCACGCCGGTGTCGTGGCCCGATGACCCCGAGCTCGAGTGGTGCCCGCCCGGCCACGGCGACGTCTACATCGCGCTCCAGTCGAGCGGGTTGCTCGACACGTTGCGCGACAGGGGGATCCGCTACCTCTTCCTCTCCAACGGCGACAACCTCGGTGCGACGTTCGACCCGCGGATCCCCGCCTGGATGGCGCGGGACGAGGTCCCCTACGTCGCCGAGGTGTGCGAGCGCACGCGCAACGACCGCAAGGGCGGGCACCTCGCCCGGCGCCGCGACGACGGCCGGATCGTCCTGCGTGACTCCGCGCAGGTCGCGCCGGGCGAGGAGGCGCACTTCGCCGACAACGAGCGCCACGAGTTCTTCCACGTCAACAACCTCTGGGTGGACCTCGACCTGCTCACCGACGAGCTCGCGCAGCGGGCCGGGGTGCTCGAGCTGCCGATCATCGTCAACCGCAAGACGGTCGACCCCACCCGCAAGGACTCGACGCCGGTGATCCAGATCGAGTCGTCGATGGGGACGGCCGTCGAGGTCTTCGAGGGGTCGCAGGCGCTCTTCGTCCCGCGCGACCGGTTCCGCCCGGTGAAGACGACGAACGAGCTGCTCCTCGTCCGCTCCGACCTCTACGAGCTCGACGAGGCGAGCCGCGTGGTCTCGCTCATCGACCACGACGAGCCCTTCATCGACCTGTCCGACGAGTTCAGGTTCATCCAGGACTTCGACGCGCACTTCCCCCACGGGGTGCCGTCGATCCGCGAGGCGCACTCGCTCACGGTCGACGGGGACGTGACCTTCGGGCGCGACGTCACGTGCGTCGGCGACGTCACCGTTCGTGCCGAGTCGCCCCGCGTCATCGCCGACGGGGCGCGGCTCGAGGGCGACGCGTGAGGACGGTCGAGGAGCACCGTGCCGCCCTCGTCGGGCTCGTCTCGGCCCTGCCGCCGGTGACGGTGCCGCTCTCCGAGTCGCTCGGCCGGGTGCTCGCCGCCGACGTCGTCGCCGCCGTGGACCTCCCGGGCTTCGACAACTCCGCCATGGACGGGTATGCCGTCCGCTCGGCCGACGTCGTCGGCGCCGGTCCCGCGTCGCCGGTCGTCCTCGACGTCGACGGTGACATCGCGGCCGGTGACACCCGACGGCACGTTCTCCGGCGCGGCGCGACGATGCGGATCATGACTGGCGCCCCGATGCCGGACGGTGCCGACGCGGTCGTGCCGGTCGAGCAGAGCGACGGCGGGACCGACCGGGCCGCCCTCATGCTGGCGGCGGAGGTGGGGAAGCACCTGCGACGCCGCGGCGAGGACGTGCGATCCGGCGACGTCGTGCTGCGTGCCGGCATGCGGATGACACCGGGCCGGCTCGCCCTGGCCGCTGCGTCCAACGTCGCCGAGGTCCTCGTGGCGGCCCGGCCCCGCGTGTCCGTCGTGTCCACCGGCGACGAGCTCGTCGGGCTGGGTTCACCGCTCGACCACGGCCGCATCGTCGACTCGAACCGGCCCATGCTCATGGCCCTCGTCGAGGCGGCCGGGGCCGAGCTCGTGGGGTTCGGCCACGTCGGGGACGACGGCGAGGCGCTCGCGTCACTGCTCGAGCTCGGTCGTGGCGACCCCGACCTGGTCCTCACCACGGGCGGTGTGTCGATGGGGGCCTACGACACCGTCAAGGAGGTGCTCTCGCGCTCGGGCACGGTCGAGTTCAGCAAGGTCGCAATGCGCCCGGGCATGCCGCAGGGCGCCGGCGTCGTCGGGCCCCGCCGCACGCCGATCGTCACGCTGCCGGGCAACCCGGTGAGTTCCTTTGTGTCGTTCCACATCTTCGTCGTGCCGGTGCTCCGTGCGCTCGCCGGACTCGACCCCGAGGTCGCGCTCGTCGACGGCGTCGCCGCGCAGGGGTGGTCGTCGGTGCCCGGCAAGGTCGAGCTCACGCGGGTCGTCCTCGGCCCCGACGGCGTCCGACCCTCGGGCGGTCAGGGCTCGCACATGCTCGGCGCCCTCGCCGACGCCACCCACCTCGCCGTCGTCGACGCTGCGACGACGAACATCGAGCCGGGGGACGTCGTCCACCTCCTCCCGCTCGTGGGGCAGGATTGACGGTGTGGCGAGCGACGTGGGCGACCGGGAGGTCCCGAGGGGCCTGACCCACGTGCGGGCCGACGGGTCGGCGCACATGGTCGACGTGTCGGGCAAGGCCGTCACCGCACGCGAGGCCAGCGCCCGCGGCCGGGTCCTCCTCTCCGCTGACGCCGTCGCCGCCCTGCGGGACGGGACCGTCCCCAAGGGTGACGCGCTCGCGGTCGCGCGGCTGGCCGGCATACAGGCGGTCAAACGCACGCCCGAGCTCGTGCCGCTCGCGCACCCGGTCGCCGTCCACGCCGCTTCGGTCGACCTCGACGTCGCCGACGACGGCGTCGACATCTCCGCCACCGTCCGGACGGCCGACCGCACCGGGATCGAGATGGAGGCGCTCACCGCGGTGAGCGTCGCCGCGCTCGCCCTCGTCGACATGGTCAAGGCGGTCGACAGGCACGCGCGCATCACCGACGTCCGGGTGACCGCGAAGTCGGGCGGCCGCTCCGGCGACTGGGTCGAGCCGTGAGCGCCGGGAGCGGGGGCAGCGCCGAGAGCGCGGGCAGCGCCGACCGGTCCGGCCTCGCCGGTCGCCGGGCGGTCGTCGTCACCGCCTCGACCCGGGCAGCGGCGGGTGTCTACCCCGACCGGGGCGGGGCGCTGCTCGTCGAGACCCTGCGTGGCTGGGGTGCCGATGTCGACGACGCGGCCGTCGTCGCGGACGCAGAGGTGGGAGAGGCGCTGTCGGCCGCGCTCGCGACCGGCCCCGACCTCCTCCTCACGACCGGTGGCACAGGCATCAGCCCGACCGACGGGACCCCCGAGGCGACCGCGCCCCTGCTCGACCGCGAGGTCACCGGCATCGCCGAGGCGATCCGCGCCGCCGGGGTCGCGGCGGGAGTGCCGACCGCGATGCTCTCGAGAGGGCTCGCCGGGGTGGCCGGCCGCACCCTCGTCGTCAACCTTCCCGGCTCGACCGGCGGCGTCCGCGACGCCCTCGCCGTGCTCGAGCCGGTCCTCGCGCACGCGCTGAGCCAGCTCGCGGGAGGGGACCACTGATGCGCTGGGGCCGGGCTCGCGAGGAGTGGTCGGTCGTCATCACGGGCACGACGCCCGGCGGCCTTCCCCTGCTGCTGCGGCCCCTGCGGCCGGAGGACTCCGAGGAGTACGTCGCGGTCCGCGGCCGCAACCGGCACTGGCTCTCGCCGTGGGACGCGACCTCCCCGGTGCCGGTGACCGGCTCACGCACCTTCTCCGACGTCGTCGACTTCTACCAGGAGGAGGCGCTGGCCGGCCGGATGCTGCCCTTCGTCATCGAGGTCGAGGGCGCGCTCGTCGGCCAGGTCAACGTGAGCAACATCGTCCTCGGCTCGTTCCGCTCGTGCACCGTCGGCTACTGGGTAGCCCAGGCGGTCGCCGGCAGGGGGATCGTGCCCACCGCGCTCGCGCTCGCGGCCGACCACGCCTTCGCCGAGCTCGCGCTGCACCGGGTCGAGGTCAACATCCGCCCCGAGAACGCCGCGAGCCTCGCCGTCGTCCGCAAGCTCGGCTTCCGCGACGAGGGCCTGCGGCCGCGAATGCTCCACATCGACGGCGACTGGCGCGACCACCGGTCGTTCGCGCTCACGACCGAGGACCTCGGCGGCCGGACGGTGAGGGATCGCCTGACCCACTCGTCACAGCGGTCACTTGGGCGACACACCGTCGAGGGTCCGACTGCCTGACGTCTCGCCCGCATAACGTCGTGCTCGTGGAGCCGAGCAGCCTGATCTTCCTGGTCATCATCGGGATCTGGGCTGCCTACTTCGTCCAGTACTGGGTCCGTCGCCGCGAGCACCTCGCCACGATCCGGTCCGTCGACGCCTTCTCCGAGACGATGCGGGTCCTCGAGCGTCGCTCGCCCCTGCCCTCCGTCGACACCGGCAGCCTGGCCCCACGCACGTATGCCGTGAGCCCCGCCCGCGCCATGCGTCCGCAGGTGACCGTCAAGCGGGCCGAGGCGCACACGATGTCGCGCGTCGAGCTGCCGGCATCTCGTCCGACCGTCCCTGCCGCGGCTCCGTCGTCCACCGCGGCACGTCCCGCCCCGACCGGCGTCGCGCCGATGCACCCGAGCCGTGCCACGCGCGGAACCGTCCTGCTCGTCGGCCTTGCCGCAACCGTCGTCTTCGCGATCCTGTCGGTCCTGGGTGTGCTCGTCGCCTGGGCTCCGCTCGTGCCCCTCGCCCTCGCCGTCGGTGGCTTCGCCTGGCTGCGCGCCGGGGTGCAGTCCGAGATCCGGGCCCGCCGGGAGCTGCGTCGCGAAGCGCACCAGCAGGCTCGCCGCGACGCGCAGCGCAGCGCCGTCGTCGCTGCCCGCACCGCTGCGACCGTGCCCGCTCCGACGGCTCGACGTCAGGCCCCCGTCGTCGAGTCCGAGGTCGTCGTGGAGGACTCCACCGACCCCTCGTCGGGTGAGGCCGACACCGCGGACGGCGTGGCGCCCGAGGCGGCACCGTTCGACGTCAGCGCCGAGGCAGCGACGGAGCACGGCACCCAGTCGGAGCCGGTCGCGGAGGCCGTGGTTGCCGAGCCTGCTGCGGCCCAGCCTGTCGCCGGCGCCACCGTGGCCGACCCGCCCGCCCAGGTCACCCCGGTGCTGCCCGAGGTCGACGAGGACGACATCCCGCTCACCTGGGACCCTCGTCCCGTGCCGCCGCCGACCTACACGATGAAGGCTCGCGCCCCCGAGCGTCCGGTGCCCACCGCGGAGGTGGAGCCGCACGCGGAGGCGGAGGAGACGGCATACGACGAGCTCCCGGAGCGCCGGATCTCCGGTCTCTGACCGCAGGGCCACACGGAGAAAGGCCCGGTCCCCTCGTGGGGACCGGGCCTTCGTCATGCGGGGTCAGCGCTCGGCGTCGGCCTCCTCGACCTCCTCCTCGAGGTCCTCGGGAACCTCGCGTTCGTCGAGGAGGTGGTGCCCGACGGCGTTGAGCACCGCGACGAGCGGGACGGCGATGAGGGCACCGATGATGCCTGCGACGACGACGCCGGCGGCGATGCCGAGGATGACCGCGAGCGGGTGGACGCGGACGGCGCGGCCGAGGAGGAACGGCTGGAGCACGTGCGACTCGAGCTGCTGCACGGCGATGACGCCCCCGAGCATGATGAGCGCCTTGACCGGTCCGAGCGCCACGAGTGCCAGGAGGACCGGGACGGAGCCCGACACCAGCGCACCGACGACGGGGACGAAGGCGCCGAAGAAGACGAGGACGGCGATGCCCGAGGCGAAGGGGACGCCGAGCACCGCGGCGACGAGGCCGATGCCGAGGGCGTCGACGGCCGCGACGAGGATCGTCGCCCGGGTGAACGCGGACAGCTGCCCCCAGGCGATGACACCGGAGGTGTGCACCCTGTCGCGCGACGTGCGCGGGAAGAGACGCACGACCCACGCCCAGATCCGCTCACCCTCGTAGAGGAAGAAGAAGAGCGCGAACATCGCGATGAAGAAGCCGGCGACGAGGTGGGTGAAGGTGAGCCCGGCCTGTGCCGCGGTCTCGCCGAGGTTGCCGTCGCTCGAGCTCAGCTGCTCGCGGGCACGGTCGATCCAGTCGTCGACCTGGTTGTCGGTGATGCCGAAGGTGTCGCGGAACCAGCTGCGCACCTCGAGGATGCCCTGACCCACCTGGTCGCTGATGTCGCTGAACTGCGAGGTGAACTGCGACCCGACGAAGCTGAGCATCCCGGTGATGAAGGCGAGGGTGCCGACGACGGTGAGGCCGGCGGCCGCGCCGCGAGGAAGGGCTCGCGAGAGGAACTTGACGAGGGGGTAGAGCAGGGCGGCGAGGAGCAGTGCCACGATGAGCGGCACCGTGACCTCGGAGAGGTAGGCGAAGAGCCAGAGCGCGCCGAGCACCGCGGCCGACACGACGAGGAGCCGCCACGCCCACTCGCTCGCCGTCCGCACCCCGATCGGGACCTGCCACGCGGCCGGCTGGTGGGTCGGGTCGTCGTCGACGGTGTCGGTCGTGGAGGTCCGGGCCGGCGTCGACGGGGGCGGGGCGCCGAGGCGCGGGAGGTCCGCCGGGTCGGTCCGGCCGACCCTGGCGGACGGCATACGAAGTCGCATGGTGGTGAGCGTATGCCGCGCCTGCGCCGGTTTCGTCCGTGGCCGTCCCCGGTGTTATCGTGATGCCCGCTCAAGGGGCTGTGGCGCAGTTGGTAGCGCGTCTCGTTCGCAATGAGAAGGCCAGGGGTTCGAATCCCCTCAGCTCCACCCGAGAGAAACCCCGTCCGACGAGCACCGATGTGCTCGGTCGGGGCGGGGGTTTTCTCGTTCCCGGGGCTGTTGGTGGCGCGTCAGAGGTCGACGTCGTGAAGGTCGATGAGCCCTTCCTTCACCGCCTTGAGCGCCGCCTCGGTCCTCGAGGTCGTACCCAGCTTGTGCGCCGCACTTCGGACGTGGTTCTTCACGGTGTTGACGCTGAGGAACATCTCGGCCGCGATGACCGCGTTGCTGCTGCCTCGCGCGACCTTGCGGAGCACCTCCATCTCACGGCGCGAGAGGCCCCACGGCGCCGACAGGTCGGCCTCGGGAGAGGTGCCCAGCCTCGATATCTCGGCGACGAGCCACGTCGACATGGGCGGCGGGACGACCACGGCCCCGCCGGCCACCTGACGGATGGCGTCGATGATCTCCGCGATGTGCATCGACTTGAGGAGGTAGCCGGTCGCACCGCTGCGCAGCGCCTCGAAGAGGTCCTCCGGGTCCTCGGAGTCGGTGAGCCGGACGAGCTTCGTGCCGGGCGACGCCTCGACGGCCGCCGCGCACGCCTTGACCGTGCTCTCCCCGCTCAGGGTCACCTCGGTGAGGAGCACGTGCGGCCGGTGGTCGAAGGCCGATCTCAGGAGATCCGAGACAGTGGACGCCTCACCCGCGAGCTCGAGGTCGGCCTCAAGACCGATGGCGATCTCGAGCCCGCGTCGGTAGAGCGGTTGGTCGTCGGCGATGACGATGCGAATCACGAGCGTCCCCCTCCTTGGGGCGCTCCTTCGGCGCCTGCCCCTCCCTCATCGTGACCGTGGGGTCGCCGCATCCGCAGGCGAAGGACTTCGTTTGATCCGCGTCTGGTCCGAAAGGACTGGGTCATTCGACATGGCCCCCTCCGAACGTCCTATGCCGTCCGCTCGCGTGGCAGCGTGAACCACATGACCCACCGAACAGATCACCCGCGGGCGCAAGCGGCGAGTCTCGTGATGGACCGGGCCATGGTCGCCGTCCTGTGGCTCGCCTTCGGCTACGGCATGTTCGGCGCCGTGCTGTCCATCTACGTCGCCGACATCCACGGGCGCCCGTCGATGCTCAGGGTCGGCGCCGTCCTCGTCCTGCTCGCCGGAGTCGCAGCAGCCGGACTGGCACAAGTGCAGACGCGCTCGAAGCGCTCGACGCGACGCTGAGGCTCGCCCGGCGCGAGTCCATCGCAGGAGCGGCACCGCTGTCGATAGCCAGCGGTGTGGTCGAATGCGCGGGTGGGCGTCGTCGACTCGCTGGACCGATTCCAGCGCAAGCACCCAGTCGTGGGCTACCCGCTCGCGGTCGTCTACAAGTTCTTCGACGACCAGGCCGGCTACCTCGTGGGGCTCATCGCCTACTACGCGTTCCTCTCCTTCTTCCCGCTGCTGCTCATCTTCACGACCGTCCTCAGCTTCGTCCTGTCGAGCTACCCCGACCTCCAGGAGCGACTGCTCGACTCGGCCCTGTCCGAGATCCCGGTCATCGGCGCCCAGCTGGGTGAGCCGCAGACGTTGCGCGGCAGCGCGACCGGCATCGTCATCAGCAGCGTCGTCGCGCTGTATGGCGGTCTCGGGGTCGGCCAGGCCTTCCAGTACGCCATGAACACGGTGTGGGGCGTGCCCCGCAACTCGCGTCCCAACCCGTTCCACGCCCGAGGACGCAGCTTCCTCCTGCTCCTGACGATCCTGCTCTTCGTCGTGCTCACCACCGCCGTCTCGGTCATCAGCGCCCGGGCGATCAATGAGTACCCGCTGACGACCCGGGTTGCGGTCACGGTGGCGACGTTCCTCTTCACCGCGCTGGCGTTCGGGCTCGGGATGCGGCGGGCCGTCGCGCTCGACCTCGGACTCAAGCAGGTCGCCGTCGGTGCCATCGGCGCGGCGCTCACGTGGCAGGGACTCCAGTACTACGG
Source organism: Knoellia flava TL1 (assembly GCF_000768675.1). GTDB lineage: Bacteria > Actinomycetota > Actinomycetes > Actinomycetales > Dermatophilaceae > Knoellia > Knoellia flava. The sequence goes on along the minus strand of NZ_AVPI01000034.1, from coordinate 71,190 downwards.
CGTCGGCTTCGTCGAGCGTGCGATCAGCTCGACGTCGGCGACCAACGGCGTCTTCGGGCTCGTCATCGGTCTCTTCGCCTTCCTCCACCTCGCGGCGTTCGGGGCGGTCTTCTTCGCCGAAGCCGACGTCGTGCGGGCCCACCACCTGCACCCGCGCGCGCTGCTCACCCCCTTCACCGACGACGTCGACCTCACCGACGGTGACCGGCGCGCCTATGCACAGCAGGCGCGGATCGGCCGGTTCAAGCAGTACCAGCAGATCGACGTCGACTTCGAGCGCCCGCTCGACCCGCCGGTGCCGGACGACGGGCCGGGCTCGGTCCGGCGCTAGGGGCCCTCGTCCTCCGCACGGATGCCACGCTGCACCATGTCGAGGGTCGCGAGCACCTCACGGAGGAACTCCGCCGCGGCCGCGACGACCTCCTGCGTCCGGTCCTCGCGCACGTCGGCGAGGACCTCGGAGAGCACGACGTGGTGGACGTCGACGAGTTCGAGCGGGCTGGTGCCGCGGTCGACCGCAGACCTCCCGAGCTCGTAGCCGAGCGTGAGCGCGGCCTCGCTGCGCTGCGGCAGGTAGCGCTGGAACGCCACGCGGTAGTCGCGCGTCAGGTCCTCGAGCTCACCCACCGCTCGGCCCACTCCGGGTGCCTGCCCGTATGCCGGCCAGGTGGGCGAGGCCCTCCTCGAGGTCGAGAGCCGTGGTGACCCCCGCGAGACCCATGCCCAGGCTGACCATCGCGAAGGCGACGTCGGGCTGGATGCCGACGATGACGGTGTGCGCTCCTCGCAGGCGGGCGATGTCGGCGATGGACCGCAGCGTGTTGGCGGCGAAGCTGTCGATGACGTCGAGGGCGGCGACGTCGATGATGACGCCGCGCGCCCTGTACTGACCGATCTGCTCGACGAGATCCTCCTGGAAGCGGACCATCTCCGCGTCGTCCAGGGCAGTGTGGACCGACGCGACGAGGATGTCCCCCTGTCGCAGGATCGAGACGAGTGCCGGTCCGGAGCTCACGAGCCGTCCGTCACCTCCTTGCGGGAGACGTGGTATCCGAGGAGACGCTCGGCCTCCTCGAGCCCGCCCTGCAGGTCGCCGATCGTGTTCATTTTGCTGAGGTCCACGCCGATCGTGACGAGAGTCTGCGCGATCGTCGGCGAGAGGCCGGTGATGATGACGCTCGCACCCATGAGCCGGGAGGCGTCGACGGTCTGCACCAGGTGGTTCGCCACCGTCTGGTCGACGTCGGGGGCACCGGTGATGTCGATGACGACGACCTTGGCCCGGTGCGTCCGGATGCCGCCGAGGAGCTGGACCGTGAGCTGCTTGGCCCGCTCGCTGTCGAGGACACCGATGATCGGCAGGATGAGGAGACGCTCGCGGACCGGCAGCACGGGGGTGGACAGCTCGCGGATCGCGTCCTGCTGCTGACGGATGACGCGCTCGCGCTCGTCGACGAAGCTCACCGCCACCGTGTTGGCGATGCGGTTGGCCGCCGGCTCGTAGGCGTCGAGGACGTGGTTGAGCAGGGCGACGTCGCCCTGGTACTTCTCGAAGAGCGAGCGGGCGAGCACGTCTCGCAGGAGCAGCACGATGCCGACGACCTCGTGCGTCTCGACACCGCGGGGGATGATTCGCTCGGACAGGTCGCGCGCGTAGTGCTGGAGGGCCTCGACGCTGCCGGTCTCGAGGACCTCGACGTAGTTGTCGTAGACGGACGTCGTCTCCGCGGCCATCTCCTGCGGTGTCATCGCCTCGAGGAGGTGGGCGTCACGAATGCGCCCGACCCACGCGTCGCGCAGGGTGGCGCGGTGCTCCCTCAGGTGCGCCACCAGCTGCGGCAGCAGCTGCTGAGCCTCGACGGACACCTCGTCCGCGGTGCGCTGGTCCGGGTTGGGGTCGCTCATCTCATGCCTTCCTCTCGAACCACTTGGTCATCGTGACAGTCGTGCCGTGGCCGCTGACCGACTCGACGGCGAACTCGTCCATGAGCCGCCGAGCGCCGGGCAGGCCCAGCCCGAGGCCGTTGTAGGTGCTGAACCCGTCGCGCAGCGCCTCGTCGACGTCGGGGATCCCGGGTCCGGTGTCGCGGGCGACGACCCGGATGCCGGCCCGCGGACGCTCGACGAGCTCGATCGTCACCTCACCGTTGCCGGCGAAGCGGACGATGTTGCGGGCGACCTCGGAGACCGCTGTCGCCAGCATCGTGAGGTCGGTGCCCGTCACCCCGGCGTCGGCCGCGAGCTCCCTCGCGGCCTGTCGCGCGGCGACGATGTCCGGGTCTCCGCTGATCGGGACGTGCACCTCGTCCTGTCGGGGAAGCGTCCGTCCGAGGAGCGGCTCGCTGAGCCGCGCACAGGTGGGGCACTCGAGCAGGTGCCGTGGTGCGTCCAGCTCACGTTGCCGGCGCCGGTCCGCGGCCGAGAGCGCGAGCAGCACGGGGCGGCACTGCTCGGTCGGCGGTTCGACGTCCTCGAGGACGAGGAGGTACTCGACCCGCAGGCGGGCGCGCGTCCTGGCCAGCTGGGCCGCGACGGCTCCGGGTGAGCTGCCGGTGGCCTCGCCGAGCCCCTTCGTGGAGTGACCACTCACCTCGTGGGCCAGCAGCAGCTCCCGCTCCCGGTCGGAGAGGCGCGCGAGCGCCTCGGTCATCGCGGACCTCTCCTCGGAGGCGACGACGATCTCCTCGCCGTCCTCCGGTCGGCTGGGGTCGTGGGTGCGGTGCCGGTTGCGTGCGTCGGTGTCGTCGCGACGCCACACCGAGGCCATGACGTTGCGGACCGTGCGGATCGCGTAGGCCTCGAGCGTGCGGGGCTCGATCCGGTCCTGCGCGGCGAGCACGCGGGCCACCGCCTCTTGGACGACGTCCTCGGCCGACGGGTGGTCGCCCATCCTGGCCCCGACGATGCGGCGGAGCATCGGCAGGAGGGCCTCGACGTCGACGTCGTGGCTCCCCTCCGGCGGCTCTGGCATCGCCTCCGCTGGGCTCACCCGTGCGACCCTACGCTTCGCAGCAACCGGTCAGGGGCTCTCACCTGCTGCGACGTCGACCTCGTCATCCGCGAGGTGGTCGAGCAGGGGGCTGTCCTCCAAGGGCGGCTCGTAGCCGGGCGGGGGTGGGGTCTCCCGTGACAGTGGCTGCTCGCAGCCGTCGTCGTGGTGGGTCGGGAGGTGCTGGTGCACGGGGTGTCCTGTCATGGGGTGAGATGGTCCGGTCCGGTTCGGCAGACCGCCTCCGGCCGCCGCCCCGACCCGCCCACACCTCGAGGTGGTGGAGAGCCTGGACGAGGACGAGCACGAGGAGTGGGCTCGTCAGGGCGACGATCTTCACGGTGCCGGCCGGAGGTGCCCCCGGCGGGGTGACGGCCCCTCACCCCGGGCGGGAGCCGTGCGGTCATCGGTCAGGGTGAGCCGCGGGTCGACGGGGAACGGGGCGATCTGCAGCTCGAGGCCCATGAGGCTGAGCCGCGTGGCCCGGACGACCGGTCGGAGGCCGTCGTCCCGGCGGACGAGGTCGGCCGGCACGGTGGCCCTCCGGCTGTCGATGCCGATGAACGTGCCGTCGGCCTCGCGCAGCTCGGCGACGAAGACGCCGGTGACGAAGACGCCCGACGGGACGAGGACGAGGCGCTGCACACGCAGACGCCCCTCGACCGTCGAGAGCCGTCCCAGTGGTGTGCGGAAGGTCCCGGTGAACGGCGCGTCCTCGAACTGGTCGAGCCGCGGGCCGCCGGCTCGCGGCCTGGGCCGGAAGGCGATCACGGTCATCACTCGCCTCCAGGGGCGGTGGTCGATGGTGCGGTGGCGCCGGCGGGAGGACCGGCGCCACCGCGGTGGAGGGATCGGGAGGGTCGTCAGAGACCGAGACCGGTGAGCAGGCGGTTGAGCAGCGCCGCGATGCCACCGAGCGGGCTGCCGGTGTTGTCGAGCAGACCGGCGACGGCGCACAGCAGGTTGCCGAGCAGCTTGCCGGCTCCGGGGACCGCCGTGATGTCGAGGGACACCGGGGCCAGGTCGATGACGAGGCCGAGGAGGTCGAGGTTGAGCGGGCCCAGGTCGAGGTTGAGGATGCTGCACCCGCCGGGTCCGGCAGCGGCGATGTCCTGGATCGGCGCGGTGAAGGTCGTGCCGCCGGGGGGCAGGCCCGTGCCGGTGATCGTGCCGGACAGCTGAACGACACCGTTCACGACGCTCGTCGTGAGGTTGCTCAGTGCGCCGGTGAAGGCAGTGCCGTTGGGCAAGGTGCCCGTGACGGGCAGCGTCGTGGCGGCCGGCTGGGCGGCGGCGACGGCCTTGGAGGTGGGTGCAGCGCTGGCGGCTGCCACCCCGGGACCGGCACCGAGGGCTCCGACGAGAAGGACCGCGGTCCCGGTTCCGACGAACTTGGACTTCAACATGACGTACTCCTTCATGGGGCGCCTGTGGGCCCCGTGGCGTTGGTTCCGTCCGTGGCGTGGAGGGGGACGTCGCGCCATCTCCCGCTCACACCGATGAAGACGCCAATGGGCGCAGGCCATGACGCGTCACGAGCCCTCGAACCAGGACCACCCGCACTCATCGATGCGGGGGACACGCTCAGAGCACGAGAAGGACCGGGTGCAACCTTCGCGTCATGCAGAAGGGGTCGACGCGTCCGGGTGCGCAAGCTCCTGCGACACGGCCCGCTCGCACAGCCCGAGGAAGGCGCCGAGAGCGATGAGCTCGTCCGGCGTGCGCGGTGCGAAGTCCGTGAGCACGCTCGAACGGACGAGGTATGCCGCGTGCTTGGCTCGCGAGACCGCGACGTTGAGCCGGTGCCGGTCGAGGAGGAAGCCGATGCCACGTGGCACGTCGGCGTGGGCGGAGGCCGCCATGGACACGATGGCGACGGGTGCTTCGCGGCCCTGGAACTTGTCGACCGTTCCCACCGAGACGTCCTCGAAGCCGGCGGCGTCGAGCGCCGAGCGGAGGGTGCCCACCTGGGCGTTGTAGGGGGTGATGACGAGGATGTCGCCCTGCCCGAGCGGCCGGGGGTCCTCGTCGGGCGACGTCTGCCACGACCGGCCCACGTGGTCACGGACGAGCCCGACGACGACGTCAGCCTCCTCGGGCGACCACTGCGCCCGGTCACGGTGCTCGACGAGGCGCACGTGAAGCCCGGGCTCGACGCCCTCGAGGGTCCGTTTGGCCGTCCGGTCCTCGTGCGAGAGCAGGCGGCCCTCGTAGGCGAGGCGCGACACCGGCTCGGTGAGGGCCGGGTGCATCCGCCACGTCGTCTCGAGGAAGTAGCCGTGCGTGGCCGGCAGGACGCGCTCGTCCTCCCGCTCCGCCCGGATCACCCACCCGAGGGCCGAGTCGTCGACCGGCTCGGGGTGCGTGCCCTGTGAGACCTGGGGCAGCTGCTGCGGGTCACCGAGGAGGAGCAGGCGGTCGGCGGACTCCGAGACGGCGAGGGTCTTGGCGAGGGAGTACTGCCCCGCCTCGTCGATCACCAGGAGGTCGAGCTGGCCCGGCTGGACCCGCTTCGGGTTGGTGAGGTCCCACGCCGTGCCGCCGATGACATAACCGCCCTCCTGCTCGGCGGCGAACCCGGCGAGGTCGTCGGCCGAGGCCAGGTCGGTCCACGGGGGCTCGGCGCGCTCCTTCGTCATCTTCGCCACCTGTTCGGGAGCGACCCCGGCCTCGACGACCGCGGCCAGGACGTTCTCGATCGCGGCGTGCGACTGCGCGCAGACTCCCACGCGCCACCCGTGCTCGCGCACGAGGCTGGCGATGACCTGCGACGCGACATAGGTCTTGCCGGTGCCTGGAGGGCCTTGCACCGAGAGCGCTGACCGGTCGAGGTCGAGCAGCGCCTCCTCGATGGCGCGGACGTGGCGGTCGTCGCCGTCGCCGACGGCGGGCAACGGTCGACCGGAGCGCAGGCGCGGCGGACGGCGCAGCAGGACGTCGACCCCGGCGCCGGCAGGCAGGTCCGGGAGCGAGGACTGGACGCGGCGAGCGAGCCGCTCGAGCGCGGCGTCGATGTTGGTCGTGCGGACGATGCCGCTCGGCACGAGCGCCACGGGCACGCAGTCGTGCTCGTCGCCGTCCTTGGGCATGAGCTCCTCGAGGGTGAGGACCTGGTGCACGTGCCCGTTGGGAGCCACGACGTCCTCGGCGCCGATGACCCGCACGGTCGCCGACGACTTCGCGTTGAGGTGACCGGGCAGCGCCTCGACTCCCAGCGGGGGAGGGCAGCCGTAGACCGCCGAGACGTCGGACCCGGGCCCGAGGAGGACGCCGCCCATCGGCTCGCCCTTGACGACGATCGTCCGGCGCGGACGCTGCCGAGGCGTGTCACGTCGCCATGGCTCCTGCAGCTCGCTGCTCTCGATGACGAAGACGCCGGGGTCGGACATCCACTCCGACACCGGCAGGCGGAGCCGGTCGAAGTGCTTCCACCAGAACGGCTTGTCCTCGCGGGCGTGGAAGAGGAGCGTGGCCGCGACCATCGCGACCGTCTGCTGCTCCGGCGTGCGGTCCTGAGGCTTGACCCCGTCGACCGTCGCCCGGAGCAGTCGCTCGAGCTCGAGCAGGGCCAGCCGCGAGTCGCTGGGGACCTGAGTGTCGACGTTGGGGAGTGAGCCGTCGCCCGCGAGGGGCGCAGCCGTCGCCCCGTTGGCGGAGCTCGCCGTCGCCTCGGTCTCGACGCGGCGCTCGAGGAGCCAGTTGCGCAGCAGCAGGGTCGAGACGCAGTCCTCCTCGTTGTAGTCGGCGATGTCGCGGATCTCGCGGTCGGCCGTCGCGTGGTCGTCCATCTCGGTGGCGAGGACGTAGCGGTGGTAGGCCACGATCGAGTCGTCGCCCTTGGCCACGCCCGCGGTGCGCGAGCCCATGTAGAGGGGCTCGAGCTTCTTGATGGAGTAGGAGCGCTGCGAGACGCGGACGGCCGAGCGCACCACGGCATACAGGTCGACGAAGACGCCCTCGCGCAGGAACTGGTCGATGTCGTCCTCGCAGACGCCATGACGTGCGGCGAGGCGGAGCAGGGCGGACTTCTCGTAAGGGGCGTAGTGGTAGACGTGGAGGTCCGGCCACGTGCGGCGCCGCTCGTGGAGGTAGGCGACGAAGTCGACAAGGGCCTGCTTCTCCTGCTCGCGGTCGTGCGCCCAGAACGTCACGAAACGCGGTTTCTCCCCGGCCGCCACGTCGACACCGTCGACCTCGACGAGACCGAAGAGGTACTCGAGGCCCCAGTCGGACGAGCCCCGCTCGCGCCAGAGGGGGTCGCCCTCGAAGTCGAAGAAGATGTCGCCGTCGCTCGGCTCGGGCATCGCCTGGAGCGCCGCGGCCGAGACGACCTCGGCGACGACCCTGCCCTGCGGGTCCGACTCCTGGACGAGCTGCAGCCGGGCCTGTTCGCGCAGGCGGGCGAGGGTCGACTCACGCACGTCGGGGACCGGCTCGGTGCGGACCGCGAGGTCGTCGATGGTCCTGACCCCGGCCTCCATGAGCCGGCGCCGCTGGGGGAGGCGCACGCCTGCGACGAGCAGGACGTCGCGCGCAGCCTCGGCCTCGGCCTCGCAGACCTCGCAGCGTCCGCAGGCGAGCCAGCGCTCGTCGCCCCACCGTGCCGACCCGTCGTCGCTCCGGTGCTCGTCGAGGACCTCGTCGAGGCGGGTTCGCCGGGCGGCGTGCACGGGAAGGATGTCGTCGAGCAGGTGGTCAGTGCTCTGCCCGCTGCCGAGGACGAGGCGCGCCACGGGCGCGGTCTCGATGCCCGCGGACCGCAGCTGCGCGGCATACGCGGCGATCTGGAGGAGCGCGGGGACGGAGGCGTGGCGGGCCAGCTTCGTGTCGCAGACGAGCCATCCCTCGGGGGTGCGCTCGAGGAAGTCGGCGTGACCGACGAGGCCGCCGTCGAAGAACGTCGCCTGGAAGACGACGTCGGTGTCGTCACCGCGCAGTGTGGTGATCGTCGTGTCGTGCGCGGCCGTCAGGGAAGCGAGGTCGTAGGCCGGTCGCGGGAACTGGCGGACCCGACCCGGGTGGGCCGCGGAGAGACGGAGCAGCTCCTGCCGCTCGTGGGCGTCGCCGAGCTCCTTGAGCCGCTCGAGCATCGCCTCGTCGGCGGTCTGGGGCCGTGGCACGCGTCCCAGCGTGACGTCGAGCTCGCGGACGAGCGCGAACTCGCACTGGGAGGCGAGGCGCAGGTCGCTCGGGCTGAGGACGAGCCGCCCGTCGTCACGGAGGAGGAACATGGCTCCACGATAGGGACAGCCACCGACACGTCCTCGGAGGCGCGAGCCATCCGGAGGGAACCTGCACCCACCGGAGGAAAATGTTCCCTCCGCACCCGCAACGTTCCCTCATGGGGAGCAAAAGTGCGGGGGCGGCGGGCTCAGATCCAGGAGCGGAACCACATGAGCCGCAGCCAGTTCTCGTAGGGCACGACCTGCCCGGTGTAGATCGGGTAGAACCACGCGAAGAGCGCGATCGTCAGCAACAGGTAGGCGCCGACGACGACCGCACCGATGCGTCGCCGCTCCCGCGACGCCGACCGCCCGCCGAGCACGAGCCCGATACAGAAGACGAGCCCCAGGACGACCCACGGCTCGAACGCCACCGTGTAGAACGCGTAGATCGTCCGGTGCTGGTAGAGGAACCACGGCCCGTAGCCGGCGAGCACCCCCGCCAGCACGGCACCGGCGCGCCAGTCCCGGCGCACGACCCAGAAGAACGCGCACACGAGCAGGGCCACGATCCCGACCCACCACACCGACACCGTGCCGATCGTGTGCACCGCCTGCGAGCACGACTCGACCGTGCACGACCCCTCGCCGGCCTTCGTGCCCTCGTAGAAGAAGGACGTCGGCCGCGCCTGGACCATCCACCCCCACGGGTTCGAGGAGTAGGAGTGCGGCGTCGACAGCGTGGTGTTGAACTGCCACATGTCCTGGTGGTACTTCACCCAGTTGCGCAGCACCGCCGGCAGCCACTGGATCCCCTCGCCGGGATGGAACGTGTCCCACTGCCGGTGGTAGCCGTTGCTCGACAGGAACCACCCCGACCACGAGACCACGTAGGTCACCGCAGCGGTCACGACGAGCTGCACCGCGGCATACGGGCCGTCCTTGAGCACGCCCTCGCGCCACCACGGACGGATGCCGACCGCACGCCGCGCGCCCATGTCCCAGAAGACCGTCATGAGCCCGAAGACCGCGAGGAAGAACAGCCCCGACCACTTCGTCGAGACGCAGAGCCCGAGCATGAGCCCCGCGAGCCAGCGCCAGGGCCGCACTCCCAGCCACGGACCCGCGGTCAGCGGTATGCCGGCCGGCTGGCTCCCGCCCCACGTCGCCAGCCGCTCGCGTGCCTTGTCGCGGTCGACGACGAGCGCGGCGAACCCGGCGAGCGCGAAGAACGACACGACCATGTCCAGGATGCCGGTGCGCGACATGGCGACGTGCGTCCCCTCGACGGCGAGGAGCAGCGCCGCGATGCAGCCGAGCATCGTCGAGCCGAACATCCGGCGCGCGACGCGACCGATGATGAGGATCGACAGCGTGCCGAGGAGGGCCACGGCGAAGCGCCACCCGAAGGGGTTCTCCGGGCCGAAGAGCCACTCGCCGGCGCCGATGAGCCACTTGCCGACCGGCGGGTGGACGACCATGTCGCCTGAGGTGCTGAAGACGTCGGTGTTGCCGGCGTTCCAGAGCTTGTCGGCGTCCTCGTTCTTGCCCTCCACGCGCAGCTCGACACCGTGCTGGATGAGCGACCAGCCCTGCTTGACGTAGTAGGTCTCGTCGAAGACGAGCGAGTCGGGCCGGCCGAGGTGCCAGAACCGGAGGAACCCGCCGACGGCCGCGATGAGGAGCGGTCCGACCCAGCCCCAGAGGGTGTCGGTGGGTCGGGTCCCGAGCAGGCGGGCACGCAGCTCGTCGGTCCGGGTCACCGGCACATCGTAGGCACCGGTTGCTGTGCCCGCCCGTGGGAGGATCGCGCCATGACTGCCACCGTGCCCGGCGAGGGTCTGCTCGTCCTGGCAGCCACCCCGATCGGCGACCCGCGCGACGCTGCGCCCCGTCTCGCCGACGAGCTCGCCGCCGCCGACGTCATCGCCGCCGAGGACACCCGCCGCCTCCGCCGCCTCTGCCAGGCGCTCGACGTCAACCCGCCCGGCTCGGTCGTCAGCTACCACGAGCACAACGAGGCTGCCCGGACCGCGGACCTCGTCGAGAGGCTTCGCGAAGGCGCTCGTGTCCTCATCGTCACCGATGCCGGTATGCCGTCCGTCTCCGACCCGGGCTACCGCCTCGTCTCGGCCGCGATCGGCATCGACGCCCGGGTGACGTGCGTGCCGGGGCCGTCGGCGGTGCTCATGGCGCTCGCCGTCTCGGGGCTGCCGGTCGACCGCTTCTGCTTCGAGGGGTTCCTGCCGCGCAAGGGCGGCGAGCGGGTGCGGGCGCTGCGCGCCCTGGCGCAGGAACACCGGACGATGGTCTTCTTCGAGGCGCCGCACCGCATCGCGAAGTCGCTCGCCGACATGGAGGCGGTGTTCGGCGGTGACCGACGGGCCGCCGTGTGCCGCGAACTGACGAAGACCTACGAGGAGGTGCGCCGCGGCTCGCTCGTCGAGCTCGTCGCGTGGGCCGACGACGGCGTCAAGGGCGAGATCACCGTCGTCGTCGCCGGCGCCGACGTCGCGGTCGGTGACGTCGACAGCCAGCTCCAGGGGATCCTCGACCGCGTCGCCGCGGGGGAGCGGCTCAAGGACGTGTGCGCCGACGTGGCGTCCGCGACCGGGCTGTCCAAGAAGGCGCTCTACGACGCGGCGCTCGCCGCCCAGCGCTGACGACTGGCGCCACCCGGACAGGGGGAGGCCGACATGCGGTTCGCGAACCCTGGCGTCGCTCGAGAACCGGTTCGAACCGGCTCACGAGCGCCGGGCCGGTTCGCGAACCGGTTCGTGCCGTTCAGGGACGGGGGCAGGTGACGCAGGTCCTCGCCGTCGGGCGGGCCTCGAGGCGCGCGGCCGCGATCTCGTTGCCGCACCGCTCGCACGTGCCGTAGCTGCCGTCGCCGAGCCGGGACAGCGCGGCGTCGACCTCGTCGAGGTGGCTGCGTGCCTGCTGGGCGAGGGCGTCGACCTGCGAGCGCTCGAAGGCAATCGTCGCGCCCTCGGGGTCGTGCTCGTCGTCGGCGTTGCTGTCGCGCGAGGCCTCGACGATCCGGTCGAAGTCGCCGGTGAGCGCGGCGAGCCGGTCGAGGGTCACCCGACGGTCGTCCTCGAGTGCGTCACGGAATCCGATCATGACGCCAAGCGTCGCACCGCCCGCCGACAGCCCAAGCCGCGACGTCAGGCGTCCGTCACGGCACGGGGTAGTCGACGACGTAGCTCGGCTGTCCCGACCGCGTGCTGTCGACCCGGTCACCCACGTCGTTGACGACGTGCTCGATCGCGCCCGCGTCGAGGTTGACCGTGAGCACGTGGTGCAGACGCACGCCCTCGCGCTCCGGGACCTGGAACCCGCGCTCGGTGACGATTGACTGGTCGTTGCGGTTGTAGACGTAGACCCCGCCGCCGTAGAGCCGGTGCCGGGTCACGTCGTCGGCGACCTTGTAGCCGGTCCACCCGCGGGTGCCGTCGGGCCGGTTCCAGTCCGCCTGGCTCGGCGGGTCGTAGGGCAGCTCGTTCTGGTAGAGCACGACCTCGCCGTCCTCGCCGTTCCAGATCGTGTTGTGCTGCTGGTAGTGCTCGACGAAGAGGCCCGTCGCGCGCACCCGGTCGCCGTTGACGACGAGTCCGACGCGGCCGGTGTTGGTGCGCCAGCGGTCGGTGTCGCCGACGGCGCCGGCCGTGAACGCCTCGATGCCGTGGTCCGCGCGCCACACCCACGCGTGGTCGATGAGGACGTCGTCGGCGTCGACCTGCAGCGAGACGTCGGCCTTGCCGACGTGGGGTCCGCCGACCCGGAAGTAGACGTCGCTCAGGGTCGTGCTCGGTATGCCGGCCGGTCCCGTCCCGCTCGCCGCGGCCGGTCCCGGTCGGCCCACCTGCATGAGGGCCGGCGACAACGTCGTGCCGGCGTCGATGGTCACTCCGGCGACGACGACGCCCTGCGCCCGCCGCTCGACGACGATCGGCACCGCTCCGCCGACGGCCGTGAGCGTGGCCTGACCCATGCCGAGGACGACCGTGTCGTCACGACGGATGACGAGGCTGCGGTCGACGTCGTAGATGCCCGGGGTGAGGAGCAGGTGCTTGCCACGGGCGAGCTGGCTCGCGAGCTCGGTCGCCGAGTCCGCCGGTGTCGCGACGTGGAAGGCGGAGAGCGGCAGGGTCCGCCCCGACGTCGCTCCTCCGGCCCAGTCGGTGCCACGTGACTCGGACCTCGCCGCGGGCACCTGCACCTGCCAGGCGCCGGACCCATCGACCCAGAGGTAGGGCTTCTCGCGGCTCACCGGTGTGCGCTCGAGCGTCGTGTAGGGCGGGTTGGGGAAGCCCTGCTCCGACGGAGCGCCGACGGTGCCGGCGAAGACCTGGTTCCAGACGCCGTTCGACCAGCCGCCCAGCTCGGAGTTGCGGGTGATCCACTGCTGCTGCGACCCGTTGATGACGAACTCGGTCCGCGCGTTCGCGATGAAGCCGCCGCTGGCGAACTGCGGCCCGGCGGTGCAGTAGTCCATGAGCGAGAGGTTGCCGCCGCGCACGTCGACCCGCCTCATCGACGACGCCTGCGAGACCGCCCAGAAGTTCGCCGAGGCCCGGCAGCCGTCCTGGCCGGCGCCGTTGACCTGGATGGTGAGGTTGGACAGCGAGCGCCAGAAGTTGTTGAGCGCCACGCAGTAGGGCTGGCTGGGCGCCTCGGGCAGGCAGCGGTTGTAGACCTCGACCTTGCCGTTGATGACGGTGTCCGACGGCGAGGCGCCGAGCCCTGCGACCTCGGTGTAGTAGCCGACCTTGATCTGGAGCGGCTGGGTGGCGCTGCCGTAGGTCCCCGGGCGGAAGAGCAGGCTCCAGCGGGCGCTTCCCATCTCGTCGTCGACCTGCTGGGCGTGGATGGCGTCGGCCCGCGCCTGGATCTCCGCGACCGTCATCGACGGGTCGAAGACGACGACCCGGGGGCCGAGGTCGGCGATCGGAGCCGGCGGAGCCGCAGCCACTCCTCGGGCCACAGCGGGAGCTGCGCCCGCGGCCGCACCGGCGGCCGGTCCGGTGACGAGCGCTGCGGCGAGGGCGAGCGTGCCCGTCGCGAGCAGTGCGAGCAGGCGTCGGGCGCGCTGCGGTCGGGGAGCGGGGAGGTGGGGCATGAGCAACGCCTTTCGCCGACGAGGCGCCGATGCCTCGACCGCCAGCATGCCAGCGGTCTGTGACACGCGCCACAGCCCGATCGGGTGGCCGCCCTCGCGCCGCCCACCCGAGGTCGGCCGTCGCCCCGGGCCGAGATGTCTGCCGCGCTCGTTAGGTTGGGAGGCATGCAGACACGAGCACTCGGCAACACCCAGGTCGGCGCGATCGGCCTCGGCCTCATGACCTTCGACCAGACGGGGAGCCAGCCCCGTCAGCAGCTGCTCGACACGGTCACCGCCGCGCTCGACGCCGGCGTGACGCTCTTCGACACCGCCGACGCCTACGGCCCGGGCGACGAGAAGGGCGCCGACGCCCAGGGCGAGAACGAGCGGCTCATCGCCTCGATCCTCGACGAGCTGGGGGTGCGCGACCGCGTCCTCCTCGCCACCAAGGGCGGCCACGTCCGCACCGAGGGCGGCGGCTGGGACACCGACAGCTCGCCCGCGCACCTGCACCGAGCGGTCGACGCCAGCCTCGAGCGGCTCGGCGTCGAGCAGCTCGCGCTCTGGCAGCACCACCGGCCCGACCCTGACGTCCCCTACGACGAGGTCATCGGCACCCTCAAGGAGGTCGCCGACAGCGGCAAGGTCGCACGGGTCGGCCTGTCCAACGCGAACCCGGAGCAGATCCGCGCCGCGCACACCGTCCTGGGCGACGCCCTCGTGAGCGTCCAGAACCAGTTCAGCCCGGCGTTCCGCAGCAGCCGACCCGAGATCGACGTCTGCGAGGAGCTCGGCCTGGCGTTCCTGCCGTGGAGCCCGCTGGGTGGCCTCGGTGACGCCAAGGACCTCGCGGAGAAGTACCCCGCCTTCGCCGAGGTCGCCCGCGACCACGGGGTGAGCGCCCAGCAGGTCGCGCTCGCGTGGGAGCTCGCGCAGTCGCCGGTCGTCATCCCCATCCCCGGGGCCAAGCGACCGCAGTCGATCACCGACTCCGCGGCCGCCGCCGACCTCGAGCTCACCGACGAGGAGCTCGCGCGGCTTGACGGGTGACCGGAGGACCCGGGTTGGCCGGAGGAGCCGGGTACGGGAGGGCGGGGCGTGGGTCCACGATCTGCGTGCGCCGGCATACCCCTCGGTAACGTGCGAATCTCACACGGGAGTTAGGTCTCCCTGAGAAGGTGCGGTGTCAAGGGGCGGGGTACCTTTCGTCCATGCCCACGACGACGCTCTCCCCGCGCGGGACCACGGCGCGGAGCACGACGATCGCGCTCAAGCTGCTCATGGCAGTGACCGGCCTGGTCTTCGTCGGATATCTCCTGCTCCACATGTACGGAAACCTCAAGGCGCTCTGGGGAGAGGAGGCGTTCAACACCTACGCGGAGCACCTGCGGACCTTCGGCGAGCCGATGCTCCCCTACGGCGGTCTGCTGTGGATCGTGCGGGTCGTGCTCATCGTCTCGCTCGTCGGGCACGCGTATGCCGCCTACACCCTCTGGAGCCGGGCGGGCGCCGCGCGTCGCACGAAGTACGCGGCCGTCAAGAGCGCGGCGACGTCGCAGTGGATGCGCTGGGGCGGGACGTTCCTCCTCCTCTTCGTCGTGTGGCACCTGCTGCACTTCACGATCGTCAAGATCTCGCCGAACGCCGACAAGCAGGGGCCCGACGTCACGGCCAACCCCTTCCAGCTCGTCGTCGCGAGCTTCGAGGTGTGGTGGATGGTCCTCATCTACGTCGCCGCGATGGTCGCGCTCTTCATGCACCTGCTCCACGGCGTCTACAGCGCGCAGCAGACGCTCGGCTGGACCGGGACCCCGAAGGCGCGGGCCCGGGCCCGCACGGCCGGCCTCGTCATCGCGCTGGTCGTCGTCGTCGGCTTCCTCATCCCGCCGCTGTCCATCGCCTTCGACCTGATCAACTGAGGTGTCGCGAACCATGACCGAGAACAACACCGGACTCGTCCAGGGCATCTACACCGAGGGCGCGGCCATCCGCGACCACAAGGCGCCGGACGGCCCCATCGAGCAGAAGTGGACGCGGCGCAAGTTCGAGGCCTCGCTCGTCAACCCGGCCAACCGACGCAAGATGTCGGTGATCATCGTCGGCACCGGGCTCGCCGGTGGCGCCGCCGCCGCGACCCTCGGCGAGGCCGGCTACCACGTGAAGTCCTTCTGCTTCCAGGACTCCCCGCGTCGTGCGCACTCGATCGCCGCGCAGGGTGGCATCAACGCCGCGAAGAACTACAAGGAGGACGGCGACTCCGTCCAGCGCCTCTTCTACGACACGGTCAAGGGCGGCGACTACCGCTCGCGCGAGACCAACGTCTACCGCCTCGCCGAGGTGAGCGCCAACATCATCGACCAGTGCGTCGCGCAGGGCGTCCCGTTCGCCCGCGAGTACGGCGGCCTCCTCGACAACCGCTCGTTCGGTGGCGTCCAGGTGTCGCGCACGTTCTACGCCCGCGGCCAGACGGGGCAGCAGCTCCTCATCGGCGCCTACCAGGCCCTCGAGCGCCAGGTCGCCGCCGGCACGGTCGAGCAGTTCACCCGCCACGAGATGCTTGAGGTCATCGTCGACGGCGAGGGCGCCGACCGCCGCGCCCGCGGCATCATCGTCCGCGACCTCGTCTCCGGTGAGATCGAGACCCACCTCGCCGACGCGGTCGTGCTCGCCTCCGGTGGCTACGGCAACGTCTTCTTCCTCTCGACCAACGCGATGGGCTCCAACGTCACGGCGACGTGGCGCGCGCACCGCAAGGGCGCCTACTTCGGCAACCCCTGCTACACGCAGATCCACCCGACGTGCATCCCGGTCTCCGGTGAGCACCAGTCGAAGCTCACGCTCATGTCCGAGTCGCTGCGCAACGACGGCCGCATCTGGGTACCGAAGAACCGCGAGGACTGCGACAAGGACCCGCGCGAGATCAAGGAGGAGGACCGCGACTACTACCTGGAGCGGATCTACCCCGCCTTCGGCAACCTCGTGCCCCGCGACATCGCCTCGCGCCAGGCCAAGAACGTCTGCGACGAGGGACGCGGCGTCGGCCCGGTCGTCGGCGACTTCCGTCGTGGCGTCTACCTCGACTTCGCCGACGCCATCTCGCGCCTCGGCGAGGACGCGGTGCGCACGAAGTACGGCAACCTCTTCGACATGTACGCCCGGATCACGGGCGAGGACCCCTACAAGACGCCCATGCGGATCTACCCGGCCGTGCACTACACGATGGGTGGCCTCTGGGTGGACTACGACCTGCAGTCCTCGATCCAGGGTCTCTTCGTCACGGGTGAGGCGAACTTCTCCGACCACGGGGCCAACCGCCTCGGCGCGTCCGCCCTCATGCAGGGCCTCGCCGACGGCTACTTCGTCCTCCCCAACACGATCCGCGACTACCTCGCCAAGGCCCCGAAGCTCGACCTCACCGAGGAGAGCCCGTCGGTGCTCGAGGCCCGCCGGGCCGTCGAGGAGCGCACCCAGCGCCTCCTCGGCATCAACGGCGAGCGCAGCGTCGACAGCTTCCACCGCGAGCTCGGCAACATCATGTGGGAGTACTGCGGCATGGAGCGGACCGAGGAGGGCCTGCTCAAGGCCATCGACCTCATCCGCGGCCTGCGCGCCGAGTTCTGGCGCAACGTGCGGGTCCTCGGTGCGGCCGACACCCTCAACCAGTCGCTCGAGAAGGCCGGCCGCGTCGCCGACTTCCTCGAGCTCGGCGAGCTCATGTGCATCGACGCCCTGCACCGTCGCGAGTCCTGCGGCGGCCACTTCCGGGCCGAGAGCCAGACCGAGGACGGCGAGGCCCTGCGCCACGACGACGAGTTCGCCTACGTCGCCGCGTGGGAGTTCACGCCGGCCACCGACGAGGGCGAGGAGTCGTCCTTCGGCGCCGGCATGGGCGCCCCGGTCCTCCACAAGGAAGACCTCGTGTACGAGTTCATCGAACTGAAGCAGCGGAGCTACAAGTAATGAGTGGCCTCATGAACCTCACCCTCAAGATCTGGCGCCAGTCCGGCCCCGACGACAAGGGCCGGCTCGTCACCTACCGGGTGTCGGACATCAGCCCGGACATGTCCTTCCTCGAGATGCTCGACGTCCTCAACGAGGAGCTCAACGCCAAGGGCGAGGAGCCGATCGCGTTCGACAGCGACTGCCGCGAGGGCATCTGCGGCATGTGTGGCCTCATGATCTCCGGCCACGCGCACGGCCCCGAGCGGACGACGACGTGCCAGCTGCACATGCGCTCGTTCAAGGACGGCGAGACGATCACCGTCGAGCCGTGGCGCGCCGAGGCGTTCCCGATCGTGCGCGACCTCGTCGTCGACCGCGGCTCGTTCGACCGGATCATCCAGTCGGGCGGCTTCATCTCGGCCAACACCGGCTCGGCCCCGGACGCGCACGCGACCCCGGTCCCCAAGGACAACGCCGACCGCGCCTTCATGGCCGCCGAGTGCATCGGCTGCGGCGCGTGCGTCGCGGCCTGCCCCAACGCGAGCGCGATGCTCTTCATGGGCGCCAAGGTCACGCACCTCGGCGAGCTGCCCCAGGGTCAGCCCGAGCGCGACGCTCGCGTCGTCTCGATGGTCAACCAGCACGACCACGAGGGCTTCGGCGGCTGCACCAACGTGGGCGCCTGCTCGCAGGCCTGCCCCAAGGGCATCCCGCAGGACGTCATCAGCCAGCTCAACATGGACCTGCGCACCGCGCTCCAGCACGGTCGCTGAGCCGACTAAACCTCGAGCACCCGGCACACCGAGAAACCCCCGGTATGCCGGGTGCTCTCGTTCCCGGCCCGGTCGCCGTTCCGCTGGCGACCAGTCGGGACCTGTATGACGAGTCGGGGCCCCCGCGAGCCCCGACTCGTCATACATCCCCCGACTGGTGAGGGCTGGGGACAACTCCGCGGCAGGACCGGCGACGCCTGCCATCCTCGGGACATGCTCGGCCCGCCTCGTCACCCTCCGTTCGACCCAAGCCGCTTGTCCAGGACCGGGGACCTACGGCGGGTGGGGACCGAACCGAACCGCGGTGGATGGCGGCAGGTGCGCACCGGCGTGTGGTTGCCGGAAGGTGCCTTTGACTCCCTCGCGCCCGTCGACCGACATGCCGCCCTCGTGCACGCCACGATGCGAACCCACCCGTCGGGGGAGTCGGTGACGTTCGCGGGGGAGTCCGCCGCCGCGGCTTGGGGGCTTCCACGGATCAGCGCGTGGCCGGGCACGGTGCGACACCTTGTGACGCGCCGAGGGGTCAGCGGGTCGTCGGTTCTCCGTCCGCTGCTGGGTGCCGAGGCCGACGCGGTGAGGGTGAACGGGCTGCTGGTCACTCCGCCGGCGCGGACGGTGGTCGACCTCGCGCGGTACGGCACGCTGGAGGATGCGGTCACTGCGGCGGACTACTGCCTCCGGCACGGGATGTGCACCCGCGACGACCTCGCAGCAGAGCTCGACCTGGTGCCGCGACGGGCTCGCGGTCGTGCCTGTGCCGCAACGGTGGTGGCGCTCGCCGACGGACTGAGCATGTCTCCGGGGGAGAGCCTCTCACGCGTGCTGATGTTCCGCCTGCTCATCCCCAAGCCGCGGTTGCAGGTCTCGTTCTCTGATGCCGACGGTCACATCGGTGATGTGGACTTCGGATGGGAGGGGGCGGTCGGCGAGTTCGACGGACGGGTCAAGTACCGCATACCGGTCGGAGCCAGTCACGAGGAGGCGGGGCGGGTGCTCTGGGCCGAGAAGCAGCGCGAGGACCGTCTTCGGCGCCGGACCCAGGTGGCGCGGTGGGTGTGGACGGACCTGCGTCATCCGCCGCGTTTGCTCGCCATCCTCGCCGACAAGGGCGTCCTGCCGGAGCGTCGCTCGACGTGGTTCGACGACGAGTCGGGAGCTGTGTGACGAGTCGGGAGCGCAGCGAGCCCCGACTCGTCACTCGCCCCCCGACTGGTGGCGGGATGGCGCGAATGTGAAGGGTCAGAGCCAGCCGACGCGGTCCTTGAGGAGGGCGTAGCCGACGAAGGCGACGACGTCGAGCACCGTGTGCGCGACGACGAGCGGACCCACACGCTTCGTCCGGGTGTAGAGCAACCCGAAGACGAGCCCCATGACGACGTTGCCGACGAACCCGCCGAATCCCTGGTAGAGGTGGTAGGCGCCGCGGATCATCGCTGACAGCACGATGATCCGCCACGTCGACCACCCCGCCTGCGCCCAGCGGGTGAAGAGGTAGCCGACCATGACGACCTCCTCGAGCACGGCGTTCTGGGCGGCGGCGAGGACGAGCACGGGCACGGCCCACCACGTCTCGGCGAGGTTCGCGGCCGCGATGGTGGTGTTGAGGTCGAGGGCGCGCGCGACGGCATACAGGGCGAGTCCGGGGAGGCCGATGAGCGCCGCGAGACCGAGTCCTCGCACGAGGTCGCGCGCCGGCTGCGTCGCGTCCCAGCCGATCGCGAAGCGGGCTCGCACGTCGTCGCGCGAGAGCAGGTGCAGAGCGAGCACGACGGGCACGAGCGCGAGGCCGATGCCGGCGAGCTGGTGGAGGAGGTCCAGCCACGGGCGGTCCGGGGTCACCGAGGAGTTCATCGCCGTCGTCTGCGCGCCGAGCGGCTTGCCGGCGGTGAGCTTGCGCGCGAGCGACAGTGCGCTCCAGATCGCCGAGGCGCCGAGCGAGACGCCGAGGACGAGCCAGGTCTCGGCGAGGAGGTCGCGCCGGCTCAGCGCGCGCTGCTCGACAGGGGCCTCCATGCCGCGCAGCCTATGCAGCCGACGTGGACGTCCGCTGGGAGGACGGTCTCAGACCCGTGGGTATGCCGTGTCGGGCCCGAGCCGTGTCTCGCGCCGCTTGCGCCAGCGCCGGACCTTGAGCCAGAGCCAGACGAGCAGCCAGGCCAGGGCGATGAGCGCGACGATGACGAGGAGCGGGATGAAGATCGCGACGAGCGAGAGCCCGAGGGAGGCGCCGTCCTCGGCCGTCGACACGACGGGGGCCCCGGCGCCGAGGGTTCCGGCGTTGATGGCCGGTCGGGCCGCCATCTTGCCCGAGTGCACCAGACCCGAGACGACGATGCCTAGGACGACGCCGACCCACGGGTTGTCGGCCATCCACGTCGACCTGTCGAGGTCCTCGGCAGCCGTCGTCGCGGCGAAGATGAGCCCACCCATGCTCGGGCGGATGAAGGTCTGGATCGCGTCGTTGACGGTGTCGATCGCGGGGATCTTGTCGAGAACGAGCTCGGTGAGGAGGAGGACGGCGCCGACGCCGATGGCCCACGGCGACTCGATCCACTCGAAGCCCGACGGCAGGGTGATGACGTCGGTGAACCGCGCGACGAGGGCGACGATCATGAACGGGATGTAGGCGTTGAGGCCTGCCGCGGCGGACAGCCCCATGCCGGTGAGTGCGGCGATCACGTGTCGACCTCCTGGTTCGGCGGCGCACAGTGCACGCCGTCTCAGGACATGTCTACTGGAAACGGGGCGGCGACATTCCCCTGCGCTCCCACCCACGACGACGTATGCCGTGTGGTCCCGCGTGCGGAACGTCCGGATCCGGCGGGGTCGGCGGGAAGCCCGGCGGCTCGTTGGGCGTTGGAGCCCTCGGAGATCGCCCGCACCCAGGAGTCCACGTTGCCCACCCACCTCACCGTCACGAGCACCGAACAGCTGACCCCGCGCCTGCGGAGGGTGTGGTTCCACAGCGACGACCTCTCGGCGTTCGAGGGCAGCGACGCGACCGACCGCTACGTCAAGCTCGTGTTCCCCAGGCCCGGGGTGGTCTACCCAGAGCCGCTCGACCTGCGCGCCCTGCGCGGAACCATCCCGCCCGAGGACCTGCCGGTCGTGCGCACCTACACGGCTCTCTTCCCTGACGTGGCGGCCGGCACCGTGGCGATCGACTTCGTCGTCCACGGCGACGAGGGCGTCGCGGGCCCGTGGGCAGCCGCGGCGCAGCCCGGCGACACGCTCCTGGCCAACGGTCCCGGTGGGGGCTACCGACCGGACCCGGATGCCGACTGGCACCTGCTCGCCGGCGACGAGTCCGCCATCCCCGCGATCACGGCGGCCCTCCACGCCCTGCGCCCCGACGCGGTGGCGGAGGTCGTCCTGCTGGTCGACGACTCGGCGCACCACCCGGAGCTCGTGCTGCCCGCCGGCGCCTCGGTGACCTGGGTGCATCGTGCGGACGGTGGAGACCTCGTCGAGTCGGTGCGGGCACTCGAGTGGCGCGCCGGTCGCGTGCAGGTCTTCGTCCACGGCGAGGGGGGCGCGGTCATGCACGGGCTGCGCCCGTACCTCCTGCGCGAGCGAGGCCTCGACCGCCACCAGGTGTCGGTCTCGGGCTACTGGCGTCTGGGCCGCACCGAGGAGGGCTTCCGCGACTGGAAGTCCGAGCTCGCCGCCAGCGAGGCCGCGAGGTGAGCGGACGGCATACGGGCAGGGAAGCGGCGCCGCCTAGGATTCACCGGTGACCAAGATCCTCAGCGCTGTCGCCTGGCCGTATGCCAACGGTCCGCGCCACCTCGGCCACGTGGCCGGGTTCGGTG
Source organism: Knoellia flava TL1 (assembly GCF_000768675.1). Taxonomy (GTDB): domain Bacteria; phylum Actinomycetota; class Actinomycetes; order Actinomycetales; family Dermatophilaceae; genus Knoellia; species Knoellia flava. The sequence continues at coordinate 49,405 of NZ_AVPI01000034.1, read as the reverse complement.
TGCCCTCCGACGTGTTCAGCCGCTACATGCGGATGGCCGGGCACGACGTCCTCATGGTGAGCGGCAGCGACGAGCACGGCACCCCGATCCTCGTCCTCGCCGACAAGGAGGGCGTGACGCCGCAGGAGTTCGTCGACCGCAACCACGCGGTCATCGCGAACGAGCTCGCCGACCTCGGCTGCTCCTACGACCTCTACACCCGCACGACGACCGCCAACCACGAGCACGTCGTCCAGGAGATGTTCAGCCGCTGCCTCGACAACGGCTACTTCGTCGTCCAGCAGCAGCTCGTCGCGCTCGAGCCGAGCACCGGCCGCACCCTGCCCGACCGCTACATCGAGGGCACCTGCCCGATCTGCGGCTACGAGGAGGCGCGCGGCGACCAGTGCGACAACTGCGGCAACCAGCTCGAGCCGAGCGACCTCGAGAACCCGCGGAGCAAGGTCACCGGCGCGACGCCGGAGTTCACCGAGACCGACCACTACTTCCTCGACCTGCCCGCGCTCGCCGACGCCCTGCGCTCGTGGCTCGAGGGACGCGAGGCGAGCGGCACGTGGCGGCCCAACGTCATCAAGTTCAGCCTCAACATCCTCGACGACATCCGCCCGCGCGCGATGACCCGCGACATCGACTGGGGCATCCCGCTGCCCGGCGAGCTCGCCGAGCGCTATCCCGGCAAGCGGCTCTACGTCTGGTTCGACGCGGTCATCGGCTACCTCTCCGCGTCGATCGAGTGGGCGCGACGCATCGGCGACGACGACCGCTGGCGAGACTGGTGGAACTCCGAGGACGCCCGGTCCTACTACTTCATGGGCAAGGACAACATCACCTTCCACTCGCAGATCTGGCCGGCCGAGCTGCTTGCGTATGCCGGCCGCGGCGCCAAGGGTGGCGAGCCGGGGACCTTCGGGGAGCTCCAGCTGCCGACCGAGGTCGTGAGCAGCGAGTACCTCACGATGGAGGGCAAGCAGTTCTCGACCTCGCGCAACTACGTCATCGGCATCCGTGAGGTGCTCGAGCGCTACGGCCCCGACCCCATCCGCTACTTCATCTGCGCTGCGGGTCCCGAGAACGCGGACAGCAACTTCACCTGGGCCGAGTTCGTGCAGCGCAACAACTCCGAGCTCGTCGCCGGCTGGGGCAACCTCGTCAACCGCACCGGGGCGATGATCGCCAAGAACTTCGGCGAGATCCCGCAGCCCGGCACCCTCGAGCCGGTCGACGAGGCGGTGCGGGCGGCGACGCTCGCGGCCTTCGACATGGTCGGCGACCTTCTCGCGCGCCAGCGGGTCAAGGCCGCCGTCGCCGAGGCGATGCGGGCGGTCGGTGACGTCAACAAGTACGTCTCCGACACCGAGCCGTTCAAGCTCAAGGGCGACGACCAGCGCGAGCGGCTCGCCACCGTGCTGCACACGCTCATCCAGTGCGTGAGCGACCTCAACACCATCCTCGCGCCGTTCCTGCCGCACGCGTCGAACCGGGTGCACGCCTTCCTCGGCGGGGAGGGCGAGTTCTCGCCGATGCCGGTCGTCGAGGAGGTCTCCGGGCTCGACGAGGACAGCGACCGGACCTACCCCGTCATCACGGGGGAGTACTCGTCGACGCCGCGGTGGGAGTCGCGCCCGGTCACCGTCGGCGCGCCCATCGCCAAGCCGACGGGCGTCTTCGCCAAGCTCGACGAGTCCGTCGTCGAGGAGGAGCTCGAGCGGCTCCAGCAGTCGTGAGCACCCCGACGCGGTCGGTGGTCCCCGACCTCCCGGACCCGCTGCCCATCGCGGTCGTCGACAACCACACCCACCTCGACATCGAGCGCGAGGGCGTGGCGGTCGACGTCGCCGACCTCGTGGCCCGGGCCAAGGCGGTCGGCGTCGACCGGCTCGTCCAGATCGGCTGCGACCTGCCGGCCGCGCGCCAGACGGTCGTCATGGTCGACACCTACCCCGAGATGCTCGGTGGCGTCGCCCTCCACCCCAACGAGGTGCCCGGTCTCGCCGAGAGCGGGAGTCTCGAGACGGCATACGCAGAGATCGAGGAGCTGGCCCGGCACCCGAGGATCCGGGTCGTGGGGGAGACCGGTCTCGACTACTTCCGCACCGGCCCCGAGGGGCAGGGTGTGCAGCAGGACAGCTTCCGCTGGCACATCGACCTCGCGAAGCGTCTCGGCAAGGCGCTGCAGATCCACGACCGCGACGCCCATGCCGACGTCCTGCGGGTGCTCGAGGAGGAGGGTGCGCCGGGTTCGACTGTGCTGCACTGTTTTTCGGGCGACCTCACGATGGCTCAGGAGTGCGCCGAGCGCGGCTACTACCTCTCCTTCGCCGGCACGGTGACGTTCAAGAACGCCCACGGGCTGCGTGACGCGCTGTCGGTGACACCGCTCGACCGGCTGCTCGTCGAAACCGACGCGCCCTACCTCACGCCGCACCCGCACCGCGGCGCGGTCAATGCGCCGCACCTCGTGCCGCTCACCGTGCGCGCGATGGCCGCGACGCTCGGTGTCGCGGTGCCGACGCTGTGCGAGGCACTGTCGGCGAACTCCGAGCGCGTCTACGGACCCTGGGCGTGAGGGCTGCGACCACACCAGTCACAGGAGTCACGCTCGTGACACCCGTGGTGCACGTCACCGTTACCAAAATTTGACCTTTGGCCCGATTCTCGGGAAGGTGTTCGGGTTGGCCGGAGCCGGGCTCCGGGCGAAGACAGGGGCGAGGACGCCGGAGTGAACCCCGTGCGCACCTCGCTTCCCTGTTGTCGGGACCCTTCCCCTGTGGGGCCCCGCGCGTCTCCCCTGAGGACGTGTCGCCCCTCCCGGTGTCCGGAGAGTTCGACCCCTGGAGCCCTCTTGATCTCTCGTCCCCTGCGTCTCGCCGCCCAAGGTGCTGCCGCCCTGACCGTCGCCGCCGGATCGTTCGGCGTCGCCCACCTCGACAAGGCAGTGGCCCTCTCGGTCGACGGCACGTCCTCGTCCCTCCACGTCTTCGGCTCGACCGTCGGGGACGCCCTCGACAAGAAGGGCATCGAGCTCGGGGAGCACGACGAGGTCACCCCCTCGCTCGGCACGCCTATCGAGGACGGGGACAAGATCTCGGTCCGCTACGGCCGCAAGCTCACCGTCACGGTCGACGGCGTCGCCAAGGAGTACTGGACGACCGCGACGACCGTCGACGCCGCCCTGCGTGACCTCGGCATCCGCGCGGGTGCCAACGCCACGCTCTCCGCGTCGCGCTCCCAGCCCATCGGCCGGCAGGGCCTGTCGCTCACGGTGACGACCCCCAAGGCCTTCACGGTGACGCTGGCCAAGAAGACGACGACCTACGCGACGTCCGCGACCACCGTGGGCGAGGCGCTCAACGAGGCCCGCGTCGCCGTGGACCGCGACGACATCGTGGCCCCTGGCCGCGACGCGCTCCTCACGCGTGGTCTCGCCATCGCCGTGACCAAGGTCGACGTCAAGGCCGCTGCGCGCAGCGAGGCGGTGGCCTTCGGCACCGTGACCAAGCGTGACGCCAGCCTCTACGAGGGCCAGAAGAAGGTCCTCACCGCGGGCAAGCCCGGCGCGCGGACGCTCAACCTGCGCCTCACCTACCTCGACGGCGTCCTCAAGGGCACCAAGGTGCTCTCGAGCAAGGTCACCCGTCAGCCGGTCAGCCAGGTCGTCGCCGTCGGCACCAAGGAGAAGCCGGCCCCGGCTCCCTCCAGCACCACGACCACCACGCGTGACGCCGGCAACACCTCCGGGGCCGGCATCAACCTCGCCAACGCCGCGATGTGGGACCGCATCGCCCAGTGCGAGTCGGGTGGCAACTGGTCGATCAACACCGGCAACGGCTACTACGGCGGCCTCCAGTTCGACATCCGGACCTGGCTCGGTGCCGGCGGTGGCGACTTCGCCTCACGCGCCGACCTGGCCTCGCGCGCGGAGCAGATCACGGTGGCGAACCGTGTCTACGCCGACCGCGGCCTGCAGCCGTGGGGCTGCGCCCACGCCGCCTGACCCACATCAGGCACGCCGCCCGAACGCTGTCGGGCGCACCGACTGAGGCCGGACCCCGTGTGAGGGGGTCCGGCCTCAGCCGTGTCCCGGGGCCCGCGAGCGCGTGCACGCCGCGCCGCCGGTCGGCCGTAGGGTGGCGACCATGTCGACGTCAGGGCTCCTCGGGGCCGCCCAGATCCGCGAGCTCGCCGCTCGCCTCGGCATCCGGCCCACGAAGACCTGGGGGCAGAACTTCGTCATCGACGCCAACACCGTCCAGCGGATCGTGCGGGTCGCCGGGATCGGCGCCGAGGACGTCGTCGTCGAGGTCGGTCCGGGGCTCGGCTCGCTGACCCTCGCACTGTTGCCTGTGGCCCGCCACGTCACCGTCGTCGAGGTCGACCCGGTGCTCGCCGAGGCACTGCCCGAGACCGTCGACACCGTCGCGCCGGACCTCGCCGACCGTCTCGACGTCGTGCACGCAGACGCCCTGCGCGTCGAGGAGCTGCCCGGCGAGGCGCCGACCGCGCTCGTCGCCAACCTGCCCTACAACGTCTCGGTGCCCGTCGTCCTCAGCTTCCTCGAGCGCTTCCCGACGATCGAGCGGATCCTCGTCATGGTCCAGCTCGAGGTGGCCGAGCGCCTCGCCGCCGCACCCGGGTCGAAGACCTACGGCGTGCCGAGCGTCAAGGCCGCCTGGTATGCCGACGTCGCGCTCGCGGGCAACGTGAGCCGCTCGGTCTTCTGGCCCGTCCCCAACGTCGACTCCGGGCTCGTCTCGCTCACGCGCCGTGAGCCGCCGCAGACCTCGGCCACCCGCGAGCAGGTCTTCGCGTGCGTCGACGCCGCGTTCGCCCAGCGTCGCAAGACCCTGCGCGCTGCCCTTGCGCCCTGGGCCGGCTCGGCGCAGGCCGCGGAGGACGCGCTCGTCGCCGCCGGGATCGACCCCCGCACACGGGGCGAGCAGCTCGACGTGCACCAGTTCGCCGCGATCGCCAGCGCCCACCACGCTGCCGCGCGAGCCTGACGAGCGGCGCAAGGCGGTTCGCGAACCGCCGCGTCCCTCGCCAACCGGATCGTTCCGGCCCACGAGCAGCGAGTCCGTTCGCGAACCGGAGTGGGTGGTGGTCAGTGGCCCAGGAGCGCGAGCAGCCGTCGCTCGGTCTCGTCGGAGAGGCCGCACCGTCGCGGGTCGTCCGGCTCGCGACCTTCCTCGTATGCCGCGGCGTCCCGGAGCGTCTCCGTCACCGGCCGGCAGGCCAGCCCTACAGCCCGGGCCGCAGCCCCGGTGTGGGCGCCGAAGCCACGCCACTCCGGGTCGCTCACCCACAAGGGCAGGCTGTCCTCGCCCATCCACTCCTGCACGCCGTGCTCGGCGAGCCACGACGCCGACGCCGTGACGAGGGGGCCCGAGTGGCCGGCGACGTCGCGGGCGGCTCCGAGGAGCCCGCCGAGGGTGTTCGGCTCGCCGACGGCGTCGAAGATCCCGGACGTGCCCTCGGCGGCGCAGCGCACCAGCCAGGTCGCGAGGTCGCGCACGTCGACGAGCGACATCGGCAGGTCGGGGTCGTCAGGCGCGAGCACCGCACCCCCGCCGCCGACGGGGTGGGCGAAGCGCCACGGCCACCAGCCGGACCGCCCGGACCAGTCGCCGGGCCCGCCGATGAGCCCGGCCCGCGCGACGAGCGTCCGCCCCGGGCCGAAGCCGTCGAGCACGGCGGCCTCGCAGGTCACCTTGGCCTGGCCGTAGGTGCTCATGTCCTCCATGACGTCGCCGTCGAGCGGCGGCAGGAGCGGCACCGACTCGTCGGTCTCGAGACCGGAGTGGACGGCATACGCGTTGCCGGTCGAGACGAAGACGAAGCGGTCGGCGACCGGTTCGAGCGCGGTGACTGCGCGTCGCACCTGCCCGGGCTGGCGCGAGACGTCGACAACGGCGTCCCAGCGCGGGCCGGCGAGCACCCCGTCGAGACCGTCGGCGTCGTCGCGGTCGCCGCGCACCCACGTCACCCCGTCGGGGGCCGATCCGGCCACCCCGCGGGCGAGGCAGGTGACCTCGTGGCCGTCGGTCAGCGCCCGCTCCGCCACCGCGCGTCCGAGCATCGCCGTCCCACCGAGCACGAGGAGTCGCATGCGGCCAGTGGACCCCGGCCGAAGCCTGCGACGCCAGCGTGTTCGCGCAGAGCGTGGATGACGGAGCACCCCGAGCCGGTGGTTAGGGTGGCGGCATGACCTCGGCCCACACGGACCCTGCGCCCGTGACGGTGCGCGTCCCGGCCAAGGTCAACCTCGAGCTCCTCGTCGGCCCGTTGCGTGACGACGGCTTCCACGCGCTCTCGACCGTCTACCAGGCGGTGAACCTCCACGACGACGTCACCGTCGCGATCAACGACGAGTGGCGATGCAGCGTCGTCGGGCCCTATGCCGACGTCGTCCCGACCGACTCAAGCAACCTCGCGATGCGCGCGGCGCGGCTGCTCGCCGACGAGACCGCGATCGACGCGGCGGTGCACATCTCGATCAACAAGAGCATCCCGGTCGCCGGTGGCATGGCCGGGGGCTCCGCCGACGCCGCCGCGACCCTCGTCGCGTGCGACCGGCTGTGGGGGCTCGGCCTGTCGACCGAGGAGCTCGAGGAGTATGCCGCCGAGCTGGGTTCCGACGTGCCCTTCCTCATCCGTGGTGGCACCGCAATGGGCAGCGGCCGGGGCGAGCGGCTGGCGCCGGTGCTCGCCCGCGGCAGCTACCACTGGGTCTTCGCGATCAGCGACATCGGGCTCTCGACCCCCGAGGTCTATGCCGAGTGCGACCGGCTGCGCGACGGCTCCTCGCCCCGCGCCGACGTGCCCGAGCCCAACTCCCAGCTCATGGCTGCGCTGCGCACCGGCGACCCGCACGCCCTCGCACCGCAGCTCACCAACGACCTCCAGGAGGCGGCGGTCTCGCTGCGCCCCGAGCTCGGCGAGCTGCTCGAGAGCGGCATGGAGTTCGGTGCCCTCGGCGGCATCGTCTCCGGGTCCGGGCCCACCGTCGCCTTCCTCGTCGAGGACGTCGAGGCGGCCATCGACCTCACCGTCGCCCTCACCGCCACCGGAGCCGCCCGCGAGGTCCGCAAGGCCGTCGGGCCGGTGCACGGCGCGCACGTCATCCCCGCTCGGGTCGACTAGTGGCCGTCCTCATCTCGGTCGAGCGCGCTGCCCTCGCGCTCGGCACCGCCCAGGTGCTCGACGGCGTCTCACTCGGTGTCTCCGGCGGCGACCGCATCGGCATCGTCGGCCGCAACGGGGGAGGCAAGACGACGCTCCTGCGCGTCCTCGCGGGGGAGCGCGACGTCGACAGCGGGCGGGTCGCCCGGCTCGGTGGCGCGACCGTCGGCGTGCTCACCCAGGACGACTCGCTCGACCCCGACGCGACGATCCGCGAGGCGGTCCTCGGCGACCGCCCCGAGCACGTCTGGGCCGGCGATGCCCGGGTGCGCGACGTCCTCACCGGCCTCCTCGGTGGCATCGACGCCCCGGCCGTCGGAGGGCTGGACTCGACCGTCGCCGGCAAGTCCGGTGGCGAGCGCCGGCGGCTCGGCCTCGCCAGGCTGCTCGTCGACGACCCGGACGTCCTGCTCCTCGACGAGCCGACGAACCACCTCGACGTCGAGGGCGTTGCCTGGCTCGCCGAGCACCTCGTGCGGCACCGCTCGCGCCCCGACAACGCGCTCGTCGCCATCACCCACGACCGCTGGTTCCTCGACGCCGTCGCCACCCGCACGTGGGAGGTCGTCGACGGTGAGGTCAACGGCTTCGACGGCGGCTACGCGGCATACGTCCTCGCCAAGGCGGAGCGCGAGCGGATGGCGCGCGTCACGGCGGAGCGTCGCAACAACCTGCTCCGCAAGGAGCTGGCCTGGCTGCGTCGCGGCGCCCCGGCCCGCACGTCCAAGCCGAAGTTCCGCATCGAGGCCGCGAACGCCCTCATCGAGGACGTGCCGCCGCTGCGCGACGACGTCGAGCTCATGGCGTTCGCGACGAGCCGGCTCGGCAAGGACGTCATCGACCTGCTCGACGCGTCGGTGGCCGTCGGCGACCGCGTGCTGCTCGACCGGATCACGTGGCACCTCGCCCCCGGCGCCCGCATCGGCATCGTCGGCGTCAACGGCTCGGGCAAGTCGACGCTCCTGCGCGCGCTCGCGGGCGAGGTCCCGCTCGCCTCGGGCAAGCGCAAGCAGGGCGTCACCGTGCGCATCGGCCACCTCACCCAGGAGGTGCGCGAGCTCGACCGGCTCGCCGACGCCCGCGTCATCGAGGCCGTCGAGGAGGTCCGCAAGGTCACGGTGCTCGCCGGCAAGGAGGTCACCGCCTCGACGCTCGCCAAGCGACTCGGCTTCCCCGGCCCGCGCCAGCAGACCCGCGTGCGCGACCTCTCCGGCGGCGAGCGGCGCCGCCTCCAGGTGCTGCGGATCCTCATGGACGAGCCCAACGTGCTCCTCCTCGACGAGCCGACCAACGACCTCGACATCGAGACCCTCACCGCGCTCGAGGACGTCCTCGACGGCTGGGCGGGCACGTTGCTCGTCGTCTCGCACGACCGCTACCTCCTCGAGCGCATCGCCGACGAGCAGGTCGCTCTCCTCGGCGACGGCCGCGTGCGCCAGCTGCCCGGCGGCGTCGAGGAGTACCTCCGCCTCCGTGCCACCGTCACCCCCTCGTATGCCGTCCCGTCCCCTTCCGCTTCCGCCGCCCCCTCGGGTGCCGAGGCGCCGGGTGCCGGGTCGTCGGGTGGGCCGCCGGCACAGGCGCCGGGACCTGTGGCGAGCCCGGCGGAGCAGCGCGAGGCGCGCAAGGTCATGGCCCGCGTCGAGAAGCAGCTCGCCCGCCTCGCCCAGCGCGAGGAGCGGATCCACACTGCGATGGCCGAGCAGGCCGCCGACCACGCGGCCGTGCTCGAGCTCAACGCCGAGCTGCGCGAGGTCGTCGACGAGCGCGAGGCCCTCGAGCTCGAGTGGCTCGAGGCCGCGGACGTCCTCGAGCCCTGAGAGGCGACCACCCGGCATACCCACCGCTTGCGTCCGCAACTGTGGTGGCCAGGCCGTCACCTTGCCGGACGCAACGGGGTCCCCACCGCTTGCGTCCGCAACTGTGGTGGCCAGGCCGTCACCTTGCCGGACGCAAGGGGGGTCAGGGGTGCGTCGCGCCCTCGAAGGGGGTGAGGAGGACGCGGAGCTGGGCGGCGAGGGCGTCGCGCTCGTCCGTCGGCAGGTCGGCGAGGAGCTCGCGCTCGTGGGTAAGGAGGTCGTCGAGCGCGGAGTCGACGGTCTGCATGCCGGCGGGGGTGAGCCGCACGATGACGCCGCGCCTGTCGCGCGGGTCGGGGTGGCGCTCGACGAAGCCGCGCGCGAGGAGGCGGTCGACCCGGTTCGTCATCGTCCCGCTCGTCACGAGCGTCTGGGCGACGAGCTGGCCGGGGGAGAGCTCGTAGGGCCGGCCTGCGCGGCGCAGTGCCGAGAGGACGTCGAACTCCCAGCTGTCGAGCCCGTGCTCGCTGAAGGCGGCTCCGCGCGCGAGGTCGAGGCGGCGGGCCAGGCGCGAGACGCGGCTGAGGATCTCGAGCGGGGTGACGTCGAGCTCCGGACGCTCGCGACGCCACGCCGAGACGATACGGTCGACGTCATCCTCGGACATGAGGGCGACTGTACTCCCGTCAAGTATCTTGACATCAAGATATCTACGGGACAGAGTGGGGACGAGCGGCCGATCCCGGTCGACGGGACCGCAGGAGGAGCAATGATGCGCACACAGCCGAGCTGGGACCCGGCGGCCTACTCCCGCTTCGGGGAGCAGCGCAGCCGCCCCTTCGCCGACCTCGTCGCCCAGGTCCGCGCCGACGCCCCCGACCTCGTCGTCGACCTCGGCTGCGGCAACGGTCCGGCGACCCTCACGCTCGGTGAGCTCTGGCCGGAGGCCCGCATCGTCGGTGTCGACGCGGCGGAGTCGATGCTCGAGGCGGCTCGCGCGCTGGACACGGGCGACCGGGTCGAGTGGGTCCAGGCTGACCTCAAGGACTGGGACCCGGCCTCGCTCGGCGAGGCTCCCGACGTCATCGTCACGAACTCGACCCTCCAGTGGGTGCCGGGCCACCTCGACCTGCTGCCGACGTGGGTCGAGGCCCTCACGCCCGGCGGCTGGCTCGCCCTCCAGGTGCCCAACAACTTCGACGCACCCAGCCACGCGCTCATGCGCGAGACGGCGGCGACGCACGCCAGGGCCAACGAGCTGCTCGCCGCGCTCGACCTGCCGGCCGTCGGCGAGCCCAAGACCTACCTCACCTTCCTCAGCCGGCTCGGCACGCGGGTCGACGCGTGGGAGACGGTCTACTCGCACGTCCTCGACCCCGACGGCGAGTCCGACGACCCGGTGCTCGACTGGGTGAGCAGCACCGGCCTGCGCCCGGTCCTCGACATCCTTCCCGAGGGCGAGGAGCGCGACGCCTTCCTCAAGCCGTATGCCGCGGCGCTGCGCGAGGCCTACCCCCGCACCGAGGTGGGGGTCGTCTTCCCCTTCCGCCGCGTCTTCGCGGTCGCCCGCAAGGCGACGAGCTGATGGCCGTCGTCGGCCTGCACCACGTGCAGCTCGCCTGTCCGGCCGGCACCGAGGACCTCCTGCGCCACTTCTACGGCGTCGTCTGCGGACTGCCCGAGATCCCCAAACCGCCGATCCTCGCGGCTCGCGGTGGGGTCTGGTTCGCAGCGGGCGAGCAGGAGCTGCACTGCGGCGTCGAGGAGGGGTTCGTGCCCGCGCGCAAGGCGCACCCGTGCTTCGGCGTCGACGACGTCGCGGCGCTGGCGGCGGCCGTTGCGGGCGCCGGCGGAGAGGTCCGTTGGAACCACGAGGTGCCGGGCGTCCAGCGCTTCCACACCGACGACCCGGTCGGCAACCGGGTCGAGTTCCAGCAGGTCCAGCCGCCCAAGCTCGACTTCACCGTCTGAGCGCGGTCAGGCGTGGCTGATCGTCGGCTTCGACTCGAGGCCGGTGAGGCCGTTCCACGCGAGGTTGACGAGCGCCGCGGCGACGTCGCGCTTCTTGGCCTTGGGGTTCTCGAGCCACCACTGTCCGGTGAGCGCGACCATGCCGACGAGCATCTGCGCATACATCGGCGCCTGCTTGGGGTCGAGCCCCCTGTTCGTGAACTGCGCCGCGAGCAGGTGCTCGACCTGCGAGGCGACGTCGGACATGAGCGAGGCGAAGTTGCCCGTCTGCTGCCCGGGCGGCGAGTCGCGCACGAGGATCCGGAACCCGTCGGTCGAGGACTCGATGTAGTCGAGCAGCGCCGTCGCGGCCCGCTCGAGCAGCGCGCGTGACCCGCCCTCGGAGCTCAGCGCCCCGGCGATCGCCCCGAGGAGCGACTGGATCTCACGGTCGACGACGACGGCATACAGGCCCTCCTTGCCGCCGAAGTGCTCGTAGACGACCGGCTTCGATACCCCGGCGACGCTCGCGATCTCCTCGACCGTCGTCGCCTCGTAGCCCCGGTTGGCGAAGAGCTGGCGGCCGATGCCGATGAGCTGCTCGCGTCGCTGGGCTCCGGTCATCCGCCCCCGCGGAGTGCGCACCTTGGGCGCGGCCTGGTCTCGACTCACTCGCACCATTGTGCCCTGCGGTCCCTGTGCCCGCCGGGCGCACCGCGGTGAGGTGCCCCACGGGTCAACTACCCTGTGCGTCGTATGCCGTGGGCTCGCCCGCGCGCATCGTTCCCCGGTTGGTCTGCCGGCAGGGCCCGCCTGACTTTGAATCAGGACAAGCGACGTAGGTTCGACTCCTACCCGGGGAGCCTTCACGGCGTGTTTCGCGCGTTCGCGCCCGCGCACGGTCCCCTTCGTGCGACTCTTCGCCGAGCGGCAGACATCGTGGTCGGCGCAGGGCACCCGTGCCACGACCTCTCGGCCGTCATTCCGCAGGTCATCGGTCACAGGGGAGCGTGTGATGAAGCTCGGTCGTCGGTTCGTAGCAGTGGTGGGTGCGGTCGCGGTGACGACCGCGAGCGGGATCACGGCGTGGGGTGCCTTCGCAGCACCCGGCGACCCCCAGCTCGGTCTCCGCGTCGCGTCCCCCCAGATCCGGGTGGAACGCGTCGAGGGCGACCCCTTCATCTTCGCCGAGCTCGGCACCTTCGTCGGGGTGACGAAGGCCGCCCTGCAGATCGAGGCCGTGCCCGGCGCCGACGGCAACGCCGACCTGTGGCTCGTCCGCAAGGACGCGCGGGGCACGATCGTGCGTGACCGCAAGATCCAGACGCCCGTGCGCGGACCGATGTCGCTCGGGCTGCCGGACTTCCTCGACGTCGAGCTGCGCACGGCGGCTGGCGCGCTCGTCACCCGTCAGACGCTGAGCTTCTGCCCCGGCGGCGCCTGGGGCATGGAGCAGCAGGCACGGCTCGACGCGACCGGGCCCGCGGAGCCGCAGCTCGCCAACTCGTGCGGAACCCACCTCACGCGGCACATCGTCTACGGCCTCGACAAGGGCTGGGCGGCGTCGGTCGGCAACGACCTCCTCAGCAACTTCGAGGGTGCCGACGGCGACTACAGGGTGACGCTGCGGATCACCCCGACCTATGTCAAGCAGTTCGCCATCCCCGCGGCGCAGGCCAAGGCCTCCGTGTCGATGACGGTGACGACCGTGCCCTGCCCCTACGAGCCCGATTGGTGCGCGCCGCCCGAGGAGGGCGGCGGCGGGTCCGCGGCGCTGAGCAGGACGGCGCCGACCACCTCGTCGACGAGCGCCACGTCGCACGGCGACCACACGGCGCACGGCAGCGACCACGCGAAGGGCCACGGCGCCCAGAAGCTCGACCCCGTCGTGCGCGCGGCTGCGGCCGACGTCAGCGCCTCCTCCGCGCGGACCGCGACGCTCGAGTCGTCGACCGCGCTGCGCATCGCGTCAGCCAAGGCGAACCCTCAGCGACGCGACCGCGCGGAGGCCGACGGCTCACGTCGGACGAACGGCCTGCCCGACATGGTGGCGCTCCCCGCCTTCGACATGCAGGTCGGCACCGACGAGGAGGGCCGCGACCAGCTCTCGTTCGGCGCCAACATCGCCAACCTCGGCTCGGGGCCGCTCGTCGTCGAGGGCTACCGGAGCAGCGACGACACCATGCGCGCCACCCAGTTCGAGTACCGCGACGGTGAGCCGGTGCGCTCCTCCCCGGCCGGCGAGTTCGAGTGGGACCCGCGCGAGGGGCACCTGCACTGGCACTTCGAGGACATCGCGCAGTACGACCTCGTCGCCGCCGACGGGTCCGTCACCCGCAGCGGCAAGCAGGCGTTCTGCCTGGCGCCGACCGACCCCATCGACCTCACCATCCGCGGGGCGGCCCAGCGCGTCGAGACCGACCGCCTCTGGTCGAACTGCGGTGGGCAGTCGGCGATCTGGATCCGTGAGGTGCTCCCCGCCGGATGGGGCGACACCTACTACCAAGGCCTCCCGGGCCAGGCGTTCGACGTCACCGGCCTCCCCAACGGGACCTACACGGTGCGGGTCACGACGAACTTCCGCAACCGCCTCAAGGAGTCCGACACGACGAACAACGTCTCGCACCGCAGGATCGAGCTCGGCGGATCGCCGGGCGAGCGCACCGTGACCGAGCTCGACTGAGGGTCAGTCGGCTCAGACGTGGGGCCAGAGCACGTCCCACGCGTTGACGAGGGCGCTCCTCGCTCGCGCCGAGAGGTCGAGCGAGGAGATCTCGTCCAGGCTCCACCAGAGGGCGTTCGACGACCGGCCCCCGGTGGTGGGCTTCCAGATCCGGTCGGCGGTGCAGTGCAGGGTCACGTCGAGGAAGTGCTCACCGTGCTCGACGGCGCCCTCGACGGACTGCACCCGCGGCCGCTCAGGGGCGGCACCGGTGTCCCGGACGAGGGAGCGCGCCAGCCGGGCAGGGTCCTCGCCCACGCCGAGGTAGCCCCACGGCAGGGCCCACACCTGGGTCCGCGGACGACGGTCGAGGAGCATGCGGTGGTCGTCGTCGATGGCGACGACGTGGACCCTGACGCGGGGACGTGCGGCGATCATCTGGGGGGCTCCTCGGCGTGCTCCGGCGCTCGTCGTCGAGCGCCGATCCCTCTTCTCGCGGCCTAGGCTAGGACCTCCGGCGAGGAGGCCTGCACCCGCATCGTGCGCTGCGGCCAGCGCCTGACCCGCCCAGGTCGCTGACCTGCTCGGACGTCCCGGATGCCCCGGGAGAGTCCACCGCCCACCCTGCTGGTGGGGCGCACCCTTGCGCTCGCGCCCCGAGCGATGCACCGACGCCCCCTCCCGAGCGCGACCGGATCGCGACCAGACCTCGACCTCCGTGTCCGAGCCTCGGTGCACCGGCCCCTTGACAGCGGGGGCCACGACGAGGGAGCACCGCCATGCCCACCCGACGCCTCATCCGCACCATCGCCACCGCCTCGGCCCTTCTCGTGGCCGGAGCCGGGATGGCCGCCGCGCAGGAGAACAGCCGCTACAGCCTGACCTTCGAGAAGGAGGTGGTGGCCACCTGCGCCGACGGCTCGGACGTCACGCTGTACTTCGACGTGACGGTGAACCGACACATCAGTGAGACGGACGCCGACGGCGCCGCGCTGGTCGAGAGCCGCAACGTCAACTACGACGGCTTCTTCACCCATGAGGCCAGCGGTGAGGTGGTGGAGTTCACCGGGACGCGGGTGGTCACGATCGACCTCGTGGCGGACCTGTTCACGAGCCGGGGGAAGTACCGCGTCGTGACGATGCCCGGCATCGGCCCCGTGATGCACGAGACCGGACGCTACGTCGAGACCTGGGTCTCGGAGGAGCGGCTGTTCGAGGCCGGTCCCAAGGTGTCGGAGAACCCCGAGGACCCGTCGACCTTCGCCCTCACCTGCAGCCTCTTCGGACTCTCGGGCTGAGCTCGGCGACCCACCGGCCAGGCGCCGCCACCTCGGCGCTGGGCCGACGGGGGCGGCGAGGACAGCCCGCCGGAGCCGGGGTGGGACCGGGCGTGGACGGCATACCTCCGACTCGTCGGTACAGTGTCGCGGTACGCCGCCACGAACCTCGGGAGCACCGCTCGTGACCACAGCCCGGCCCGCCGCAGTCATCATCCTCGCCGCAGGCGAGGGAACCCGGATGAAGTCAGCCACCCCCAAGGTGCTGCACCGGATCGGGGGCCGCAGCCTCGTCGGGCACGCCATCGCGGCGGCCCGCGTCACCGCTCCGCAGCACCTCGCGGTCGTCGTCCGGCACGAGCGCGACCTCGTCGCGGCGCACATCGCCGAGGTGGACGCCGCCGCGACCATCGCCGACCAGGACGACGTCAAGGGCACGGGCCGGGCGACCGAGTGCGCGCTCGACGCCCTGCCCGCCGACCTCACCGGCACGGTCCTCGTGACCTACGGCGACGTGCCGCTGCTCACCGGCGAGACGCTCGTCGACCTCGTCGCCCGGCACGACGAGTCCGGCAGCGCCGCGACCGTCATCACGGCCCACCTCGACAACCCACAGGGCTACGGCCGGATCGTGCGCGACGCCGACGGCAGCGTCGCCGGCATCGTCGAGCAGAAGGACGCCACCGAGGAGCAGCGCGCGATCACCGAGATCAACTCGGGGATCTATGCCTTCGACGTCACCGTCCTGCGCGAGGCGCTCGGTCGGGTCGGCACCGACAACGCCCAGGGCGAGAAGTACCTCACCGACGTCCTCGCGATCGCCCGCGACGCCGGTCGCCTCGTGAGCGCCCACGTCATCGACGACCTCTGGCAGACCGAGGGCGTCAACGACCGCGTCCAGCTCGCCACGCTCGGCCGCGAGCTCAACCGGCGCAACAACGAGCGCTGGATGCGTGAGGGCGTGACGATCGTCGACCCCGAGACGACGTGGATCGACAGCGACGTGAGCATCGGCCGCGACGCGACGATCCTCCCGGGCACGCAGCTGCTCGGCGCGACGTCGGTCGGTGCCGACGCCCGCATCGGGCCGGACACGACGCTCACCGACACCGAGGTCGGCGACGGGGCCGAGGTCAAGCGCACCGAGGCCAACCTCGCGCAGATCGGTGCGGGAGCCACGGTCGGCCCCTACTCCTACCTGCGCCCGGGCACCGTCCTCGGTGCCAAGGGCAAGATCGGCGGCTTCGTCGAGACCAAGAACGCCCGCATCGGCGACGGCGCCAAGGTCCCGCACCTCACCTACTGCGGCGACGCGACCATCGGTGAGGGGGCCAACATCGGCGCCGGCACGATCTTCGCCAACTACGACGGGGTCGCCAAGCACCACACGACGATCGGCGCCCACTCGTTCGTCGGGTCCGACAGCGTCCTCATCGCGCCGGTCGACGTCGCCGACGGCGCCTACGTCGCGGCGGGCAGCGCGCTCACCGGCGACGTCGAGCCCGGACAGATCGCCGTCGCGCGCGGTCGCCAGAAGAACGTCGACGGCTGGGTCGCCCGGGCCCGAGCCGGGACGAAGACCGAGGCGGCGGCGCTCGCGGCCACGGAGGCGGGCACCCGGCACACGGCCTTGCCCGGCAACCCTGCCGACGACGAGGGCGAGGCCTGAGCATGTCGAAGGACGACCGGCCGAAGTCCGCCAACATCCGCAAGAAGCCCAAGAAGCAGCTGATGATCTTCAGCGGCCGCTCCCACCCGGGGCTGGCCCAGGAGGTTGCCGCGCTCATCGGCACCGAGCTCGTCCCGACGAGCGCCTACAACTTCGCCAACGGCGAGATCTACGTCCGCTACGAGGAGTCGGTGCGCGGCTCCGACGCGTTCGTCATCCAGAGCCACAGCGCGCCGCTCAACGACGCGATCATGGAGCACCTCATCATGATCGACGCCCTCAAGCGGGCCAGCGCCAAGCGGATCACCGTCGTCATGCCGTTCTACGGCTACGCCCGTCAGGACAAGAAGCACCGCGGTCGCGAGCCGATCTCGGCCCGCCTCATGGCTGACCTCTTCCGCGCAGCGGGCGCTGACCGCCTCATCGCCGTCGACCTCCACACCGACCAGGTGCAGGGCTTCTTCGACGGGCCGGTGGACCACCTCATGGCGCAGCCGGTGCTCTCGGACTACGTGTCGGCGAAGTACGGCCACGAGGACCTCGCCGTCGTCTCGCCCGACGCCGGTCGCATCAAGGTCGCCGAGCAGTGGTCCAAGCGCCTCGGCGGCGTGCCGCTGGCCTTCATCCACAAGACGCGCGACATCAACCAGCCCAACCAGGCCGTCGCCAACCGCGTCGTCGGTGAGGTCCGCGGTCGGGTCTGCGTGCTCGTCGACGACATGATCGACACCGGCGGCACGATCACCAAGGCCGCCGACGCGCTCAAGGCCGACGGTGCCAAGGACGTCATCATCGCGGCGACGCACGCGATCCTCTCGCCGCCCGCGGCCGAGCGGCTGCGTGACTGCGCGGCGCGCGAGGTCATCGTCACCAACACGCTGCCCATCTCGCCCGAGAACGAGTTCGAGGGCCTCACCGTCCTGTCGATCGCCCCGCTCATCAGCGCGGCGATCAAGGAGGTCTTCGAGGACGGCTCCGTGACGAGCCTCTTCGGCGGACGCGCCTGAACTGTCACGGGACCTACCGCGCCGGAAGTGCTGTGATCACGACACTTCCCATGCGGTAGGTCCCGCTTTCAGTCGGCGTGCTGACGAGCCCTGTATGCCGCGACGTGGGCCTTGTTGGCGCACGTCCCGTCGCAGTAGCGCCGGCTGCGGTTCTTCGTGAGGTCGATGACGACGTCGCCGCAGTCGTCGGCGGCGCAGACCCGCAGCCGCTCGGTCTCACCCGCGCGGATGAGGTCGATGATCGCCATCGCGGCCTCGACGGCCATCCGCTTGGCGATCGGGTCGTCGTCCTCGGTGGCGTGGATGTGCCAGCCGAGGTCGTCGTGGCGGACGAGCCGGGGGAGGGCGCGGTGCTCGGCGAGCAGCTCGTTGACGCCCTCGACGAGCCCCTCCACGTCGCGGCTCCACAGCTCGCGCAGGCGGGGCCGCAGCGCGTGCACGTCGTCGAGCTCGGCGCGGGTCCGGGGGCGGCCTCCGCTCCACTCCCAGGCGTCGAGGTGGGCGTTGAGGGCGGCGAGCGTCGGGAGCTGCTCGTCGGTGTCGTCGCCGAAGCCCGGCTCCGAGTTCACCAGCGCGACGGCGTGCTGCAGCGTCAGCTCTGTGTCATATGCAAAGACCATCTTGACTCCTGACATTCGGGAGGGCTACCGTCACCAACGTAAGGACCAACCACACATATTACTCCTGACGAGGTGGCATCGTGAACGCAGGCATCCAGACCCGTACTCCGCGCGCCGTGCTCGTCGGGTTCCTCCTCGTGCTGCTCGCCTCGGCCACCTTCGGGTCGTCCGGTGCGTTCGCCAAGTCTCTGCTCCAGGCCGGCTGGACGCCGGGTGGCGTGGTGACGTGGCGCGTCGGGTTCGCGGCCGTGCTTCTCGTGCCGGTCGCGCTCTGGGTCACCCGCGGCCGCTGGCACCTGCTGCGGCGCAATGCCGGCCAGGTCCTCGCCTTCGGGGCGGTCGCAGTCGCCGGGTGCCAGTTCGCCTACTTCAACGCGGTCGAGTCGCTCTCCGTGGCGGTCGCCCTGCTGCTCGAGTACCTCGGCGTCGTCTTCGTCGTCGGCTGGATGTGGGCGGCCCACGGTCGTCGCCCGTCGCGGCTCACGCTCGTCGGCGTCGCGCTCTCCGTCGCCGGGCTCGTCCTCGTGCTCGACGTCTTCTCGGGCGTCGAGATCTCGTGGGCCGGTGTCGTCTGGGGCCTGCTCGCCGCCGTCGGCCTCGCCACCTTCTATGTCACGTCGGGCCACGAGCACGAGGAGTCGCTGCCGCCGCTCGCGCTCGCCGGGTTCGGGCTCGGCCTCGGCGCCGTGCTGCTCGTCGTCGCCAGCGCGACCGGGCTCATCGACTACGGCACGGCGCGCGAGAGCGTGCAGATCGCCGGCGCCACGGTCGCCTGGTGGGTGCCCGTCGCCGAGCTCGCCGTCGTCGCGGCGGCCATCGCCTACGGTGTCGGGGTCATCGGCACCCGGCTCGTCGGCGCGACGATCGCGAGCTTCGTCGGGCTCTCGGAGGTGCTCTTCGCCGTCCTCATCGCCTGGGCGCTGCTCGGCGAGCTTCCCGGTCTCGTCCAGGTCGCAGGCGGGCTCCTCATCCTCGGCGGCGTCGTCGCCGTGCGGCTCGGCGAGACGCCCGCCGTCCACGCCGACCTGCTCGGCGGCGACCCGGCCGACGGCTCCACCACGGATCCCGTCGTCGAGCCCGCCGCCCCCCAGCTGCGCTGACCCCGGAACGGGGCGGACGGCATACGGCCGATTGGCCTGTCCCGTGCCCGGTCGCCTAGACTCTCGGGGTTGCCTCGGCGAGGGACGCCGCACCGGCCAGAGATGTTCGGGCCCGCGCGTCCGTGATCGACGCGGTGGCCGCAGATCGCCGAATGATGATCCGCGGGCCAGCGCGCCTGTCCGTGCCGTGTCCCGCGTCGAGGCCACCGCAGACGGCGTCCCCACCGTCGTCACCTGACCGATTCGCCCCACGTCCCCAGGAGTTCTCCGTGTCCAACGACACCGTCAAGCTGACCGCCGAGGCCCGCACCCAGTTCGGCAAGGGTGCCGCCCGCAAGATCCGTCGCGACCACAAGATCCCCGCCGTCATGTACGGCCACGGCGCCGAGCCGGTGCACATCACCCTTCCGGGCCACGACGCGATGATGGCCCTCAAGAACCCCAACGCGCTCCTCACGATCGTCCTCGACGGCGACGAGCAGATGGCTCTCGCCAAGGACGTCCAGCGCGACCCGATCAAGCCGGTCATCGAGCACGTCGACCTCGTCATCGTCCGCAAGGGCGAGAAGGTCGTCGTCGACGTCCCGGTCCACGTCGAGGGCGAGGCCGGTCCGGAGACCGTCGTGACCGTCGACCACGCGACCCTCCAGGTCGAGGCCGAGGCCACCAACCTCCCGGAGTCGGTCACCGTCTCGGTCGAGGGCCTCGAGGCCGGCACCCAGATCCTGGCCGGCGCCGTCGAGATGCCCGCGGGCGCGACGCTCGTCACGGACGCCGAGGCCCTCGTCGTCAACATCACCCAGCAGATCTCGGAGGAGGCCCTCGAGGCCGAGCTCGCCGAGGCCGAGGCCGAGGCCGGCATCGAGCACGAGGAGTCCGACGCCGAGGCGGCCGAGGGCGCCGAGGGCGAGGCCGCCGAGGGTGCCGAGGGCGAGGCCGCTGCCGAGGCTGACGAGGCCAAGGCCGAGGACGCCTGAGCGATCCGCTCCCCGCGCGACTGACGCGCATCCCGCACGGGCCCGGTCCACCACGGACCGGGCCCGTTCGCGTCCCCGCACCACCCGGCATACTTGCTCGTCGTGAGCGAGACGTGGATGGTCGTCGGCCTGGGCAACCCGGGACCGACGTATGCCGGCAACCGCCACAACGTCGGAGCGATGGTCGTCGACGAGCTGGCCTCGCGGACGAAGAGCGCGCTCCGCGCGCACAAGGCGCGTGCGTCCGTGGCGCAGGTGCGCATCGGCACGGGGCCCGGGGGAGTGCCGGGCCCGAGCGCCGTCATCGCCGTGCCCCACAGCTACATGAACGAGTCCGGGGGGCCGGTCAAGGCGCTCATGGGCTTCTTCTCGGTCGAGCCCGACCGGCTCGTCGTCGTCCACGACGAGCTCGACATCCCCGCCGGTGACGTCCGGCTCAAGCTCGGCGGTGGCGAGGGTGGCCACAACGGGCTGCGCTCGATCTCGAAGTCGCTCGGCACCCGCGACTACCTCAGGGTGCGTGTGGGCATCGGCCGCCCGCCCGGCCGACAGGACCCCGCCGACTACGTCCTCAAGGACTTCTCCACGACCGAGCGCAAGGAGCTGCCCTTCCTCCTCGGCGACGCGGCCGACGCCGTGGAGATGCTCGTCACGCATGGCCTGCTCGAGACGCAGCAGCGGTTCCACGCACCCGCCGCCGGGAGCTGACCGTCATCGCGCCCCGTTAGGCTGAGGGGCGATGCCCACGCTGCAACCCCTCGTCGACCAGCTCGGCGCGGCACCCCAGATCTCCGCCCTCCTCGACACCGCCACGGCCCGCGCAACGTCGACGCTCGACGTCTCCGTGAGCGCCGGCGCGCGCCCCACCCTCATCGCCGCGGCGGTCGAGCGCCTTCGCGCCACCGCGCCCGACCGGCTGCCGCTGCTCGTCGTCACCGCGACGAGCCGCGAGGCCGAGGACCTCACCGCGGCGCTGGGCTGCTTCCTCGACCCGGATGTCGTCGCCGACTTCCCGTCGTGGGAGACGCTGCCGCACGAGCGGCTCAGCCCGCGCTCCGACACCGTCGGCCGCCGCCTCGCGGTCCTGCGCCGGCTCGCGCACCCGGCGACGGTCGCCGAGGACGACGCCGCGCACGGCCCGTTGTCGGTCGTCGTCGCGCCGGTGCGCGCCGTCCTCCAGCCGATCGCGAGGGGGCTCGGTGACCTCGAGCCGGTGGCCCTGCGCGCCGGCGAGGAGCACGACCCCGATGCCGTGGTCGAGGGTCTCGTTGCCGCTGCCTACAGCCGCACCGACCTCGTCGAGCGCCGTGGCGAGTTCGCGGTGCGCGGCGGGATCCTCGACGTGTTCCCGCCGACCGAGGAGCACCCGCTCCGCGTCGAGTTCTGGGGCGACACGGTCGAGGAGATCCGATGGTTCAAGGTGGCCGACCAGCGCTCGCTCGAGGTCGCCGAGCACGGGCTCTGGGCCCCGCCCTGCCGTGAGGTCCTCCTCACCGACGCCGTGCGCGACCGCGCCGCCGCGCTCGCCGAGCAGCTGCCCGGCGCCGCCGACCTCCTCACCAAGCTTGCCGCCGGCATCGCCGTCGAGGGCATGGAGTCGCTCGCCCCGGCCCTCGTCGACGGCATGGAGTCGATGCTCGACAGCTTCCCTGCCGGGTCGCCCGTCGTCACCTGCGACCCCGAGCGCGTCCGCACGCGCGCGCACGACCTCGTCGCGACGAGCCAGGAGTTCCTCGAGGCCGGGTGGGCCAACGCCGCCGCCGGCAACGCGGTGCCGATCGACCTCGAGCGCATCCTCGGCTCGGCGTCGTTCTGGACCGTCGGCGACCTGCGCGACCACGCCCGCGAGACCGAGCACCCGTGGTGGGACCTCACTCCCTTCGCCCTCGACACCGAGACCGCGGACACGACCGAAGGCGACGTCGCCGAGACCGGCACCGAGGACGCCACGGCATACAGGGGCGACATCGAGGCGGCGGCTGCCGACCTGCGTCGCTGGACCGACGACGGCTGGCGCGTGCTCGTCGCCACCGACGGCCAGGGCTCGGCCAAGCGCATCGTCGAGGTGCTCGGCGAGGCCGAGGTGCCCGCCCGGCTCGACGCGAGCCTCGACGACCTCCAGCCCGGCATCGTCCACGTGACCACGGCCCAGCTCGGCCGCGGCTTCGTCCACCCGGCCGGCCGGCTCGCCGTCCTCACCGAGTCCGACCTCACCGGCACGCCGTCCTCCGGTCCGTCGACCAAGGACATGCGGCGTATGCCGTCGCGTCGTCGCAACCAGGTCGACCCGCTCCAGCTCAAGACCGGCGACTTCGTCGTCCACGAGCAGCACGGTGTCGGCCGGTTCGTCGAGATGATGCAGCGCACCGTCCAGGGTGCGACGCGCGAGTACCTCGTCATCGAGTACGCCGCGTCCAAGCGCGGCCAGCCCGGCGACCGGCTCTTCGTGCCGACCGACCAGCTCGACCAGGTGACCCGCTACGTCGGCGGCGAGCAGCCCACCCTCAACCGGATGGGCGGCTCGGACTGGAAGCAGACCAAGTCCAAGGCCCGTCGCTACGTCAAGCAGATCGCGGCCGAGCTCATCCAGCTCTACTCCGCACGGATGGCGACCAGGGGCCACGCCTTCTCCCGCGACACCCCGTGGCAGCGCGAGCTCGAGGACGCCTTCGCCTACGTCGAGACGCCCGACCAGCTCAGCTCGATCGACGAGGTCAAGGCCGACATGGAGCGTGAGGTCCCGATGGACCGGCTCCTCGCCGGCGACGTCGGCTACGGCAAGACCGAGATCGCCGTGCGCGCCGCGTTCAAGGCGATCCAGGACGGCAAGCAGGTCGCCGTCCTCGTGCCGACGACGCTCCTCGTGCAGCAGCACCTCCAGACCTTCACCGAGCGCTACGCGCCCTACCCCGTGACGGTCAAGGCGCTGAGCCGCTTCATCTCCAAGAAGGAGTCCGACGCCGTCATCGAGGGGCTGGCCGACGGCACCGTCGACCTCGTCATCGGGACCCACCGCCTGCTCTCCGACTCGGTCCGGTTCAAGGACCTCGGCCTCGTCGTCGTCGACGAGGAGCAGCGCTTCGGCGTCGAGCACAAGGAGCAGCTCAAGTCGCTCCGCACGGCCGTCGACGTGCTCGCGATGTCCGCGACCCCGATCCCGCGCACACTCGAGATGGCCGTGACCGGCATACGCGAGATGTCAACTCTCGCAACGCCTCCCGAGGAGCGGCACCCCGTCCTCACCTACGTCGGCGCCTACGAGGAGAAGCAGATCACCGCGGCCATCCGGCGCGAGCTGCTCCGCGAGGGCCAGGTCTTCTACATCCACAACAAGGTGTCGACGATCGAGAGGGCCGCCGCCCGCATCCGCGAGCTCGTGCCCGAGGCGCGCATCGCGGTCGCCCACGGCAAGATGGGCGAGCACAAGCTCGAGCAGGTCGTCCTCGACTTCTGGGAGAAGCGCTTCGACGTCCTCGTCTGCACGACGATCGTCGAGACCGGCCTGGACATCTCCAACGCCAACACCCTCATCGTCGAGCGCGCCGACCGCCTCGGGCTGAGCCAGCTGCACCAGCTGCGCGGCCGCGTCGGGCGGGGACGCGAGCGGGCCTACTCCTACTTCCTCTACCCGCCCGAGGTGCCGCTCACCGAGACCGCGCACGACCGGCTGCAGACGATCGCGAGCCACACCGACCTCGGCTCGGGCATGCAGGTCGCCATGAAGGACCTCGAGATCCGCGGTGCCGGCAACCTCCTCGGCGGCGAGCAGTCCGGACACATCGCCGGCGTCGGCTTCGACCTCTACGTCCGGCTCGTCGGCGAGGCCGTCGCGAGCTTCAAGGGCGACGTCGAGGAGGAGATCGGCGAGATCAAGATCGAGCTGCCCGTCGACGCCCACCTCCCGCACGACTACGTGCCGGGTGAGCGGCTTCGCCTCGAGGCCTACAAGAAGCTCGCCACCGTCGCCGACGAGGCCGCGCTCGCCGACATCGAGGCCGAGCTCGTCGACCGCTACGGCCAGCCGCCGGAGCCGGTGCGCAACCTCATCGAGGTCGCCCGCCTGCGCACGGTCGCGCGGGCCGCCGGCATCCGCGACATCTCGGTCCAGGGCAACACCGTCCGCTTCGGCCCGGTCGAGCTGCGTGAGAGCCAGGAGCTGCGCCTCCAACGCCTCTACCCCGGCTCCATCGTCAAGCAGGCGCTCGGCACGGTCCTCGTCCCCAAGCCGATGACGGCGCGCGTCGGTGGCCAGCCGCTGCGCAACAAGGACGTGCTGGAGTGGGCGGGTGCGGTCATCCGCAGCGTCGTCATGGACAATGTCGGGACAGCAGCCGCGGTGGCGACCGCCGGGACCAGCAGCGGGTCCCGGGCCACCCGTTGACGAAGGGACACCCAGTGAAGGCCGTCAAGGCTCGCAGCACCGCCATCGCCCTCGCGGGCATCCTCGCCCTGTCCGCGTGCTCCGGCACGACCTCGGCCGAGACCGCCGCGGTCGTCGACGGGCGCGTCATCACCGAGCAGGAGGTGCGCGAGGCGACCTCCCAGATCAACAGGGCGTTCAACCCGCAGCAGCCGCTGACCGCCGCGCAGACGCTCACGCTGCTCATCCGCGCCCCCTACATCAACGAGGCCGCGGCCGCCGCCGGCCGCGCCCAGAGCGAGTCCGCCGCGCGGGCCGCGCTCAAGGACTTCCCCGAGACGCCCGCCGACTCGACGGTCGAGATCCTCCAGGCCGAGGCGAGCCTCCAGCAGGTCGACGACGCGGGGCGCCAGGAGCTGACGAAGAAGTTCGCCGAGATCGACATGAAGATCAACCCGCGCTACGGCCGCTTCGACCCCCAGCAGGCCTCGCTCGTCGCGACGTCGCCCAACTGGCTCGTCCCCGCCGCGCCTGCCGCGTCCGCGCCCGCGCAGCCGGCCCAGTGACGTCGTGGGGCGGCTGAGCCTCCTCGTCACGAGCCCGCGCGTCGCGCCGGGCCTCATGTCCCGCAGTGCCTGGTATGCCGTGGAGTCGGCGTCCGCGCGCCTGTGCCGCGACCTGTCGGAGCCGGTCGTCGAGGCTGTCGCCGAGTCGGGCCTGACCGTCGACCCCGTGGGTGAGGAGCTCTCGCCACCGGAGCTCGCCCGGCTCCTCGTCGACCGGGCCGTCGAGGCGGATGTCGTGTGGCTCGGCTCGGCCGACGCCGACCCCGGCCTCACCGATGCCATCGCCTCCGAGGTGTCCCGGCTCGAGATCCCGCCCGAGGTCGAGATGGTCGTCGCGTCCTGGGACGTGCCCGGCTCCCGGCTGCTCGACGCCGTCGCGGTCATGGACCGGCTGCGCTCGCCCGGTGGCTGCCCGTGGGACGCGAAGCAGACCCACGAGTCGCTCGCGAAGTACCTCACCGAAGAAGCCGCCGAGACCGTCGAGGCGATCGAGTCCGGTGACCGGCGGCACCTCGCGGAGGAGCTCGGCGACGTGCTCCTCCAGGTGCTCTTCCACGCCCGGGTGGCCGAGGACGCGACCGACGAGGCGGACGTCTTCGACATCGACGACGTCGCCGGCGGTCTCGTCGCCAAGCTCGTCCGTCGCCACCCGCACGTCTTCGCCGACGGCGACGCCTCGACCCCCGAGGAGGTCGAGGAGGCCTGGGCCCGCATCAAGGCCGAGGAGAAGGCCGCGAAGTCCGGCGGCTGAGCCGTCCGCGTGCGATCCTTGGCCGTCGCGCCCGAGGAGGACCCGTGAGCCAGTCGCCCCACCACCCGGGACAGCCGGTGCCACCGCACCAGCCGTACGCCCCGTATGCCGTCCCGCCGCCCTACGGCTATGCCCAACCGCCGGCGGGCTCGCCGCGGTCGACGGGCCTCAACCCGTGGGCCGCCGGAGCCATCGGGGTCGTCGTGGGCATGGGCCTCACCTTCATCGGCATGACCGTCGTGCCGATGCTGTTCTTCGGGCTGGCGTTCGGGGGGTTCGGGTCCTTCGACGAGGGGTTCCCGGGTCCGCCGTCGGGCCGGGTGGAGGTGGCGGCCGACGGCAGCGTGGGCGGCGAGGCCCTCGCCGAGGCCCTCGAGGACGAGGGCGACTACTACTACGAGGACGTGTCCTGCCCGGCGACCGCCCGGGTCGCCACCGACGTCACGACGATCTGCCGGGGCAACGACGGCGTCGACGACCTGCGCATCGTCGTCGTCTTCGAGGGCGACGACGGCCGGTTCCGGACCGCCGACCTCTGGTGACCGGACGGCATACGGCGGGTCTCAGGTGGAGCAGGTCCGCGAGTACGGCCGGTCCGGCAGGTAGGTGCGCCACTCCGCCTTGGTGAGGACGCGCCCGGAGGCCCGGCAGGCGGCGGCCACCCACGAGCCCGGGTCGAGGTCCCAGCGGAGCACCGAGCCGTCACTGCTCGCGTAGAGGAGGGATGAGCCGTCCCTCGAGAAGGCCGGGTCGCCTTCTCCGGGCACCGCGACGGTGCCGCGGTGGGCGCCCGTCCGACCGTCCCAGTGGCTGAGGCGTCCTTCGTTCGCGCTCGCGACGAGGGACCCGTCGTCGCTCCAGGCGGTGAAGTAGTAGCCGACCAGCCCGGCCTGGGCCGGGTCGGGCGGTGAGATCCAGGTCATCGTGCTTGCGTCGAGGAGCCCCACCCCGGCGGGCCCGCAGTCGACGATGGCGCGGCTCCCGTCGGGGGAGGGGTACACGTTGACGATGGTGTCGCCGAGGTCCGGAATCGACCGGACGGTCCCCTTCGCGTAGTCGACGACGGTGTCCGGGAGCCACACGGTCTGGTCCCCGGCGGCCACGAAGTTCCACACGTCGTCGGTCTTCGCCGTGCCGGCGTCCTTGGCGTACACGACGATCGGCTCCCGGGTCGGCAGGAGGGTCCTCGAGTCCAGCACGTGCAGACGACCCTCCGTCGTGCCGACGAGCAGGTGCTTCCCGTCGAGGCTGAAGTAGGTCGCTGCGGCACCCTCCACGGACGGGGCCGGGACGAAGCGTCTCTCGGCAAGACTGCGGCTCGTGGTGGCATCCCACAGCCGCACCCAGGGGTCGCCGTAGCTCGTGCTGAGCATCGTGCCGTCCGGGTGCCAGCTCAGGTCGTCGTAGCCTCCCTGCGACCGTTCCGGCGAGACGACCGGGCCCAACCTGCCCGTGGCGAGGTCACGCACCCGGAAGGACTCGCCCGCATCCGTCGAGTAGGCGACCCTGCTGAGGTCGGGGGAGAGCGCGAGCCACGGGTCGCGCCATCCGAGGGGCTCGCCGGTCCGCGCGGCCAGGAAGCGCCGAGTGCCTGCGAGGTCCCATTCCTGGATGAGCCCGGCGGTGGTCTTCGTGAACAGCGTGGTCCCGTCCCGGCTGAACGCGGGGTCCTGGACTTCACCGTCCTGGACGAGGAGCTCGACGGGCTCCCCTCCGCTGAGGTCCCAGACCACGAGCTGCTCACCCGTCGACGCGAGCCGGGTTCCGTCCGTTGAGAAGGCGAGCGCCTGGGTCGGCCCCTGCCTGGTCAGTCGCGATCGTGCCGTCAGGGTGGCGGTGTCCACGAGGACCACCTCCGCACCGGCTCCCACGGCGAGCGTCCTGCCATCCGGGCTCAGGGCCAGGACGTCGTCCAGCTGGGTCGCGCCCAGGTCGGCCGGCGTCAGGGTGCGGCGCGTGCTGCCGGTGGGGAGGTTCGTGACGAGGAGCTGTCCCTTGGCCCCGGGCACGAGATCCAGCCCGTAGGCGCCCGAGTAGAGGGTGCGTCCGTCGGGGCTGAGGGTGGGTGCGCTGCCGACCCATCCCAGCTCCAGCTGGGCGACCGGCCTCTGCGGGGAGAGGAGGTCCCAGACGAAGGTCTGGGTGCGCCCGTCCTCGGGCATGTGGACCATCGACGCCGCGAACCACCGACTCGACGGTGAGAACCCGAGGTACCAGCGACCGGGGAAGCCGAGGTCGAGGATCTGGTAGTCCGGCGGGATCCCACCGAGCTGGACGGCAGACCGCTCGCCGCTCGGGTCGAGGAGGGTGACGGGTGGCTGCCCGCCGTCCACGAGGTCGCCGGCGATCGACGCCGCGTACCCGGCGCCGTCGGGTCGGGCGAGCACCGACCCGCCGACCGGGACCCGTCCCGTGGGGGTCCTGCGTTGCAGGGTCCCGGCGTCATAGAGCTCGAGACCGACACCGTCCGCGGCCATCACGGCCACCTGCTGGGTGGCGGTGTTGACGGTGAGGTGGAGGACACGAGCGGCGCTGCGGGCGTTCCGCACGAGGGCCGGGGCCCTGTCGAGTGTCGCGAGCAGGTTGGTGCGCGTCTCCATGGAGTCGTGGAGCCCCACCCCGGCGGCGGCGAGCAGCAGCGAACGGTCGAGCTGGTCGGACCGCAGGGCCTCGGCGCCAAGGCGTCGTGCGTCGGCGACGAGGGCCTGCCGGTCGGCTCGCCGGGCGGCCGTCAGCGCCAAGGTGCCGGCGACGATGGCCACGGCCAGCAGAGCCGCGACGACGCCCAACCCGATCCGCAGCCTCTGGTTGAGGCGGCGCTCGCGACGCACCTGCTCCTGCGTCGCGCGCTCCTCCTTCTCGGCGAGGGCAGCGGAGGCGTCGAGGAAGTCGCGCTCCTCCGGGGTGAGGGAGGGCCGGGCGCGCGCCCGCCACTCGGCCGCCCGCGCCTGCCGTGTGCCTCGGTAGAGCTCGCTGTCAGGGCGGCCGAGCTCGTCCCAGCTCTGGGCGGCGACCGCCACGTGACGCATGGTTCGCAGGCCCTCGACGTCCTCGTCGAGCCACGACCGCAGGCGTGGCCACGCGACGGCGAGGGACTCGTGGGCGACCTCGACGGTGTCGCCGTCGCTCGCCACGAGGCGGGCGTCGAGCAGCAGCTCGACGAGCCGCGCGTGGTCCTCGTCGCCGGTGACCGCCCTGCGGGGGATCCGTGTCGCCACGGGTGCGCCTTCCTGGTCCGGGCCCACGAGGCGAAGCATGAGGTCGCGCAGCATCGACCGCTGGGCGGGGTCCAGCCGGCGGAAGACGTCCTCCGCTGACTGGGCCACGGCCTCGCGCACCCCACCCGTGGCCGTGTAGCCGGCAACGGTGAGCGTGGACCCCTCACGGTGCTCCCACGTCCTGCGCAGGACGTGGGAGAGGAGTGGCAGGGCTGCGGGCTCGCCCGCGACCTCACGCAGCAGCAGGTCGACGAGGCCCGGTTCGAGCCGCAGACCCGCCTGGGCGGCGGGTCCCTCGATCGCCCGTCGCAGGTCGTCCTCGGACATGGGACCGAGCAGCAGGAGGCCGGTCTCGACGAGGCGGGCGAACTCCGGGTGCGCGGACAGCTCCCCGAGGCGGTCCGCCCGCATCGAGACGACGAGCAGCCCCTTGCCCGACTCCGCGAAGCCGACGAGCCGGTGGAAGAAGGTCGACCGTTCCGATGACGTCGACTCGAGCGCCAGGGCCTCCTCGCACTGGTCGACGACGAGCACGTCGGACGCGCGCAGGTCGAGACGGGTGAGGGTGTGGGCCGGGCTCGACCCCGGCGTGACGACGTGCACCCGACGTCCGTCCCGCCGCAGCGCGGCACCGACTCCGGCACGCGCGAGCGACGACTTGCCGCTGCCCGAGGGGCCGAGCACCGCGAGGACCCCGTGGGCGTCCAGGCGGGCCAGGCAGGAGGCGATCTCGGCCTCCCTCCCGAAGAAGCCCTCCGCGTCGTCGATGTCGTAGGGCACGAGACCCGGATAGGGGCAGGCGCCCGGTGGCGTGGCTGCGTGTGCCGTCGGCTCGAGGTCGGGGTCCTGCCGCAGGATGGCCGCTTCGAGGTCGGTCAGCTCTCCGCCCGGGTCGAGGCCCAGCTCGTTGACGAGCAGGAGCCGGGCGCGGTGGAGGGTGGCGAGGGCGTCGGCCTGTCGGCCGGCGCGGTACTGGGCGAGGGCGAGCAGCCCCCACCGGTGCTCGCGCATCGGCTGCTCGGCGACGAGGCGTGGGACGCCCGCGAGGACGTCCTCGTGCCGACCGGCCCTCAGGAGCGACTCGGCGTGCAGGTCCTCGGCGTCGCGCCACAGCTCGATGAGCCGCTCGGACTCGACCCGTCCCGGGTCCCAGTCGCGCAGCTCGTCGAAGGGCTCACCGCGCCACAGCTCGCGGGCCCGCCCGGTGACGAAGAGGGCTCGGTCCGGTTCGCCGTCGGCGAGGAGCCGTCGGGCGCGGCCGACCAGGTCCTCGAAGTGGACGTGGTCCATGTCGTCGCGGTGCAGCTGGAGCCGGTACCCCTGACCCGCCGTCTGGATGGTCTCGGCCCCCAGTGCCTTGCGCAGGCGGACGATGCACCCCTGGACGACCTTGTGCCACGTGTCGGGAAGGTCCTCGCCCCACACCGCCTCGGCGAGGGTGTCGACGCTCACCTCCGAGCCCGGGCGCGACGCGAGGGCGAGGAGCACCAACCGGTCGCGTGGGCTGAGCGTCGTCCTGCCCTCGTCGACCTGCAGTGATCCGAGCACTGCGATGCGCATGACTCGACTGTGGGACTGGGTCCAAGGGCCGTCAATAGCACCGATACCAGCCTGAAACCACCCCTCGGAGCCCTGCCCCCGCCGAGTCCGTATGCCGTCCGCGCACCATCCGGGTCCGCCGCTCGCCACGGTGCGGTGGACGGCATACGGCGGGGCTCAGGTCGAGCAGGTGCGGGTGAAGGGCCGGTCCGGCAGGTAGGTCCGCCACTCGGCCTCGGTGAGCTCGCGGCCCGCGAGCCGGCAGGCAGCGGACACCCACGTCGAGGGGGCGAGGTCCCAGGTGAGGATCGCGCCGTTCTGGTCGGCGACGAGGAGCTGCCGTCCGTCCGGACTGAAGGCGACGGCGCCGCTGACATCCATGGGAAGGGACGCCTTGAGCGCCCCCGTGCGGCCGTCCCAGTAACTGACCTGGCCCTCGTCGCCGACGCTGGCGAAGAGCGACCCGTCCTCGGTCCACGCTCCTTGGTAGCCGACCATGCGCGCCTGCGCGGGAGAGGGAGGAGAGATCCACGTCATGGTGTCGGCCGCGAGGAGACCTGTGCCGGCGTCCAGCGCGTCGACGAACAGGCGCGTCCCGTCGGGTGAGGAGATGACGTCGGCGATCGTGACCCCGAGGTCGGGGTAGGGCCGCACCGACCCGGTCAGGTAGTCGACGATCCGCGTGGTGGTGTAGACGGTGCGTCCGTCCCCGCTCGGAGTGAACGCGTCGAGGGGAGGCTGCTCGCCGTCGACCTCCTCGACGACGCGGATCGGCTCGCGCGTGGGCACGAGCGTGCGCGCGTCGAGCACGTGGAGACGCCCGGCGGTGGTCCCGACGAGCAGGTGCCTGCCGTCCACGCTGAAGAACGCGAGTGCGGCGCCCTCGTCCGGGTCGGTCGGGTCGAGGCGGTGGCGAGCCACCTCCCTGCCGGTGGTGGCGTCCCAGGTCCGGACGACAGGGTCCCCGCTCGTGATGTTGAGGGTGGACCCGTCCGGGTGCCAGGCGAAGTCGATGAAGTTGCGCTGCTCCATCGCCACGTTGACGGGTGCACCCAGCTCGCCGGTCACGGCATCCCGCACGCGGAAGCTCGGACCGCCGATGCCGTAGCCGACCCGGGCGAGGTCGTTGGTCCACCTGGGGATCGAGTCCCCTTCGAGGTCCGCCGGGGACCGCTGGCCGACGAACCGGTTCTCGCCGCTGAGGTCCCAGGCCTGCAGCAGGCCGCCATCGGCGGCGTAGAGGTCCGCGCCGGTGGGACCGAAGGCGAGCTGGGCCCCGGGAGTCTCCTGGAAGAAGACCTCCTCCGGCTCGTCGGAGGTGAGGTCCCATACGAGGAGCCGTTCGCCGGCTGCCGCGAGCCTGGAGCCGTCGGGGGAGAAGGTGAGCCAGTCCGTCCAGACCTGACCCGACAGGTAGTCCCGGGGTCGCAGGGTCGCGCGGTCGACGACGACGGCCTCGGGTCCGCCGCCGACCGCGAGCCGACGTCCGTCCGGGCTCAGGGCGAGGCCGCCGATCTGGCGGACGGCGAGGTCGTCGGGTCCCACGACCCGGGTGACCCGGCCCGAGGGCAGCTCGGTCACCTGGAGGGCGTCCTCGCTCGTCGTGTAGAGCAAGCGGCCGTCGGGACTGGGGGTGGGGCTGGCCGACACGTCGAGGGCGAGGTCGGCCACCGGACGTGCCGGGCTCCGCAGGTCCCAGACGAGCGTGCGCTGCGGCTCGGAGTTGACGTCGACGTGGCGCAGGGTGGTGGCGAGCCACCGTCCGTCCGGGCTGAAGCCGAGTTCCTGGAAGGTGTGGAAGTCCTTGGGTATGCCGCCCAGCTGGACCGCCGACCGCGAGCCGTCCGCGTCGAGCAGCACGACGGCAGGGTCGACCCCGGCCTTGACGCGCTCGGGGACGGCGGCTGCGGCGAAGCGAGTCCCGTCGGGGCTGGCGCGCAGGGCGACCGCCCGGGGGAGGTCGGGTCTCGGGTCCCCCAGCGGGCGCAGGGTCGTCGGGTCGTGGCGACGCAGCCCCGACCCGCTGAAGCTCGTGAGGACGAGGCCCGAGCGCGGGTTGACCGCGACACCGAGGGCGAGCCCGTTGGCGCGGGTGCTCGCCGTGAGCGCCGACCCGCGGCCCAGCGTCTCGAGAAGGTAGTTGCGGGTCTCCACCGAGTCGTCGAGTGCGACGGCGGCCGAGGCGAGCAGCAGCGACTGGTCGAGGGCCTCCGATCGCAGGGCCTCGGCCCCGAGCCGCCGCGCATCCGCGGCCAGCGCCTGCCGGGAGGCGGACGTGGCCTCACGGTCGGCCCGGTCGCCGTTGGCCTTGGCGACGGTGCCGAGCAGGATCGCGACCGCCAGGGCGGCGGCCGTCCCGGCGAGGCCCAGGCGGAGCCGGTTGTTGAGGCGGCGCTCGCGACGAACCTGCTCCTCGGTGGCCCGCTGCTCCCTCTCGGCCAGGTCGGCCGACGCCGCGAGGAAGTCACGCTCCTCACGGGTGAGCGTCGGGGCGGAGCGTGCCTGCCACTCGGCCGCCCTCGCCTGGCGCACGCCGCGGTAGAGCTCGCTGTCCGGACGGCCCAGCCCGTCCCAGCTCTCGGCGGTCACCGACAGGTGGCGCATGATGCGCAGCCCGTCGACGTCCTCGTCGAGCCAGGACCGCAGCCGGGGCCACGCGAGGACGAGCGACTCGTGTGCGATCTCGATGGTGTCGCCGTCGCTCGCGAGCAGCCGCGCCGTGACGAGTTGCTCGACGAGCTGGGAGTGGGCGGCATCGCCCGTGACCGTCCGCCGGGCCACGCGGGTGCGCACCGGGTCCCCGCCCTCGTCGGGCGAGACGAGGCGCAGCATGAGCTCCCTGACGATGGCCTGCCGGGCAGGGTCGAGGTCGCGGAAGAGCCCTTCGGCCGACTGCGAGACGGCTTCGCGCACGCCCCCGGTCGCGGCGTAGCCCTCGACCGTGAGGGTGGAGCCCTCGCGGTGGAACCACGTCTGCCGCAGCACGTGCGACAGCAACGGCAGCGCGGCGGGCTCGCCCGCGACCTCGCGCAGCAGGAGGTTGACCAGGCCCGGTTCGAGGCGGAGCCCCGCCTGCCCCGCAGGCCCCTCGATGGCTTGGCGCAGGTCCGGTTCGGCCATCGGCCCGAGGAGGTAGAGCCCGGCCTCGACGAGCCGGGCGAGCTCGGGGTGTGACGAGAGCTCGCCCAACCGGTCGGCGCGCATCGACACGACGAGCAGCCCTCGACCGGTCGCGGTGAAGGCGACGAGCGCCGTGACGAACTCCGTGCGCTGCGGTGAGTCCGGTGGCAGGGCCAGCGCCTCCTCGCACTGGTCGACGACGAGCGCGTCGTGGGGTCGCAGGTGCAGCGCCGTGAGGGTGTCCGCGGGGTGCGGCCCGGGAGTCATGACGTGGACCCGGCGCCCGTCGCGTTCGAGCGCGGCCGCCACCCCGGCCCGGGCGAGGGAGGACTTGCCGCTGCCCGAGGGTCCGAGGATCGCCACGATCCCGGTCTCGTCGAGGCGCCTCAGGCAGGCCGAGACGTCGCCCTTACGCCCGAAGAAGGCGGCTGCGTCCCGGACGTCGTAGGCGAGGAGCCCGAGGTAGGGGCACTCCGACTCGGACCCCCCGACCGACTCGGGCGCCGCGGCGAGCGACGGGTCCTGCCGCAGGATCGACTGCTCGAGCTCGCTCAGCTCCGGGCCCGGGTCGAGACCCAGCTCGCCGATGAGCGTCTGCCGGGCCCGGTTCAGCGTCTGGAGCGCGTCACCCTGCCGCCCGTCGAGGTACTGCGCGAGTGCGAGCAGACCCCATCGGCGCTCACGCATCGGCTGCTCCGCCACGAGCCGGCTCGCCTCCCCGAGGACGTCGCGGTGGTGCCCGGCCCGCAGGGCGGCCTCGACGTGCAGGTCCTCGGCGTCGCGGGACAGCTCGACGAGCCGCTCCGACTCGACCCGCCCCGGACCCCACTCGGCGAGCTCGGCGAACGGCTCCCCGCGCCAGAGCTCGCGCGCCTGTCGCGTGAGGAAGAGCGCCCGCTCGGGTTCACCGTCCGCGAGCAGCCGGCGGGCCCGGGTGAGCAGGTGCTCGAACTGGACGTGGTCGAGGTCGTCGCGGTGGAGCACGAGGCGGTAGCCGTGACCGGTCGTCTCGACCGCCTCGGGTCCGAGCGCCTTGCGCAGTCGCGAGATGCAGCCCTGGACGACCTTCTGCCAGCTGTCCGGCAGGTCCTCGCCCCACAGGGTCTCGGCGAGGGTCTCGGTGCTCAGCTCGGCACCGGGCCGCGACGCGAGCGCGAGCAGGACGACCCGGTCGCGGGGGCTGAGAGCGGTGCGTCCCTCGTCGACCTGGAGCGGGCCCAGCAGCGCGATGCGCATGAGTCGAGGGTCGTGCGCCCTCACAGGGCCGTCAATAGCCCTGATACCCGGCTGATACCGCCTCGATGACCACCCGGAACCACCCCGTGCGACAACGGATCCAGGACATCCCGTCCAGCCCCACCACCGGTCACGAAAGGACCACGTCATGTCGCACACGACCAGCATCCGCCGGGCACTCACCGTCGCCGGTGCCACCGGGATCCTCGCCTTCTCGGTCGCAGGCCCCGCAAGCGCCCGCCCCGACCCCGGCAACGGCTCGCAGTCCGAGTGGAGCTGCCAGAACGGCTGCTACGAGGGCGGCACCACGCCCGGCACCGTCAACACCGTGACCATCGACGACAACGCCCTCGAGCTGCTCCAGCTCGGCGGAGGCGTCCTCGCCGGCATCGCGCTGGCCGGCGCCGGCGTGGCGCTCGCCTCGCGTCGCAGTCACGCGCACGCCGCCCACCCGGCGTGACGCAGCATCCACCTCCCGACGAAGGGGTCCGGTCTCGCAGGGGGACCGGGCCCCTTCCCTATGCCGTGCCGCGGCTGGGGCGCCCGCCTCACCCGGGCGCCGGCACGGTTCGTGGGCGGACGGCACACGCTCATGCTTGCTTGGAAACACAAGGCGTGCTTAAATATGGAAGTATGAGGCTGACACCGCAGGAGCAGGCGATCCTCGCCGAGCTGCGCGCCGACCCGCTGCTCGACGCGGCGGCCCTCGCCGACCGGTTGGGCACGACCCGCGCGTCGGTCTCGGTCGCTCTGTCCAACCTCACGCGCAAGGGCGCGATCCTCGGCCGGGGCTACGTCGTGCGCGGCGAGGCGGGAGTGGTCGTCGTCGGCGGTGCGGTCATGGACGTCAAGGCGCGCTCGACCGCCGCGTTGGACCTCGCGACGAGCAACCCCGGGCAGGTGACGACCAATCCGGGCGGCGTGGGCCGCAACATCGCCGAGAACCTCGCCCGCCTCGGCACCCCGACGCACCTCGTCGCCGCCGTCGGGGCCGACACGTTCGGCGACGAGCTGCTCGCCCACGCCCGCACCGCCGGCGTGCGCCTCGAGCACGTCGTGGTGGGCCCACAGCCGACCGGCACCTACCTCGCCGTCCTCGACTCCGACGGCGACCTGTCCGTCGCGGTCTCCGACATGAGCGCCACCGACAGCCTCACCGTCGCCGACGTCGAGCCTGCCCGGGCGCTCGTCCAGCACTCTGACCTGCTCGTCGTCGACGGCAACATCCCGTTCGACGTCGCGACCTGGCTCTGCTCCGTCGCCGCCGCGAGCGACGTGCCCGTCGTCGTCGAGCCGGTCTCGGTGGTCAAGGCGGCTCGGCTCCGCGGGCTGTTCAGCCCCGACCGCCCCGTCCTCGCGGTGACCCCCAACATCGCCGAGCTCGCCGCGCTCGTCGACCACGAGGTCGCCGACACGGTCCCGGCGATCACCCGAGCGGCCGCCGAGCTCCACGACCGCGGCGTGCGTCACGTCTGGGTCCGCCGGGGAGCCCGCGGCAGCCTCCTCTCGTCGGCACCCGCCCCGGCCGACGGGTCCACCGGCCGCCCGGCCGTGAGCACCGACCCGAAGGTGAGCAGCGCCGTCGTCGACGTCACCGGCGCCGGCGACTCGATGACCGCCGGGTTCGTCCACGCCCTTCTGCGCGACGACGACCCCGTCGCCGCCGCGGCCTTCGGCCAGGCCACCGCCGCCCTCACGACCGAGTCCGTCCACACCGTCCGACCCGACCTCACCAGCGCGCTCGTCACCGGGCGCCTCACGTCACAAGGAACCCGATGAGCACCAGCACCACCACGCCCCACCCCGCCCTCGCCCTCGCCCCCGAGGTCGCCGAGGCGCTCGCCGCCGGACGCCCCGTCGTCGCGCTCGAGTCGACGATCATCAGCCACGGCATGCCCTACCCGCGCAACGTCGAAATGGCGCGCGAGGTCGAGCAGATCGTCCGTGACGGCGGTGCCACGCCGGCCACCATCGCGGTCCTCGACGGCGTCGCGCGCATCGGCCTGTCCGCGGACGAGCTCGAGCTCCTCGCGACCGACGAGCACGTCGCCAAGGTGAGCATCCGCGACCTGCCCCACGTCATGGCGACCAAGGGCCACGGGGCCACGACGGTCGCGAGCACGATGCGGCTGGCCGCGCTAGCCGGCATACGCGTCTTCGTCACGGGAGGTCTCGGCGGGGTGCACCGCGGCGCGGAGGACTCGATGGACGTCTCCGCCGACCTCACCGAGCTCAGCCTCACCGACGTCGCCGTCGTCTCGGCCGGCGTGAAGTCGATCCTCGACATCGGCCGCACCCTCGAGGTGCTCGAGACCCTCGGTGTCCCGGTCGTCACCGTGGGGTCCGACGAGTTCCCGTCGTTCTACTCGCGCTCGTCGGGCTTCTCCTCGCCGATGCGCAGCGACAGCGTCGACGAGCTCGCCGAGATGATGCGGGTCAAGTGGGATCTCGGGCTGCGCGGCGGCATCGCGGTCACGAACCCCGTGCCCGCCGAGGACGAGATGACGCCGGACGAGATCTCCGCGCTTATCGACCGCGCGGTCGCCGAGTGCGACGAGCGCGGCATCACCGGCAAGGACATCACGCCCTTCCTCCTCGGCCGCATCGTCGAGCTCTCCGACGGCCGCAGCCTCGACACCAACATCGCGCTCGTGCGCCACAACGCCCGCCTCGGCGCCGCCCTCGCCGTCGCCTTCGCCGCCACGGCCTGACGCCCCAACCGCCCGAAAGGGTTCGCGAACCCGGTCGTCGCTCCCGGACCGGTTCGAACCGGCTCGCGAGTCACCCAGCGGTTCGCGAACCTGTCTGCGGCGTATGCCGTCCACCACCCGGGTGGCGCCGCCTGTGGAGAACTCTCGAGCCGGCCCATCGACCTCGGGCACGCTCGTGCGATGAAGGCACTGCACCCACAGCTGGCCCGCATCGCGCGGGAGCACGACGGCGTCGTCACGCGGTTGCACGCATCCGCCTGCCACGTTGCCCCCCAGGTGCTCCGGGCCGCGGTCCGGAGCGGCACGCTGCACCGGGTGCGTCCGGGAGTGTTCGCCACCCGCGAGTGCTGGGGCGGCGCCAACCGCCACGAGCGCTTCTCAATCACGGTCAAGGGGCTGCTCCTGGCCCATCCCAACTGGGTCGCCTCGCACCATGCCGCGCTCGCCCTCCACGCTCTGCCCCTCCACGGCGTGGACCTCGGTGTCGTCGACGTCGTTGCTCCGGTCAGGGCGAGCAAGGTCCGTTCCGGGCTGCACGTCCACGTCGCCCCGCCGGGCCAGCTCGAGGGTGCCCACGCGCGCCCACCACGAGCCGTGTCTCCCGCCCAGGCCTGCGTGCAGACCGCGGCGTCGAGCGGGGTGGACGCCGGGGTGGTCGCGATGGATGCTGCCCTCCACCGACGGCTCGTCACCGTCGACGCGCTCCGTGCCGCGCTCGACCAACCCAGCCTGCGCTATGGCATCGGCTCCGCCCGCGCGGCCATCGCGGCGACCGACTCGAGGTGCGAGTCGCCCGGTGAGACCCTCACCCGCCTGATCCTCGTCGCCGCCGGGCTCGACGTGCGATCGCAGGTGGACATCGCCGATGGCGAAGGCTTCATCGGTCGGGTCGACTTCCTCGTGGGCGACCGCGTCGTCGTCGAGTTCGACGGGGCGGTCAAATACGACGGGCTCGACGGACGCCGGGAGCTCATGCGAGAGAAGGCTCGCGAGGAGCGGCTGCGCGACGCCGGCTACCGCGTCGTCCGGCTCACCTGGGCCGACCTCGCCCACCCGGAGCGCCTCGTGCGCAGGGTGATGGGCCAGCTCGCGGCGTGAGGTGATGGGCCGGCATACGCAAGCCGGTTCGCGAACCGCGACGTCGCTCGCGAACCTGTCTGAACCGGCTCGCGAGCGACGACAGGGTTCGCGAACCGCGCCGGCCCACCAGCGTTGGCCACGGAGTGAGTCGGTCGGTCGGCCCGCCGACGCCACGGGCTAGGCTCGGGGCCGAGACCTGACCCCCGTCCCCGCACCACCCCAGGAGCAGCAGTGGCCAGCATCGACGCCGTCGGAGCACGCGAGATCCTCGACTCGCGAGGCAACCCCACCGTCGAGGTCGAGGTCGCCCTCGACGACGGCACCATCACCCGCGCGGCCGTGCCCAGCGGCGCCTCCACGGGCGCGTTCGAGGCCGTCGAGCGCCGTGACGGCGACAAGAACCGCTACCTCGGCAAGGGTGTCGAGAAGGCCGTCGACGCCGTCATCGACGAGCTCGGCCCCAAGCTCCTCGGATTCGAGGCCCATGACCAGCGCCTCATCGACGCCGAGATGCTCGCCATCGACGGGTCCAAGAACAAGGAGAAGCTCGGCGCCAACGCCATCCTCGGCGTCAGCCTCGCCGTCGCGAAGGCCGCCGCCGAGTCGGCCGGCCTCCCGCTCTTCCGCTACCTCGGCGGCCCGAACGCGCGGGTCCTGCCCGTGCCGATGCTCAACATCCTCAACGGCGGCTCCCACGCCGACTCCAACGTCGACATCCAGGAGTTCATGATCGCGCCGATCGGCGCCGAGACCTTCCGCGAGGCCCTGCGCTGGGGCGCCGAGGTCTACCACGCGCTCAAGGCAGTGCTCAAGGAGAAGGGCCTGTCGACCGGGCTCGGCGACGAGGGTGGCTTCGCGCCCAACCTCGAGAGCAACCGCGCCGCGCTCGACCTCATCCTCGAGGCCATCGAGAAGGCCGGCTACACCCCGGGCGAGCAGATCGCCCTCGCGCTCGACGTCGCGGCCAGCGAGTTCTACGACGACGCCGACGGTGGCAGCTACTCCTTCGAGGGCGGCAGCAAGTCCGCGGCCGAGATGGTCGACTACTACGCCGAGCTCGTCGACGCCTACCCGCTCGTCTCCATCGAGGACCCGCTCAACGAGGACGACTGGGACGGCTGGAAGGCCATGACCGACCGCCTCGGCGCCAAGGTCCAGCTCGTCGGCGACGACCTCTTCGTCACCAACCCCGAGCGCCTCGCCCGCGGCATCGAGACCGGCACCGCCAACGCGCTTCTCGTCAAGGTCAACCAGATCGGCTCGCTCACCGAGACCCTCGACGCCGTCGAGATGGCACAGCGCGCGGGCTTCCGCTGCATGATGAGCCACCGCTCGGGTGAGACCGAGGACACGACGATCGCCGACCTCGCCGTCGCCACCAACTGCGGCCAGATCAAGACCGGCGCGCCGGCCCGCTCCGAGCGCGTCGCCAAGTACAACCAGCTGCTCCGCATCGAGGAGGAGCTCGACGACGCCGCGGAGTATGCCGGCGCCGCCGCGTTCCCGCGCTTCACGGCCGCCGCCGCCAAGGCCTGAGGCAGGAGCGGCGCATGGCACGCGGGAGCGGTCGCGGACCCGGCTCGTCACCTCGACGGCCGGCGTCCTCGCGACCCGCCGCGCGTGCCCGCGCCGCCCGCTCGGGTGAGAGCGGGCGCAAGGTCGCCGAGGCCGCGGCGGCGAGCTGGCGTGGTCGGCTCACCGCCGCGCGGGGCAACCGGCGCACGCTGCGCAGGATTGCGCTCGGTGCCGTCCTGCTCTTCCTCGTCGTCCTCGTCGCACCCACCCTGCGCGCCTATCTCCAGCAGAGGTCCGACATCGACGCGATGCGCGACAAGGTCTCCCAGCAGCAGGAGACCGTCGAGGAGCTCCAGGCGGAGCAGGCTCGCTGGGAGGATCCGGCCTACGTCGAGCAGCAGGCACGCACCCGCCTCAAGTTCGTCAAGGTCGGCGAGAAGTCCTACACGGTCATCGACCCCGAGGTCCGTGACACGACGGGGTCGATCGCGCACAGCTCCGACTCCTCGGAGCCGTGGTACGACACGGTCTGGGCGTCGATGCAGGCCGCCGACGTCCCGTCCAACCGCCGATGAGCGCCGCCCCCGACCCGTCCTCGGTCGCCCAGGAGGACCTCGACGCCGTCGAGCGCCAGCTCGGCCGCGTCCCGCGCGGCGTCGTCGAGGTCTCGCACCGCTGCCCGTGCGGTGAACCCGACGTGCTGCGCACGCTGCCGCGACTGCCGGACGGCACGCCCTTCCCGACGTCCTTCTATGCCACCTGCCCCCGCCTCACCGGCGCGATCAGCACCCTCGAGTCGCAGGGCGTCATGCGCGAGATGACCGAGCGGCTGGCCGAGGACGACGACCTCGCCCGGCGCTACGCCGCGGCCCACGACGACTACCTCGCCCGCCGCGGCGAGCTGGGTCAGGTCGACGAGATCGACGGCATCAGCGCCGGCGGCATGCCCGACCGCGTCAAGTGCCTCCACGTCCTCGTCGCCCACTCGCTCTCCGTCGGCGAGGGCGTCAACCCGCTCGGCGACGAGGCCCTCGCGATGCTCCCCGACTGGTGGGCGGCCCACCCGTGCACCGAGCTCGCCGGGGACCCCGAGCAGTGACCCGGGTCGGCGCCGTCGACTGCGGCACGAACTCGATCCGTCTCCTGGTCGCCGACATCGACGACTTGGGTGCCCTCACCGACGTCGTGCGACGCACCGAGGTCGTCCGGCTCGGCTACGGCGTGGACCGCACCGGTGTCATCGACCTCGTCGCCATGGATCGCACGCTGCGGCAGACGAGCGAGTATGCCGTCCAGTGCCGCGAGCACTCCGTCGAACGTGTGCGCTTCGTCGCCACCTCGGCCTCACGGGATGCGCGCAACGCCGCGGAGTTCGTCGCCGGGGTCGAGCAGGCTTTCGCCGCAGCGGGATTCGACGTATCGCCCGAGGTCGTCAGCGGTGACGAGGAGGCCGACCTGTCGTTCACGGGAGCGACCGGAGACCTCGTCGCCGCCGGTGTCGCCGGGCCCTACCTCGTCGTCGACCTCGGCGGCGGCTCGACCGAGCTCGTCCGCGGCACCGACCACGTCGAGGCGGCCCGCTCGGTCGACGTCGGCTGTGTCCGCATCTTCGAACGCCACCTCCGCAGCGACCCGCCCACCGACGCCGAGGTCGCCGCCGCGACCCGCGACGTCGCCGCCGCCCTCGACCGGGCCGAGGAGGTCGTCGACCTCGCGGGCATCGCGACCGTCGTCGGCCTGGCCGGCAGCATCACGACGATCACGGCCCACGCACTGGGGCTCACGGCATACGAGCCGGAGCGGATCCACCTCGCCGCCCTGACGCCGGCAGCGCACCGCGAGGCGTCGCAGAGCCTGCTCCGGATGCCGACGGCGGAGCGCGCCGCGCTCGGCTTCATGCACCCCGGTCGTGTCGACGTCATCGGAGC
Source organism: Knoellia flava TL1 (assembly GCF_000768675.1). GTDB lineage: Bacteria > Actinomycetota > Actinomycetes > Actinomycetales > Dermatophilaceae > Knoellia > Knoellia flava. Next base: position 7,141 of record NZ_AVPI01000034.1, on the reverse strand, counting down.
CGGCGCCCTCGTCTGGCACGAGGTGCTCGGTCGCGTCCTCGAGAGGTCGCCGCACGTGCAGGTCGTCACCTCCGAGCACGACATCCTCGACGGGATCGCGCTCAGCTGCTCCCGCTGAGGTCGACCTCGGGTGCGGTGTCGGCGGTGTAGGACGCGAACCCGTTCCACAGCACCGCCATGACGACCTCGACGGCCATCTCGAGGGTGATCTCCGGGTGGCGCAGCCGCCACGCAGCGACCCGCTCGTTGGTCGCGATCATGATCTCGGCCATCGCCTCGCGGTAGGGCAACGGGTAGGCCGCGATCTGCGGGATGTCGCCGAACCGCTCGGCGATGTCGCGAGCCTGCGCCTGGCGGATCTGCTCGATGTCCTGGCCGGCGACGACGGCGACCGCCGACTCCTGCATGTAGACCTTGAAGCTGCCGCGACGGCGCTCGAAGAACTCCATGAAGGACCTCACGCCCGCGCGGAAGTAGTCCTCGACGGGGGAGTGCGGCGGGATCGCGTCGAGCGCCTCCTTGGTCGACGACAGCAGGTCCTCGCGGGCCCGGGCGACGACCTTCACGAGGAGGTTCTCCTTCGACCCGAAGTGGTCGTAGATGACCGGCTTGGTGATGCCCGCCTTCGCGGCGACGAGCTCCATCGTCGTGTCCTGGTAGCCGTGGTCGGCGAAGACCGCCTCGGCGACGTCGAGGAGCTGGCGCTCGCGCTCCTCGCGCTTCATGCGCGGAGCGCGAGGGGTCCCCTTGGCCGGGCCGCGGCGGCGAGCCGGGGGAGTCGTCGGGCTGTCCGTGGAGGTCATGCGGCAAGGCGTCCGTTTCTGGGTGCTACGGGGGGTCCTTCGAGCCTACCGGGCGTCACTCCGGAGGCTGCCATGGTCGCCGGAAGGCGGGCTGTCACCGCATACAGTGATCCCGCCCCCGTGGCCCAACTGGCAGAGGCAGGCGACTTAAAATCGCTTCCGGTGCGGGTTCGATTCCCGTCGGGGGCACCCAGCCCGAACGTCCCTTTGGCGGCGGCCCAGTGTCGGAGATCCGGGGTGTGGGTCGTGGGTGAGGCCCCGGATCCCCGACACTCGGCCCGGCGTGCCTCTCCCGCTGATCGCGATCGTTGTCCACAGGTGACCGTGCCGCGGGAACCTCCTGGGCCCGTTCACGGTTGAATGGTCAGACGACGCCGCGGAACGCCGTGGCGCCAGACCCATGGAGGACACGATGGCCAGCAACCCGGCCTTCAACCGACTCGAGAAGGACGCCCGGTCCGGCTACGCCGGGTTCGGGGGCCGCGGGGCCAACCCCGGCAACGTCTCCTACGCGCAGCAGGGCGCCACCGACACCTGGGGCTCGCAGCAGCAGCTCCAGGACCTGTACAACCAGCCGTCCGCCGGCCCGGTCGACACCGGCCGCGTGACGATGGACGACGTCATCATGAAGACGATGGGGCTCTTCGCCCTCGTCCTCGGCTTCGGCGCCGCTGCCTGGTACGTCGCGGCCCAGAACCAGGATCTCGGGCTGCTCCTGACGATGGCCTGGGCGCCGATGTTCGCCCTCGGTCTCGTCATCGCCTTCAAGAAGACGCTGAGCGTGCCGCTCATCGTCGCGTATGCCGTGGTCGAGGGTGTCTTCGTCGGGGCGATCTCGCAGTTCTTCGAGGCGCGTTGGCAGGGTGTCGTCCCCACGGCCGCGCTGGCCACGGTCGCCACCTTCACGGGCATGTTCCTGGCGTACAAGAGCGGGCTCATCAAGGTCACCGACAAGTTCCGCCGGATCGTCACGATGATGGTCATCGGCTACGCGATCTTCGCTCTCATCAACTACCTGGTCCTGCCTCTCCTCGTCTCCAGCTCCAGCTCCGAGATCGGGTTCGTCGGCGGCACGCCGGGCATCCTCATCTCGCTCTTCGCCGTCGGCCTCGCCTCGGTGACTCTCGCGCTCGACTTCGACATGATCGACCGCGCCATCGCGACCGGCGCCCCGCAGAAGTACAGCTGGCTCCTCGCGCACGGCCTCATCGTCACCGTCGTGTGGCTCTACATCGAGTTCCTGCGCCTCTTCGCCCGCATGCGTGAGTGACCTCTGACGACGATGCACCGTCTTCCCGATGACGTGAGCCGGGAGCTCGAGCGCGTGGTCCGCAGGTGGCGTGAGCTGCCCGCGGACCACGCGCTCGCCGCATCCCCGGCCGTCCGCGAGGTCGTCCAGGACCTCGCCGACGCGACCGCCGGCCGGCCGGTGCCCGAGCTCGGGCCCGCCGTGCTCATCGACCAGCTGAGGGTCCTCGTGTGGGACGCCGCCTCAGCGGGGGTCCCCGAGCTCGCCGACCGGCTTGCCGACCTCCGCCGCACCCTCCCCTGAGGCTGCAGCCGCGGCACCGTCCGACGGGTCCGGCTGCGGGTTCCGCGCCGACGGCACGGCGTCGTGGCGCCGTCGCAGGAGCACGGCCCAGCGACCCCGCGGGCCCCGGGCCTGGCCACCGACCTCGGTCGGGGAGACCTCGGTGCCGGCGTCCTTGACGGCCTGGCCGGCAGCCACCGCCACGGGCCCGACGCCCTCGCCGCGACGCGCCTCGGGTGCACGGTCCGCGGTGTCGTGACCCCACACCCCGAGCGCCGCGCAGACCGACGGCAACAGAGCCGCAGCCGCCCTGGCGTAGCCGGCGGCCGACGGGTGGAACCGATCCTCGCTGAACATCTCGCGCGGTGAGGCGGCGAACTCCTTGCCGAGCAGGTCACCGAGCGACACGGTGCGACCGCCGGCCTCCACGACCGCGATCGTCTGTGCGGCGGCGAGGTCGCGGCTCCACCGTCGGGCGAGCAGGCGCAGCGGCTGCGCGAGCGGCTCGATGGTCCCCAGGTCGGGGCAGGTGCCGACGACGACCTCGCTTCCGAGGGCCCGGATCCGGCGCACGGTGAGCTCGAGGTGGCGCACCGCCGTCGCCCGGTCGATCCGGTGGGTGACGTCGTTGGCGCCGATCATGATGACGACGACGTCGGGGGTCACCGACTCGAGGCCCTGCGCCAGCTGGCGCTCGAGGTCGCTCGACTCGGCGCCGACGACCGCGCAGTTCGTGAGGTGCACGCGCCGGCCCATGAGGGCGCTCACGCCGTTGGCGACGATCCCGCCGACGGTCTCGTGCGGGTGCTTGGCCCCCATGCCCGCCGCGCTCGAGTCGCCGAGCACGAGGATCTCGATCGGCTCCCCCGGGCCGGCGCCGTAGGTGCCGTCGTCGTCGGGGGAGGAGTCGAACGGCGTGCCGACGATGCGGCGGGCGAGCAGCGCCTCGCCCTTGATGACGGCGTAGCCCACCGCCCCGAGGGCGGCGCTGGCCGCAGCGAGGCCACCACCCCCGTATGCCGCGGTGGATGCGATCTTGCGTGCTCGCCGTGCGCGTCCCATGACCGTCCGCTCGCCCTCCTTCGACTGTCCGTCAACGCTAACCGACGGGTGCGACGCACGCGGAAGGTCCCGGCATACCGAGGCCTGTTCGTCACCGTCGGGCATCGCGGCGCAAGGATGGGAGGATGGGGGCATGAAGTATGCCGAGCACATCGTCGACCTCGTGGGCAACACCCCGCTCGTGAAGCTGAACTCCGTCACCGACGGCATCGCCGCGACGGTCCTGGCGAAGGTCGAGTACATGAACCCCGGCGGCTCCGTGAAGGACCGCATCGCCCTCAAGATGGTCGAGGCCGCGGAGGCCTCCGGCGAGCTCAAGCCCGGCGGCACGATCGTCGAGCCGACGAGCGGCAACACCGGCGTCGGCCTCGCGCTCGTGGCTCAGCGCAAGGGCTACAAGTGCATCTTCGTGTGCCCCGACAAGGTGAGCGAGGACAAGCGCAACGTCCTCAAGGCCTACGGCGCCGAGGTCGTCGTGTGCCCGACCGCCGTCGCTCCCGACCACCCGGACTCCTACTACGAGACCTCCGACCGACTTGTCCGCGAGACGCCCGGCGCGTGGAAGCCCAACCAGTACGCCAACCAGAACGGCCCGGCGTCGCACTACGAGACCACCGGTCCCGAGATCTGGCGCGACACCGAGGGCCTGCTCACCCACTTCGTCGCGGGCGTCGGCACCGGCGGCACGATCACCGGCACCGGCCGCTACCTGCGCGAGCAGAGCGAGGGACGTGAGGGCGGACGCGTCGAGATCATCGGCGCCGACCCCGAGGGCTCGGTCTACTCCGGCGGCACCGGTCGCCCCTACCTCGTCGAGGGCGTCGGCGAGGACTTCTGGCCGACCGCCTACGACCCGAAGGTCGTCGACCGCATCGTCGCCGTCTCCGACGCCGACTCCTTCGCCATGACCCGTCGCCTTGCCCGCGAGGAGGGGCTGCTCGTCGGCGGCTCGTGCGGCATGGCGGTCGTCGCCGCGCTCGAGGTCGCCAAGGACCTGCCAGCCGAGGCGACCGTGGTCGTCCTGCTGCCGGACTCCGGCCGTGGCTACATGTCGAAGATCTTCAGCGACGACTGGATGAGCTCCTACGGCTTCATGGACTCCGACGCCGACGCCACTGTCGGCAAGGTCCTGCGCGCGAAGACCGGCGACCTGCCGGATCTCGTGCACACCCACCCCAACGAGACGATCCGCGACGCCATCGAGATCCTTCGCGAGTACGGCGTCTCGCAGATGCCGGTCGTCAAGGCGGAGCCGCCCGTCATGACCGGCGAGGTCGCGGGCTCGGTGAGCGAGCGCGAGCTGCTCGAGCTGCTCTTCGTCGGCAAGGCGACCCTGCACGACTCGGTCGAGAAGCACATGGGCAAGGGTCTCCCGCTCGTCGGTGCCGGTGAGCCCGTCGCCACCGCCCGGCACGAGCTCGAGACGGCTGATGCCCTCCTCGTCATCGACGACGGCAAGCCGGTCGGCGTCCTGACCCGGGCCGACCTCCTGGGTCACCTCGTCGACTGACTTTCACCACCGAGCCACGTCGCAAGGCGGGGTTGCCGGGAGCTCGAGCACCCGGCATACCCCGCCTTTCGCACATCGAGAGCAACGCCACAGACGGGAGCGGTAGGCGCCCGGCGAGCCGTTCCCTACCCTCGAGTAGTGAACGCCTTCCCGCACCTCCTCGAGCCCCTCGACCTCGGTCACCTCACCCTCCCGAACCGGGTCGTCATGGGGTCGATGCACACCGGGCTCGAGGACAGGGCGCGCGACTTCCCCAAGCTCGCGGCCTTCTTCGCCGAGCGGGCGCGAGGGGGAGCGGCGCTCATCGTCACCGGCGGGTTCGCGCCCAACATCGAGGGCACCCTGATGCCGCTCGCGTCCAAGCTCACGACGCGCCGCGAGGCCCGACGCCACCGTGTCATCACCGACGCCGTCCATGCCGAGGGCGGCCGGGTCGCGCTCCAGCTGCTCCACGCCGGCCGGTACGCCTACACCCCGTGGTGCGTCGCGCCGTCGGCGATCAAGAGCCCCATCTCGAAGTTCCGCCCGCGTGCGCTGTCGGCGCGCGGGGTCGAGCGGACCATCGCCGCGTTCGTGCGCTCGGCCCGGCTCGCCCGCAAGGCCGGCTACGACGGCGTCGAGGTCATGGGGTCCGAGGGCTACCTCATCAACCAGTTCCTCGCGCCCCGCACCAACCACCGCACCGACGCGTGGGGCGGCACGCCCGAGAAGCGCCGCCGGTTCGCGGTCGAGGTCGTGCGGCGCATCCGCGAGGAGGTCGGCCCCGACTTCCTCGTCATCTACCGCATCTCCGCGGTCGACCTCGTGCCCGACGGCCAGACGTGGGACGAGGTGGCGGCGCTCGCCCGCGAGGTCGAGGCGGCGGGTGCCTCGGTGCTCAACCTCGGCATCGGCTGGCACGAGGCCCGCGTCCCGACGATCGTCACCTCCGTGCCCCGCGCCGCCTTCGCCTCGTATGCCGGTCGCCTCAAGGCCGAGACCTCGCTGCCGGTCATCGCGACGAACCGGATCAACATGCCCGAGGTGGCCGAGGGCATCCTCGGGGCGGGCGACGCCGACCTCGTGTCGCTGGCCCGGCCGTTCCTCGCCGACCCGGAGTGGGTGCGCAAGACCGCCGAGTCGCGGGTCGACGAGATCAACACGTGCATCGCGTGCAACCAGGCCTGTCTCGACCACACGTTCAGGAAGCAGCGCGCGACCTGCCTGCTCAACCCGCGCGCGGTCTACGAGACCGAGCTGGTCCTCGGGCCGACCCGCTCGGCGAGGAAGGTCGCCGTCGTCGGCGCCGGCCCGGCTGGGCTGGCGTGTGCCACGGCGCTGGCCGAGCGCGGGCACTCGGTCGACCTCTTCGAAGCGCGGGACGACATCGGCGGCCAGTTCGCCATCGCCCAGCGCATCCCGGGCAAGGAGGAGTTCTCGGAGTCGATCCGCTACTTCCGGCGCCGGCTCGAGCTGACCGGCGTCCGGCTCCACCTGGGCCAGGCCGTGACGGCCGGCGAGCTGCGCGAGGGTGGGTTCGACGACGTCGTCGTCGCGACCGGAGTGGAGCCGCGGGTGCCCGCGATCCCGGGCGTCGACCACCCGTCGGTGATGACGTACGCCGAGCTGGTGAGGGGCGAGCGCGAGCCCGGAGCCCGGGTCGCCGTCATCGGCGCCGGTGGCATCGGCGTGGACGTCTCCGAGTTCCTCACGGCGCAGCCGTCGGCGACGCTCGACCTCGACCTGTGGCGCGCCGAATGGGGCGTCGGCGACCCGGCCGAGTCGCGAGGCGGGCTGACGAAGCCGCGCGTCGAGACGGCGAAGCACGAGGTCGTCCTGCTCCAGCGCAAGGCGTCCGGCATCGGCAAGGGGCTGGGCAAGACGACCGGGTGGGTGCACCGTGCATCGCTCAAGGCCAAGGGCGTCGAGCAGGTCACCGGTGTGTCCTACGACCTCATCGACGACGACGGACTGCACGTGTCGTTCGCGCCCGAGGGTGGGGGCGACGGGCCGCGCACGACGCGGGTCATCCCCGTCGACAGCGTCGTGCTCTGCGCCGGGCAGGAGTCCGTCCGCACGCTTGCCGACGAGCTCGCCGGGTCCGGGCTGCCGGTCCACGTCATCGGCGGGGCCGACGTCGCCGCCGAGCTCGACGCCAAGCGCGCGATCCGCCAGGGCACCGAGCTGGCCGCCCGCCTCTGACGCTGGGACCGGCTCGGCGTCCGAGTGCTGGCGGTCTCGGAACGTCTTGGGTTG